>NZ_JBHSDQ010000029.1:0-528 GCF_042652025.1 Arthrobacter sedimenti | reverse complement strand
CGCCGGCGGCGAGCAGGAACCGCACCACCACACCGTCCCGGTCAGCCTGGGTGGCCTGGTCCATGCCGGGGGCGAAGTGCAGCGCGTAGTACAGCACCGCGGGGATGATCCCGGCCGCCCCGTTCGTCGGCGCGGTGACCACCCGCCCGCCGGAAGCGTTCTCCTCGTTCACCGCCAACGCCACCAAGTTAACCCACTCCTGCCAATACCGTGGATCGTGCCGGCCCGCGTCCCAGGCCGCGTCCTGGTCCTCGCTGTTGTCCTGGTCCTCCAGGCCGTCGGCGCATTCCTTTTTCAGCCGGTCGTACCAGTCCGGGGCCCGGCGGCGGACCTTCAACCCGCCCGGCAGCACCCCGTCCCGCTTCAGGGACGTGGCCACGCAGTTTTCCATCACCGACCAGATCTGCAGCAGCCCGGCCCGGATCTCCCCCTCATCCCGGGAGGCCAGCTCGTTCCTGAACATCACATCGGCGATGCCCAGCCCGGTCACCGCGCAGTGCTCCAGCAACTCAGCGGCGGTCCGGAACG
>NZ_JBHSDQ010000028.1:0-528 GCF_042652025.1 Arthrobacter sedimenti | reverse complement strand
CGCCGGCGGCGAGCAGGAACCGCACCACCACACCGTCCCGGTCAGCCTGGGTGGCCTGGTCCATGCCGGGGGCGAAGTGCAGCGCGTAGTACAGCACCGCGGGGATGATCCCGGCCGCCCCGTTCGTGGGGGCGGTGACCACCCGCCCGCCGGAAGCGTTCTCCTCGTTCACCGCCAACGCCACCAAGTTAACCCACTCCTGCCAATACCGTGGATCGTGCCGGCCCTCGTCCCAGGCCGCGTCCTGGTCCTCGCTGTTGTCCTGGTCCTCCAGGCCGTCGGCGCATTCCTTCTTCAGCCGGTCGTACCAGTCCGGGGCCCGGCGGCGGACCTTCAACCCGCCCGGCAGCACCCCGTCCCGCTTCAGGGACGTGGCCACGCAGTTTTCCATCACCGACCAAATCTGCAGCAGCCCGGCCCGGATCTCCCCCTCATCCCGGGAGGCCAGCTCGTTCCTGAACATCACATCGGCGATGCCCAGCCCGGTCACCGCGCAGTGCTCCAGCAACTCAGCGGCGGTCCGGAACG
>NZ_JBHSDQ010000027.1:0-535 GCF_042652025.1 Arthrobacter sedimenti | reverse complement strand
GTCTGCGCCGCAGGGATTCACCGTCCCTGACGCCGGGGCCTCAGAGCCTTCAACTTTCGTGCGTCGTTCCGGCCGGTGTCCGCCCACGCCGCGCCGGGGGCCCGGGCAGCGGCCGCGGCCAGCGCATTAGCAAGCCGCACGGCGTCCACAAGCAGCGCACTGTTGGACTGCCGCGCGATGCCAGCCTCGCTGGTGCAGATCACAAGCGCCACCGTGACCTCCGCAATCAAGTCCGTGTCACGACTGCGCCGATACTCATACAGTGAGTCCTCCGTGTTCCCAAGCGCCCCAGAGACAAACACCGCGACCTCGGTCCTGCGTGCCATGTCCAGCTTCACCAACACCGACGAGACCAGGTTCTTCACGGTCTTCTCGGCTAAAAACATCTCCTGTCCGATCTGGCCGTTAGACAACCCTCGGCCCACCCCGACCGCCACCTTCATCTCCTGCTTTGACAGCAACCCGAACATCGCGTCCGACCGGGTCGCCTCGTTCGTCCCGATCGGAGCCAGAATCCCGGCCTGGAAACGACGGC
>NZ_JBHSDQ010000026.1:0-535 GCF_042652025.1 Arthrobacter sedimenti | reverse complement strand
GTCTGCGCCGCAGGGATTCACCGTCCCTGACGCCGGGGCCTCAGAGCCTTCAACTTTCGTGCGTCGTTCCGGCCGGTGTCCGCCCACGCCGCGCCGGGGGCCCGGGCAGCGGCCGCGGCCAGCGCATCGGCAAGCCGCACGGCGTCCACAAGCAGCGCACTGTTGGACTGCCGCGCGATGCCAGCCTCGCTGGTGCAGATCACAAGCGCCACCGTGACCTCCGCAATCAAGCCCGTGTGACGACTGCGCCGATACTCATACAGTGAGTCCTCCGTGTTCCCAAGCGCTCCGGAGACAAACACCGCGACCTCGGTCCTGCGTGCCATGTCCAGCTTCACCAACACCGACGAGACCATGTTCTTCACGGTCTTTTCGGCTAAAAACATCTCCTGTCCGATCTGGCCGTTGGACAACCCTCGGCCCACCCCGACCGCCACCTTCATCTCCTGCTTTGACAGCAACCCGAACATCGCGTCCGACCGGGTCGCCTCGTTCGTCCCGATCGGAGCCAGAATCCCGGCCTGGAAACGACGGC
>NZ_JBHSDQ010000025.1:0-578 GCF_042652025.1 Arthrobacter sedimenti | reverse complement strand
ATCTGCAGCAGCCCGGCCCGGATCTCCCCCTCATCCCGGGAGGCCAGCTCGTTCCTGAACATCACATCGGCGATGCCCAGCCCGGTCACCGCGCAGTGCTCCAGCAACTCAGCGGCGGTCCGGAACGGCAACGGCAACTCCTCCTTGGACGCATCCAGTTCCTGCTGCGCGGCATCCTCCCCACCCTCCCGGACGATGAACCCGCCACCGACCGAGAAGAACGTCGCCGCATGCAGCACCTCACCGCCCGCATCAGAGACGGTGAACGTCATCCCGTTCGTATGCCGCGGCAACACCGTCAACGGCCGCAGCACCATATCCTCCACCCCGTACGGCAACGCCACCCCGCCACCGGAACCCTCCACCGCCCCGGCCAGGTTCAGGACCCCGGTCTCCGCGATCGACGCCAGCCGCTCCTCCACCTCCGCCGGCAGGATCAACTCCGGATGAAACCCCTCCAACCCCAACAGGATCGCCGTCATCGTCCCATGCCCATGCCCCGTCGCCGCAAGGGACCCATACAAATCCACCCGCAACGACCCCACGGAACCCAGCACCCCGGACCCCACCAACTCCTC
>NZ_JBHSDQ010000024.1:0-660 GCF_042652025.1 Arthrobacter sedimenti | reverse complement strand
CCCTGGGATCACAGTCCGGTTATCGACTCCCCCAGGCTTATCGCAGATTCCTACGTCCTTCTTCGGCTCCTAATGCCAAGGCATCCACCGTGTGCTCTTAAAAACTTGACCACAAAGATCAAAAACATTTTCGAGAGAACCATGAAAACCAACCACACCAAAGTGCGGCCAGATCCAGGTTCATAATCTTGGAAATTGCTTCTTATACAAGATGCTCGCGTCCACTATGTAGTTCTCAAACAACAACCCCACACCACACACCCCACACACAAACCGTGCGCGGAACGTCATGGCAGGGAAACCAGAAACAAACAAACCCACCCAGCAACCCCCACAAAGGAGAGCCACCACATGGTCCTGTTGTCTCAGGACCCAACAGTGTGCCAAACACTAAACCATCCCCACCCCGCACCCCACCGTTCCAGAACCACCACCCGAAGGCAGGGTTCGTACTAGAGAAAGAGCGCAGGAGGAAACAGCCGCTATTTGTTGATATTCCACCCATGAGCACCCGCCACGAAACGAACGTCCGTGCAACGGGCTTGCTTCCTGACAACCCCCACCACCAGACATACATCCAGGGCAGTTGTTGTAGGTGCTCCTTAGAAAGGAGGTGATCCAGCCGCACCTTCCGGTACGGCTACCTTGTTACGACTTAGT
>NZ_JBHSDQ010000023.1:0-671 GCF_042652025.1 Arthrobacter sedimenti | reverse complement strand
GCGGTGCCGGGGATCAAGGCCCTGTATGGGGTGGCGGCGCAGGCGCAGGCGTCGGGGGAGCGGTATGACTATGAGCCTGCGGGTCGTGGTGCGTTCCCGGTGGAGGAGGACTGGGACACCCGGGCGTATTTGCGGCACCTGCCGACGGTGTTTGAGGCGGTGCGGAACGAGTTTGGTCCGGAGATCCCGTTGCTGCATGACGGGCATCACCGGATGACGCCGATCCAGGCGGCGAAGCTGGGCAAGGCGTTGGAGCCGTATGACTTGTTCTGGTTGGAGGACTGCACTCCGGCGGAGAACCAGGAGGGTTTGCGCCTGGTGCGGCAGCACACCACCACGCCGTTGGCGATCGGTGAGATCTTCAATACGGTGTGGGATTACCAGACGTTGATCAAGGAACAGTTGATCGATTATGTCCGGGCCGCGTCCACGCATTTTGGCGGGATTTCGCCGTTGAAGAAGGTGATGGATTTCGCGGCGCAGTACCAGATCAAGTCCGGGTTCCATGGGCCGACGGATATTTCCCCGGTGGGGTTCGCGGCGCAGCTGCATGTGGGGTTGGCGATCCATAACTACGGGATCCAGGAGTACATGCAGCACTCGGTGAAGACCAACGAGGTCTTCGAGCAGTCCATGACGTTCGTGGACGGGTACCTGCACCCGGGCGACAA
>NZ_JBHSDQ010000022.1:0-704 GCF_042652025.1 Arthrobacter sedimenti | reverse complement strand
ACTAAGTCGTAACAAGGTAGCCGTACCGGAAGGTGCGGCTGGATCACCTCCTTTCTAAGGAGCACCTACAACAACTGCCCTGGATGTATGTCTGGTGGTGGGGGTTGTCAGGAAGCAAGCCCGTTGCGCAGGCGATTGTCCTGCGGCGGGTGCTCATGGGTGGAATATCAACAAATAGGTGCCTGGTGGCACGGACCGGTCAGTGAGTACGAACCTTCTCCTTTGTGGGGTTGTTGTTCTGGAAAGCGGCCGGGCTGGGTTGCCGGGTAGTGTTTGGCACACTGTTGGGTCCTGAGACAACAGGACCATGGTGCCGGGTGGTTCTTTCCTTCGGGGGAGGCTTCCTGGTGGTGTGGGTTTGTTTGTTTCTGGTTTCCCTGCCATGTCGTTCCGCATGCTTGTTTGATCCCTGTGGGGGTTTGTGTGTGGGGTGTGTGGTGTGGGGTTGTTGTTTGAGAACTACATAGTGGACGCGAGCATCTTGTATAAGAAGCAATTTCCAAGATATTAGAACCTGGATCTGGTTCGTGTGCTTTTGGGTGCGCGGGACAGTTTCTGTGGTTCTCTCGAGTGAGCTTGTTTTTGATCTTTGTGGTCAAGTTTTTAAGAGCACACGGTGGATGCCTTGGCATTAGGAGCCGAAGAAGGACGTAGGAATCTGCGATAAGCCTGGGGGAGTCGATAACCGGACTGTGATCCCAGGG
>NZ_JBHSDQ010000021.1:0-721 GCF_042652025.1 Arthrobacter sedimenti | reverse complement strand
AGGGCCACGCCCTGTCCTCCTACCCGCACCCGCGCCTGATGCCGCACTTCTGGGAATTCCCCACCGTGTCCATGGGCATCGGGCCGATGAACGCGATCTACCAGGCCCAGAACAACCGCTACCTGCACAACCGGGGCCTGAAAGACACCTCCGACCAGCAGGTCTGGGCGTTCCTGGGCGACGGGGAAATGGACGAACCCGAATCCCGCGGCCTGCTCCAGCTCGCCGCGAACGAGAACCTGGACAACCTGAACTTCGTGATCAACTGCAACCTCCAGCGCCTGGACGGTCCGGTGCGCGGCAACGGCAAGATCATGCAGGAACTCGAAGCGTTCTTCCGCGGCGCGGGCTGGAACGTGATCAAGGTCGTCTGGGGCCGGGAATGGGATGACCTGCTCACCCGCGACACCGACGGGTCCCTGGTGAAAATCATGAACGAAACCGTCGACGGGGACTACCAGACCTACAAGGCCGAATCCGGCGGGTTCGTCCGCGAACACTTCTTCGGCAAAACCCCGCAGACCAAGGACCTCGTCGCGGACCTCACCGACGACCAGATCTGGAACCTCAAACGCGGCGGCCACGACTACCGCAAGGTCTACGCCGCCTACAAAGCAGCCACCGAATTCAAGGGCAAACCCACCGTCATCCTCGCCCACACCGTCAAGGGCTACGGCCTCGGCCCCCACTTCGAAGGCCGCAACGCCACCCACCAGATGAA
>NZ_JBHSDQ010000020.1:0-790 GCF_042652025.1 Arthrobacter sedimenti | reverse complement strand
TGACATTGGCACCTGAAGGCCGGAAGATGCTGCGGATCGAGCAGCGCAATGCTGCGGTTCCGGTGGAGCGCAAGCCGGAGTGGATCAAGGCCAAGGTCCAGATGGGCCCGGAGTTCGTCGGGCTGAAGAACCTGGTGAAAAAGGAAGGCCTGCACACCGTCTGCGAGGAAGCCGGCTGCCCCAACATCTTCGAATGCTGGGAAGACAAGGAAGCCACGTTCCTGATCGGCGGGTCCGAATGCACCCGCCGCTGCGACTTCTGCCAGATCGACACCGGCAAACCCTCACCCCTGGACCGGTTCGAACCCACCAAGGTGGCCCGCTCCGTCCAGTCCATGCAGCTGCGCTACGCCACCGTCACCGGCGTGGCCCGCGATGACCTCGAGGACGAAGGCGTCTGGCTCTACGCCGAAACCGTCCGCAAGATCCACGAACTGAACCCCGGCACCGGCGTCGAACTGCTCATCCCCGACTTCTCCGGCAACCCCGACCACATCAAAGCGATCTGCGACTCCAAACCCGAAGTCTTCGCCCACAACGTCGAAACCGTCCCCCGGATCTTCAAGCGCATCCGCCCCGCGTTCCGCTACGACCGCTCCCTGGACGTCATCACCCAGGGCCGCAACCACGGGATGGTCACCAAATCCAACCTCATCCTGGGCATGGGCGAAACCCGCGAGGAAATCTCCGAAGCCCTCCGAGACCTCCACCAGGCAGGGTGCGACCTGATCACCATCACCCAATACCTGCGCCCCAGTGAGCGGCACCTGCCCGTGGACCGCTGGGTCAA
>NZ_JBHSDQ010000019.1:0-1079 GCF_042652025.1 Arthrobacter sedimenti | reverse complement strand
ACGGGTTCGAGTTCGTCGAGGACGGTTCGGTTACCGGGGAGAACGACATGGGCAAGGAATTCCGACTCGAGCGTAACGACGCCCGCTGTCACCGCTGCAAGCTTGGCGTCTGTGGCTAAGGCAAAAGCGTGCCAGAACCTGCGGGCTTTCAGTTCCAGTGCTTTGGCCGTAACTTCATGGCCTTGAACCTGTTCCAGTCCACCTCTGTCTCCTGCGCTTCCCGCGGATTGCGGCAACGATAGGACAATGCGGAACTGCCTTCCAGTGGCCCTGAACGTGATGGCGTTGACGTCGCCGCGCTGGCTGAAACGAACCTCCGTCGCACCAAAACCCACAAGGGCACGCTCGATATGTTCGCGTGAAGCTCCAATGCTGAAGGAGTCACCGCGGGTGTAAAAACTCCGGGATTCAATTGCCGTCATCATCCAACTATGCGCCTTTGCTCCGTTCCGGGAGCGTTCAACCAGCCGGGCCGTGATAGTCAGCCTGGCTGGCTATTAGGCCGCTATGGGTCCATGATGGTTACGAGCAGGGCGGTCAATCGGTCAAGCAACGGCCCGGCGGCCGCCATACTCAGGCGCTGGTAATGAGTTCACAGTTCCCTGTCAGGACCGTTACGCAGCCAGCGGCGGTGACGGAACGTGGGCAGCTGGCGAGAGCGGCCCCTGCTGTGGCAAAGTCTTCGAGCTCTCCGGATGCACCAATATGGCGTCCCCTGCTGCTAAAACAAACTGGCGCAGCAATTCCACCGAATGACCCCCTGACAATGAATCCTGTATTTGTCAAAGGTGAGTACGACGGTGGCGGTCACCTGCCGAACTCGTTTTAATTCCAGGTTCCCGCTCAGGGAAGGATTCATGCCGGCCCTGCCAGTTCCCCCTCAACGCCCCCAAAAACAGCGCTAAGAGGGAAGTGCCCCAGCCTCTTAGTGCTGACCGGGCCCGGGCGCACTGTCTGCGCCGCAGGGATTCACCGTCCCTGACGCCGGGGCCTCAGAGCCTTCAACTTTCGTGCGTCGTTCCGGCCGGTGTCCGCCCACGCCGCGCCGGGGGCCCGGGCAGCGGCCGCGGCCAGCGCAT
>NZ_JBHSDQ010000018.1:0-1109 GCF_042652025.1 Arthrobacter sedimenti | reverse complement strand
ACGGGTGGTCTGTGATGAGTAGCCAGATTCCTGAGCCGCCGCCCAGTGCGGCGCATGTGAAAGCGGACAACGCGTCCCTGGGTGAACTGTTTGGTGATGTGACCCGGGACCTGTCCACCCTGATGCGCCAGGAAGTGGAGCTGGCCAAGGCCGAACTCAAACAATCCACCTCCCGGGCCGGGAAGGGCGCAGGCATGCTCGCCGGCGCCGGCGTGGGCGGACACTTCGTCCTGCTCTTCCTCTCCCTGGCCCTGATGTGGGCCCTGGGCGCCGTCATGGCCCTAGGCTGGGCCGCACTGATCGTCGCCGTGATCTGGGCGATCATCGCCGCGGTCCTGGCCTCGGTAGGCCGCAAGGAACTCAAGCAGATCAAGGGACTGCCCCAGACAGGGGAAACCCTCTCAGAAATTCCCCCAACCCTAAAACCAGGTGAGGTAAACCGATGAGCGAAAACCCCGACGTCATCCGAGCAGACATCGAAGCCACCCGGGCACGCCTGGGCACCAACGTGGACGCCGTGGCCGACAAAGTCACCCCGTCCAACATCGTCCACCGCCAAACCGACAAAGTCCGCGACGCCGTGACCGGGGTGAAGGAGAAAATCATGGGAGCCGCAGACACCGCCACCACCAAAGTCCACGACACAACCTCCACCGGCGCCGGGCACACCACCAACGCCATGCACTCAGCCGGCGACAGCCTCCACCAGGCAGGAGACACGGTCTCGGCCAAACTCTCCGACGCCGGCCACACCGTCAGCGCCGCCCCGGACCAGGTCAAAGCCAAAACCGCCGGCAACCCCCTGGCCGCAGGACTCATCGCCTTCGGCGCCGGGCTGCTGGTCTCCTCCCTGATCCCGGCAAGCCAGAAAGAACGCGAAGCCGCGGACCAACTCAAAACCGCAGCCCAGCCCCTGGCAACCCAGGTCACCGACGCCGCCAAAACCGTCGCCCAAGACCTCAAGGAACCCGCCCAGGAAGCCATGGAAAACGTCAAGGCCACCGCCACCGACGCCGCCCAAAACGTCAAAACCGAAGGCCAACAAGCCGCCACCGACGTCAAAGACCGCGCCACCGACGCCAAAGACAACGTCCAAAACACCTAACCCG
>NZ_JBHSDQ010000017.1:0-4594 GCF_042652025.1 Arthrobacter sedimenti | reverse complement strand
CGGCGGTCATAGCGTGGGGGAAACGCCCGGTCCCATTCCGAACCCGGAAGCTAAGACCCACAGCGCCGATGGTACTGCACCCGGGAGGGTGTGGGAGAGTAGGTCACCGCCGGAACAACTATTACAGTAGGGCCCTGACGACGAACGTCAGGGCCCTACTGATTTAACCACCAAAACGGAAACCGGAGACGCCTAGACTTACGGTTTATGACCCCCCGAACCTCCGGCCCCGCGGGCAGGCGCGCCACCATCCTGGACGTCGCGGCTGCAGCCGGCGTATCCCGCCAGACCGTGACCCGTGCCATGAACGGCATGACAGGCATCAGCCAGGAGACCAGGGAACGGGTCCAGAAGCTCGCCGCAGAGCTCGGCTACACCCCCAGCCGCTTTGCAAAGGGACTGGTGCAGGGCGCCCGGATCTCCGTCGGCCTCGCGATCCCCGATCTGACCAACCCCTATTTCCCTGCCTTTGCCTCCAGCGTGGTCGAGGCGGCCACCTCCCGCGGCTGGAATGTGGTGGTTGACGACTACGGCCACGGCAGCGGAAGTGCCGTGGACGCTGCAGCGCGGCTGGCACCCCAAGTGGACGCGCTGATTGGATATCTTGCGCCCCATTCCGATGAGGCCCAGGACATCATGGGCCGCCGTCCCGTCGTCGCCCTTGATTCGCCGGGCGCGGGTACCGCTGGCGGCATTGCTTTTGATTTCCACCACGCAGCCCGGCTCGCCCTCACGCACCTGGCGTCCCGGGGGTGCCGGAACATCGCCTTCCTGGACTCGGACCAGGGCGGCCCTCCCAGCGGCCGCAGTGCGGCTGCAGCAGCTGTGGCGGCTGAGGCCGGCATTCGGCTCACCCGCCTGCAAGCCCAGCCCTCGGCGGATGCGGCCAGGGTGGCCGCTGCCGGTCTGGCGCTGGCCGCCGGCGACCGGCCGGATGGTATCCTCGCCTTCAATGACCTCATGGCCGCCGGAGTGCTGAAGGCCCTGCAGGAAGCAGGCGTAGCTGTTCCCGGCGACTGTGCGGTCATGGGCATGGATGGAATACCGCTGGGGGAACTCATAACGCCCGAGCTGACCACCCTGTCGCTGGACCTGCGCGCGGTGGGGAGGGCCGCCGTCGGACTCCTGGATGGGCTGCTGTCCGGCTCAATCCCGGAGCGCAGCCCTGAGGCCTACCTGACCCTTCAGCACCAGCTGGTCCTCCGTCAATCGGCCTGACCCCTACTCAAACGACGCTCAAAACGATAAGCTCTTATTGCCTACTCGTGAACGTTCACGCAGTGCCTAAATCACCGTCCCAGCAAGGAAACCTGATGTCTGTGCACACCCCTGCCGCAACAGCCGGCGCCCACTCCGGTCGGGCGGCAGCAAATGCTTCCCGCAGCCTCGAACTAGGTGGCGTGGACGTCGCCGAACTCGCCTCACTCGAACCGGGCCGGGGCAGCCTTCCTGGGCGTGCCTATCTGTTGTCGGACGCAGCGCGGTTCTCCCTGAACGGTGACTGGCTGTTCCGCCTGAGCCCGGGAATCCGGACAGCCCCCCAGGACGGGTGGCAGCAGGGCGGGGACCTGGCCGGCTTCACCACCCTTCCCGTGCCGTCCAGCTGGAACATGCACGGCCACGGATCGCCGGCCTACACCAACGTCCAGTTCCCGTTCCCGGTGGAACCGCCCCACGTGCCGGACGCCAACCCGATCGGCGATCACGTGGTGACCTTTGACGCCGGCCCTGAGTTCTTCCCGCAGGCGCTGCTGCGTTTTGACGGCATCGATAACGCCGGAACCGTATGGCTGAACGGCGTGGAGCTGGGCACCACCCGGGGGAGCCGGCTGGCCCACGAGTTCGACGTCTCGGGGGTCCTTGTCGAAGGCACCAACACATTGGCGGTCCGTGTGGCGCAGTTCTCCGCCGCAAGTTATGTGGAGGATCAGGACATGTGGTGGCTCCCGGGGATCTTCCGGGACGTGACACTTCAAGCCCGGCCGGCGGACGGCATCGATGATGTGTTTGTCCACGCCGACTATGACCCGGGCACGGGCGAAGGAACCCTCCGCATTGAGGTGACCCGCGCCGGACAGCCGGTTGACGCCGTCGTACGTGTTCCTGGACTTGGCCTTGAACTGCTCGCGGGCACGGAGCAGCGTGTTCCCGGCGTGGAGCCCTGGTCCGCGGAAATCCCCCGCCTTTACGATGCAACGGTCAGCACGCCCGGCGAGACGGTCTCGCTCCAGCTGGGCTTCCGGAGCATCACCATCGAAGACGCCCAGTTCAAGGTGAACGGACGCCGCATCCTGCTGCGTGGCGTGAACCGCCATGAGCACCATCCCCGGCTTGGCCGCGCGGTGCCAAGGGAGGTGATGGAAGCGGAACTGCGGCTGATGAAGCAGCACAACATCAATGCCATTCGGACCTCGCACTACCCGCCGCACCCCGAATTCCTGGCGCTGGCGGACCAGTTGGGTTTCTACGTGGTCCTTGAATGCGACCTCGAAACCCACGGCTTCCACAGTGCCGGCTGGGCGCAAAACCCCAGCGATGACCCGCAGTGGGAGGGTGCGCTGCTGGACCGGATGCAGCGGACGGTCGAGCGCGACAAGAACCACGCTTCGGTGATCATGTGGTCGCTGGGCAACGAAGCGGGCACAGGACGGAACCTTGCGGCGATGTCACGCTGGGCCAAGGACCGGGACCCATCGCGGCCCATCCACTACGAAGGCGACTGGTCCTCGCCTGACGTGGATGTCTACTCCCGGATGTATGCGAGCCAGGCCGAGACGGCACTCATAGGGAAGGGCATCGAGCCCGCCCTCGAGGACGCCGGACTCGACGCCCGCCGCCGCGCCATGCCGTTCGTGCTGTGCGAATACGTGCACGCCATGGGCAACGGGCCGGGCGGCATGAGTGAGTACCAGGAGCTGTTCGAAAAGTACCCCCGGCTGATGGGCGGTTTCGTTTGGGAGTGGCTGGAGCACGGAATCACGGTTCCCACCCCGGGCGGCGGCGAACATTTCGCATATGGCGGGGACTTCGGCGAGGAGGTCCACGACGGAAACTTCGTCACGGACGGGTTGGTGGACGCCAACCGCAATCCCCGGCCCGGGCTTTTGGACTTCAAGAAGGTGATTGAACCGCTGCACATCGACGTCCCGCCGTCCTGGGCCGGCTTCACTGTCCGGAACGGGCAGGACTTCGCGGACACCTCAGCTTTCCGCTTCCAGTACAGGGTGGAGGCCGACGGCGTGACACAGCGTGAGGGAACGTTGCCCGTTACGCCGCTGACGCTTCAGTCTCAGGCGGCTGTGGAGTTGCCAGCCGAGGTTGGAGAGTTTGCGGCGGGGCTGTCGGAGGATGCGAACGCAGTACTTACCGTCAGTGCCGTGCTGGCCGCAGAGACCGCCTGGGCCGGTGAAGGCCACGAGATCGCCTGGGGGCAGGCGCCCCGCTTCGCTCCTCTGGGCAAGGGAGTGCCGGCGAGCGACTCGGTGGAGGTGGGAGACGGGGAACTGCGGCTCGGTGCTGCTGTATTCGACCGGGCCACGGGCATGCCTACCTCGATCGGCGGACTGCCGGTTGAGAAACTTGCCCTGGTCCTGTGGTGGCCGCCGACCGACAACGACCTTGGGCGGGAATGGGGCGGCGCGGACCCGCGCCCACTTGCCACCCAGTGGAAGGACGCGGGACTTGACCGAATGCACGCCCGCCTGCTGGGGATCACCGCGGAGTCAACGGAGGACGGCGGTGAGCGCCTTCGCGTGAGCACGCGGGTCGCTGCGGCGGACAAGCAGTTCGGGGTACTGGTGGACTACCTGTGGACCAGCAGTGCCGGATCGCTGGCGCTTCGGACACAGGTCAAACCTGTAGGGGACTGGGTCAACGCGGGCTTCGACGTGGAGTGGGCCCGCATCGGCCTGGAGTTCGTCCTGGGGACGGAGACCGGCTCTGTGGGATGGTTCGGCCAAGGTCCCCACCAGAGCTACCCGGACACCGGCCAGGGCGCACGCACTGGATGGTTCGAATCGACCCCCGCGGGCCTGGATGTTGAGTATGTCCGTCCCCAGGAGTCCGGCGCACGATCAGGTGTGCGATCCGCCGTCCTGGAAACCGGGGGAAGGCAACTGCATATCTCCGGCGAGCCATTTGCGCTGACCGTTCGGCCCTATGGCTTGGACGTCCTTGCTGCTGCGAACCACAGGCCGGACCTTGCGCCGGACGGCCGCACTTACGTTTACCTGGATCATGCCCGTAGGGGCGTGGGGACCGCAGCCTGCGGGCCGGGGGTGCTGGAGCCCTACCGACTGAAGCCCAGGGAGGCTGACTTCGAAGTGGTCCTGCGCGTGGAGTAGGGACCGTCCGGATGTGAGCCACTCCATAGAAGTAATAATCCACTTCAACTGGGGTGCCAGGCTTAGTGTTTGCCGCCGGAAAGCCCGTGATTCCGGGGTTTTCGGCGGCACCTTGGGCGCTTTCTGCCCGATTTGCGGTGGGGGTTGTGTGCGGGTATTGTTTTCTGAGTCGCCGCCGCTGAAGCGGAAAAATAGCGGCCAACCCCCTTTGATGACAGCCTGGAAAATGGTTCGCTTTTGTGGCGTGCCGG
>NZ_JBHSDQ010000016.1:1879-5331 GCF_042652025.1 Arthrobacter sedimenti | reverse complement strand
TAATAGTTGTTCCGGCGGTGACCTACTCTCCCACACCCTCCCGGGTGCAGTACCATCGGCGCTGTGGGTCTTAGCTTCCGGGTTCGGAATGGGACCGGGCGTTTCCCCCACGCTATGACCGCCGTAACCCTTTCACCCGCTCCCCCGCGAAAACGCTCCGGGGGTGGGAAGATTAGTGGTTACAACATCCCTGCCCGTGAGGGCAGGTAGTGGTGTTATTCAATTGTTGGTTCCGCCAATAAGCCCGGTGTTTGGGGGTTGTTGGTTGGGAACCACATAGTGGACGCAAGCAGAATGTTTTTCTGTGTGGTGTAAGTTGTTGGCCTATTAGTACCGGTCAGCTTCACGAGTCGTTAGTCCTCGCTTCCACATCCGGCCTATCAACCCAGTGGTCTGGCTGGGGGCCTCTCACACATAAATGTGTATGGAAATCTCATCTTGAAGCGAGCTTCCCGCTTAGATGCTTTCAGCGGTTATCCCATCCGAACGTAGCTAATCAGCGGTGCACTTGGCAGTACAACTGACACACCAGAGGTTCGTCCGTCCCGGTCCTCTCGTACTAAGGACAGCCCTTCTCAAATTTCCTGCGCGCGCAGCGGATAGGGACCGAACTGTCTCACGACGTTCTAAACCCAGCTCGCGTACCGCTTTAATGGGCGAACAGCCCAACCCTTGGGACCTACTCCAGCCCCAGGATGCGACGAGCCGACATCGAGGTGCCAAACCATGCCGTCGATATGGACTCTTGGGCAAGATCAGCCTGTTATCCCCGAGGTACCTTTTATCCGTTGAGCGACGGCCATTCCACAATGTACCGCCGGATCACTAGTCCCGACTTTCGTCCCTGCTCGAGATGTCTCTCTCACAGTCAAGCTCCCTTGTGCACTTACACTCGACACCTGATTGCCAACCAGGCTGAGGGAACCTTTGGGCGCCTCCGTTACTTTTTAGGAGGCAACCGCCCCAGTTAAACTACCCATCAGGCACTGTCCCTGACCCGGATTACGGGCCGAAGTTAGATGTCCAAAGTGACCAGAGTGGTATTTCAACGATGACTCCACCCGAACTGGCGTCCGGGCTTCAACGTCTCCCACCTATCCTACACAAGCCACTCCGAACACCAATACCAAACTATAGTAAAGGTCTCGGGGTCTTTCCGTCCTGCTGCGCGTAACGAGCATCTTTACTCGTACTGCAATTTCGCCGAGTTTATGGTTGAGACAGCGGGGAAGTCGTTACTCCATTCGTGCAGGTCGGAACTTACCCGACAAGGAATTTCGCTACCTTAGGATGGTTATAGTTACCACCGCCGTTTACTGGGGCTTAAATTCTCAGCTTCGCCTTGCGGCTAACCGGTCCTCTTAACCTTCCAGCACCGGGCAGGAGTCAGTCCGTATACATCGTCTTGCGACTTCGCACGGACCTGTGTTTTTAGTAAACAGTCGCTTCCCCCTGGTCTCTGCGGCCCCGATCCCCTCCCACCAGCAAGTGGTGTTCAAGGTTGGGGCCCCCCTTCTCCCGAAGTTACGGGGGCATTTTGCCGAGTTCCTTAACCATAATTCTCTCGATCGCCTTGGTATTCTCTACCTGATCACCTGTGTCGGTTTGGGGTACGGGCGGCTAAAACCTCGCGTCGATGCTTTTCTCGGCAGCATAGGATCACCAAATCCCCCCAAACGGGGGTCCCATCAGATCTCAGGCACATGAACGGCGGATTTGCCTACCATTCGCCCTACATCCTTAGACCGGGACAACCATCGCCCGGCTCGGCTACCTTCCTGCGTCACACCTGTTAATACGCTTGCCTCCCGGGATCAGGTCCTGCGCTCCACCAAAACCCTCACACCACAAGGGTGATCGGGCAGATTTCGGGCAGTTAGTATCCCCCGCTCAGCATGGGCGGTTTTTCGCCGGTACGGGAATATCAACCCGTTGTCCATCGACTACGCCTGTCGGCCTCGCCTTAGGTCCCGACTTACCCAGGGCAGATTAGCTTGACCCTGGAACCCTTGATCATTCGGCGGACGGGTTTCTCACCCGTCTTTCGCTACTCATGCCTGCATTCTCACTCGTGTAGGCTCCACCACTGGTTTACACCGCAGCTTCACCGCCCACACGACGCTCCCCTACCCATCCACACTCCTGAACCACGAAGGCTAGGACAATATGTGAATGCCACAACTTCGGCGGTGTACTTGAGCCCCGCTACATTGTCGGCGCGGAATCACTTGACCAGTGAGCTATTACGCACTCTTTTAAGGGTGGCTGCTTCTAAGCCAACCTCCTGGTTGTCTGGGCAACTCCACATCCTTTCCCACTTAGCACACGCTTAGGGGCCTTAGTTGGTGGTCTGGGCTGTTTCCCTCTCGACTATGAAGCTTATCCCCCACAGTCTCACTGCTGCGCTCTCACTTACCGGCATTCGGAGTTTGGCTGACGTCAGTAACCTTGTAGGGCCCATTAGCCATCCAGTAGCTCTACCTCCAGCAAGAAACACGCAACGCTGCACCTAAATGCATTTCGGGGAGAACCAGCTATCACGAAGTTTGATTGGCCTTTCACCCCTACCCACAGCTCATCCCCTCCATTTTCAACTGAAGTGGGTTCGGTCCTCCACGACGTCTTACCGTCGCTTCAACCTGGCCATGGGTAGATCACTTCGCTTCGGGTCTAGATCACGCCACTCACACGCCCTATTCAGACTCGCTTTCGCTACGGCTGCCCCACACGGGTTAACCTCGCGACGTAACACTAACTCGCAGGCTCATTCTTCAAAAGGCACGCCGTCACAACTACAAGGCTGCTCCGACGGATTGTAAGCACACGGTTTCAGGTACTGTTTCACTCCCCTCCCGGGGTACTTTTCACCTTTCCCTCACGGTACTGGTCCGCTATCGGTCATTAGGGAGTATTTAGGCTTATCAGGTGGTCCTGACAGATTCGCACGGGATTTCTCGGGCCCCGTACTACTTGGGATACTCTCACAGGCGGTACAAACACATTACGGTTACGGGACTAACACCCTCTCTGGCCGGCCTTTCAAAACCGTTCACCTATGCGCGCACATCACACCCCACCAGCCCGGCAGAACTGGTATGGAAAGTCCCACAACCCCGACCATGCAACGCCCGCCGGCTATCACACATGGAACGGTTTAGCCTGATCCGCGTTCGCTCGCCACTACTAACGGAATCACTATTGTTTTCTCTTCCTGCGGGTACTGAGATGTTTCACTTCCCCGCGTTCCCCCCACGCACCCTATGTGTTCAGGTACGGGTCACCAAGTCACTCGCGCGCTTGGCGGGGTTTCCCCATTCGGACACCCTGGGATCACAGTCCGGTTATCGACTCCCCCAGGCTTATCGCAGATTCCTACGTCCTTCTTCGGCTCCTAATGCCAAGGCATCCACCGTGTGCTCTTAAAAACTTGACCACAAAGATCAAAAACATTT
>NZ_JBHSDQ010000016.1:0-1787 GCF_042652025.1 Arthrobacter sedimenti | reverse complement strand
TGCGCAACGGGCTTGCTTCCTGACAACCCCCACCACCAGACATACATCCAGGGCAGTTGTTGTAGGTGCTCCTTAGAAAGGAGGTGATCCAGCCGCACCTTCCGGTACGGCTACCTTGTTACGACTTAGTCCCAATCGCCAGTCCCACCTTCGACAGCTCCCTCCCACAAGGGGTTAGGCCACCGGCTTCGGGTGTTACCAACTTTCGTGACTTGACGGGCGGTGTGTACAAGGCCCGGGAACGTATTCACCGCAGCGTTGCTGATCTGCGATTACTAGCGACTCCGACTTCATGGGGTCGAGTTGCAGACCCCAATCCGAACTGAGACCGGCTTTTTGGGATTAGCTCCACCTCACAGTATCGCAACCCTTTGTACCGGCCATTGTAGCATGCGTGAAGCCCAAGACATAAGGGGCATGATGATTTGACGTCGTCCCCACCTTCCTCCGAGTTGACCCCGGCAGTCTCCCATGAGTCCCCGGCACTACCCGCTGGCAACATGGAACGAGGGTTGCGCTCGTTGCGGGACTTAACCCAACATCTCACGACACGAGCTGACGACAACCATGCACCACCTGTAAACCAACCCCAAAGGGGAAGAACTGTTTCCAGCCCGGTCTGGTTCATGTCAAGCCTTGGTAAGGTTCTTCGCGTTGCATCGAATTAATCCGCATGCTCCGCCGCTTGTGCGGGCCCCCGTCAATTCCTTTGAGTTTTAGCCTTGCGGCCGTACTCCCCAGGCGGGGCACTTAATGCGTTAGCTACGGCGCGGAAAACGTGGAATGTCCCCCACACCTAGTGCCCAACGTTTACGGCATGGACTACCAGGGTATCTAATCCTGTTCGCTCCCCATGCTTTCGCTCCTCAGCGTCAGTTAATGCCCAGAGACCTGCCTTCGCCATCGGTGTTCCTCCTGATATCTGCGCATTTCACCGCTACACCAGGAATTCCAGTCTCCCCTACATCACTCTAGTCTGCCCGTACCCACCGCAGATCCGGAGTTGAGCCCCGGACTTTCACGGCAGACGCGACAAACCGCCTACGAGCTCTTTACGCCCAATAATTCCGGATAACGCTTGCGCCCTACGTATTACCGCGGCTGCTGGCACGTAGTTAGCCGGCGCTTCTTCTGCAGGTACCGTCACCTTGCGGCTTCTTCCCTACTGAAAGAGGTTTACAACCCGAAGGCCGTCATCCCTCACGCGGCGTCGCTGCATCAGGCTTGCGCCCATTGTGCAATATTCCCCACTGCTGCCTCCCGTAGGAGTCTGGGCCGTGTCTCAGTCCCAGTGTGGCCGGTCACCCTCTCAGGCCGGCTACCCGTCGTCGCCTTGGTAGGCCATTACCCCACCAACAAGCTGATAGGCCGCGAGTCCATCCAAAACCACAAAAGCTTTCCACCAACCACCATGCGATAGTCAGTCATATCCGGTATTAGACCCAGTTTCCCAGGCTTATCCCAGAGTCAAGGGCAGGTTACTCACGTGTTACTCACCCGTTCGCCACTAATCCACCAGCAAGCTGGCATCATCGTTCGACTTGCATGTGTTAAGCACGCCGCCAGCGTTCATCCTGAGCCAGGATCAAACTCTCCGTTGAAAACAAACAGACACAACCAAAACCACCGGAAATAACGACAATCATTGGCTGCACAAAATTTGAAACCAGCTAAAAACACCAAACCAATACCACAGGGGCGGCACGATTCGGCAAATTCAACCAATTACATACATAATCGGTATCAACAAACTTGGCACACTATTGAGTTCTCAAACAACAGACACA
>NZ_JBHSDQ010000015.1:0-24614 GCF_042652025.1 Arthrobacter sedimenti | reverse complement strand
ACCCCTCCAACCCCAACAGGATCGCCGTCATCGTCCCATGCCCATGCCCCGTCGCCGCAAGGGACCCATACAAATCCACCCGCAACGACCCCACGGAACCCAGCACCCCGGACCCCACCAACTCCTCAGCAAAAACAGCAGCAGCCCGCATCGGCCCCACAGTATGCGAAGACGACGGACCAATACCGATCGAAAAAAGGTCAAAGACACCAACAGCCATGAGGGGATTCCTAACTAAAAATTACGATCGGAGCGGGTTTCGACGGGCTCAACCACCTCTGGCTGAGCCCGTCGAAACCAAGTTCAGGACAGCGGTGCGATGCCCGGGTAGAGCGGGTGGGCTGCGGCGAGTGCTTCGACGCGGTGACGCAGGCCGGAAAGGTCGGCATCGGCGTCGGCGATTAATGCCTCGGCGATGATGTCCGCAACCTCGCGGAAGGCGTCCTCGCCGAAGCCACGGGTGGCCAGGGCGGGGGTGCCGATGCGCAGGCCCGACGTCACCATCGGAGGACGTGGGTCGAAGGGGACTGCATTGCGGTTGACGGTGATATCGATTGCCGCGAGTCGGTCTTCGGCCTGCTGTCCGTTGAGCGCGCAGTTCCGCAGGTCCACGAGGACCAGGTGCACATCCGTGCCTCCGGACACCACGCTGATGCCCTTGGCCGTGACGTCGGGCTGGACCAGGCGCTGGGCCAGGATGCGGGCACCTGCGAGGACCCGCTCCTGCCGCTCACGGAACTCCTCGGAGGCGGCGATCTTGAACGCCACAGCCTTGCCGGCGATCACGTGCTCCAGCGGCCCGCCCTGCTGCCCCGGGAACACGGCGGAGTTGATCTTCTTGGCAACGTCGGGGTCGTTGGACAGGATGATGCCGCCGCGCGGACCGGCAAGGGTCTTGTGCGTGGTGGAGGTGGTGACATGGGCATGCGGGACCGGCGACGGGTGCAGGCCCGCGGCCACCAGCCCGGCGAAGTGCGCCATGTCCACCATCAGATAGGCACCAACGGAGTCCGCGATCCGCCGGAACTCAGCGAAGTCCAGCTGCCTTGCGTAGGCCGACCAGCCAGCCACGATCAGCTGCGGCTTGTGCTCCTGCGCCAGCCGCTCCACTTCCGCCATGTCGATGGTGTGGGTGTCCTCACGGACCTGGTACGGCACCACGTTGTACAGCTTCCCGGAGAAGTTGATCTTCATGCCGTGGGTTAGGTGGCCGCCGTGGGCAAGGTTCAGGCCCATGATGGTGTCACCGGGCTTGATCAGTGCGTGCATCACCGAGGCGTTGGCCTGCGCGCCGGAGTGCGGCTGGACGTTGGCGAATTCGGCGCCGAACAGGGCTTTCACCCGGTCGATGGCGAGCTGCTCGATGACGTCCACGTGCTCGCAGCCGCCGTAGTAGCGCTTGCCGGGGTAGCCCTCGGCGTACTTGTTGGTCAGTACCGAGCCCTGCGCCTGCATTACGGCTGCGGCAGTGTGGTTCTCGGAAGCGATCATTTCCAGGCCGTCGCGCTGGCGGCCCAGTTCGTCGTCGATCTTTGCCGCGATCTCGGGGTCCAGGACGGACAGGTCGGCGTTCAGGCTGGGGGAGACCACCTGCTCGAAGGCCATGGCTGTACCGGTGCCTGCGGCCGCGGCGCTCACAGTTCGCCGCCGTTTGCCGCAGCGTATTCCTCAGCGGACAGCAGCGGGCCTTCCTCGGTGACGGCCACCTTGAAGAGCCAGCCGGCGCCGTAAGGGTCGCTGTTGATGAGTGCGGGGTCGGACACCACGGCGTCGTTGATCTCGGTGACCTCACCGGTGACGGGCGCGTAGAGGTCGGACACGGACTTGGTGGATTCCACCTCGCCGCAGGTCTCGCCGGCGGTCACGGTAGAACCCACCTCGGGCAGATCCACGTACACAATGTCGCCCAGGGCATCGGCGGCCACGGCGGAAATACCAATCCCCGCAGGCCCGGACCCGTCAACAGCAACCCATTCATGCTCGGCGGAGTACTTCAGTTCAGCTACAACGTTGCTCATAATTTTTCCTATTGTTCGTGTGTGAAAAGTGAGAGAGCGTCCGCACTAAACCCGCCAAAAGTGAGCGGGCGTCGGTCTAAAACCCACCAAAAGTGAGCGGGCGTCAGGCCCCTGCGGGCCGGCCTCCGGCAGCATGCGTCTAAGGGAGCGTCACGTCCGCCCAGCGGGCGTCTACGCGACCGAGCATGCAGAGGAGGGCGGCCCGTTGGGCCAACCAGCCGCGCCGGCCTACTTTTGGCGACGGTAGAACGGCAGGGCTACTACTTCGAAGCGTTCGGGCTTGCCGCGGAGGTCTACGTCCAGGACGGTGCCGGGCTCGGCGAATTCGACGTCGACGTAGGCCATTGCGATGGGGTAGCCGAGGGTGGGCGACGGCTGGCCGGAGGTCACTTCGCCAACGAGGGTGCCGTCCTTGAGGACAGGGTAGTGGCCGCGGGCGGCGCGGCGTCCGGCGCCCTTGAGGCCCACGAGCTTCTGACCGATGGTGGAGCCGACGCCGGCAGCCTTGATGGCGGCCAGGGCTTCCTTTCCCACGAAGTCGCTTTCCTTGGCCAGCGACACCACCGGGCCCAGCCCAGCCGCGTAGGCGTTCACGTGGCGGGAGAGCTCGTTGCCGTAGAGCGGCATGCCTGCTTCAAGGCGGAGGGAATCACGGGCTGCGAGGCCGGCGGGGACCAGGCCATGTCCTTCCCCGGCTTCCAGCAGTGCTTCCCACAGCGCGGGCGCGTCCAGATTGGGAACGTAGATTTCGAACCCGTCCTCGCCGGTGTAACCGGTCCGGGCCACGAGCAGGTCGCGGACGGCACCCCCGAAGCTGACGCCCACTTCAACTGCGGCGTAGTACTTCAGATCCGTGACCAGGGCGTGCTGTTCTGCGGGAACCAGCTGCAGCAGGATGGCCTCGGCGGCGGGACCCTGGACGGCGATGAGGGAAGTTTCCACGGAGGCATCTTCAACGGTCACGTCGAAGTTGGCGGCGCGTTCCTGCAAGGCATCGGCCACCACCTTCGCGTTGCCCGCATTCGGCACCACGAGGAACTTGTCATCAGCCCTGCGGTAGGTGATGAGGTCGTCGATGATGCCGCCGTCGGCGTCACAGATCAAGGAGTACTTGGCCTTCCCGACGGCGACCGCGGACAACTTGCCGGCAAGGGCGTAGTCCAGGATCGCGGCAGCGTCCGGCCCGGTCACCCAGACCTCGCCCATGTGGGAGAGGTCGAACAGGCCTGCAGCCTTGCGCACGGCGTGGTGTTCGGCGAGCTCGGAGTTGTACTTGAGCGGCATCTGCCAGCCACCGAAGTCCGTGAAGGAGGCCCCGGCCTTCTTGTGCTGCTCGTAGAGAGCGGTGTAGTTCTCAGTCATTGGGTGAGTCCTTAGTTTTCGAAGTCTTCAAGCGGCGGGCAGGAGCAGATCAGGTTCCGGTCGCCGGCGGCGCCGTCGATCCGTCCCACGGGCGGGAAGTACTTGTCCTGCCGCAGCGAGGGCACGGGGAACGCGGCCTGTTCGCGCGGGTAGGCGCGGTCCCAGTCGGAACTGACGACGGCGGCAGCCGTGTGGGGTGCGTTGCGCACCGGGGATGCCTCCAGGGAGAAGTCCCCGGCAGCAACCTGCTCAATCTCGGCGTGGATGGTGATCATGGCGTCGATGAAGCGGTCGATTTCCGCGAGGTCCTCGGACTCGGTGGGCTCCACCATCAGCGTCCCGGCGACAGGGAACGCCAGGGTGGGGGCGTGGAAGCCAAAGTCGATAAGGCGCTTGGCCACGTCCTCGGCGGTCACACCAGTCCTGGCGGTGAGTTCACGCAGGTCCAGGATGCACTCGTGCGCCACCAGACCGCCTTCACCGGTGTAGAGAACCGGGTAAAACTCGTTCAGCCGGGTGGCGACATAGTTTGCAGCCAGCAGCGCGGACTTGGTGGCCTCGGTCAGGCCCTCCCCGCCCATCAGCTTCACGTAGGCCCAGGAGATGGGCAGCACGCCGGCCGAACCGAACCGCGAGGCCGAGATCGCCACCCCGTGGCCGGCTTCGTGCGCGGCGGTGTTGGCGTCGCCCGGCATGAATGGTGCCAGGTGGGCCTTGGCAGCAACCGGGCCAACACCGGGTCCGCCGCCGCCGTGCGGGATGCAGAAGGTCTTGTGCAGGTTCAGGTGGGACACGTCGCCGCCGAACTTGCCCGGCTGGGCCAGCCCAACGAGCGCGTTCAGGTTGGCACCGTCCACATATACCTGGCCGCCGGCGGCGTGCACGGCATCGCAGACCTCACGGACGTCGCCGTCGTACACGCCATGGGTGGACGGGTAGGTGATCATGATGCAGGACAGAACATCCTTGTGCGCCTCGATCTTGGCCGTCAGGTCCTCGTGGTCGATGGTGCCGTCAGATGCAGTGGCCACGACAACCACCTTCATCCCTGCCAGGACGGCGGAGGCGGCGTTGGTGCCGTGCGCCGAGGCCGGGATCAGGCAGACGTTGCGCTGCTGGTCACCGCGGGAGTGGTGGTAGCCGCGGATCGCCAGCAGGCCTGCGAGCTCACCCTGGGATCCGGCGTTGGGCTGGATGGAAACCTGGTCGTACCCGGTAATCTCGGCCAGGTCTGATTCAAGACCAGCAATCAGTTCGCGCCAGCCCTCGGTCTGGGAGTCTGGGGCGAACGGGTGGATGGAGGCGAACTCCGGCCAGGAGATGGCTTCCATTTCCGCGGTGGCGTTCAGCTTCATGGTGCACGACCCCAGCGGGATCATGGTGCGGTCCAAGGCCAGGTCCCGGTCCGACAGCTTCCGGATGTAGCGCAGCAGCTGCGTCTCGGACCGGTGCGTGTTGAACACCGGGTGCTCCAGGTAGCCGGAGGTGCGCAGGACCGATTCAGGCAGTTCGAAGCCTTCGGCGTCGCCCACCGGACCCGCGCCAAAGGCGACCGCGACGGCGGACAGCGTTGCCGCCGTCGTCGTCTCGTCCAGGGAGACGCCCACCGTGTCCTGGTCGACAAAGCGCAGGTTAATGCCGCGGGCTTCAGCGGCGGTGATCACCTTGGCGGCCTTGCCCGGGACGCGCACGGTGAGGGTGTCGAAAAAGGAATCGGTGACCAGTTCACGGCCCATGGACGCGAGGGCGGTGGCCAGGACGCGTGCCTTGTGGTGGACGCCTTCGGCGATGGCCTTCAGTCCATCCGGGCCGTGGTAAACCGCGTAGAAGGAGGAAACGATGGCCAGCAATGCCTGCGCGGTGCAAATGTTGGACGTGGCCTTCTCGCGGCGGATGTGCTGCTCGCGGGTCTGCAAAGCCAGCCGGTAGGCAGGGGCGCCGGCGTTGTCCTTGGAGACGCCCACCAAGCGGCCGGGGAGCGAGCGTTCCATGCCCTTCTGGACGGCCATGTAGGCGGCGTGCGGCCCCCCAAAAAACAGCGGCACGCCAAAGCGCTGGGTGGAGCCGACAGCGATGTCGGCGCCCTGCTCGCCCGGAGGGGTGATCAGGGTCAGTGCCAGCAGGTCAGCTGCCACGGTGACCAGGGCGCCGCGGTCCTTGGCGGCGCTGATGACTTTGGACTGGTCCCATACCCGGCCGGAAACCCCGGGCTGCTGCAGGACGACGCCGTTGATGGCACCTTCCGGCAGGCCCTTGGAGAGATCCGCCACTTCAACTTCGAAGCCCAGCGCCTCAGCGCGGCCCTTCACGATGGCGATGGTCTGGGGAAGGCAGTCGGCGTCCAGGACGGTCCTGCCGTCCCTGGCGTCTTTGTTCTTATTGGCACGCCGCATCAGGAGCACGGCCTCGGCCACCGCGGTGGCCTCGTCCAGCAGCGAGGCGTTGGCCACCGGGAGTGCCGTGAGGTCCTGCACCATGGTCTGGAAGTTCAGCAGCGCCTCGAGCCGGCCCTGGGAAATCTCGGGTTGGTAGGGCGTGTAAGCGGTGTACCAGGCAGGGGACTCGAGGATGTTGCGGCGGATCACCGGCGGAGTGACGGTGTCGAAGTATCCCTGGCCGATCAGCTGGACGGCGGTCTTATTCTTGCCGGCGAGCTTGCGCAGCTCCGTGAGGACCTCAACCTCGCTGAGGGCATCGGCCAACTTGAGGGCGGTTTCCTGCCGAATGGAGGCCGGGACGGCAACGTCCACCAGGCCGTCCACGCTGTCGTAGCCCACGGCCTTGAGCATGGTGTCGACGTCGGCCTGGCGGCGCGCGCCGATATGGCGGTCAACAAACGATGTTGGAAGCGATTGAATCGTCATGAGGAACTCCAGTTCTGGCCGGCCGAAGGTGGCACGGCGTGGGATGGGTTCCTCCCCGCTCTGTATTGGACCTGAGAGATTCCGCGTTGCCTGCTCTTGGCAGGGGTTCGCTTGCACCGTCGGTGAACCAGGCAAAAGCCCGGTTGCTTTCCAGAGTCGCCTCGCCATGACGGTACGTGGGCCTGAGAGATTCCTGGGGAGGATTTGCTCCTACGGCGCCTGCCCGGTGTTTCGCCGGGAGGACTCTCCCGTCACAGCTCGAAAGGCTTATTCAAATGTGGGTGATTCGGCTCACAAGGTATCGGGATATGCGGCCGGTGGCAAATCGCGGGCTCCTGAAGCGGGCCAGATACAGGAAGATGACGGCGTCCTGCTCCGGTTGTGTCAGGAAGGGTTTGACATTGCATCGTGACGGACACCACACTGATCCCCGGGATTGGCGCCGTCTGCGGCTGGCTCAGCGTATCCGGAGCAGTCCGACTGCCGGCGCCCGTCCCGACGCATGACCGCTGCGGCCCTTACGGGCTGCGGTTTCCAACTGAACATGCCTTCGACCTGCGGCGGGAGAGCCTTGCCGGGTACATTTAGCAGGCGCCGTAGGAGCAAACCCTCCCCAGGAAACTCTCAGGCCCACGTACCGCCGCGGACAGGCAACTCTGGAAAGCAGCCAGGCATGCCCTGGCTCACCGACGGTGCAAGCGGCTTGGGCTGCGGAAACTCTCAGGTTCCCTACAGAGCGGGGAGGAACCAAATCTTTTGCGGTACCCAAAATGCCGCTTTACCGATGGAGTTCCTCATGGCGATTCATCCCCCCACGTCCAACGGCGAACCAGCGCGCAACGGCGCGCGCACGGCGGTCCGCAGCGAGCCTCCCCACCTGGAACGGCAGCTGACCAACCGCCATATCCAGCTCATTGCCATCGGCGGCGCGATCGGCACCGGCCTCTTCATGGGCTCCGGCAAAACCATTTCCGCGGCCGGCCCGTCCGTGATCTTCGTGTACATGATCATCGGATTCATGCTCTTCTTCGTCATGCGCGCCATGGGCGAACTGCTGCTGAGCAACCTGAACTACAAGTCCTTCAGCGACTTCGCTGCGGACCTCCTGGGGCCGTGGGCCGGCTTCTTCACCGGCTGGACGTACTGGTTCTGCTGGGTAATCACCGGCATCGCGGACGTTATCGCCATCGCCGGCTACTCCAAGGAACTGTGGCCGGCGCTGCCGCTCTGGATCCCGGGCCTGGCCACCATCGGCATCCTGCTCCTGCTGAACCTCGCCACGGTCAAGGCCTTCGGCGAGACCGAGTTCTGGTTCGCCCTCATCAAGATTGTCGCCATCGCTGCGCTCATCATCGTGGGCCTTTTCATGATTTTCACCGGCTTCCAGTCCGACACGGGCACGGCCAGCTTCACCAACCTGTGGAGCCACGGCGGGTTCTTCCCCAACGAATTCATGGGCTTCGTAGCCGGATTCCAGATCGCCGTGTTCGCCTTCGTCGGCATTGAACTGGTGGGCACCACCGCCGCCGAGGCCAAGAACCCGGAGAAGACCCTGCCCAAGGCCATCAACGCCATCCCGGTCCGCGTACTCCTGTTCTACGTGGGCGCGCTGGTCATCCTGATGGCCGTCACCCCGTGGACCCAGTTCGCCGCTGGCCACAGCCCCTTCATCGGCATGTTCTCCCTGGCCGGCCTCGGCGCCGCGGCCACCGTGGTCAACCTGGTGGTCCTCACCTCGGCCATGTCCTCCGCCAACTCCGGCATCTACTCCACGTCCCGCATGGTCTTCGGCCTTGCCCAGGAGGGCGACGCGCCGGGCATCTTCAGCCGCCTGTCCACGAGGAAGGTGCCCAGCAACGCCCTGTTCCTGTCCTGCGTGCTGCTGCTCTCCGGCGTCGTCCTCATGTACGCCGGCCAGGACGTTGGCAAGGCGTTCGAAATGGTGACCACAGTGTCCGCCGTCTGCTTCATCTTCGTCTGGTCGATCATCCTGGCCAGCTACATCTCCTTCCGTCGCCGCCGCCCCCAACTGCACGCGGCGTCGAACTTTAAGATGCCCGGCGGCATCCCCGCGGTCTGGGTTGTCTACGCGTTCTTCGCGTTCGTCCTCTGGGCGCTGACCACCCAACCGGACACCCTCATCGCCTTGTTGGTGACGCCCACCTGGTTCGCCGTCCTTGGCGTGGCCTGGGCCGTCCTGCGGCGCCGACCCGCACACCTTGCCCGCTTCGAGGTCTTCCGCGCCGAGCTTCGCAATGACGCCGCGGTGGCAGCCGGACGGAGCGCCGCCGGGGTGTCCGCCGAAGAGGTAGAGCAGGCCAGGAAGTAACGGCCGACGGCGGGCTGCCGGGCAGGTGCGTTGGATCCAATGATGGGTCCGGCCTGCCAAGGTAGCCCGCCCGCCGGTGCCGGGCGCGGAAGTTAAGCATACTTAGTGTTTATCCACATAGGATGGAAAGAGCACGGCAGCCTCCCGCTGCAGGTCGATTTGAATGAAGGTGACCATGGCCCGGCGCAGCAATCCCGCACTTCGTATCGCACAGGAAACCGCCCACAGAACCATGTTCGACTCCGACGGCAAGCCCAAGCCCGGCGTCCACAACATGCTTCTGAAGGCGGTGCAGATCCAGCGGCCGCTGGTGGTTGGCTACATCCGGCGGCTCCAAAAGAAGCACCCCCGCGCAACGGCTGCCCAGTTGGCGGACATCGCCGAGCGCGACTACCTGCGTGCTGTCGCCGGTGGCGGCGCCGTGGTGGGCGCTACCGCCGTCGTACCCGGTATTGGCACTGTGGCGTCGCTGGGACTGTCCGCCGCCGCCACCGTGGGCTTCCTGGAAGCAACGGCACTGTACGCAACCTCGCTGGCCGAACTTCACGGCATCCGCCTCACCAACCCGGAGAAGGCCGGCACCATGGTCATGGCCATCATGCTCGGCGAGGAGGGTACCGCCCTGCTGGGAACGCTGAGTGGCCAGGCCTCCGGCAGCGGCAACGGCGCCGCCAATAACTGGGGCAATGTGCTCTCCAAGTCGATGGTGGGGCCGGGCTTCGGCAGTGTACGCAAGCGTATCCAGCACGCCTTCCTCAAGAACCTGCTCAAGCGGCAGGGTACTGCCCTGTTCGGCAGGGCGCTCCCGTTCGGCATAGGGGCCGTTGTAGGTGGAGCCGGTAACCTCGTCATGGGCCGTGCGGTGGCCAAGAATGCCCGTGAGGCGTTCGGGCCGATGCCGGACACCATTCCCGGGGAGCTGACCGCAGCTGCCGGACCGGACAACCTTACGCTGGAAGGCAACATACTTGGATCTCAACGCTGACGTAGGCCAGTCATTCGGCTCCTGGACGGCAGGAGGCGACCCGGCCATGTTCCAGCTGATCACCAGCGCCAACGTGGCCTGCGGCTTGCACGCGGGCGACCCCGTCACCATGCTGGACAGCTGCCGCGCAGCGTACGAACTCGATGTCACCGTGGGGGCGCACCTCGGCTACCGCGACCTGGCGGGCTATGGGCAGCGCGCGCTGGGGATGGGTTTCGACGAGCTGTTCGGCGACGTGCTGTACCAGTTGGGGGCGCTCGACGGCGTCGCGCATGCCGTGGGTGCCTCGGTGGACTACGTGAAAGCACACGGAGCGCTGTACGACGCACTGATTTCCGACGCCGACCAAGCGTCGGCCGTGGTTGCGGCAGTGAATGCCTATGACCCGGGCCTTCCCATTTTGGGCTTCCCCGGCTCCGAGCTGGTGAAGCAGGCCAAGGAAGCCGGGAACCCGGTCTTCATCGAGGCCTTCGCCGACCGGGCGTACCTCGCCGACGGCAGCCTGGTGCCGCTTTCCGAAGAGGACGCAGTCCTGCACGACATTGACGTGGTGGTTGAGCGCGCTGTCCGGCTGGCAACGCAAGGGGAAGTGATCGCCATGGACGGGACGGTGGTCAAGGTCCGGCCGGACTCCCTGCGCTTACAGGGCGGCAGCCCTGGAGCGCTGGAAATGGCGGCCCGCATCCGTGCTGGGCTTGAGGCCGCAGGCGTGGAGCTGGAGGCCTTCGCCTAGGGGCGTGGTGCCGGACTGACCGGGCCGCCCGCCGTCGTCGTAAGCCTTCTCGCTGCGCACGTTCCTTTATGCACCTCAAATGCGGGGGTCGAAAAGGAATGTGCGCAGCGCCGGAATTTATCCGCGGCGAAATCACCCAAAGATCAGCTGCGCCACCGTGAAAATTGCCAGGCCCGCCAGGGACCCCACCACTGTGCCGTTGATGCGGATGAACTGCAGGTCCTTGCCCACCTGGAGCTCGATCTTCTGCGAGGTCTCTTCGGCGTCCCAGCGCGCAACCGTGTCCGTGATGACCCCGGCGATGTCTGAACGGTAGGTCCGGACCAGGTAGCCTGCGGCGTCACCGATCCAGGCGTTGACCTTCCCGGCCAGCTCGGGATCGTCCACCAGCCGCGACCCGAAATCACGCACCGCTGCCTTGAACTTGACGGTGAGCTCGCTGTCCGGATCGTCCACGGCACCCAGCAAAGCGTTCTTCACGGTGCCCCACGTCCGGGACGCCAGCTCGCGCACCTCGGGATCGCCCAGCACCTGGGCCTTGATGTCCTCGGCGCGCGCAATCATCGCGGGATCATGCTGAAGGTCCTGGGCGAGATCGTTGAGGTACTTGTCGATCGACTGCCGCACCTGGTGCCTGGGGTCCGCCTGGACGGCGCGCACGAACTTGAGGATCTCGAGGTAGACCTTGTCGCCCACCAGCCCGTCCACGAACTGCGGAACCCAGGTGGGGGAGCGGTCGGACACCAGGCGGGTCACTGTCTGGTGATTGTCGTCCACCCAGTCAGCGGCACGGTCCACCAACAGGTCCACCAGCGTGTGGTGGTGCCCGTCATGGAAAATCCGCTCCGCCAGTCTGCCCACCGGAGGTCCCCATGGCGGAGTGAGCAGGTGCTTGCGCACCATTCCCTCGATGACGGCCTGGACGTCGTCGTCATTCAACACCTTGAACGCGCCGCGGATCAGCGCTGCACCCTCCTTGGCCACCCGGTCCGCGCCGGCGGGTGCAGAAAGCCATTGACCTGCCCGGCGTGCAATGTTGACGCTCGCCAGCTTGTCCTGGACCACCTGTTCGGACAGGAAGTTGGTTTCCACGAATTCGCCCAGGGAAGCGCCGATCTGGTCCTTCCGCCGCGGAATGATGGCTGTGTGCGGAATCTTGATGCCCATGGGGTACTTGAACAGGGCCGTTACCGCGAACCAGTCGGCCAGCGCACCCACCATGCCGCCTTCCGCGGCCGCGCGCACGTACTGCAGCCACGGATAGTCCTTTTGCAGGGCAAACGCGAAGACAAAAATCACCGCCATGGCAATAAGCAGGCTCAGTGCCAGCAGCTTCATCTTCCGCAGCGCTGCCGCCTTTTCGGCGTCACCGGCACCAAGCTGGCCGCGTACGACGGCGCCTGCCGCCCTGGTGCCGGACCTCGCCTGCTGCGCTGGTTCGGCGGGTGCTTCCTGCGTGGTTGGCCCGGTAGTTGCCTCAGAGTTCACCTGCATGTGCCAAGCCTAGCCCCGAAGGCGGGGGCCGGTCGGCTACCGTGTGAGCATGACAACTGACGAGTCAGTGCCGCAGCGGCCGCTGGTCTTTGCCCACCGCGGTTCAAGCGGCGCCTATGCCGAACACACCCGCGCCGCCTATTTGCAGGCCCTGGCCGACGGCGCCGACGGGGTGGAGTGCGATGTCCACCTGACCCGGGACCAGCACGTCGTCCTGTTGCACGACGCCAACCTGGACCGCACCTCGGACGGAACCGGTCCGGTGGCGGAACGGACGCTGCGGGAGCTGCAGCAGCTGGACTTCTCCTCCTGGAAGGGAGCCCGCATCCCGGAAGCATATGGGGCACGCTCGGAACAGCTCCTCACGCTTGCGGAGCTTCTGGACATTCTCCGGGGAGCGGGCCGGCCCATGAAGCTGGCCATCGAGCTAAAGCACCCCAGCCCGTACCAGCTCAAACTTGAGGACCGGGTGTTGGAGGTGCTCCGCAGCGAGGGCTGGGACCCGCAAAGCTCCACGGTGGACAACGTGGCTGTAACCTTCATGAGTTTCAACCCCGATTCCGTCCGGCACCTGCTCCTTTCCGTCCCGCCGCAATACATCTGCCAGCTCGTGGACGACCTCACCATCCATGAGATCCGTGGCGGGCTGGGCGTGGGACCACTTACCGGGGGCGCCATCGCCAACCTGATGAAGGCCACGCAGCTGGAGGGGGAACGCATCCTGGACGACCGGGAAGTGGGCATGGCCGGCCCCGGCATCGACTACGTCCGGGAGCGCCCGGCCACCGTCCGCCGCTGGCTCGAATCGGGCCGGCGCTTCCGCGTGTGGACGGTTGATTCGCCAGAGGATGTGGCTCTTTGCCAGGACCTGGGCATCCAGGAGATCACCACCAATGTTCCTGGCCGTGTCCTTGACCAACTCCGGATGGCCTCGCCGCAGGGTAAGTAGGGCCTGCCGTGAATGCGACGGTCACGTACTCCCCACGCCGCTGGTGGGCCGGCCCGCTCGACGTCGAAGGCCTGGCACTGGGTTCGGTGGAGGCCGCGGCGGCCACCGTCAACCTATATGCCGGTAAGCCCGGCCTGTTCAGGACTACGTCTGCGCTCACCGCAGCAGCTTTCGACTCCTTTGGCCACCTGCGCATTGCCGGGCGCAAACCGCAGGGCTTCGCGCCCCTTTCCGGCTTCCACCGTACCGGCGACGGGTGGATCCGCCTCCACGCCAACTACCCCCACCACGAGCAGCGGTTGCTGCAGGCACTCGGCGCCACCTCGCCCGAGGAAGCGGAGCGGCGGCTCCGCTCCATGGCCGCACTGGAAGCCGAGGCGGCCATCCAAAGCAATGCCGGAATCGCTGCCGCAGTCAGGACGCGCAGCGAATGGCTTGGCTCGGACATGGGCCGTGCGGCCAGCCTGGGAGCTTGGGTTGCCTTCGAGTTCGCGGACGGGACGGCTGACGGGCTGGGGCTGCGGGATTTTGGCGAGGAAAGTTCGGGCGGAAACAGCGCCGGACGGGGCAGCGGCCAGGCGGAGGCTCTGCCCCTGCGAGGCTTGCGGGTCCTGGACCTGACCCGCGTGATCGCGGGACCAGTTGCCACCCGCCTGCTCGCGGCCCTCGGAGCAGATGTCCTGCGGATCGACCCGCCTGCCTTCCCCGAGATTGAAGACCAGTTCGTGGACACGGCATTCGGCAAGCGCAGCGCCGAAGCCGATCTCAGTTTGCCGGGTAACCAGCACCGGCTCCGGCAACTCCTGCCGGCCGCGGACGTGGTGGTTGCCGGATACCGGCACGGCGCCCTGGACCGCTTCGGGCTCAATCCCCGGGAACTGCTGGCCTCGCACCCCGGGCTTGTGGTGGTCACCCTGGACAGCTGGGGGAGTGCCGGTCCCTGGAGCGGGCTGCGCGGCTTCGACAGTATCGTCCAGGCAGCGTGCGGAATCGCGCACGTCTACGGCAAGGACAACCACGACGGCGAATGGCGCCCGGGTGCCTTGCCCGTCCAGGCACTGGACCACGCCACAGGCTACGGCGTCGCTGCGGCTGCCATCCACCTGCTGGCCCGACGCCGGGAGGCCGGGACAGGGGGCGCCGCGCACCTGTCCCTCGCCCGGACTGCCGAGGAACTCTTCTCGCTGGGCAGGAACACGGAACGGCCTTCAGAAGTGTCCGCCCCCGACTACCGGTCCACGGACAGCACCTATGGCGAACTCCGCTACATTGGGCCTCCGCTGACGGATGGGGGCCAGCCCCTGGACTACCCATTTCCGCCACCGCCGTATGGAGGTTCGCCGCTCGCCTGGGTGTGACAGGTGCGCAGTGCGACAGATGCCCGGCGTGACAGCTGCACAATGCCTTTTCTGACGTCACCGTCTTGCGGCAGCCGCCGGTTTCTGGCCGTCGCAGTTGCTGTGATTGAGTGGTTCCATGTCTTTTCTTTGGCCCGGCCCCGCGTTTCGGAGCCTGTCCATACGCGGCCTGTCCACACAGGGCCGGCCTTTTTCGCGCCGGTCGTTTTCGCGCCCGTCCTTTCAGGGCCCAGTCGCCCAGAACCTCTCCGCGGCTGCCATGGGCGCCCTCCTGCTGGCCAGCGCAAGCAAGCATTTCCGGGATCCGGGCTTCTACCGGGAGGTGGTTCCGGACTACCTGTGCCGCCAGGATCCGGCGCCCGACACCAACCAAGGAAGCGGCGACCAGAGCACAGGAGACCAGGGCAACGCCGACCAGGGCACAGGGGACGCGGGCACCACAGCGCAGCATCCTCTGGCCCTCCTGTCCCGGGACGAGTGGATCGCAGTGAGCGGCCTGCTGGAGCTGGCCGCCGCCGTCGGAATCCTGCTGCCGCCCACGCGAAAACTGACGGCCACCGCCCTCACTGCCATGTTCACCGCATTCCTGGCCGGGCATGTGGACGCCCTCGTGCGGGCGTACGGGCCGGCCGGTACTCCCCGCCGTCGGAAGATCCACACCGTGCGCCTGCCGCTTCAGGCGCCCCTGATCCTGTGGGCCTGGAGTCTCCGGAAACCCGCCCTGCCCACAGAGCAGCACGGAGGGCGGGTGTGAAGCTCCTGGCCTCGCCGGCGGTGAGGGTAGGCCTCTCCATCAGCATCGCCACCGGCTTGTATGGAATCTCCTTCGGCGCGCTCGCGGTGACGTCAGGGCTCAACTTCTGGCAGGCGATGGCCTTGAGCCTGCTCCTCTTCAGCGGTGGATCGCAGTTCGCCTTTATTGGCGTCGTGGCCGGCGGCGGATCGGGCATCGCAGCCATGAGCGCCGCCACCCTCCTGGGCATGCGCAACGGAATTTACGGCATGCAGCTGAACGCTTTACTGCGGCCAACCGGATGGCGCAAGTACGTCGGGGCCCAGCTGACCATCGATGAATCCACGGCGACCAGTACCGGCCAGACAGTCCCCGCGGAGCAGCGCCGCGGTTTTTGGACAGCCGGAGTTGGGGTGTACGTGCTGTGGAACCTCTTCACGGCTGTGGGCGCGATCGCCGGCAGCGGGTTGGGCGATCCCAAACAGTGGGGGCTGGACGGTGCTGCCGTCGCAGCCTTCCTTGCCTTGCTATGGCCCCGGCTCAAGGGGCGGGAACCCATCGCCATCGCGGCCGTTTGCGCCGTGGCCACCGTCGTGGCGGTTCCCTTCGTGCCTCCGGGCGTGCCCATCCTTGTTGCCGCCGTGGTGGCTGCACTCGTGGGGTGGTTCAGCCATGGCCGCCGTGACGAAGGCCTGGAGCCCGACGTCGAGCCTTACACACACCATCCCGGACATCACCAGGACGCCGCCGGCACCCGTCCGGGAGCGGAGCGCCCCGAAGGCGCGGATCCGGAGGCGGGTACATGAGCCTGTGGATCTGGCTGCTGATTGCCTGCGCCCTGGCCTACGCCTGGAAAATCGTGGGGTATTTTATGCCCGCCAAATTCCTCGAGGACCCGCGCACATCACGCATCGCAGGGACAATGACCATCGGCCTGCTCGCTTCGCTGACCGTGGTGAACGCGGTGGTGTCAGGGCAGGGTCTTGCCGCCGACGCGAGGCTTGGCGCGCTTGGCGCGGCTGCAATCGCCTTGACGCTCCGGGCTCCTTTCCTGGTGGTGGTCATCGCCGGAGCCGGCACGGCGGCGCTGTTGAGGTTCCTGGGCTGGAGTTAGCGGTCGCACCGCTTGCGCCGGATAGTGATCCAGGTCACTTCAACTGCCAGGTGCCGGTTGTACTATGAGATCGGCTTATGCAGTTGGCCATGGCATTCCTATGAACGGCGACCATGGAAAATCAGCTGCATCCTGCAGGGGGCTTAGCGGGCAAGCCCCGTCACAAAAACGCCCGACGACGGGCAGGGCTGCCTGCCAAACGCTTCTTTAGGCGTTTTTCCAGGCTTTCGGACGTGCCGGAAGAGGACTTGGAGATGCTTTCCCAAAGGCTGCGCGAGGCGCTTGACGTCGATCCGGCGTCGCCCGTACCGGCGCTGCAGGCCCTGGTGCATCAGGAAATGCGCAGGCGGGAAGAAGCCGGCAGCGCCTAGCGCCGGCACCTTCCGGGTGCCATGTGTGGTGCACTGGAAGAGAGGCAGCCCACACCCAGGCGGCCACCAAAGGAGGTATCGAGATGGACGAACAGTCACGGCCGGTTGAGCCGCAGGACGGCCAGGGCACCGAGGACACCGGCAGGAACGCCAGGGAAGAACAGGGCGCCGGGGTGCCGGCGGCAGAGCAGACAGGAAAGCAGCGGGCCGCCTACCTGGATCCCAGGGGTTCGGAGTCGACCCGGGAGTTGCGGGACACGGCAAGGAGGCGCCGTGATGCCGAAGAAAAACTCCAGCAGCACCTGATGGAAGCGAAGGATCACGTTCCCAACGAGTTCCACGAGCACCACCACGGGCATGAAGGACATGGGTACCCGGGCCATGAACAGCAGGGTCATGAACAGCGTGGTGATGAGCAGGCTGCAGCGCAAACGCATCATCAAGCCCCAGGCCAGTCTCAACACGGCGAAACTGAAAGCAACGGGTAGGGGGCAACTCCCACTGCAGGTCTGAAGCCTGGCCTTTCGCTCTGCTGTCGGGTATTGCAGGACGCTTTGTAATGCGGGACGGCGGCGAGGCGCTGCCGGATGCGGCAGTCAGCTAAGCCACTCCGTGGGCGGCGCCGCCCGGCGACACTGCCCGGCGACGGCACGTTTCTTCCACGCCCATCTCATACCAAACCTGTGCGCCGAACTCTGGCTCAGGGGTGTCAAGGTTCTGGTACAGCGCGTCAAGCAGTTCGACGAGTTCCCCGGCGGTCAGCGCAGGGAGGACCTCCTCGGGCCCGCGGGGATCGGTGAGGTAGTGGAGAAGCTTTGAGTGATTCATTGCAGCGCAGCCGTCGAACGGCGGATAGGCACAAAGTGCATGGGTCGCTCCCGCTGGAAGTACCGAGGCTGGCTGCCTAACCCCAAGTGGCAGTCTATTGCACCTTCCCGGCGCTAACAACGAACCCGGCCAAAGAGGAACCCGGTAAACAGCGGGCCGGGCCTGCCAGGGCCCGGCCTGTTACAGGCTGGGCGCGGCAGCCGGAACCGGCACCAGCACGGGCAGCGCACGCGACGGACGGACGGTGCGGATGGCGTCCTCGACAAGCGCCAGCGGCCGGCGCCAGGCATCGGAGCCGGGTTCCATGGTGTCTACCACCCCAATCAGCATGGCCAGCAGCCGGAACATGTCCGTCATGGAAATGTCAGTGCGCAGGCTTCCCTGGCCTTGTCCCCGAACCAGCAGCACACCCATGGAGTCCATGAGCGATCCCGTGATTCCGGGGAGGAGTTCACGGCGCCCTGCCACAGCGCACAACAGGTTGGCATCGTCGCTTGCGGCCGCCATCAGGGCTTCGAGGACGCGCAGCAGCCCGGCTGCGGCGTCGATATCGGCCAGCGCTCCGTCCATGACCGGGTCCACCGTGAGCCGGAGCTGCCGGTTGAGCGCCGCAAGCACCAGCTCCTCCTTGTCCGCGAAGTTGCGGAACAGGGTGGCCGGCCCCACGCCGGCGGTGGTGGCGATGGTCTGGAGCGGCACGTCCGGTCCGAACTCACGGAAGCACTGGCGCGCCGCCGTGATGATCTTGTCCACGTTCCGCGCTGCGTCTGCGCGGAGGGGCTTGCGGGCGACTGCGAGGCTCATGCCCAAAAGGGTAGCAACGGAGCCTGCGGCCAACACGGTTACTCCGGGGTAGGCCCTTATGTGACGGAGGGCAGCCGGTTTTCCCGGGTAACTCGCCGGCGGCCGCGTGGGAGACTGGGGGCATGTTGCTTGCATTTTCTGTTGCTCCGTCAGGCGTTCCCAGCGAAGGTTCCCGGCCCAACGATGCGTCAGTGCACGACGCCGTCGCCGCCGCGGTGAAGATCGTCCGGGAGTCTGGGCTTCCCAACCAGACAGATTCCATGTTCACCACCATCGAGGGCGAGTGGGATGAAGTGTTCGACGTCGTAAAACGCGCAACCGAGGCCGTGGGCCGCTACGGAAGCCGCGTCTCACTGGTGATTAAGGCGGACATCAGGCCCGGATACAGCGGCGAGTTGACGGCGAAAGTGGACCGCCTGGAGAACGCCCTGGCGCAGGAGCCCTAAGCCTGTCCGGAGGGGCCAAAGCATCTGGACCGCCGTAACGCCGCGTGCCAAACTGTGGCCATGTTCGAGCACAAGCCCCGGCCGGAGTGGATTGCCACTGAGGAGTTCCTGTCCAGCGCCGTGGTGCATCCGGATGCGGCTGTCCAGCAAGCCATCCGCGCGGCTGCGGAAGCGGGAATGCCGCCTATCGAGGTGGCGCCGAATGCCGGGAAGCTCCTGAAGCTCTTGGTCCAGCTGTCCGGCGCCCACCGGATCCTGGAGATCGGGACGCTGGCCGGCTACAGCACCATCTGGATGGGGCGGGGACTCCCGCGCAGCGGCACATTGGTCACCTGCGAATACCTGCCCCAGCACGCGGAGGTGGCGTGGGCGAACATCGATGCCGCCGGACTGGGCGAAAGGGTGGAGATCCGGCTGGGCCCCGCACTGGATACGCTCGCTGCCCTCGAGGAAGAGGAACGGGAGCCGTTCGACTTCATTTTCATTGACGCCGACAAACAGAACAACAGCCGCTACCTTGACTGGGCGGTGAAGCTCGGCAGGCCGGGTGCTGTGGTGGTCCTGGACAACACCATCTGGGAAGGGGCGGTCCTGGACCCTGACATCGATCCCGTCAACGCGCCGGGAATCATCGATGCGCTCAAGCTGCTCGGGGACCATCCACGGCTGGATGCCACTGTCATCCAGACCGTCGGCTCCAAGGGCTGGGACGGCTTCGCGCTGGCCCGCATTCTTCCGCAACAACAGTAAGTAAGCTGTGGAGATGCGACCGGTGCCCTGCCGGCCATCGTCAATGGAGGACCTTCTTGCAAGCGGCAGCCAACCCCGTGCTCCTCAGCTCCACCCCCGCCGACCTGTCTCCGTGGCTTTCGAACCTTGATGCGGTCAGCGCTGCCGTCGGTGACGTCCCTGCCCTGCTGTCGCTGGCGGTTGAGGCCGGAAGGACCTGGCCGCGACCTGGGGAAGGCCGGACCGCGGTGCTGTGGGAGCTCCTGGCCTCCGTGGCCGCCATCGATGTGGCGGCGGCCCGTGTGCTTGAGCCGCACCTCGATGCCGTCGCCATTCTTTCCCAGTTCGCCCTAGCTTTTCCGGACGCCGAGCCTATGCCGGAGGCATCCCTGGCAGAAGCTTGGGGGGTCTTCGCCGCCGAAGCGCCAGGGGTCCGGCTTGAAGCACGCTCTGTTGGAACCGGCGTAGTCCTGAGCGGGACGAAGCCGTGGTGCTCCCTTGCCGGCAGCCTGGACTCCGCCGTCATCACAGCCCACACGGACGACGGCGGCCGCGCGGCTTTCGCGGTGAGCCTACGCCACCCCGGGGTGGCATGTGAGCAGCCGGAGTGGATTGCACGCGGGCTGCGGGAGATACCCAGCGGAGGTGTCCGGTTCGAGGGGGTCCCGGCTTTGCCCCTTGGCGGAACCGGCTGGTACCACAGCCGGCCGGGATTCGCCTGGGGCGGCATGGGTGTGGCTGCCTGCTGGCTCGGTGGAGCGGTGGGCGTGGCCAGGGATTTCCGCGCTGGCCTGCTTGCGGGAGCGGAGGGAGGACGGGAGCCTGACCAGGTGGCGCTCGCCGCACTTGGCGAGGTGGACCGCACGCTAACGGCCGCCCTGCGGTATCTTGCCCGGACTGCTGCACGGCTGGACGATGGCCTTCTGGGCGGCGCGGGCGGCCCCAGTACCTGGAGCGAAGCCCAGCGCGTGCGCGGAACCGTCGCCGCCGCCGTCGAACGTGTCCTTACCCTGGTGGGCTCCAACCGGGGTCCAGGGCCGCTTGCCTTCGACGAACAATACGCCAAGAGAATGGCGGACCTGGCACTCTACGTGCGCCAGCATCATGGCGCACGCGATGACGCCCAGCTGGGCCGGCTCGCGCTCAAAGGAGATTGCCCGTGGTGACCTTTTCGCACACGGACGAAGGAACCAGCGAGGCCGCTTGGGCAGCCAGCGGACTGCCCGCAGCGCCGGAGCTGCCGCTTGATGCCACCGAACTGGCCGCCATGCGCTTTGTGGTGCTCGCAGCACATCCCGACGACGAAACACTGGGCGCCGGCGGGCTCATGGCGTCATTGGTGGGGCTTGGAGCCAAGGTGGAAGTCCTGCTCTGCACCGCGGGGGAGGGGTCGCACCCGGATTCACCCACCATCACTCCGGAGCAGTTGGCCCAGGTCCGGCTGGCCGAGTTTTCCGAAGCCCTCACAGCCCTCGGGTTGAAGGACCACTGGACGTTCCTCGGCCTGCCGGACCGCGGGCTTGCCGGGCACGCGGAGGCGATCGCCCGCGCCGTCCGCGGCGCTGCCCATCGAATGCCCGCTGATGCCGGCATGCTGGCCGTCGTGGCGCCATACCGCGCAGACGGGCACGGCGACCATGACGCGCTGGGCGCGGTGGCAGCAGAGGTTGCCCGGGAGGACGGCCACGCACTGCTGGAATACCCCATCTGGTTCTGGCATTGGGCCACCACGCAGCACCGGGAGTGGCGCGACTGGGTCCGCTTCCACCTGGCTGAACCCGCCCGCCAGGCCAAACAGAGGGCCATGGCCGAGCACGCAACACAGGTGCAGCCGCTGTCACCGCTGCCCGGGGACGAAACACTGCTCAGCGGCGAATTCCTGGAGCACTTCTCACGTAGCTTCGAGGTGTTTGCCTGGACACCCGCGCTACCCCCTTCCGAAGAGGTGTACTCCAGCAGTGATGCCGAGGCGGTCTTCGACAGAGTCCACGACGGCTCGGCAGATCCGTGGAACTACACCGGGAGCTGGTATGAACGCCGCAAACGGGCGCTGACCCTTGCCGCGCTTCCAGATCCTTCCTACGAAAACGGGCTGGAAGTGGGCTGCTCCATCGGAACCCTGACGGCCGAGCTGGCAGGGCGGTGCCGCAGCCTGTTGGCCGTCGACGCCAGTGGGTCCGCGGTGCGCCAAGCCGGGCAGGTGCTGGAGGGCTTGCCCGGCGTCCACGTGGAGCAGCGCGTCCTTCCCCGCGACTGGCCGAAGGGTAACTATGACCTGGTGGTGGTTTCCGAAGTGGGCTACTACCTGGCGGCTGAAGAGCTGGCCACGCTGTGGGACCGGGTTGAGGCCTCCCTGGAACCTGGGGGAACCCTCCTCCTGTGCCACTGGCGGCACCCCGTCAGGGGCTGGGAACTCGATGGCGACGCAGTCCACGCGCTGGCCCGGCAGCGGTTGGGCTGGCGCAGCGCAGGGCTCTACCAGGAACGCGACTTCGTGCTGGAAGTCCTTATTGCCCCCGGTAATAAGGCAACGGCATGAGGCTGTGGGCGTCAGAGGGGGATGAAGCGGGCCCTGAGCGCCTCGATCCACGCATCATCCAGCACGTGGCAGTGGTAATTCCAGTGCACAACGAGGAGCAACACCTCAAGCAGGCACTTGCCGCCGTGGGCAGCGCCGCAGACCTGCTTGAGTCGGAACGTCCAGGCGTGGAGGTGCAGGTGGTAGTTGTCCTGGACAGCTGCACTGACGCGTCATCGTTAATAGCCGCGGCAACAGCTGAAGCGGACCCACGGTTCCACATCCTGCCTGTCAGCTTCGGAAGTGTCGGAAAGAGCCGGCGGGCCGGCGTCAATGCAGCGCTGGAAAACGTGAGTACGCGTCCCCACGATGAGAATGCCGCTGCAGGCGATCCGATGCAGTGGGTCTGGGTGGCGAACACCGACGCCGATTCGTCAGTCCCCGGGCGCTGGCTGGTCCGGCAGCTGGAACTCGCCGCGTCCGGAAGCGACGTTGTCCTTGGCACCGTGCACCCGGATCCGCACGGTATGCACCATGAACTCGTGGCCCGATGGCACGCCCGCCATGCCTCCACCGAGGACCATCCGCACGTGTATGGCGCCAATCTTGGCGTCCGCGCCTCGTCCTACCTTGCCGCGGGCGGTTTCCCCGGAGTTGACTTTGATGAGGACCGCGCGCTGGTGGACCGGCTTCGTGCCGGCGGCGCCGACATTATTGCCACAGACACAACACGCATCCTCACCTCGGGGAGAACGGCGGGACGCGCGCCGAAGGGTTTCGCAGCCTACCTCCTGGCGCTGACCCAGCCCTGACCGTGGCGGCGGGAGGCATATATTGGCGGCATGCAAAAGGGCTGTTGTCTACTGGCAACAGCCCTTTGCGGTCAAGGAGTCAATCTTTTGGATAGACCATCATCCCCGCATTACACCAAATCTGGAGCGCTGGAAATGATGTAGTCGGCCGCAGCTGGTCCGGTCATGGAAAGGTTATTGCTGTCCGGATTGATTCCGGCTTCCTGCATGGCCTCCCAAAGGGCGGCTGGCTGCTGGAGTTCAGCCTTCTGCAAAAGGCACCAACTCGTATAGAGGCCGTATAGCTCGTCGCGTCCCAAGCCCAGGCCAGGCTCCTTGTCAGGGACAACTGCTTCGGCAAGAAACTGTTCAAAATGGGTAGCAGGCATGTCCGCTCATTAAAAGGTTGACCTTGATGCCGCCGGCTGCTTCAGCGGACCTGCCAGTCTCCAAAGGATCCCGGCGAGGTATTCAAGAAAGTATTGCAGTTCAGTGCAATTTGTCCAGTCGGTTCTGTCCAGCTGCTTCCCCTGTACCAAGGGAGTCTGAGGGGGCCGACGGCGACTGGGGGGACTGGCCTCGGTCTCAGAAGAGGCCATCTCACCGCCGACCCCGCTATGCCCCGGGTTCGGTGCAAACCCGGGAAAACTCGACAGGACCTTCAAGATGATTTTCCTCCATCCTGAAGGTCCTGCCTAGTCCTTCTGCCGGCCCCTTTCCCTGGGGCCCTGCACCCGATCTCTTAGGCGCTCCCGCCCCGCGGACCGCCGTCGGACTCTGCGCTGCCGGCACGGTGCTGTACCTTCTCGCGGATCCTGTCGCGGTGGCTTTCACCGGGGCGTGTGTCATTCTGGCCGTCCTGGTCCCCATCGGAACCGTGCCGGCCATCCTCGCCGTTTTCCGAGCTGTGCTTCTCCCGGAGTTCGCGGCCGTACTTCACGTCGTCCTCGAACTGTTTCTGCAGCTTCTCGCTCTTCTTGGTGTCCCGAGGCGGCAACTGGATGGTTTCCTCTGCTTTGATGCCGGCCTGGAGCTCACGGGCGCGCTCCACCTCGGCATCGAACTCGGCGCCGAAAAGAAGCGACATGTTCAGGATCCAGAGCCACAGCAGCATGATGATCACACTGCCAAGGGCGCCGTAGGTCTTGTTGTAGTTGCCGAAGTTGCCCACATAGAAGCCGAAGCCCAGCGAAGCGATCAGGAACACCACCAGCGCGATCGCGGAACCCATGCTCATCCAGCGGAACTTGGGCTGCTTGACGTTGGGGGTGGCGTAGTAGAGCACGGCGATGATGGCGATGATCAGGATGATCATGACCGGCCATTTGGCGATGTTCCAGACCATGAGGAAGGCACCGCTCAGGCCGATCAGTCCGCCCACTGCCTCGGAAACCGGGCCGCTGAGGACCAGCATGCCGGCCAGAAGCGCCACGATGACCACGGCAAGGAGGGTGATGGCGAGCAGGGTGCTCCGCAGCTTCACGAAGCCACGGCCCTCGTCCACCTCGTAGATCCGGTTCATGGCCCGGCCAAAGCCGCCCACATAGCCGGACGCGGACCACAGTGCGGTAACGAGGCCGATGACCAGGGTGAATCCTGCCGCGGGCGCACTGGTCAGTTCCGACACCGGACCGCTGATGGTGTTTACGGTCTCCGCCGGAGCAAAGCCGCGCACGATTTCGAGCAACGCATTGGTGGTTTTTTGCGGGTCGCCAAACAGTCCAAGCACCGAAACCAAAGCCAGCAGGGCCGGGAACAGTGAGAGGACTGCGTAATACGTCAGGCCTGCCGCGAGGTCGGGGCACTGGTCCTTGGTGAACTCGCGGAGGGTTTTCTTGGCGATGTATTTCCAGGACGTGCCGTCCAAGTCCCGTACGCTGTTGGGCTTTCTTGGATCGTCTGGGGCCGGGGCCTGTCCCGCCTTGGCGGTACTGGTTTCGGAATCGTCGTGAGTGGCCATGGGGCGTCCTCTCAATCAGGGGGCGAAGCCAACAGGCCGGCCCGCGGGAAGCGGTGCCGGCCTGCTGGACAGTGCTGTTGCCTTTGCGTGCCGTGACCGGCCGGGTTAGGTGTTTTGGACGTTGTCTTTGGCGTCGGTGGCGCGGTCTTTGACGTCGGTGGCGGCTTGTTGGCCTTCGGTTTTGACGTTTTGGGCGGCGTCGGTGGCGGTGGCCTTGACGTTTTCCAT
>NZ_JBHSDQ010000014.1:0-36143 GCF_042652025.1 Arthrobacter sedimenti | reverse complement strand
ACCCCTCCAACCCCAACAGGATCGCCGTCATCGTCCCATGCCCATGCCCCGTCGCCGCAAGGGACCCATACAAATCCACCCGCAACGACCCCACGGAACCCAGCACCCCGGACCCCACCAACTCCTCGGCAAAAACAGCAGCAGCCCGCATCGGCCCCACAGTATGCGAGCTCGACGGGCCAATACCGATCGAAAAAAGGTCGAAAACGCCAACAGCCATGACGGGTTTTCCTAACTAGAACTGCGTTCTTGGAACTCTGGGTGGTTGGGTGGAGCGGGCAGGACATCCTCTGCGTGCTCGGTCGCGTAGACGCCCGCTAAGCGGACGTGACGCTCCCTTAGACGCACGCTGCCGGATGCCCCGCCCACTCCGAGGACACGGCACCAGAGCGCCGGGGCAGGAAGGCAACGAGCGGGCCGACAACGCTCATGAGTGCCGGGGAAAGAGAAACAGCACGTAGCCCTCACCCACCCGCGTCCTGTAAGACCTGACACTGTCCTCGCACAACCGCAACTTCCGCACGAGGGCCGGCGGAGCCGGACTTTTCGAAAGCGTGCTCCCCACCGTCTCCCTAGCCTCGCAAGCTCGGCCAGGGAACCCTGACGGCGTGGGCCCAACGCACGCGTGAAAATGTCCGGTCCGCCGGTCCCCGAGGTGACCACGGCCGATCCCCAAGGGACTACTTGAGTCGCTTGTAGAACGGGAGGTCGACCACTTCGAAGGGCTCTGCCTTGCCGCGGAGATCGATGTCCAGGGCCGTGCCGGGTGCCGAGTGTTCGACGTCGACGTAGGCCATGGCGATGGGGTAGCCGAGGGTGGGCGACGGCTGGCCGGAGGTCACTTCGCCGACCGTGGCACCGTCCTTGAGCACGGGGTAGTGCGCGCGGCCGGCGCGGCGGCCCTGGCCTTTGAGCCCCACGAGGCGGCGGCCGGAGGTGCTGCCGGCGCCGGCCGCCTTTTTGGCTGCCAGGGCGGCTTTGCCCACGAAGTCGCCTTCCTTGGAGAGTGCGACGACGGGGCCCAGGCCGGCGGCGAACGGGTCACCCTGCAGGGACAGTTCGTTGCCGTACAGTGGCATCCCTGCCTCGAGCCGGAGGGAGTCGCGGGAGGCGAGGCCGGCGGGGGTCAGTTCCGCTTCGTCGGCGATGGCGATCAGTGCCTGCCACAGCGCGGCGGCATCGTGGTTGTCCACAAAGATTTCGAACCCGTCCTCGCCGGTGTATCCGGTACGGGCGAGCAGGAGCTCCTTGCCCGCCCCGCTTACCAGGAAGGGAACCTCGACGGCGGCGTAATACTTCAGTTCCGTCACCAGGGGGTGCTGGGCGGCCGGAACCAGGCGGAGCAGGAGTTCCTGGGCCTTGGGCCCCTGGACCGCGACCAGGGAGGTGCGGGCCGAGGCATCATCCACCACCACATCGAACCCTGCGGCGCGCTCCTGCAGTGCTGCAGCCACCACGGCGGCATTGCCGGCATTGGGCACCACCAGGAAGACGTCGGTGCCGTCCTGCGCAGCGGGACGGCGGTAGGTGATGAGGTCGTCGATGATTCCGCCGTCCTCATTGCAGATCAGCGAGTACTTGGCCTTGCCCACCGCCATGGCGGAGATCCTCCCCACCAGGGCGTAGTCCAGGAACGCGCCGGCGTCCCGTCCGGTCACCCAGACCTCGCCCATGTGGGAGAGGTCGAACAGGCCTGCAGCCTTGCGGACCGCGTGGTGTTCGGCCAGCTCGGAGCTGTACTTGAGCGGCATCTGCCAGCCACCGAAGTCGGTGAACGACGCGCCCAGCTTCTTGTGCTCGTCGTACAACGCTGTGTATTTCTCAGTCATGGCGGCAGGCCTCAGTTCTCGAACTCGGAGAGCGGCGGGCAGGAGCAGATCAGGTTCCGGTCTCCGGCGGCGCCGTCGATCCGGCCCACCGGCGGGAAATACTTGTCCTGCTTGTGGTGGGCGGGGAACGCGGCCTGCTCGCGCGGGTAGGCACGGTCCCAGTCGGAGCTGACGACGGCGGCGGCAGTGTGGGGTGCGCGGCGCAGCGGTGAGTCGGCAACGGCAAAGTCCCCGTTGGCCACCTGGTCGATTTCCTCGCGGATGGTGATCATGGCCTCGATGAAGCGGTCGATCTCGGCCAGGTCCTCGGACTCGGTGGGCTCCACCATCAGGGTTCCTGCGACCGGGAATGCCAGGGTGGGGGCGTGGAAGCCGAAGTCGATAAGGCGCTTGGCCACGTCCTCGGCGGTCACACCGGTGCGGGCGGTGAGTTCACGCAGGTCCAGGATGCACTCGTGCGCCACCAGGCCGCCCTCGCCGGTGTAGAGAACCGGGTAAAACTCGTTCAGCCTCGCGGCCACGTAGTTGGCTGCGAGGAGCGCGGACTTGGTGGCCTCGGTCAGGCCCTCGCCGCCCATCAGCTTCACGTACGCCCAGGAGATCGGCAGCGCACCGGCGGAACCGAACCGGGACGCCGAGATCGCCACCCCGTGGCCTTCCTCATGGGCGGCCTTGTTGGCGTCGCCCGGCATGAATGGTGCCAGGTGTGCCTTGGCTGCGACCGGGCCCACGCCGGGTCCGCCGCCGCCGTGCGGGATGCAGAAGGTCTTGTGCAGGTTCAGGTGCGAGACGTCGCCGCCGAACTTGCCCGGCTGGGCCAGCCCGACGAGCGCGTTCAGGTTGGCGCCGTCGATGTATACCTGGCCGCCGGCGGCGTGGATGGCGTCGCACACGTCGCGGACGTCGCCGTCGTACACGCCGTGGGTGGAGGGGTAGGTGATCATGATGCAGGACAGGGCGTCCTTGTTCGCTTCGATCTTGGCCGTCAGGTCCTCGTGGTCGATGGTGCCGTCCGCTGCGGTGGCTACAACGACCACCTTCATCCCTGCCAGGACCGCGGAAGCAGCATTCGTGCCGTGGGCCGAGGCCGGGATCAGGCAGACGTTGCGCTGCTGATCGCCGCGGGAGTGGTGGTAGCCGCGGATCGCCAGCAGGCCTGCGAGCTCACCCTGGGATCCGGCGTTGGGCTGGATGGAAACCTGGTCGTACCCGGTAATGGCCGTCAGGTCCGCTTCCAGGTCGGCGATCAGTTCGCGCCAGCCAGCGGTCTGGGAGTCCGGGGCGAACGGGTGGATGGAGGCGAACTCCGGCCAGGAAATGGCCTCCATCTCGGCGGTGGCGTTCAGCTTCATGGTGCACGACCCCAGCGGGATCATGGTGCGGTCCAGGGCGAGGTCACGGTCGGAGAGCTTCCGGATGTAGCGCAGCAGCTGCGTCTCGGACCGGTGCGTGTTGAACACCGGGTGCTGCAGGTAGCCGGAGGAGCGCTCAACGGCGGCCTCCAGCCCGAAGCCCTCGCCCCCAGCAATGGAGGCGCCGAAGATGTCGGCAACCTGGGCGACGACGGCCGCCGTCGTGGTTTCATCGAGCGAGATGCCCGCCGTGTCGGCGTCGACTGAACGCAGGTTGATTCCGCGTGCTTCGGCATCTGCGACAAGTGCGGCAGCGCGTCCGGGGACGCGGACGGTTAGGGTGTCGAAGAAGCTCCCATGCAGGACCTCCACACCGGCTGCTGCCAGCGACGCCGCCAGCACCCGGGCATGGCCGTGAGTCGTTTCCGCAATGGCCTTCAGCCCGTCCGGGCCGTGGTACACGGCGTACATGGAGGCGACGATGGCCAGCAGCGCCTGCGCCGTGCAGATGTTGGACGTGGCCTTCTCGCGGCGGATGTGCTGCTCGCGGGTCTGCAGCGCCAGGCGGTAGGCAGGAACGCCTGCGTCGTCCTTGGACACGCCCACCAGCCGGCCGGGCAGCGAACGCTCCAGCCCCTTGCGGACAGCCATGTAGGCGGCGTGCGGGCCGCCGAAGAACAGCGGCACACCGAAGCGCTGGGCGGAGCCGACGGCGATGTCCGCCCCCTGCTCGCCCGGAGGGGTGATCAGGGTCAGTGCCAGCAGGTCTGCGGCCACGGTGACCAGGGCGCCGCGGTCCTTGGCGGCGCTGATGACTTTGGACTGGTCCCATACCCGACCGGAAGCGCCGGGCTGCTGCAGCACGATGCCATTGATATCGCCCTCCGGCAGGCCCTGGGAAAGGTCCGCCACTTCAACGTCGAAGCCCAGTGCCTCGGCGCGGCCCCTGACGATGGCGATGGTCTGCGGGAGGACGTCGATGTCCAGGACGGTCTTGCCATCCGCAGCGGGCTTGGCCTTGTTGGCACGGCGCATCAGCAGGACGGCCTCGGCGACGGCAGTTGCTTCATCCAGCAGCGAGGCGTTGGCGATAGGCAGGCCAACCAGGTCCTGCACCATGGTCTGGAAGTTCAGCAGGGCCTCAAGCCGGCCCTGGGAAATCTCAGGCTGGTAAGGCGTGTACGCGGTGTACCAGGCCGGGGACTCGAGGATGTTGCGGCGGATCACCGGCGGAGTGACCGTGTCGAAGTACCCCTGGCCGATCAACTGGACGGCGGTCTTGTTCTTGCCGGCGAGCTTGCGCAACTCCGTGAGGACCTCAACCTCGCTGAGGGCGTCCTGGAGGCGGAGGGCGGTTTCCTGGCGGATGACCTTGGGAACGGCCGTGTCCACCAGGGAGTCGACGGTGTCGTAGCCCACGGCTTTGAGCATGGTTTCGACGTCGGCCTGGCGGCGCGCGCCGATATGGCGGTCTACGAAGGTGGTGGAGGCTGGGGTAACCGACACGAAGGAACTCCATTTACTCAGGCGGCGCAGGGTGCGCCACAGCTATTCGGGTTCCTCCCCGCTCTGTATTGGACCTGAGAGTTTCCGCGTTGCCTGCCTGGCAGGACCCGCTTGCACCGTCGGTGAGCACAACAGTTCTTCCACTTCCCAAGGGAGGAAGGACAACTGCCTGCTGCTTTCCAGAGGCGCCTCGCCGCGGCGGTACAGGGGCCTGCGAGATTCCTGGGGAGGATTTGCTCCTACGGCGCCTGCCTGTACTTCCGGCAGAACTCTCCCGCCGCAGATCAAAGGCTATTAACTTGTTGGGTCATGACGGCCGGTGGCGGCCCTCACAACTCTCCATTGTCCTACGCCGCCGCCCCTCCCGGCAAATGGCAAATCCTACCTGCGGAGCCGCTCCAGGGCGGCGAGGAGTTCCTCCACGTCAGCGGCCGCTCCCCCCGCCGGAGCGGGCGCCACCGACAGCATGGCGTTGAAGTACAGGCCGTCACCCATATAGAGGACTGCCTTCGCCAGCCCCGGACCAACATCAGCCGCAATTTCGTCCAGCCATCGCTGCTGGATGGCCGCGAACCGGCGCCGCGTCTCTTCATGCGCCACCTCGGCAAGCCTTGTGGCGGCAACGATGGCCCTGTCCAGCGGAGTGTCTGCCCACACCGAGGAACGAATGAAGTAAGCGGCGGCGCCTTCGCCGGCTGAGGCCATGGCGTCGGCATCCTCCCGGGCCAGGCCGTCCAGCCGGTCCAGCAGAACGGCGATGAGCGCTTCCTTGTTGGGAAAGTGGTAGAGCAGGCCGCCCTTGGACACGCCGGCCTTCCGGGCGACGGCGTCAAGGGTGGCGGCGCGCTCCCCCACCTCGATCAACAGGGACTCGAAGGCATCAAGGACCGCTTCGCGGGCTACAGGCTTTCGGGGCATGCCTTCCATCATGCCCTTCCCACGGCGGTATGACGGAACCGGAAGGAGTTTTAAACTATACCGTCTGGACGGTATAGTTATTCCATGACGACTTCCACCAGCCCCGCGCCCTCACGCACGGACGGGAACGCCCCGCGGCAGCTGTGGCGCGACTGGGTGGCGCTGGGGCTGCTGATGTTTCCCGTACTCCTGGTGGCCGTGGACAACACGGCGCTGACATTCGCGCTGCCTGCCATCGCCCGCGCCCTGGAACCGTCCGGCGTGCAGCTGCTGTGGATCGTGGACGCCTATCCCCTGGTGCTGGCCGGCCTGCTGGTATCCATGGGAAGCTTCGGCGACCGGATTGGCCGGCGGCGGCTCCTGGTCATCGGCAGCATCGGTTTCGCCGCACTCTCGGCCGCCACCGCCTTCGCACCGACGCCGGAGTGGCTGATCGCCGGCCGCGCAGCCCTGGGCTTCTTCGGGGCCATGCTGATGCCGTCCACGCTGTCGCTGATCCGCAACATCTTTCCCGAGCCCAACCGCCGGCGGCTGGCAGTCGCCATCTGGGCTGCGGGATTCTCCGGCGGCGCCGCCCTCGGGCCGATTGCCGGCGGCTGGCTGGTGGAGCAATTCTGGTGGGGCGCGGTCTTCCTTGTAGCGGTACCCCTCATGGTTCCCCTGCTGGCGCTGGGGCCGGCCCTGATCCCGGAGTCCAGGGATCCCTCCCCGGGGAAGGTGGACATCCCGAGCATCCTGCTCTCCATGCTGGTCATGGTGCCCGTGGTGTACGGCATCAAGGCCGTCGCCACGGAGGGGCCGGGCGCAGCAGGGCTGGGGGCAATTGCCTTTGGCTTGGCCATGGGAGCCGTGTTCGTGCAGCGGCAGCTGCGCCTGGAGCACCCGCTGCTGGACATGTCCCTGTTCCGCAACAGTGTGTTCAGCATGGCCATAACCGCCAACATCCTGGCCCTGTTTTCCTTCAACGGGTTCATCCTGTTCCTCGCCCAGCACCTGCAGCTCCTCGAAGGAATGAGCCCCTCCGGGGCGGGAGTTGCCATGGTCCCCGCGCTGGCAGCCACAGTGGTGGCCGGCCTGGTGGTGGTGCCGCTGGTCCGCAAGGTCCGGCCCGGGTACGTGGTGGCTGCGGGGCTGGCGTTCAGCGCCGCCGGCTACAGCATGGTGACGTTCGGAAACCACGACGGCGGCCCGTCGCTGCTGCTGGCAGCCCTCCTGGTCCTGGCGCTGGGCGTGGGCACGGCGGAGACCATCTCCAACGACCTCATCCTGGGCGCCGCCCCGCCGGCGAAGTCGGGGGCGGCCGCGGCAATTTCCGAGACGGGCTATCAGGTGGGTTCCCTGCTGGGGACAGCCGTCCTGGGATCCATCCTGACCGCCTCCTACCAGCAGAACCTTCGGCTGCCCGCGGGGCTTGAGGGCATACTGCCCGGGCCCACCCTGCACAACGCCGGGGAGACACTGGCGGGCGCCGTGGAGGCGGCCAACCTCCTGCCCGCATCGCTCGGCGGGATGGTCCTGGACGCCGCCGCTTCAGCGTTCGACTCCGGGGTGCACGTGACCGCGGCAATTGGGCTGGTACTGATGGCGACGGCGGCAGGCCTCGCCGCCGTCGTGCTTCGCAAAGTGCCAAAAGCATAGCGGACGCCCACGGGAGTCCAGAAACGGACGGACGGGCAGGCCAAAGCGCCCGGCGCCGAGGAGGGATACCTCGGCGCCGGGCGCTCCGTGAAACAACCGCTACTTTGAGTCTGCAGCCGTGACCTTGGCAGTGGGCTTCATGTTTTCCGCCTGCACCATCCAGGCGAACTGTTCCAGCCGGGCGATGAATTCGTGCAGGAGGTCCGCGGAGGTGGGGTCCTCCTCATCCACTTCGTCATGGACCTTGCGCATGGTGCCTACGGCAGCCTCCATGGCAGCGACGATCCGCTCGATGGCATCTTCAGTGCTGATCAGCCCTTCAGGGAACTGGGCCAGGCTGGTGGTTTCGGCAACGGTGGAGCTGCGGCCGTCCGGAAGCGCATGCAGGGCGCGCATCCGCTCGGCGGTATCGTCGGCGAACTGGCGGGCAGCGTCCACGATTTCATCCAGCTGCAGGTGGAGGTCGCGGAAGTTGGTGCCCACGATGTTCCAGTGCGCCTGCTTGCCCTGGACGTGGAGCTCGATCAGGTCCGCAAGGACAGCCTGCAGGTTGTTGGTCAATGTCGGTGAAGCTTTCATGCATCCTCCTCAAGTGGTCCAATACTCCCGACGCTACCAGCCGCGGACACCGCGGCGGCAGGCCTTCAGGGAATTCATCAGTGAGCTTACTAATTTCGAAAACGAGTCACAAACGAATGTGATTCATAATGCGTCTTGCATCACACGGGCGGCGCCCCCATACTAAATGAACGCCATTCATATAGTGACTTCCGTCTCACAGCCTTCCCAGAAAGTGGTGCCATGACAGAGACAATCCGCACCAGTACGGCCAAACCCGGTCCGCACGCCCACGCCCCATCCGCGGACGGCGTCAGCGACAAGGGCCTCAAGGGCGGGCAGCTCGGGCTCCTCGCCGTCGTCGTCCTGGGCATTTCGACCATTGCCCCCGCCTACACCCTCACCAGCGCGCTGGGTCCCACCGTCAACGAAGCCGGCCTCCAGCTGCCAGTCATCTTCCTGATCGGGTTCATCCCCATGATCCTGGTGTCGCTCGCCTACCGGGAACTCAACGCCGACTCCCCGGACAGCGGCACTACCTTCACCTGGGTGACCAAGGCCTTCGGGCCCTGGGTCGGCTGGATGGGCGGCTGGGGCCTGCTGGCCGCCAACATCATCGTGCTGTCCAACCTCGCCGGCGTCGCCGTCGACTTCTTCTACCTCTTCCTGTCCCAGCTCACCGGCTCCCCCGAGCTCGCAGACCTGGCGGACAACAAAGCCTTGAACGTCATCACCTGCTTCGTCTTCGTGGCGCTGGCCGTCTGGGTCAGCTACCGCGGGCTGCACACCACCAAGCTGGTGCAGTACAGCCTGGTGGGCTTCCAACTGCTGGTCCTCGGCCTGTTCGTGGGCATGGCGTTCGCCAACTGGTCCACCTCGGAAACGGCCATCCCGTTCAGCTGGGACTGGTTCGACGTCACCAAGATCGAAACCTTCGGCCAGGTTGCCGCCGGCATCTCCCTGTCGATCTTCGTCTACTGGGGCTGGGACGTCTGCCTCACCGTCAATGAAGAGACGGCCAACGGCAAGAAGACCGCCGGCGTGGCAGGCACCCTGACGGCCGTCATCGTCCTTGCCATCTACCTCCTGGTCAGCATCGCCACCATGATGTTCGCCGGCGTCGGAGATACCGGCAACGGCCTGAACAACGCCGAAAACCACGAGAACATCTTCACCGCGCTGGCCTCCCCCATCATGGGCCCCTTCGCCATCCTGATGTCCCTGGCCGTGCTCTCCAGCTCCGCAGCATCCCTGCAGTCCACGTTCATGTCGCCGTCCCGGAGCCTGCTGGCGATGGCGCACTACGGTGCACTGCCGGAGCCGTTCAGCCGCATCAGCAGGAAGTTCGCGACGCCCGGCTTCGCCACCATCGCTGCCGGCATCATCTCCGCGGGGTTCTACGCCGTGATGCACGTGGTCAGCGAGAACGTCCTGAACGATACCATCCTGGCCCTGGGCCTGATGATCTGCTTCTACTACGGCCTGACCGCCCTGGCCTGCACCTGGTACTTCCGCCACAGCCTGTTTAACAGCGCACGCCACTTCCTGTTCCGGCTGGTGTGCCCGGTGGTGGGCGGCCTGGGCCTGTTCGTGGTGTTCTTCCAGACCGCCATGGACAGCCTGGCCCCGGATTTCGGCAGCGGTTCGGAGGTCTTCGGCGTGGGCCTGGTGTTCATCCTGGGCATCGGCATCCTGGCCCTGGGCGCCGTCGTCATGCTGGTCATGTCCCGCACCCACCCGGGCTTCTTCCGCGGTGAAACCCTGAAGCGGGATACCCCCGCCCTGGTGGTTCCGGAGTAAAAACCCCCGCAGGAAAGGTGCCGCGCCCCTGATGGGGCGCGGCACCTTTTTGGTTTACGACGACGGACCGGTCACCAGTAGTGCGCCACGTCGATCACCAGCCGGGAGCCGGAGCCGGGACCGTCCAGGGTGAAGACCCGGAACGGCAGGCGGGCCCGGACGCCCAGGCCCAGACTTGTATAGCCTTCGAAGCTTCCTGCGGAGACTACTTGGCGGAAGGTCTGGTAGCCGGACACGTTGCTGAGTTCATTCCTGTCCGCGGGGCTGTAGGTGGCGTTGCCGTTCTCGTCATAGGAGGGCGCCTTGATGCTGATGTGCAGGCGCGCACCGCCCCGGACCGGAATGAAGGCCCCGGAGCCCTCCTGCTCGATCCGCGGCACATACTGCACCGTATAGGCCACCGCAGGGCCGTTGAGATCCACCACCAACCGGTCGAAGCAGTAGTGCTGCCCCGTGCGGACATTGGTGACGGATGCGGTACCGGTGTCCTGCCCGGACTTCGCCAGCGAGCCCCAGGTGAGCCCGCAGTAGGGAGCCGCCGAGGCAGGTGCCTGGACCACGATTCCCAGCCCTACAGCCAGCAGGACCGCTGCGAGCCAGATGGAGAACTTTTTCATTGCTGTACCATCCAGGATTCAAAGCCATTGGATGATTCCAGCGTAGGAGTGTTCCTTGCCCGAGACGAGGGGTCATTTTGATAACGACGGCGGCCGGAGATAAATAGCGCAGGACCAAAAAGCGCCGGCCACCCGAGGGGGTGGCCGGCGCCGGGAAAACCAGGAAATAGTTTTAGCCTTCGCAGTCGCGGCAGTACTTCAGGCCGTTCTTTTCACGGGCAACCTGCGAGCGGTGGCGGACCAGGAAGCACGACGAGCAGGTGAACTCGTCGGACTGCTCGGGAACCACAATGACGGTCAGTTCCTCGTTGGACAGGTCGGCGCCGGGCAGGTCGATACCTTCAGCGGTGTCGTTTTCGTCGACATCGATAACCGCGGTCTGCGCGTTGCCGCTCCGTGATGCCTGGAGGGCCTCGAGAGAGTCAGCAGGCGACTCTTCTTCCTGCTTGCGTGGAGCATCGTAATCGGTAGCCATAGCGTGTTCACTTTCGTTGCTGCGCAGCGCCATTTCAGGCACCTCAGTGAAGCAGTTTAGGGCATTACCACGCTAGTGGCGCAATAGTGTGTTTAACCAGACATCGTGCTGGTTTCGGGTGCTGCCAGCGCATGCTCGGAGCGGGCCTGCTCCGCGCCTGCGGACACCCCGCTCAAGGCCGGCAGCCAGCCCCAGCGGGTGGCGTCAGCCATGGCGCCGCCGGCCAGGGACTCGGAGTCATACGTGAACGTGTCCAGCAGCCAGTCGCGGAGCCGGATGAGCAGGGTAGCCGTCATGCCTGCCAACGTACGCAGCGATTGTTGTGGCCACGTTTCGCGGGGGTCTCCCCCGGATTAACTTCGCTGCCGGCAGTTTCAGGCCGGCGGGGCGGTGCTGCTGCGCAGGACGAGTTCGGGCTCCACCACCAGCGTCTGCGATCCCTCGGCGCCGTCCAGTGCCCTGAGCATCAGGTCCATGCACCGCCGGCCCAGTTCTTCGAAGTCCTGCCGGACCACCGTCAAGGGCGGGCTGAAGTAGCCGGCTTCGGGCTGGTCGTCGAAGCCCACCACGGAGACGTCCTCCGGCACCTTGATTCCTGCCTCATTCAACGCCCGCAGGACCCCCAGGGCCATCTGGTCGTTGCCTACAAACAGCGCAGTGGCACGGGGGCTGGCTGCCACCTTGCGGCCTATCTCATAACCGCTGCCGGCGCTCCAGTCACCCTCGAACATGAGATCGGCGTCGAGGCCGGCCGCGTCCAGGGCGCCCCGCCAGCCATCGGCGCGGGCCACCGCGTCGATCCAGTCCTGGGGCCCCGCCACGTGCCCGATACGGACGTGCCCCTGCCCGATGAGGTGCTTCACCGCCAGTTCCGCCCCGCGGCGCTGGTCCACTTTGACGCCGCCAACGGCGTCAGTGCCTGTGGTCCCCACGGCCACCACAGGCACTCCGATGGGCAGTTCCGCGAGGGCGGCAGGCATCTCCAGGTGCGGAACGATCACCACGATGCCTTCCACCGACTGGTCCAGGAAGTGCCGGACGGCGGCCAGGATCGCATCGCGGTTGACCTCCCGCAGGGCAGCGACGCGAACGAAGTACCCAGCATCCCGCGCGGCGCGTTCCACCCCCAGCAGGGTGTTGGCAGGCCCGTACTGCGACAGTTCACTGGCCAGGACCCCGATGGTCTGCGAGCGCCGGGTAACCAGGCTCCGGGCAGCGGAGTTGCGGCGGTACCCCAGCTGGGCAATCGCCGCCTCCACTTTCTCCCGCGTCCCCTTACTCACGTTCGGGTGGCAGTTGACCACCCGTGACACGGTCTGGTGCGAGACCCCGGCCAGCTCCGCCACGTCCTCAAGCCTCGGCCGCCGCACCATTTTTGGTCAGATCCCCCCGGCCAGCCTGTAGTAGGCGGCGTTCCAGTTCAGGTCCTTCTTGAACTGGCGGATCGTGGTGCCTTCATCAATGGTGAGCAGTTCCGTTTTGGCGATTTCAGCGAAGTCCTCGAAGACGTCCATGCCCACCTGGGTGGAGAGCACAGTGTGGTGGGCGGCGCCGGCGGTCAGCCAGGCGGCGGCCGAGGTGGCGAAGTCCGGCTTCGGCTCCCACAGCGCGCGGGCCACCGGGAGGTTGGGCAGCGGCTGGTCCAGGGGAACGACGTCGACGGCGTTGGCCACCAGGCGGAAGCGGTCCCGCATGTCGGACAGGGCGACGACGACGCCCGGGGAAGCATCGGCGTCGAACACCAGGCGGACCGGGTCTTCCTTGCCGCCTATGCCCAGCGGGTGGATCTCCAGCCGCGGCTTCTGCGCGGTCAGGGAGGGGCAGACCTCCAGCATGTGGGCGCCGAGGATCTTCTCGGACCCCGGCTCCAGGTGGTAGGTGTAGTCCTCCATCAGCGAGGCGCCGCCGGGCAGGCCGGCGCCCATCACCTTGGCGGCGCGGACCAGGATGGCGGTCTTCCAGTCGCCTTCGGCGCCGAACCCGCAGCCGGCAGCCATGAGCCGCTGCACCGCCAGGCCGGGCAGCTGGCGGAGCGCACCAAGATCCTCGAAGGACGTGGTGAACGCCGCGGAGCCATTGGCTTCCAGGAAGGACCGCAGCCCCAGTTCAATCCGGGCCCCGTACCGCAGCGATTCATGCCGTGCCGCGCCTGCGCGGAGCTCCGGCACCACGTCATACATGTCCTCGTACTCCGCCACCAGGGCGTCGACGTCGGACTCTGCAGCGCCGTGCACGGCGTCGGCCAGTTCGTTGACGGACCAGGTATTAACCGCGACGCCGAAGCGCAGCTCGGCTTCGGTCTTGTCGCCTTCGGTGACGGCCACGTTGCGCATGTTGTCGCCGAAGCGGGTCAGTTTCAGGGTCCGGACGGCGGCCCAGCCCGCCGCGGCGCGCTGCCAGGAGCCGACCTGACGCGCAACCTCGGGATTGGAGACGTGCCCGACGACGGTCTTCCGGGCAATGCCCAGCCGGGACTGGATGTACCCGAACTCGCGGTCGCCGTGCGCGGCCTGATTCAGGTTCATGAAGTCGAAGTCGATGTCGGCCCAGGGCAGGTCCCGGTTGGCCTGCGTGTGCAGGTGCAGCAGGGGCTTGCGCAGCAGGTCCAGGCCCTGGATCCACATCTTGGCGGGGCTGAAGGTGTGCATCCAGGCCGTCACGCCGATCACGGAATCATCCGAGTTCGCCTCCAGCGCGGTGCGGCGGATGGCGTCGGAATCGGTGAGGACCGGCTTCCACACTATGCGCACGGGCACCGCGGAGGATGCGTTCAGCTGGTTGGCGATCTCCTGTGACTGGGCGGCCACCTGCTTGAGGACCTCCTCGCCGTAGAGGTGCTGGCTGCCGGTGAGGAACCAGACCTCGTAGCCGTCGAGGGAAGTGTTTGCTGCGGTGCTCATGGGTTCTCCTGGGAAAGTTTGGGGCCCTATTGGCCGTAGACGTTCTGGTAGCGGGCGTAGAGGGAGTCGATGTGGTCCTGGTTGATGGGCAGCGGGTCACCGAGCTGCCGGGAGATATGGACGGTGCGGGCCACTTCCTCGCACATGACGGCGGCCTTCACGGCGGACCGGGCATCCTTGCCGATGGTGAAGGGGCCATGGTTTTGCATCAGGACCGCAGGCGAATTGGAGTTCTTCAGCGTCTCCACGATGCCGTGGCCGATCGAGTCGTCGCCGATCAGCGCAAACGGTCCCACCGGAATCTCGCCGCCGAACTCGTCACCCATCATGGTCAGCACGCACGGGATGGCTTCTCCCCTGGCGGCCCAGGCGGTGGCGTAGGTGGAGTGGGTGTGCACTACCCCGCCCACCTCGGGCATGTGGCGGTACACGTAGGCGTGCGCGGCCGTGTCGGAGGACGGCGACAGGGGCGGGTTGCCCCAATCGACGGTACCGCCGCCACCGACGTTGGTGCCCCGCACCGGGGTGCCGTGCAGGTCGGTGACAATCATCTGCTCCGGAGTCAGGTCCTGGTAGGAGACGCCGGAGGGCTTGATGACCATGAGGTCGGTCCCGGGTACGCGGGCTGAAACGTTGCCCGCGGTCCAGACCACCAGTTCGTACCGGGTCAGCTCGGCGTGCAGCGCGCACACTTCCTCACGGATCCGGGCAATGGTTTGCAGGATCGCCGGGGTTACACCGGTCCCGGCGGTCATGCGGACACCTCCACAGCGGGTGCCGGCGGGTTGCCGGTGCCCGGCAGGTCAGTCCGTGCCGCTTTGCGCTGGATGGCCTTGAGCCGGTGCATGACGTCGTTGCTGCCGCGGCCGAAGTAGTCGTGCAGCACCTTGTACTCCTGGAACAGTTCGTCGTAGGCGGCCACGTTTTCCGGTATCGGGGTGTACACCTCTCCGGGTTCGGCACCCATGGCGGCGGCAGCTTCGCGGATGTCCGCGTAGGCGCCCGCGGCCACGGCGGCGTGGATGGCCGAGCCCAGCGCCGGGCCCTGCTCCGAGCCGATGGTGGACAGCTGCAGGCCGGTGGCGTCCGCGTAGATCTGCATAAGGAGTTTGTTCTTGAGCAGGCCGCCGGCCACGATGAATTCCTTGACCGGGACGCCGGCGTCGCGGAAGGCGTCCACGATGGTGCGGGTCCCGAAAGCCGTGGCTTCAAGCAGCGCCCGGTATGTGTCCTCGGGCCTGGTGGCCAAGGTCTGGCCCACCACAATCCCGGAGAGCTCGTGGTCCACCAGGACTGAGCGGTTGCCCGAGTGCCAGTCGAGGGCGATCAGGCCGTGCTCCCCGATGGCCTGCCGCGACGCGAGTTCGGTGAGGTATTCGTGGATGCCCAGGCCCGCATCCCTGGCAGCCTGGTGGTATTCGGGCGGCACGCCGTACTTGGTGAACCAGCCAAAGATGTCCCCGACGCCGGACTGTCCGGCCTCGTAGCCCCAAAGGCCCGGCACGATGCCGCCGTCCACTGCCCCGCACATCCCGGGCACTTCGCGCAGTTCCGTGCCGTTCATGACGTGGCAGGTGGAGGTGCCCATGATAGCCACCAGCTGGCCGGAGTCCACTGCTTTGGCAGCCGGGGCCGTGACGTGCGCGTCAACGTTTCCCACGGCCACGGCGATGCCCTCCGGCAGTCCGGTCCAGGCAGCAGCCTCGGCGGTAAGGGTGCCTGCGGCATCCCCCAGCCGCCCGAAGGTGTGCTCCAGCTTGGAGCTGACGAAGTCTTTGAAGTCCGGGTTCAGGGCAGCAAGGAAGTCCTCGGACGGATACCGGCCGTCCTGGTAAATCCCCTTGTAACCCGCCGTGCAGGCGTTGCGGACGTACCGCCCGCACAGCTGCCAGACGATCCAGTCCGCCGCCTCAACCCAGTGGTCCATGGCGGCGTAGGCTTCCGGGTCCTCTTCCAGCAGTTGCAGGCCCTTGGCGAACTCCCACTCGGAGGAGATCAGCCCCCCATAGCGCGGAAGCCAGTCCTCACCCCGGTCGGCGGCGAGCTTGTTAATCCGGTCAGCCTGCCCCTGCGCCGCGTGGTGGCGCCAGAGCTTCACATAGGCATGCGGCCGGGTGGCGAAGCCCGGCAGTTCGTTCAGGGGGGTGCCGTCGGCCTTGACGGGCACCATGGTGCAGGCGGTGAAGTCCGTGGCAATGCCCACGACGGCGGCAGGGTCGATCCCTGCGTCAGCCACCGCGGCGGGGACAGCCCTGCGCAGGACTTCCCGGTAGTCGTTGGGCACCTGGAGTGCCCATTCGCCGGGAAGCCTCGAGGCGTGTCCATTGGATTCCGCGCCCGCTGTATCTTCGGGGAGGGAATCGGTGACCACCGCATGCGGGTACTCGTGGACAGCGCTGCCGAGTTCCCTGCCGTCGCGGACCCGCACCACCACGGCGCGGCCGGACAGGGTCCCGTAGTCCACCCCGATGACGTACTGATCAGCGCGGGGGTCGGAGCTGGATGTGGACAAAGTCTCTGGCATGGGTTTGCCTCCGTCCGGGAGGCGGGCGGCCTCTTTACCGGGTTTGTAGGGGTCGGGGTCAAGCTGTTTTGCTGCAGCAAGTGTGAACGCTAACAACGAAGAAGTCAATGGACTCGAAAAAGTTGCGAAAATTCCCCTTCGCGCTCTTGTTAGCGTTCACAAACCAGTCTATATTGAACCGACACATCAACAATGTGGCCAGGACCAGGGAGCTTCGGTGCTGCCTGTCCAACAACACTTCGCGGCGATGCTGCCGCGGAAGGAGAAAATGGTGAGAATCAAAAAACTCATGGGCGCGGTGGCCCTTGTCCTCGCCCTGACGGTGGGCGCCACCGGCTGTGGCTCCCGCGGCGGAGCCGCCACCGAATCCGGCAGTGCCGCCAAGCCCAGCGATTCACTGGTCGGGATCTCGATGCCCACCCAGACCTCCGAACGGTGGATTGCCGATGGCGCCAACGTGGAGAAGTCGCTGAAGGATCTTGGCTACAAGACGGACCTCCAGTTCGCCAATGACGACATCCCCACCCAGGTGTCGCAGATCGAAAACATGCTGACCAAGGGCGCCAAGGCCCTGATCATCGCCGCCATTGACGGCACCACCCTGACTGACGTCCTGGCCAAGGCCAAGGACCAGAACGTCAAGGTCATCGCGTACGACCGCCTGATCAACGGCACCCCGAACGTGGACTACTACACCACGTTCGACAACTACACCGTGGGCGTGCAGCAGGCCACCTCACTGCTGACCGGCCTGGGCCTCCTGGACGCCAGCGGCAAGAAGGTTGACGGCAAGGGCCCCTTCAACATTGAGCTTTTCGCCGGCAGCCCCGACGACAACAACGCCAACTTCTTCTGGAGCGGCGCCATGGACACCCTGAAGCCGTACATGGATGCCGGCACCCTGAAGGTCCCCAGCGGCCAGACCAAGTTTGAGCAGGCCGCGATCCTCCGCTGGCAGGCACCGGTGGCACAGAAGCGCATGGAGGACATCATCACCTCCGCCTACAGCTCGGGCACCAAGCTGAACGGCGTCCTCTCCCCGTACGACGGCCTGTCCATCGGCATCATTTCCGCCCTCACCAGCACCGGCGGCTACGCCAAGGGCAGCCTGCCGGTAGTCACCGGCCAGGATGCCGAAAAGGGCTCCGTCAAGTCCATCGTCGCCGGTGAGCAGTACTCCACCATCTTCAAGGACACCCGCCAACTCGGCGCGCAGGCCGTCAAGATGGTTGACGCCGTCCTCAAGGGCCAGGAGCCGGAAACCAATGACACCAAGACCTACAACAACAAGGTCAAGGTTGTCCCGGCGTTCCTGCTGAAGTCCGTGATCATCACCAAGGACAACTACAAGAAGGAACTGATCGACTCGGGTTACTACACCGACGCCGACGTCAAGTAGTCAGCGTCCGGGGTTGTGGCCCGGCTTCCGTCCCGGGCCACAGCCCCACCCGCGCCCTCCTGCAGCAGCAGGAAGGCAAGCTCCGAACAGTCAGTGGGAATTGACGATGAACACACCCATTCTTCAAATGCGAGGAATCACCAAGACGTTCCCCGGCGTCAAAGCGCTGCAGGACGTCACCCTGGATGTGAACCGTGGCGAGGTCCACGCCATCTGCGGGGAAAACGGAGCCGGCAAATCAACACTCATGAAAGTGTTGTCCGGCGTCTATGCACACAACACCTTCGACGGTGAGATCCTCTTCGAAAACGAACCCTGCAACTTCTCCAGCATCTCGGACAGCGAAAAACGCGGAATCGTCATCATCCACCAGGAACTGGCCCTCAGCCCGTACCTGTCGATTGCCGAGAACATCTACCTTGGCAACGAACAAGCCACCAACGGGTGGGTGGACTGGCGCAAGACCAACCTGGAAGCAGCCAGGCTGCTGGCCCGCGTCGGCCTCGACGAGAACCCTGTCACCCCTGTACAGCACATCAGCGTGGGCAAACAGCAACTGGTGGAAATCGCCAAGGCGCTGTCCAAGGAAGTGAAGCTGCTCATCCTGGACGAGCCCACGGCCGCCCTCAACGACGAGGATTCCGGCCACCTGCTGGACCTGATCCTCCACCTGAAGGGCCAGGGCGTCACCAGCATCATCATCAGCCACAAGCTCAATGAGATCCGCAAGGTCGCTGACGCCGTCACCATCATCCGCGACGGCAAAACTATTGAGACCCTGCGTCTTGACGAAGGCCAGATCACGCAGGAACGGATCATCCGGGGCATGGTGGGCCGGGACCTGGAGAGCCTGTACCCGGACCGCGAGCCGCACATTGGCGAGGAAGTCCTGCGCATCGAGGACTGGTCGGTGCGCCATCCCCAGGACCACACGCGCATGGTGGTCAACAACGCCAACCTGCACGTCCGGAAGGGCGAGGTGGTGGGACTGGCCGGGCTGATGGGCGCCGGACGCACCGAGCTTGCCATGAGCGTCTTCGGGCGCACGTACGGAACCGCCACGTCAGGCAAGGTCTACAAGTACGGCGAGGAAATCAACACTGCCACGGTGTCGGACGCCATCAGGAACGGCATTGCCTACGCCACCGAAGACCGCAAGCACTACGGCCTGAACCTCATCGAGGACATCAAGCGGAACGTCTCCCTGGCGGCGCTGCGCAAGCTCGCCAAACGCGGCTTCGTGGACAAAAACCAGGAAACCGTGGTGGCCAACGGCTACCGGAAGAGCATGAACATCAAGGCTCCGTCAGTGGCGGCCATTACCGGAAAACTCTCCGGTGGCAACCAGCAAAAGGTGGTGCTGAGCAAGTGGATGTTCTCCGATCCGGACGTGCTCATCCTCGATGAACCCACCCGGGGGATCGACGTCGGCGCCAAATACGAGATCTACACGATCATCGCGAAACTCGCGGCCGAAGGAAAAGCCGTCATCGTAATCTCCTCCGAACTGCCTGAACTGCTGGGCATCTGCGACCGCATCTACACGCTGGCCGCCGGCCACATCACAGGTGAAGTTCCCATTGCCGAGGCCACCCAGGAAACCCTGATGCACTACATGACCAAAGAGAAGGAATAGCGACATGTCCGCCCTCAGAGAATCGCTCGGATTCCTTACGAGCCAACTGCGCCAGGTGGGCATCTTCGTTGCCCTGATCCTGATTGTCCTGCTGTTCCAGGGACTGACCGGCGGGATCCTGCTGGAACCACAGAACGTCACCAACCTGGTGGTCCAGAACAGCTACATCCTGATCCTGGCCATCGGCATGGTCATGGTGATCATCGCCGGGCACATCGACCTTTCCGTCGGCTCGGTGGCCGGGTTCATCGGCGCCGTGGCCGGCGTCATGATCGTGCACTGGGGCTGGCCGTGGTGGGCCGCCATCCCCGCCTGCCTGCTGGTCGGCGCCTTGGTGGGCGCTTGGCAGGGCTACTGGATCGCCTACGTAGGCATTCCGGCCTTCATCGTCACGCTGGCGGGCATGCTGATCTTCCGGGGACTGACCCTTATCACCCTGAAGAACCAGCAGATCACCCCCTTCCCGGCCGAACTGCGTGCCCTCGGCGGTGGATTCCTTCCCGACCTCACCGGCGGCACCTCCGTCCTGGAGTGGCTCACCGTCATCCTGGGCGTTGGGGCGACGGCCGCGCTGCTGATCCAGGCGCTCAAGGAACGCCGGATCCGCCGGAAGTTCGACCTCGAAAGCGAGCCCCTGGTCTGGTTCGTCATCAAGACCGTTTTCACGGCGCTGCTGATGCTCATCATCACGTTCCTGCTTGCGTCCTACCGCGGCACCCCGATCGTCCTGGTGGTCCTGGCCGCCCTGGTGATCGCGTACACGGCCCTCATGAACAACAGTGTCTTCGGGCGGCACACGTACGCCATCGGCGGCAACCTGCACGCGGCTGAACTGTCCGGCATCAAGACCAAGGCCGTGACGTTCCGGCTCTTCGTGAACATGGGCGTGCTGGCCGCGCTGGCGGGCCTCGTCTTCACCGCCCGGCTCAACTCGGCTCAGCCGGCCGGTGGAACCGGTTTCGAACTGGATTCCATCGCCGCGGCCTTCATCGGCGGCGCCGCGGTCACCGGTGGTATCGGAACCGTCGCCGGAGCCATGATCGGCGGACTCATCATGGGCGTCCTCAACAACGGCATGTCCATCCTGGGCCTGGGCACCGACTACCAGCAGCTCATCAAGGGCCTGGTGCTCCTTGTCGCCGTCGGCTTCGACATCTTCAACAAGAACCGCAGCGGTGGCGGCGGCGAAATTGGAAAGCGCTTCAAACTGAAGACCTCCCCTTCGCCCGCACAGGAAAAGCCGGCTCCGGCCAGCGAAGCAGTGGAAGCAGGCGTGAAGTAGGAGGAACCGCCACCTGCGCACCCGAAGGCTCCTGTTGCCCGGACCAAGTCCCGGCAGCGGGAGCCTTCGCTGCGTCCGGCTCCAGCACGTGCCGCGCCTGTCTAGGGTGCGGCTGCCAGGCCCGTGGCCAAGTCTGCCGGCGCCCGGCGCCGTCGGCTGAGGAGCATGAAGGGTGCCGCCAGCAGCTGAACCGCACCGCCCAAAGCCAGCGATGCAGGGTAGCCATAAACGTCGGCGGCCCGGCCGAGTACCGGCTGCACCACCACTCCCCCGCTGGAGCCCATGAGCGAGGCGAAGCTGAGGACCGTTGCCCGCTGCTTCGAGGCGATCATGTCGTTGAGGTAGGCCTGGCGCACCGGCGTGCCTGCGGAGGCCACCACGGCCCACAGCGCCAGGAGCACCAATGCCAGCCAAAAGACATTGGTGGCCAGCAGCACCACCAGGACCACCGAGCTGGTGATCGTGGAGGCGATCAGCACAGTGGTGCGGCGGCGGACCAGTTTCCGGACCTGGGGTGCCAGCCAGCCGCCCACGACATCCGCACCCGCCACGATGGCCGCCGCCAGGCCGGCTATGGCGTAGGCCTTGGGATCGCCAAAAAGCTGCAGCAGGTAGGGCTGGAGGGCATAGAAAACGTAGAACCCCACGCCTTCGGTGAAGGGGGCAGCCAGCATCATGAACCGCACCGGCGGGTTCCTCAGGCCGCCGTCCACGGACGCCTTCAGGACTGCGCGGGTGGCCCGCAGAGGGTGGGCCGAGCGCTCTGGTGTAAAGCCGACGTCGTGCATCAGCAGGAAGGCCACCACGAACATTGCCACCAGGACGGCGACGCGCAGGAGGAACGGCACGCCCAGGTTGGTGGCCTGGGCGATGACCCCACCAGCTACTGATCCTGCCAGCATGGCGATGCCGGAAACGATCTGGCCGCGGCCCAGGACGGTTTCCAGGCCGCCGTCGTAACCGGAGAAGTGCAGGGCGTCCACCAGCCAGGCTTCCACTGCCCCGGAGAAGAACGTGAAGCCAAGGCCCAGAAGGGCGGACACCGCGGCCCACCACCAAAACGGCGCGGACAACTGCCACAGCAGGTAGTAGAGGTAGGTGGATCCGGCCAGGGTCACGGTGCCCAGCAGGAACGAGGTACGGCGCCCCCAGCTGTCCGCCACCACGCCCGTCGGCACCTCAAACAGGACCATCCCGGCCGTGAAGAACGCGTTGGCGGCGAACGCCTCCAGGTTGCTCAGCCCGGCATCGAGCAGGAACAGTGTGTTGATCCCCCAAATAAAGGACGCCGCAAGGGTGTTCCCCAACGTCAGCGTCAGGTAGACGGTCTGGATTTTGCGAGCTGCAGCATTCACCTGACGGCGCCCCTCGGGATTCTTCCTGCCCGGACGGGATCAGGACGGGCTGAAATTCGGGGGCACCGGATCGTGCCGCAAGTACTGCCGGCGGAACCGCCCGGTACCGGCGGTCAGTGCCCGCAGTTCCACGGCATACCGCAGGAGTTCCTGGTCCGGAACCTCCGCGCTGATCTCCGTGAGCCCCTCCCCGGATGAGGTGGTGCCGGTGAGGCGTCCCCTCCGGCCGGACAGGTCGCTCATCACGGAGCCCACGTGTTCGTCGGCAACCATGATGGACACGGAGGACACTGGTTCCAGCAGCTGGACCTTCCCGGCGGCAGCTGCCTCCCGGAGCGCCAGGGCCCCCGCCGCCTGGAACGCCGCATCGGATGAATCGACGCTGTGGGCCTTGCCGCCTGTGAGGGTCACGCGCACATCCACCACGGGGAAGCCCGCGGAGACCCCCTTCTCCATTTGCGCCCGCACCCCCTTCTCGATGGACGGGATGAACGTTCCCGGGATGACCCCGCCCACTGTCTTGTCCACGAATTCAAACCCGCCGCCGCGCTCCAGCGGTTCCACCTCGATGTCGCACACTGCGTACTGACCGTGCCCGCCGGATTGCTTGACATGGCGGCCATGCCCCGATGCCGGGGCCGCGAAGGTTTCCCGCAGCGGCGTCACCACGTCCACGGTGTGCAGCTTCACACCCTGCTCGCGAAGCCGGTCCAGGACCACCTCGGCGTGCGCTTCGCCCATGCACCACAGCACCAGCTGGTGCGTTTCGTTATTTCGGTCCACACGGAGCGTAGGGTCTCCCGCCGCGATCCTGCCCAGGCTGCGGGCCAAGGCATCCTCGTCGCTGCGGGAGTCGGCCTCCACGGCAACCGGCAACAGAGGCTCAGGCATTTCCCACGTGGCCAGCAGCAACGGGTTTTCCCAACTGGAAATGGTGTCCCCGGTTTCGGCGCTGCCGAGTTTCGCCAGGGCGCACATGTCCCCGGCCACGCAGTAGGGTACCGGACGCAGGGTGGCTCCCAGCGGGGAGTAGATGTGGGTGACGCGTTCGTCGGTGTCGTGGTCCTGGTGGCCGCGGTCAGCCAGGCCGTGGCCCCCTACATGGACGGGCGAGTCCTCGCGCAGCGACCCCGAGAAGACCCGCACCAGGCAGATGCGGCCCAGGAAGGGATCGTTGGAGGTGCGCACCACTTCGGCGGCGAGCGGACCCGAGGGATCGCAGGCCAGGCTTCCGGCCGGTTTGCCGGACAGATCGGCGGCGTCCGGCAGGCTGCGTTCCACCGGAGGCGGGAACGCGCGGACCAGTAGGTCCAGCAATTCCGCCGTGCCAAGCCCGGTGACGGCAGAGGTGGGCAGCACGGGAAAGAACGAGCCGCGGGCCACGGCGGTTTCCAGGTCGGCGGCCAGCACCGCTGTGTCCATGTCCTCGCCTTCCAGGTAGCGGTCCATCAGCGTCTCATCTTCGCTTTCGGCGATGATGCCCTCAATGAGCGTGCCCCTGGCACTCCCGGCATCCGTACGTTCACCGGCCGTTGCCGAACGGACTTCGGGCGCTGAATCTTCGGCGGAGTAGTCCGCCACCTCCTGCGACAGCAGGCCCAGCAGGCCGGTGATCCCGCCATCTGTCCGCACCGGGACATACAGCGGGAGCACGCCGTCGCCGAATGCCCTCTGGCAGGCGGCCAGGGCGCCGTCGTAATTTGCGCGCGGGTGGTCCACGCGGGTGATGACGACGGCGCGTGGGAGCCCCATGTGCCCGCACTCGCCCCACAGCGCGGTGGTGGTTGCATCGATTCCGTCCACGGCGGAGACCACAAAGAGGGCGGCGTCCGACGCCCTGAGGCCTGCCCGCAACTCACCGATGAAGTCCGGGTAGCCCGGAGTGTCCAGGAGGTTCACCTTGACGTCGTCCACCATCAGCGGCACCAGGGACAGCGTGACCGACCGCTGCTGGTGCACGGCGGCGGGGTCCGAGTCGCTGACGGTCGACCCGTCCGCGATGGAGCCTTTGCGGGTGATCATGCCGTTGGCCGCGAGCAGGGCCTCGATCAGCATGGTTTTCCCGGCGCCGGAGTGCCCAACCAAGGCAACGTTCCGGATGCGGGCCGGGTCCTGCGCCGCGATGCCACCGGCTTGGTCGGCCCGCCTTGATTCTGGACCGTTCCTGCCGCCTGCCGCCCGCGCTGACTCCTTGGTGCTCTTCACCGACATTGGAACCTCCTGGCATCATTGCCGACCGGACCGGACGTGTCCTTTGATTCGACACCTTGGATGGCAGGACGGCAAGAGCGAAGGCTATTTGCTGCGGGCTTTGCGGGTGGCTGTGTCGTTGGCCTTCTGGAGTGCCTCCACCAGCTGGTCCTTGTCCATCTTCGAGCGGCCCTTGACGTCCAACTCCTTGGCCAGCTTGTAGAGATGGTCCTTCGAGGCGTTGGCATCCACGCCGCCGGCGGTAGGTTCCGACGAGCGGATGCCCTGTTCCGCGCGCTTGTCCGACGGGCCGCGTTTTTCCTTCGGCTCCCAGTGGTCGCCCACCTTCTCGTAGCTGTGCTTCAGCGAGGCATACGCTGCACGCGCGGCCCGTTGTTCGTCCTGGTCATAGGACTCAAGGGCGGAGTCGTAGGTCTTGGCGAAGGTGTCCTGGGCTTTTTCGTCAGAACGCTGCAGGGTCGAGGGGAGCTCTTCCTTGCGGGCATGGTCGTTCTTGCCGGTCTTGGGCATGGCACCCATCCTCCTTTAGTCAGCACGCTGATCATTTGGATGGATCCAGCTTAGACCCGGAGGTTGCATGGAGCCCCCTGTCGGATTCGAACCGACGACCCCCGCTTTACAAGAGCGGTGCTCTGGCCAACTGAGCTAAGGAGGCGCGCCCCTGGGGGCATGCGCCCGTAGGCGCTAGATAAGGTTAGCCCAACTCCCGCCGGGCGTAAAAACGCCCCGGCACGGGCTGTAGATAAGGCAGGGGCCCGCCCCGGAAACGTTCCGGAACGGGCCCCTTCCAGTGCTGTCGGTTCCTAGCCCTTGGCGGCGATGGCTGCCTGCAGGAAGTCGGGGAACGGCGTCTGGGCGCTGTCTCCCTTGCCCCACTGCTTGCCGTCCACGAAGACGGTGGGCGTACCGGTAACGCCGATGGCGGACGCTTCCTTCGTCGTGAACTTCACGAACGGGCGGTAGGTCTTGTCGTCCACGCAGGAGTTGATGTCCACGCCCATGTCGGACGCCATCTTCTTCAGGTCGTTGTCGGACAAGCCTGCACTGCCTTCAGCGGGCTGCTGGGCGTACAGGGCGTTGAAGTAGTCGGCGTACTTCTCCGGGGCCGTGTTGGCCACGCAGGCTGCCGCGTTGGCAGCACGGGACGAGTAATTGGTGGTGGACCGGCTGTCCAGGAACCCGAGGGGGCGGTACTCAACGGTGATCTTGCCGTCGTTGCGCAGCGAGGTGAGCTGGTCGTTGTACCGCGTTTCGAAGTCTTTGCAGACGGGGCAGATGAAGTCGACGTAGAGGACCACCTTGACCGGCTTGCCGGCCTCCGCCTCTGCACCCGGGGCCACCACCTCGGCGGGCGGAGTCTTCGGGGCATCGCCCAGGGAAGCGGCGTCAACCGTGGCCGGCTCGGTCTTGGCAACCTGATTGTTGGCCAGCAACGTCACGCCGCCGTGGGCGTTGGCGTTGGCAGGCGTGGGTCCCTGGTCCGCGATCGGGGCGTTCCGCTGGATGTTGCCCGCAACCACCAGGCCCACCACCACCAGGATGACAACCACCGCCGCCACGATGCCCCAGCCGATCAGCAGCTTGTTGCGCTTGTCCTTCTTTGCCTGGGCTTCCCGGATCAGGCGCGCTTTTTCGCGCGCCTCCGCCGTTCGCTCAGCCTTGGACTTACGTACTTCGTTTGCGGGGCTCATGAGTTCCTTGGGTCGGTCGACGTAGGGGACCACTTCGTGGCACCCCAACATTTTAGGGGAGAAAGCTGACAGCTTGCGGGTTCAACTATTCCTTCGGCTTGACCAACGGACGAATAGCCCCGATGATTCCGTCCGGCTAGGGTGGCTTAGAGGCACAAGCAACCCCAGGGGGCCGCAATGCAAACACCCGTCCAGGAAAAACCCGCCGGCACAGCAACGTCCGGCGGATCCGGTTCCAGCCACGCCGGCCATACCAAGTACGACTTCATGGTGGTCTCCAACAGACTGCCCGTGGACCGCGTGGCGCCGGGCGACGACAGCGACGACGGCTCCGGCTGGCGCCGGTCTCCCGGCGGCCTGGTGACCGCGCTCGCGCCGATGATGACCAAGACTGACGGAGCATGGGTCGGCTGGCACGGCGCTCCGGACGAAACCGTGAAGCCGTTCAGCCACGGCGGCATGGACCTTGTCCCGGTCCAGCTCAGCACCGACGACGTGGAGCTGTACTACGAGGGCTTCTCCAACGCCACTCTCTGGCCGCTCTACCACGACGTAATCGCCCCTCCGGAATTCCACCGCACCTGGTGGGACGCCTACCGCAAGGTCAACCGCAGGTTCGCCGACGCCGTCGTCCGCCATGCCGACCAGGGTGCCACCGTCTGGGTCCAGGACTACCAGCTGCAACTGGTCCCCCGGATGCTCCGCGAAGCCCGGCCCGACCTGCGCATTGGGTTCTTCAACCACATCCCGTTTCCGCCGCCGGAAATCTTTGCCCAGCTCCCCTGGCGCCAGGCCATCATCGACGGCCTGCTCGGCGCCGACCTGGTGGGCTTCCAGCGCGTCAGCGATGCCGGCAACTTCATGCGCTCCGCCCGCCGCTTCCTGGGCGCCAGCGTCAAGCAGCAGCAGGTGCACGTCAAGGACCACAACGGCCAACTGACGCACATTGCCCGGGCGCAGGCCTTTCCCATCTCCATCGACGTCAAACAGATCAGCGAACTGGCGGCCAGGCCTGACATCATCGAACGCGCCCGGCAGATCCGGCAGGACATGGGCAACCCCAAGACCATCCTGCTCGGCGTGGACCGGCTGGATTACACCAAGGGCATCCGCCACCGCCTGAAGGCCTTCGAGGAGCTCCTGGCGGACGGCCGTCTCACCGTTGGCGATGCCACCCTGATCCAGGTGGCCTCCCCCAGCCGTGAGCGCGTGGAACAGTACCGCCTCCTCCGCGAGGAGGTTGAGGGCACGGTGGGCCACATCAACGGCACGTATGACACCCTCGAAAACACGGCGGTACGCTACCTGCACCACAGCTACCCGGTGGAGGAAATGGTCGCGCTGTACCTGGCGGCCGACGTCATGCTGGTCACCGCCCTGCGTGACGGCATGAACCTCGTCGCCAAGGAATACGTCACGGCCCGCAACAACAACGACGGCGCCCTGGTGCTGAGCGAATTCGCTGGCGCAGCGGACCAGCTCAAGCAGGCCCTGCTGATCAACCCGCACGATATCGCGGGGCTCAAGAACACCATCATGACCGCCATCGAGCTCAGCCCCCGCGAAGCCTCACGGCGTATGCGGTCCATGCGCCGCCAGATCCTGGACCATGACGTTGACCACTGGTCCGCCGACTTCCTGCGCGCGCTGAACGAAAAGGTGGTCCGCGATGACTCCTGACGGCCGCGGCAGCAGGGCTTCGCTGGCGCTCTCGCCCGAACTACGGGAAGCCTTGCGCCGGATCGCACGGACGGAGCACTTGCTGGTAGCCATGGATTTTGACGGCACCATGGCGCCGATCGTAGACCGTGCCCAGGATGCGCGGCCGCTTCCGCGGTCAGCCGCAGCGTTCGCGGGCCTCGCCGTGCTTCCACGCACGACGACGGCACTCATCTCCGGGCGCGCCCTCGCCAGCCTGCGGGAGGTCGCCTCCCCGCCGGTGGACACGCTGCTGATCGGCAGCCATGGCGCCGAAGCGTGGCTGGGGCCGGGCTCCACCGAACTGTCGCTGGAGGAGGACCAGAAAGCGCTCCTGGAAGAAGTGCGGGCCGAGTTGTCGGACATCGTTGCCCAGGCCCCCGGCACCTCCCTGGAGTACAAGCCTGCCGGCGTCGTCCTGCACACCCGCCAAGCCCGCGACGACGTGGCGGAAGACGCAGTGTCAGCCGCCAAGTCCGTTCTGCAGGACCGCAAGGGCGTTTTCCTGAAGGAAGGTAAGCGCGTCCTGGAGACCTCGGTGGTCCATGCCTCCAAAGGCGAAGGCGTTGCCTTCCTCCGGCAGGCAACGGGGGCCACTGCCGTGCTGTTTGCGGGGGATGACGTCACGGACGAGGACGCCTTTGGCAGGCTCGAACCGGGCGATGTTGGGGTCAAGATCGGCCTCGATTTCACCCAGGCCCAGTACCGGGTGGAGGCACCCATCCACGTCGCGGAGCTGCTGGAGGCCTTGCTGCAGGAGCGGAGCATTGCCGTGGCGGAAGAGGACCCGCAGGCGGCCTCCGGCTAGGACACGGCCGGCAGAAGATGTGACGTTCGTAACATTTGCGCTAAAAAGAGCAACCCCTGGCATACTCTTTGTGTGATGTGGCGCACAACCAGCGTGCGGCGTCATTCGATGCTCCGCGGAAGCCGCGGAGCATTTTGCAGGAACAAAACTGAATAAAAATGAACCATTCACAACGGATCGTCCGGCACGTACCTGCCGGTGAAGGGATTGATAACTGTGGCTACAGTTACTTTTGACAACGCTACGCGTCTGTACCCGGGCACCGAAAAGCCCGCCGTCGATAAGCTCAACATCGACATCGCCGATGGCGAATTCCTGGTCCTCGTCGGACCCTCCGGTTGCGGCAAGTCCACCTCCCTGCGCATGCTTGCAGGCCTCGAGGACGTCAACGCCGGCCGCATCCTGATCGGCGACCGCGATGTCACCGATGTTCCCCCGAAGGACCGCGACATCGCGATGGTTTTCCAGAACTACGCGCTGTACCCGCACATGACTGTGGCCGACAACATGGGCTTCGCGCTCAAGATCGCCGGTGTCTCCAAGGAAGAGCGCGCCGAGCGCGTCCGCGAAGCCGCCAAGCTCCTCGACCTTGAGCAGTACCTGGACCGCAAGCCGAAGGCACTCTCCGGCGGCCAGCGCCAGCGTGTTGCCATGGGCCGCGCAATCGTCCGTAACCCGCAGGTCTTCCTCATGGATGAGCCGCTCTCCAACCTGGACGCCAAGCTCCGTGTCCAGACCCGCACCCAGATCGCCTCCCTGACCCGCCGCCTGGGTGTCACCACCGTGTACGTGACGCACGACCAGGTGGAGGCCATGACCATGGGCGACCGCGTCGCCGTGCTGAAGGACGGCCTGCTGCAGCAGGTTGACACCCCGCGCAACCTCTACGACCGCCCCAAGAACGTCTTTGTTGCCGGCTTCATTGGCTCCCCCGCCATGAACCTGCTGGAACTCCCCGTCGTCGACGGCGGCGTCCAGTTCGGCGGCACCGTCTACCCCGTGCCTCGGGACGTCCTCGAAGAGGCTCACGGCTCCACGGTCACCCTGGGCAGCCGTCCCGAGGACCTGGAAACCGCTCCGCACGGTGAAGGCCTGAAGGTTGAGGTGGACGTCGTCGAAGAACTCGGCGCCGACGCCTATGTCTACGGCCACACCAACCTTGACGGCAAGGACCACGACATCGTCGCCCGCGTCGACGGCCGCCGTCCCCCGATGAAGGGCGAGGTCATCTACGTCCGTCCGCAGTCGGGCCACGTGCACCTGTTCGACACCAAGACCGGCCTGCGCCTCGGCGACTGATTTCGGTAGCTCCACCCTGCGGCGGCCCACTCACCGGTGGGCCGCCGTCGGCCTTTAACCATGCCTGCACGGGATTTAGCCACCCTGCCCCGAGTACGGAAGAATTGAGCCATGACCGAGGAATACAGCGCCCAGTGGCACGACGAACCCACCGACTACGCGCAGATCGGCAAGCTGCCCCGGTTCGTGGCTGCCAGTGCCGATGACAACAAGGCGGCCTCGGTAGCCTCGTCGCTGAACATCACGGCAGCGGCGGCTGATCCCGAACTGCTGGACCTGCCGTGGCATATCGCTTTGGAGGAGTGGCCGGCACAGTACCTGGCGGCGCTGCCCCGCGGTATTTCCCGGCACATCGTCCGGTTCGCCCACTTGGGCGGCTCCGTGATCGCCATCAAGGAAACCTCCGAGCACGTGGCCCGGCACGAGTACCACATGCTCCGGAAGCTGGCGCGCTTCGATGTGCCGTGCGTGGAGCCGGTTGCGGTGATCACCGGGCGCACCACCCCCGACGGACGCCCGCTCAACCCTGTCCTCGTCACCCGGCACCTGAAGTTTTCCATGCCCTACCGCGCGCTCTTTTCCCAGATGCTGCGCAAGGACACCCTCACCCGCCTCATCGACGCGCAGGCCCTCCTGCTGGTGCGGCTGCACCTCATCGGTTTTTACTGGGGCGACGTCTCGCTGTCCAACACCCTGTTCCGCCGCGACGCCGGCGCCTTCGCCGCGTACCTGGTGGACGCGGAAACCGGCGAGCTCTACCCGGACCTCTCCACCGGGCAGCGCGAGTACGACCTGGAAATCGCCCGCGTTAACATCGCCGGCGAGCTGATGGACCTGCTGGACGGCGGCCTCATCGAGGAAAAGGTGGACCCCGTGGCCACCAGCGAGCTGATCATGGACAGCTACCGGCGGCTGTGGGCTGAGCTGACCGAGAAGGAATCCTTCGAACTCGGCGAACGGTGGCGAGTGGGCGCCCGCATCCGGCGGCTGAACGAACTCGGCTTCGACGTCGAGGAGTACGCCATCAAGACCACCCAGAACGGCTCCACCATTCAGCTGCAGCCCAAGGTGGTGGACGCGGGGCACCACCAGCGGCGGCTGCTGCGGCTTACCGGCCTGGATGCCCAGGAGAACCAGGCCCGCCGCCTCCTCAACGACATGGACTCGTTCCGGGCGGACAACAACCCGGAGATGGACGAGGAATACAGCGCCCACCTATGGGTCAGCCAGATCTTCGAGCCGATCGTGCGCGCCATCCCCCGGGACCTTTCCGGCAAGCTTGAGCATGCCGAGGTGGTGCACGAGGTCCTGGAACACCGCTGGTACATGTCCGAGAAGCAGGAGCGCCACATTCCGCTGGCAGAGGCCGTTCAGTCCTACATCGACTCGATCCTGCGGCACCGGCGGGACGAGGCCGCCATCATGCTCAACCCGGACACTGAGCTGCTGAAAATCCTTGAGGTGGAGAACGAGGAGTCCCGCTACGGCGCTGACGAATCCGCGGAAGACTACCCGGACTCGGACGACTGAGTCCTAGATAGCCTTTCCGGGGTTGAGGATGCCGGCAGGATCGAACAGGTCCTTGATCCTGCGCTGGAGTTCCCGGACCGGCTCCGGCTGCTCCTGGCCCAGCCACCGCAGCTTGTACTGGCCTACGCCGTGTTCCCCCGTAATGGTGCCACCCATGGCCAGGGCCGCGGTGATCGATTCGTCCAGGGCCACCTGGAGCCGCTCCATGGCATCGGCATCGACGTCCGCGCCCTGCCGGTCGATCCAGAATGTTGGGTGCAGATTGCCGTCCCCTGCATGGGCCACCACTTTGAGGTGCACCTGCTGAGCGGCGGCCATGGCCTCGAGCGCGGCAACGTAATCCACCAGGCGTGACCTCGGAACAGCCACGTCTTCACCCACGCGGTACTCGTCGTCCACTTCGGTGCCCCGGCTGTGCCTCCGCAGCTCCACCAGCCGCTCCGCCTCGGCGCTGGCCTCGGTGGTCACTGCGGCGCCGCCGTCGCGCAGAACCTGGCGTACCACGTCGGCTTCCGCGGCCGCCCCGAATCCGTCCGTCTGGATCAGCAGCAGTGACTTTCCGCGCGTGCTGAGGTCGGAGCCGTGGATGTCGTCGAGCTGGGCCAGCGTCCCGCCGTCCAGCAGTTCCATGATGGCGGGCTGGACGCGCGCCCTGCCCACGGCCAGGACCCCTGCGGCGGCCATGCGGAAGTCCGGGTAGAACGCGGCCACGGTGTGGACTTCCCGGGGCAGGTACTTCAGCCGCACGGTGATTCCGACGACGATGCCCAGCGTCCCCTCGGACCCCACGAAGAGGCCCGTTAGGTCGTAACCCGCCACGCCTTTGAAGGTCTGGTGGCCGGTATGGATGAGCGATCCGTCGGCCAAAACCACGTCCAGGGCAAGGACCGAATCCCTGGTGACCCCATACTTGGCGCAGCGAAGGCCGCCTGCGTTGGTGGCCACATTGCCGCCGATGGTGGAGCTTCGGAAGCTTGCTGGATCCGGAGCGTACATGAGTCCGTGCTCTGCGGCTGCTTCGTTGAGGACGGCGTTGACCACGCCGGGCTCCACGACGGCTGTTTCGTCGTCGGGATTCAGCGCGAGGATCCGGTCCATCCGCTCCAGGGACAGGATGATGCAGTTGCTCGTGGCGTGGGCGCCGCCGGACACGCCGGTACCGGCGCCTCGCGGGACGATGGGTATGCCGCTGTCGGCGCACGCCTTCACCACGGATTGAACGTCGGCCACCGATTCCGGGAACACCACGGCCAGTGGCAGCTGAAAGTCGATGACGGGCGCCTGGTCGATCGCGTACCGGCGAAGTGACACCTCGCTCACGTCCAGCTGGTCCGGGGCAAGGACGGCCTCCAGCTCGTCAACGATGCTTCCCACAAAGCCTCCATCCGTCGTCGGACATTTTCTCCCAGTCTAGGGCGTGATTTATGCGGGGCCCCGGCGCACTGCCGCAACCGCTTCCAGTCCTGTTCCCCTATGGACGGAGACGACCCCGTACTGGGTGAGGAAACAATAATGGAAGCGTTTTCATTAAATCGCTGCACGCAGTTATGCTGACTTCCATGTCCGTCGAAACTGTGATCCACGACACTTCTGTCTCCGCTGGCCCACTCACCCTCATCCACGCCGCCGACCCCGCTCCGGGCTGGTGGCGGTCTGCCGTGATCTACCAGGTGTACCCACGGTCATTTCGGGACCTGAACGGCGACGGCGTGGGCGACCTGGCGGGAATCACCGAAGAACTGCCGCACCTTGCGGACCTGGGCGTCGACGCCGTCTGGCTGTCCCCCTTTTTCCGCTCCCCGCAACGCGATGCCGGTTACGACGTCAGCGACTACTGCGACGTTGACCCAATTTTCGGCACGCTCGGCGATTTCGACGTCATGATGGCTGAATCGCACAGGCTCGGCCTGCGGGTGATCGTGGATCTGGTGCCAAACCATTGCTCGGACCAACACCCCGCTTTCCAGGCGGCCCTTGCAGCACCTGACGGGAGCCCGGAGCGGGACATGTTCATCTTCCGCGACGGGACAGGACCGGACGGACAGGAACCGCCAAACAACTGGCAGTCCCACTTTGGCGGGCCCGCCTGGACACGCGTGCCGGCCCCTGACGGACAACCGGGCCAGTGGTACCTGCACCTTTTTGATTCCTCCCAGCCGGACTTCAACTGGGACAACCCCGCCGTCCACGCAGAGTTCGAGAGGGTGCTCCGCTTCTGGCTGGACCGCGGCGTCTCGGGCTTCCGAGTGGACGTGGCCCATGCCCTGGTCAAAGCGCCGGGCCTTCCGGCATGGGGCGGACGCGCTGATGGCGGCAGCAGCGAGGGGTACCCCGGCCACGAGGCACCGATGTTCGGGCAACCCGGCGTCCACGACATCTACCGGAAGTGGCGGTTGCTCTTGGACGAATACGGACCGGACCGGATTCTCTGCGCCGAGGCAAGCGTCGACCTGCAGCGGCTGGCGCACTGGGTGCGGCCCGACGAGATGCACCAGGCCTTCAACTTCCCTTATCTCCACGCGGGCCTGGATGTCTACCGGCTGCGTTCTGTCATCACCGACTCGCTGACGGTCCTTGACGCCGTTGGGGCTCCGAGTACCTGGGTGCTTTCCAACCACGACGTGGTTCGCCATGCCACCCGTTTTGGCTACAACGGGCAGGGTCCGCGGGACGGGGACGGCATAGGTTCCGCTGACCCGCAGCCGGACGAAGCCCTTGGCCGCCGCCGCGCGGCCGCCGCCTCACTGTTCATGCTGGGGCTGCCCGGCGCCGCATACCTCTACCAGGGGGAAGAGCTGGGACTGCCGGACGGCATCGACATTCCGGGCCACCTCCGCCAGGATCCGACATTTGGCCGTACCGGGGGTCAGCGGCTTGGCCGTGACGGTTGCCGGGTGCCGCTGCCCTGGCGGGCCGGGGACCCGCACTTGGGCTTTGGTGCGGGGGAAGATCCGTGGCTTCCCATTCCCGCCTCGTTTGAAACGCTGGCGCGGGATCTCCAGACGGAATCGCCGTCGTCGCACCTCTCGCTGTACCGTGACGCCCTGGCATGCCGCCGGCAGCTGAACCTGGGCAGGGGATCATTGTCCTGGGCAGAAGACTGGTGCACGGGGTCGTCCCTGGGCTACCTGAACGGCACTACGCTGGTCCTCATGAACCTGAACCATGAGCCGTTGGACATGCCGGCGGGCCACGTACTGATCCGCAGCCTTCCCACAGAGAACGCCCATGCCCTTGCCTCCGGCGAGACGGCATGGATAGAGCTTGGACCGGACCTCATCACAGCAGACTGACCATGGCGGGTATCAAGGAAGTTGCCAGCCGGGCCGGCCTGTCAGTGGCCACCGTGTCCAGGGCGCTGAGCGGTAAATCCAACGTCTCGGCCAGGAGCCGCCGTCTTGCCCAGGACGCGGCCAAGGAACTGGGATTTGTCCCGTCGTACCACGCGTCCAGCCTCGCGTCCGGTCGCAATCACAACATTGGGCTGGTGGTGCCCAATGTCCAGCGATGGTACTTCTCTTCCGTCTTGGAAGGCGTGTCGGAGACCCTGCTGGACGCCGGCTACGACCTGACCCTCTACAACGTGGGCGAACAGCCGGAGCGACGCAGCAGCATCCTGAATGACTTCCTCTTGCGGAAGCGCCTGGATGCCGTCATCGCCGTGGCGCTGGTGCTCAGCGAAGACGAGATCGGCCAACTGCTGGCGGTACACCGCCCCATCGTGGGAATCGGTGGCGCGCTGCGGGGAGCCTCTACGATCAGGATTGACGACGAGGGGCTGGCCGCGCTGGCCACCCGCCACCTGATCGGGCTGGGACACAGCAGAATCGCCCACATTACGGGATACGGAGAGCTGAACCGCGACTTCAAGCTCCCCCAGCTGCGCCAGAAGGGCTTCGCCTCAGCCATGGCTGAAGCCGGGCTGACCGTAAGGCCGGAGTGGAAAGCCACCGCCGACTTCACCATCCAGGGCGCCTATGCCGCGGGCCGCCGGCTGCTGGGGACCAGTTCCGAACGCCCTACAGCAGTCTTCGCGGCCTCTGACGAGATGGCCGTAGGCATCATGCTTGCGGCCCGCGACTTTGGACTGCAGGTACCGCAGGACCTCTCTGTCGTGGGGATCGACGGTCACGAGCTCGCCGAGACGTTTGGACTCACCACTATCAATCAGGATCCGCGGGGGCAGGGCCGCTTGGCGGCTGCCACTGCCTTGGCTTTGCTGGAAAAGCCAAGCGGGAATTCCGACGACGGCACGGCAGCGGCTGCAGCACAAGACCAGGAGTTCCCCGCCGAGTTCGTGATCCGGAACAGTACCGCCGTCCCGCCACACGAGCCTATGCGGCGCGCATAAGCAGGAAGTTCAGGCTTCGCTGCCCATAAACCGGGCAAACTTCTCAAGAATCAGCGGCCAGGCCTCCACATATTCCTGGCGTACTGCGGCAGGGTCCTCCGCACCCTCCCAGCCCTCGTGGAAAACCCGGACCTCGGTACCCGCTTCCACCGCCCGGAATACAACCAGGAGCTCGGTGGACCAAAGGGCTGTGGTGCCGGGGTGCCAGGTGGCGTGGAAGGACAGGGGCGGCTGCCAGTCGTCGAGGGTTCCCCAGATGGAGGTGCGTCCATCGTCCGCCGTTTCGAGGACCAGGTTCTCTTCAAACTCCACGTAGGATCCGGCGCCGTACACCCCGTGCTGTTCCAAGGGCCACCACAGGTGGGTGTGGTCGGTGAAGCCGGCGAAGGCGCGGGCGACTGGCCCTGGAACAACCACGGTGTTTACCACTGGTTCCAGGGGATCAGCTGCCGGCTGCCCGGCTTCTTCGAAAGGGTCCTGGGCGTGGCTGAAGATGCTGCTCATGAGGGACCATCCTACCCGGGGGCATTGTGCCAGCCACCCTGTCCGTGCCTGATAGGACTCAACGAGCTTGTGGCTGGGTGCGTCTGTAATGGTTAAAGCAGTAGGGCCCTGACGTTCGTTGTCAGGGCCCTGCTGTAATAGTTGTTCCGGCGGTGACCTACTCTCCCACACCCTCCCGGGTGCAGTACCATCGGCGCTGTGGGTCTTAGCTTCCGGGTTCGGAATGGGACCGGGCGTTTCCCCCACGCTATGACCGCCGTAA
>NZ_JBHSDQ010000013.1:0-61368 GCF_042652025.1 Arthrobacter sedimenti | reverse complement strand
TGGCATCAGCAGCTGCGATAGCTCGACAAAGCCCGGCGCCGGAACCATCCGGAAGATCATCGTCGATGATGACCAGATCCGGACGCAACGCAGGGATTCGTCGGATCGCCTGGTGAACAGACGCCGACTCACCGGAAACGCTGAACCCGCCATCCTCCAGCAACCCCCGCAGGCCCCGCCTGACGAGCTCTTCACCACACACGACGTACACGCTTCGGGCTAAGGACTCCGAACCCAGGCCATGGCCAGCCAACATTTCGTTTCCGTTCATTCGCCCTAAAACCCAAAAGGCGCTTGTTACTCTCCTGCTGCCACCCTGGCCCTACCTTGAAAAGGAGAACAGTCACCTAACCCACGGGCTTCTGTCGAAAAAGCGAACGGACTTGCCGACCCACTTGCAAGGCTAGCCCTACAAACAGAATCGGGACACCCCGCGCGGGTTGCAAATGCAACACAGTCTGTTGCTGCCAGCGCAAAGCCACCCTCGATTTTGACGGCTATAGGAGCATCGTCGTAGACACACCAGGGCCAGGGACGGCGGAGCCCTGCGGAGCCGGCACTGGCCCCAACAGCCGGCCGCGCCAGCGGACGCCCACCAGTGCGAGCCCTGCGAGCACCCTCTTTGTCCAGCAGCCTGTTGGACTTTTCGCCCATGCCGGCCAGGGACCTGCGGCGGGTCCGGGGCGGCAAGGTGATGATCGTCAGGCTTTTCGGGAATGGCGGGCCGCCGCCGGTGACCACCGCGGCAGCTGCACCGTTGCGGCGGCCCGCCCGGACCTTGCGTCGGGCGAACAGGTGGCCGGGAGCTGTCCGTTCCCGGCCACCTGTCAGGGTCTTAGGCGGAGAGTTGGGCGTCGAAGAGGTCTTCGGCGAGTCCGACGAGGTAGTCGGGGACGTCGGTCTCTTCGCCATGGGTCCCTTGGCCCAGGAAAACCACGTCTCCGCAGAAGATGTCGTTCAGGTAGAGCCCCGTTTCGCGGAAGAGGTGTCCTGCGCGGATGTTCGCGGGCAGGTTGATGATCTTCCCTTCCTCGTTGAGGTAGGCGTGCCATTCGCCGCGGGTGATGGCTTCGATGTTGCCTTCGACCAGGGCCTGCAGCGTGGGCAGGGATGGGGTGATGGTTTCGGTGCGGACGGGCTGGGACAGCCGGGCCGGGACGATCAGGGCGGTGCAGGTCGTGCTCATGGTCATGCTCCTTTGGAGAAGTTTGGGGGCTGTACCGCCCGGCCTGCGGCCGGGCAGTACAGCTCTGGTGGTTAGGCCGTGTCCTGGGCGACGTAGGGCATCCGGTACCGGCTGGGCAGTTCCGCTGCCGCCTCGGGCAAGTCCGCCGGGCCGTGGGCCTGCCCGTTCTTCCAGTGGAAGAATGCCTGCTCGGTGATCGCGTCCCAGTGCCGGGCTTTGGTCCGGTAGTAGGTGGTTTTCACGTCGCCCTCGCAGTAGGTGGCGATACCAAAGAGGTTGCCGATGGAATCGGCGGTGCGAATGACGGCGACCATGACGTAGGGCCAGTTTCCAAGGTCCCAGCCCTCGCTGCCCCAGCTGGGCATGACGGCCCAGCCGTGTTCGGCGATGAGGTCCATCCAGTCGTAGCCGCCGCTGGCGTGGTAGTCGCGCAGCACCGGGGCGTCGGTGATGACTTCGCCGGTGTCGGCGGTGGTCACCGTCTCGGTGGTGATTGCGTTCATGGTGTTGCTCCTTTTGCAGAGGAATGGTGGGTGGGGCGACCAGTGATCGGCCAGCTTCCCCTCTCCCCCGTTGTTTTTTGGTTGCTGGCAAGCTTGCTTGCTCGGCGGCCGACGGAGGCCCGTCTACCCGCGAGGGCAAGGACGGGAAAATCCTCGGAGGAAATAAGCGAGGAACGAGCGCCGGAGAGGAATTTCCGGGCCGCAGGCCCCGACGAAGGAGGGGCTAGACGGGGTGGAGCGGACGCCTAGAATCCGGAGGACAGCAACCAGAAAACGTCGTAGACAAACAGGGCCAGGGACGGCGGAGCTCTACGGAGCCGGCACTGGACCCAACAGTCGGCCGCGCCAGCGGACGCCCACCAGGGTGGAGCGCAGCGAAACCCACAGCGCGCCCCGCGCGCTGGTTCTGCGTAGGGTGAGGGCATGACTGACCCGGCAGCGCAGCGTCCCAGCGATAATAGCGGGCGCCCACGAACGGGGCCGGACTATTCACGGATTCAGCGGCGCCTGTCATTGGTTTTCACTGCCGCCGCAGCTGCCTGCTGGGTGCTGGTGGCGGCGGACCTGATTGTAGTGCGGCCGGCGGGCGGCGATGTTTTCATCGCCGTACTCAACACTCTCGCGGCTGCAGCGCTCTGGTGGATGGCTGCTACCAGCCGTCGGAGATGAGGGAAAGGCCGGCACTTGCGTGCCGGCCTTTCCGTTGGCTTTCCCTCTGCAAAGGAAATCTATGGGCGCGGCGTCATCGCCGCGGGTGTCAGTGCTCGTCGAGCCGGTGATCTTTGACAGGCCGGTCCACGGGGCCAACGACAGGCCCTGCGGTCAACAGGCTCAGTTCCAGGATGTCTTCGAACGGGCTCGCGTCCGGGGCAACGCTGTCGTCTTCGGTCATGCGGAAGGGATCTGCCACGTGCGGGGCTCCTTGGCTGTGTGGGAACGGTGGTGTCCTTTCACAGTATCGGCTGTTCCTGCCGGCAGGCTGGAAGTGGCGGCGCCCGCGGCAGCGTCCAACGCGGCCGGAGGAGCCCTGGCGGGGGAGGCCGCCCCGGCACCTGGGAAACCCAAACAGCTAGGCCGAACCCCCTTATGTGTGGGGGTCCGGCCTACCTTGGTTTAGCGGCTCAGCTGGCGGTCGTACGCCTTCTTCGGGTCGCGGGTGCAGTCGGCCAGCAGGCCGCGGTTGACCAGCTCAACCAACAGTTCCGCGAGCCGGTATCCGGCCACGTCATCGAGGGCGAGCTTGAAGTAGCGGGCGGCGAAGCTGGATTTTCCTTTGAGCCATTCCAGCCAGCCAATCAGGCACAGCATCGGTGCGCGCTGCCCTTCCGGGGTGGTCTTCATCAGTTCGAACGCGACTTCCTGGGCGGTGTCCACGCGGGTCCAGTCCGGTCGTGCAAGGAAGACGCCGAGCATGACGGAGGTGAACTGCTCGGGCGCGTGCGGGAAGATGTCGGCCATCATGTAATCCCGGATGGTGGGGTGCTGCAGGGCTCCTGCGAGCTGGTGCGCGGTTTCGGTGGTCAGGCTCTTGGGGTCATCGAGTACCTTGGCCCACGCGGCGCGGCTCTCTTCGAGGTCTTCGGGCCAGCCGTCGGGCTTGTGCGCGGCAATGGCCTCGCGGGCCGTCTCGTCACCAGTGAACGGTGCCGGGGCGGTGAAGCCGGTGACGACACTCCCCCGGTAGATCAGGGTGGCATTGCCGTTGCTCGTGGTGATGGCATCCAGCGACTGGTCCGGGCAGCAGATGGGGTCCGTGCAGTGGTAGTTCCGCCACAGTTCGGAGGTCACCAGCCATGCGTCGTGCAGCGGCATCCCGGCAGTTTCAAGCTCGGTCCGCAGTGCCTCCACGTGCCCGGAGTAGGGGCGGTCGCCGTCGGTGGTCTTCTCGTCGGTGTAGATGACCAGCAGGCTGCCGGTGGCAGCTTCGTCGGCGGTCAGGTAGCTGACGATGGTCTGAGCGTAGCCGACCGGATCCTGCCCGAACGGGGCGTCCACGCGCAGGGTCGCGCCGAGCTTCTTGCCCTGCACGGTGAGGGCGACAAAGGACTCCGTGGGGGTCTGTCCCAGCGTGTGCGGGATGAAGGCCAGGACGTCGGCGGGGCCGGTGAACTTGATGGGCTCGTTCATGGTGTTGCTCCTTTTGCAGAGGATTGTGGTGGGTGGGGCGACCAGTGGTGACCGACCAGCTTCCCCTCTCCCCCCGTTGTTTTTTGGCTGCTGGCGGAGCTTTGCGGAGCTGTGCCCGACGGAGGCCCGTCTACCCGCAAGGGCAAAGGGCGGGAAATTCCTGGAGGAAATAAGCGACGCAGGAGCGCCGGAAGGAAATTCCTGGCCTGCAGGCCCCGACGAAGGAGGGGCTAGATGGGGTGGAGCGGGCACGTACGATCCGAAGGACAGCAGCCAAAAAACGTCGTAGACACACCAGGGCCAGGGACGGCGGAGCCCTGCGGAGCCGGCACTGGACCCAACAGCCGGCCGCGCCAGCGGACGACCATCAGGGTGAAGCGCAGCGGAACCCCAGCGCTTTTACCCGGGTTATGCCCACTGTGGGCAGGTGGAGCCCTCCGCACAGCTCAAAGCTGGGCAGCTTCTCACGAACGTCGCAACACCGATCAGAAAGAGGTGTTGGATCATGCGCAGTTCGACGCGCCGATCGCGGAAAATGGGCCCAGAGGGCTTGGTTGAGAAGAAGCCCTTGTACGTTCAGCTCATGAAAGAAGGCCACTCCAACTCGGCAGCATGCAGGATTCTTGGAATCCACAAAAACACGGGCAGGCGTTGGTTGCATGGGCGCAACGGGGTCGAGGGCCTGGTGCAGCAGGGCTTGGACCCGAGACCTGGTAAAGCGGTTCCGGCCGCAACCGTGTCCAGCCGCTATCTGTCAGAGAACGAACGCATCTTCATTGCCGACCGGTTACTGGCTAAAGCAAGTCTTCAATCTATCGCTCGCGATCTCGGCCGGTCACCTTCCACAATCAGCAGGGAGTTGGCCCGGAACCGACTGGACTCACGTCGCTATCATCCGTTCCGTGCCCAGCAAATGGCACAGAAGAGAAGGCCGCGACCCAGGCTGGCAAAGCTTGCCGGAGATGACGAGCTCAGGGATTACGTCGTGGACTGTCTTTCGAAGCGGTGGAGCCCTCAGCAGGTTTCCCGGGCCCTGAGGGAACGGTTTCCTGGACAAAAGGCCCGGCACTTGGCTCATGAAACGATCTACCGTGCGCTCTACCAATTGAGCATCCGACCAGTTCCAGCGGGATCTGCTCGCCTGCTGCGTTCGGGTAAGTTCAGCAGGCGACCAAGGTGCAGGACCAAGGTGAAGCCACGCCAGTACATTACTGATGCTCTGAAGATCGGGGACCGTCCAGCCCACATCGCCACCAGGGAGGAAGCTGGCCATTGGGAAGGTGACCTCATCATGGGAAAGGGAAACAAATCAGCGATAGTGACGCTGGTTGAACGCTCTTCGCGACTCCTCGTCGCGTTCGCTCTCCGTCCAGGGATCAGATCCGACAACATACGGGACCAGCTCATCGAAGTGCTCGGTGTCATGCCGGCCACCTTGCGGAGGACGTTGACGTGGGACCGGGGATCAGAGATGGCCAAGCACGCCGAGGTCACAGCTGCGCTGGGGACGCTGGTCTACTTCTGCGATCCGGCCAGTCCTTGGCAGCGTGCGTCAAACGAGAACGCCAATGGCCTACTTCGTCAGTACTTTCGGAAGGGAGATGACCTAAGCACCATCAAACCGGCGGATGTACTCTTCGCCGCGGCGGAGATCAACAGCCGCCCCAGATCTGTGCTGAATTGGTCCAGCGCATCGGCCAAGTTCGCGACTTATCACGCCGCCGCGGCCAAGTTAGCAGGATCCGGTTCCTCCGTCTCGTAAGGAGATCCTTTACCTAAACGCCCCAATGCTCGAAGCTTGTCCCGTCGAACGCTAGTCTCACTCCATGAAGCGTCGGTGGGCACTACTCCTTGCAGTCGGCAGCGTTGTCGCAGTGTTGGCGGTCCTCGCTGTGATAGGCGGCGTATCCCCTGTCCCCCGTGTGTGCCCAGCCATTGGTTATGCCTATACGGGTCCCGTGGAGTCAGTATTTTCCAGCCCGCCGACATCAGTTGCAGCATGTTTTGGGGAAGGGTGCGTGCCTGAGCCGGTGGCACAGAATGATGAGCGGAAATGGCTAGTGCCCCAATCCGCGCCCTATCTGATCGCGCCTGTAAGCGTCACTTCGATTCATGTTGAGGCCGCAACTGCGCTTGGCGGCCAAACCGCGGCTGAACTGCCAGTAGAAACTGAATCCACCGGAGAACATCCCTTCGGAGTCGGATGTGGAGGGCCTTTCAGGTTCAAGCCCGTTCAGGTCACCTTTAACTGAGGGCGCCAGCTAAAGGCTCCCTTACCGCGCGGCCTGTCGGCCCTTAGGAACAGATATTGAGAAAGCCTGTGGCACCCGGACGAGCCAGGAAAGTGAAGATGTGGCCATTGTCATCCCGAAATACAGCTTTTGAGCCGGACACGGTCACAGTGCCGGCCTGATAAGGGTTTCCCCATCCAGGAGGGGGATTGCCCTGGCCGTCGTCCAATGGTGTTTCGGCGAGGAAGAACGTGTCATCGACCTGCAATTCCTTGATGCCGCAGTGTGTATAGAGCATGGTTGGCAGGCCGGAAGCAGTAGGGGCCGGCGATTCGGACGAGGCGTCTGCCAACGGCGTGACAGGACCTGCGCACGCAGCAACCAGAACGGCCAATAGCGTAGCGACCAATAGCGAGAGTCTGATTTTTCCGGCCATCCGACCGCACCCCAATTCCCGATCAGGCTCAAAGAGTATGCCGTGGGAAAGAGCACCACAATACTAGGGCTGGTAACGGTTTCCTCACGGCAACCTAGCTCCCTGACTGGGGCGAACGATGCCCGAAGGGCCAACGTCACACCCGGAGTAGTACTGGTATTCGATCCCCGCCTCAGCAGGTATGTTCAAGGCACCCCCCTGTTGCAACGTCCGTGAGAAACCGCCCTGTCCCCATTGGGTATAACCCGGGTCCATTTGTCGGACCCCTAGGTGAAGATGAGCAGTGGCGGCCAAACCATTGGCCACCTTCTATTGGCGTGTCTATTCGAATATGTGTTCTAAGGTTGTGGTATGTCCTCCGAGAGTTTTGCGGCCGCGCTGCAGGCGCAGTACGCACGGCGGGCCGGCCCAATCGGGTTGACCGTGGAAGAGCTCGATTTCGAGCACTTCCCGGTCAAGAACGGCTATCCGGGCATCCCGGTGAAAGCGTGGATTCGGTTCCCGAACTGCGCTGAGCTGGTGGACGGTGAGGTCTTCGCCTGGACAGCGAAAGCAGCTGAGGTCACGTGGAAGGACGGGCCGGTGACGTACCGGACTTGGGTGTGGAGTTCGGCGGTTACCCGTCGGGAGGAAATGATGAACAGGAACTTGGGAGAGCGGACCCGTGGCAAGAACAGCAAGTGATGAGACTCTGGACCTGCCGGTGCAGGTCCGGTTCACGGCAAAGGGCATTCCCTTGGCCGTCAGGTACGACGGGCGCATTTGGGCTGTCGCCGCGGACCCGGTGCGCTGGTTCACCCGTGCGGACTGGTGGAACACCGCCAAGCGGGCACCTGTCGGGTGCGGTGACCTGGTGAGTGTGGAGCATTGGCAGGTGCAGGTCCGCCTGACCTCGACCTCGGCGCTGCGCACGTTCGAGCTGCGCCGGGAGCCGCTGTCGGAGCAATGGTTGCTGGCTGGCATCACGGACGCGGGGGCGGCAGCCGCCTGAACTCCTCTTGGGGCTGGCGGCGGTAGCGTGGCTGTCATGACTGAGGACGTCCCGGCCACGCTGCAGCCGCCCGTGCCTCTGGCACTTGCGAAAGCAGTTGAATCGGTCCCGGCTGAGGCGGCGCTGCCGGGCGGCAGCGTCTATGAGCCGAAGTGGGATGGCTTCCGAATGTGCGCCCTGATAGGAACCGCCGGCGTTTCTTTGTGGTCGCGCCAGGGCAAGGACCTGACCCCCTATTTTCCGGACCTCGCGGAGGCTTTGGCGGACCAGGTTCCGCCCGGGTGTGTTCTCGACGGAGAAGCGGTCATGTGGACCGCTGACAGGCTCGATTTTGACGCGCTGCAGCGGCGTCTTGTGACCTCAAAAGCCAGCCTGCCCGCCCTGGTCAGGGAACACCCGGCCTCGTTCGTTGCCTTCGATTTGCTGGCCGTCGCAGGACACGACATCAGGGAAGCGCCCCTGTCGCAGCGGCGGGAGTTGCTGGAGCAGCTCGCCGGCGAATGGGAGCCTCCGCTGAACCTCTCCCCCGCAACCAGGGACCGCCCCCAGGCCCTCAAATGGTTCGAGGAACTACACCACGCTGGCCTGGAAGGGCTCGTCGTCAAAGGCGCCGCCCAGAACTATCAGCCCGTGCGCCAGTGGGTAAAGGTCAAGCGCCGCGAATCCCTGGACGTGGTGTGCGCTGCCGTCATAGGCCCACTGGACCGGCCCCAATACATTGTCGCCGGCCTGCCCATTGAGGGCCGACTGCGGATTGTTGGACGTTCCACGCCACTTACCGCGAAGGCTGCACGCGAACTGTCCGCCTACCTGCATCGGCCGCAGGGCACTCATCCATGGCCGGAGGTAATCACCGAAACCATGCTGAATAGGTTCAGCAAAACCAAAGGGCCCGTGTCCCTGACTTTGGTGGAGCCCCTGGTGGTGGAGATTTCCGCCGACGCCGCCTGGACGGGCAACGCGTTCCGCCATGCGGTGAGATACGTCCGCCCGCGCCCGGAACTAGAGGCGGAGAGCGTCGTGCTGCCGGAACAGTGGCCTTTGCATGGCAGCTCCGGAGCATAACCCCCCCAGGGGCAAAACTCGGTTCCCTGGGAAGTGTCGCCCTACGGCTTAGTCCTTGTCGGTGCGAATGACAATGAGCTTTTGATCCGGCGACAGGAGCGCGTCCAGCTGTGCCCGGGCTTCCTCATAGGTCGCTGCTTCAGCGCTGAGGTAGTCGAAGGTTCCGTCCGATGTGGTGACTGTGCCGGTGATTATCACCGGCCCAGTCTAGTCCTGGCCCGCGTTATAAGGTCTGTTATCTCTATTAGGCCTAATAGAGATAACAGACCCATGCTTTAGCGTCGCCCGCGGGCGATTTTGCCGGAGGGGACGAAGGGAAACGGATTGCCGTCGTTGTAGGTTTTCTCGCGCCGCTGCATTCGTTCCAACGCAGCTTCCCGGAGGAAGTCTGAAAATGATGCTTCGCGCTCGGCCGCGGTCGTTGGGGTGTGAAACCATGCGGCCCGGATGCGTTCCAGTACGTCCTCGTCCGCGTAGAAGGCTCCCTTGGGCTGCGCCTTGCCGGCCCTATTGGCACCCTTGGACGTAGCCACCGGAGCGGCAGGTTCTTCCTTTGCCGGCGAAGGTGGAGGGGTCAGGCCCGTAGTCTCGGCGGGAAGGTCCACATCTTCTTGTTTCGTCGCCACTGACGTCTGATTGTTTTGATGCTCGATCGGGTGCGCTGCCCCGAGGGTGCTCTTTCGCCGTGCAGGTCGTTGTGCCATGTCAGCTCTCCAGAGTGCTGTAGTCGTGCTTTGGGAACATCTTCTCCAGGTGTGGGCGAAGCTCGATTTCATCGAGGTGCGCCAGATGTCGTGCGTAAATTTCGTAGGCTTGCCGCGCCTTATCGTCTCCGGGCCATTCGTCCAGGCCCAGGCCGGCCTCCATGGCGTCCTGGATGACGCTCCAATAAGGCACGTAGGGCTCGAATACCCTCCAGGGTGAGGCTTCGGCGAGATCGCCAATCCAGGCCCGATGCGTAAGCGTGTTGCGGTTTCCGTTGACTATCACTCCGGCCACTGTGAGTAGGGGGTTGTAGTAACGGGAAACGCTGTCGAAACTCAGCTGCAGCTGGCTCAAACCGTCAAGGGAGAACTTGCCCGGCTGGCAGATGACGAGGGCGCGGTGAGCAGCCGCAAGCGCGTTGATGGTGTGGAGCTCCAAACTGGGTGCACAGTCGATCAGGACGATGTCGTAGCGGTCCAGGCTGTCCGTCAGGGCTTCCTTGAGCCGGTACTCGCGGCCGTGCTCAGTGTGCAGCTGCTGGATGGCTTTGGTCGTGTTGGAGTTGCCGGGTAGAACAACGAGTCCCTCCCAGATGCCGTCCACTTCCACGTCGTGGACCTTCTCCCCCAGCAGAACATCAGCAAACGTGAGCTGGTCAGCTTCCACGCTGTCTGCAGACAGGATGCCGCTGAGGTTGCCCTGCGGGTCGGCGTCTATTGCCAGGACGCGTTTGCCGGAGGCAACCAACGCCCTGGTCAGGTTGTAGGTTTCTGTCGTCTTACCGACGCCGCCCTTCTGATTGATGAGGGCGTAGATGGTCGCTGCCATGGAATCTCCAATCGGTGATGGTCCCAATGTATTCAATGTCCCTAATGTCGCTTATAGCGACACGCGCCCTAAAGGCTCTATTAACGCTTATGTCCCTAATAGGCCCAGCCCCGAGGCCGATCCCCTACCGAGTCAGGCGCCCGGCGGATGGATATCTATTAGGTATAAAAACTATATACCACCCTTTAGGACTTTTATACCTAATCACCCGATTAGACCTATTTGCCGGTAAAAGCTGCATACGCCTTCCCAGGCGCGGTGTGGCGCTCTGGTTACCTATGCAGCGTCCCAAATGTGTGACTCGTCAGGCGGCAGCCAGTATTCGTCCCGCTCGGGGTCGTACAGGTCTTGTTCCTCGAGGTGCTTGATGAGGAACCGGTCCAGGTATGCGTGCCAGGCAGCGCGTTCAAACCGGTTGCGGCTGATATGGCTCTGGTAGTCCTCCAGGACACCCAACCGGGCGGCCAAATTGGTGAGGTTGACCGCCACGGTCTTCCACTGGCCGTGGACGCGCTGGATCATGCCCAGGGCTTCCATTTCTGCCAGCGCCGTTGATACGGCGTTTCGGCTAATGCTTGTGGAGCGGACAAGGTCTGCGGTGGTGGGGGAGCGGCGTTCCCGTTCAATGGCCTCGTATACGAGAGCTGCAACATCCCCAAGGTGGCGGAAGACGGGCCGCACAGCATGAATACGTCCTTTGCGCCATGTCAGCTCCCTCGCTAGTTGTTGGTAGTGCTGGGGCAACTGGATGAGGTAGACGTCTGCCGCCTTGTGGCGGGCGTCCGCGACTTTGGTAAGGATCCCGTCTGAAGCCTGGGCCAGCACGGGCAGCAGCCGGGCAATGGTGACGTGATGTTTGCCCAAGGCGACGGCGAGGGTTCGGCAACCGACGTCGAGCAAATCTGTCTCTTTCGCCCGCATGTAGCCCAGCAGCCCGCGGATCAAGAGTCGCAGACTAAGTCCTTCCCGGCCCCTAGCTGATAGCCGGTGGTCCAGTACGGCGTACAGAACGTTTTCCAAGTCGTTGACGAGTTGGTGGATTGAAGCGGAGCTTCGGTTGGTGGCCCCCCCTGTGAGTTCAGTAGGGCTTGTGTTGTTAATAAGGGCATTGTTTTTCCCGGTTTCGCGGGACCTGCGCTTTTGGGTGCTGCCGGCGTTGGTGTAGGCCTGAGCTTTGGACCATTCGAAGGGGAGGAGCCTGGCTTGGTTTGCTTGCGTGCCGTAGAGGGCTGCCAGACCGGGGAACTGGCCGCTGAGTTCGTTTTCTACGTCTTGCAGTGACCAGCCGCAGCCAGCGAAGTGGTTCAGTACGCCCAGACGGGCCTCTGAGGGGCTGGCGTACTTGGCAGTGTCATAGAGCCCGGTGCGTGCAATCCGGCGCAGGGGCGTCTCACTGCCGCCGGCCATGGAGAGCTGGGCGCCAGTAGCCCTGGCTGTCGTTGCTGCTTTGGCCTGGCGCTGGTGGATGGCCTTGTTGCGGGCCAGCTCCGGGGCAAGGGCCGCACGAAGTGCTGCCACGGCACGTGGCGAGTTACGAACGCGGAGTGTGGCGTACGCCTTTGCCAGGGGAGTGACAAGGGTCTGGTGACCACCGGTCTTATGCCTTGAGCCAGGGACACGGATGCATCCGTCGGTGATGTTCTGGTGGGGGCTCGGGTCAAGGCTTGGGGCGAGAAGGCTGAGGGCCTCGACGAGCTCACGGGCTTCGGCGGCCGTGAGGCGTCGTTGCAGGGGAACGTAGAGGTGCCTGCCGCCGCTGGGGGAGAAGTCCTCCACGTAACCGACGTTGGCTTCGCCCAAAAGCTTTCTGAGTCGTGCCGCGTCTGCGTCCACGACGCTCTTCAGTGCCTTGGAGGTATCCAAGTCGATGCAGAGCGTGCTCACGGATCCGTCCGCGCCGTGAATCATGACCGCTGCAGGACGCTCGGGCAGCGACTTCGTGATGGCGGGAAGAGTTGCCGGCCGCGGGTACTGGAACCGGGGACCGATCCACCGGCCAGTCCGGTAAGTGGGCTGCCCCGCGATCAGGGGCGCCAGCGCCCATGCCTCGACCGGCGACGGCTCAGCAAGGCGTTCGGGCCGCGTCGTTGTTGACGCGCATGGGTAGGGCTGTACCATAGACAGCAGTTACTCCTCTCCGGAGGGTACGAAAAACGGCACCTACTCGTAGGCGTTGGAAAAAGTTCAGATCGCCGATCCGCCAAGATGAGGATCTGAACAAATACTTTTCGAAGGCCCGCGCAAGCGGGCCTTCTTCGTTAACTGGCCTTCGCGATAGGCAAAGCCTCCTGGTGGTGCCGAAGGCGGTCAAGATCTACGGTCTTCAGATGAGCGTGGACAAGCCTGGCAATTAGATCGCTCCGACTTTCCTTGGTGGCGTCCACAACGGCCGCCAGTTTCTCTGCATCGGAGATAGGCAGCCGTGCTGTGATCACGTGGCGTTCGCCCTTGCTTCGCTGTGCCATTTTCCCTCCCCAGGACCGAAGTTACTTCTCATACCCAACATGAATCAGATTCGTTTAAGTGGGATGGCTTTCGGCGTGTCGCGCTTATTGTCGGCCGGCCCCGGTTTCGGTGCCACTTCACCATCCTGCAGCTTCTCCGAAACCCATGACCGTGGCGAGGTACAAAGGTCGACAAGTACAGCGTGTCGCATCGTTTACCTATCTGACGTGGGGAAATGACAGATGAGCGCCGCGTGACAAGCAGAGTTAAGGGCACCTTGGTATGGTTTGCCCTTGCCTGACTAGTCGAGTCAGGCGCTAAACCAATACTACACATCACTGAAATTATTTCAGTGGCATGTTCACTGGGGTGGGAACTGATGGGGAACCAATTGTTAGAACCTACTGAATTGTCCCTGCGAACGATCGAGTCCTTGCAGCTGCCGGCCTCGCCCACCCTCCCACACCTGATCAGCGCAGTAGAGCGCGCCTACGGCAAACCGTTGGAGTTCGACGAAGTCGCAGACGAGGTCCTAGCAGCCGGTGTCACCGGCCGCTGGGTCGATATGCCCGATCGAGGTCTCATTCAATACCGCCGCGGTCACGCATTCTGGTGTCGGCACGTCATTCTGCACGAATTCGGGCACATCCTGTTGGGGCACAAGGGCGAACCGGCTGACGGGCTGGAGTCGGCCGGTTTCTTCTCGGGAATTGGCAAGCGCCGCGGGATCAGTTGGATGTGCCGGCCCGCTGCGATTCCCCTGGAAGAGGCGGAGCAGGCGGCGGAAAACCTCGCCTATGCACTGGCTCAACGCCTGGTCACAGGCCAGGACACCTGCGTCTCCAACGCAGAACGGATTTTTGGACTGTGATTCAAGCTGCATTCTGGCTGCTAACGATTGTCTTCGTGGCACGGTTGTACCTCGTGGCGCGCCACAACGCATCGACGGCGTTCCTGGGAGCAACCGGCGTCGGCGTCGTGGGTCTCTTCTGTACCGGCCAAATCGTCCCTGAAAGCACCCTTGACGCTCTCATCGGGGGGACAAACTGGCTCCACCTGGTGAGGAACCTCCTCGTTACCGCTGCGGTGTGGCTGGTCCGGGAGGGTGTTTTCAGTGCACTGTCCACGGAACCGGAGACCAAGCAGCGCGTGACTCGCAGGCCACTGTTTCTGGCCGCACTCTTGCTGGCCATAGTCATCCCGTTCACGCTTCAATCCTTCGTCCCGACGACGGATGCCTTCATACCGGAAACCGTGCACCAGCCAGCGGTCTATGTTTACGCAACGGTCTACATGGCGATCCTTGGCGGTCTGGGCCTGTCCGTCCTGCGGGTCAGCATTGGTCCACGTGACAGCCGAACGGTGCGCGCCAGCGCCACGGTCGTTGGTATCGGAATGGGCCTCATGGTCCTGGGCTGTATTGACGAAATCATTTACATGAGCCTCCGTTTCGCCGGTTTCAGCAGTTCCCTAACTGATCTGGCGTACCTGCTGTTCACGCCCTTCTTCTACAGCGGAATCCTGCTCACATCGCTGGGCCTCGGCATTCCGCCAATGCTGCGGCTCTGGCGCAGGCTGGCTCTCGTGGATCGGTTCTGGATTCTCGTCCTCCACTGCAAGTTCCCTGCCCTAAAGGCCCAGGGAGAACGCTTCGCTTTTGCGGTGGACGTCCTGGGCCCGCGCCCGGCCGAGCGGCTATACACCTTGGTTATTGCCATAGGGGACCTTCGCGCCGCGGGCCAGCAAGCAAAGTATTCCCCGCCGGCTGAGAGGGCGCTTGTCCTGGCTCAGCGACGGTTGACCAACACATTCGAGCCCCTCGGGCTGGAGCTTAGGAAAAGGGCGGAAATCTAGGTGGCTACAGACACCCAATTCGCGGTCGTTACCCCTTCGGTGATTCAACGAATCGCGCGCATTTCAACGGAAGTGGCCCAGCCGCCTCTCGTTCTCTCGCTGCTGCTCGTTCTCGCTTCAGCGCGTGGTGGGGGAGGGGTGGCCGCACTGATTCCTGGGCTAGTGGCTGCCGTGACGATCTGTCTGGCGCCGTTGCTGGTGGTGGTCATTCTTGCCCGCCGAGGGACACTTACCGATCACCATGTGGGGGACAAAAAGCAGCGCCGGCCGGTGATGCTGTGGACGCTGGCATCGGCTCTTGTTGGCTGCGGAATACTGACGCTGATCGACACCCCGCTAACGGTGTGGGCGCTGATTGCCGGGATTCTTGGGGGAATCCTGGCACTCATTATCGTCAGCCCGTTTTGGAAAGTGTCCGGGCACGCCATGACTCTTGGGGGAGCGACGATCTCATCGGCAATACTCTTCGGAGTCTGGTCAATCCCGTTTGTGATCGCCGCGCCTTTGGTGTGCTGGTCAAGGGTCTATCTGAAGGATCACACGCTCTCGCAGGTGCTGGCCGGGTTCGTAACAGGGCTTGTCGTATTCGGATCAGCCTGCGTGCTGATTCTGAACTGACATAGTATTTTTTCTGAACGTTCAGGGTCCCCAGTTTTGGAACAGCAGACCGGTACAACGAACGGCCAGATGCAGCTCCGAGAGCAGGAAAAATGACTGAGGGCACCGACCCCGTTGACAGCAGGACAGACCGGGAGGTCTTGGCGTCCAAGCTGCAACTCCTTCTCGACATCGTGCACGCCAAGGGTGCCGCCAGCTTCACCTACGAAGAGATCCGCGCCGGCCTGGCCGAACAGGGCTTCAATCTGACGAAGACCCGGTGGCATCGGCTCCTGGCGGGGTCCCCGGATAACCGGTGGGACCCCGAGCTGCTGAAAGCTCTCGCGTACTTCTTCGATGTGGACCCCGATTACCTGCTGCAGCGCAGCGGCCCTGTTCCCGAGAGGGTCGAAGCCGAACTTCGGCTGATCGAAGCGCTGCGCATCTCAGAGGTAGAACATTTTGCTGCTCGCGTCCTGGGCGAAGTGAACATCGACGCTGTCCGCGCAGTAACGGAGGCCTTAAGGAATCTTCCAGCCCGGCCCCGACCTGAAGGCACCACGCCCGACTGAAAGAAATTCACTACTGAAATTATTTCAGTAGGATTGGTGTATGCGCCGCTACCTGCAGGCCGCCGGAAGCCGTTCTTCGGGCCGTCCTGACTATCACCACCCAGCCAGGGGTGGCAGTGGAGCCGGTGGCAGGGGGCGTTTAGTCGCCCTCCGTAACTACACCCAAAGCTTCGCCCAGCAGCCTGTAGCGCCGCTCAACCTCTTCCCGCGCCAGCAAATACTGCACCCTCATCCCATTGCGCTCTTCCGTAGCCGGCGGATCCTGGGAGGTAATTCCCTCGTCGGTGAGCAACTGCAGATTGTGCTTCGCCGTCGCCACCCCGATGCTGAGGCCCGTCGCGACCTCGCCCCGCGTGGCAGGACCGTGCTGCGCCAGGAACCCAATGATGGCCACTCTGGTCAGGTTCCCGAACGCATTAATGACCGGCTCCAAATGAGCAGCGGTCTTCGGATGGGCATACCTGGGCATACCTGCAATCTTGCCGTACCTGCGTGTGTGCTCGCATAGCAACACTGTAGCGGGTAATTAAATTAGCCGCTATGCTCAAGGTAGAAGTCAGTCGCCATCAGGTGAAGGCAGGTTCAAATTGGGGGGAAGCAGGATGACGACGCTGTTCGACGCCAACTGGCCCGTCTGCCTCCGCAGCAAGGGTCCGTCGTGATGCAGCGGAAGTCGCTTGGCCTCGTGGCCCTGATCGTGGTCCCCGGCATCTTGTTCGGATTAGTCTTTTCCATCCTCTTGCTCCTTGCCCCGGCGAAGCCGGCCGCTGCCGACTGCGGCCCGACCGTCTCAGTCACCATCAACAGCGATACAAAGGTCGAGGGGTACTCCCAGGAGCAGTTGAAGAATGCCGCGGCGATCATGGGTGCTGGCAAGGCACGGAATCTGCCCGCGAAGGGCCAGATGATCAGCGTCATGGTCGCCCTGGGGGAGTCTGGGCTGCGCGTTCTGGACCGCGGAGACAGCGCGGGGCCGGATTCCCGCGGGTTGTTCCAACAGCGTGGAAACGGTGCCTGGGGCTCGTACTCGGACCGTATGGACCCCACCATCAGCGCGACCAACTTCATCAAGGCGCTGCAGAAGGTAGCCGGATGGGAACTGCTGGAGCCCACCATTGCCGGCAACAAGGTCCAGCGGAACGCGGACCCCTACCACTACCAGAAGTACTGGCCCGAAGCCGTGAAACTCGTCCAGGCACTCTCGGACGGCAAGTTCTCGCTGGAAGGCGGCGGCTGCGCCATTCCAGGGCAGTCGGGCGCCGGGGATGACTACCCGTGGAAGAACTCACCCACGTGGATGCAGGCCGGAGCGGGAGCAGCGGCGGCCTCGCCGCTGGGCATGTTCTATCGCGAATGCGTGGACTTTGCCCTGTGGCGGGTGAATCAGCAGATGGGATCCACCAGCGCACCGTTCAAATTCCTCAACGGCACCTTCCGCCCGGACGGACAGGGCCTCGGTTCCGCCCTGACCTGGAAGGCCGGCTGGGACGCCAAGGGCTGGGCCACTGGCAGCACACCCAAGGTGGGCGCGGTGGTTTGGTACGCGCCCGGCGCCGGGGGAGCGGACCCCACCTATGGGCACGTCGCTGTGGTCAAGGAAGTCAAGGACAACGGGACCTACGTCGAAGAGGGCTACAACGGCAACCCGCCACCGGATGACCACAACTACTACACCCGCACCGTGAGCAATACGGTCCCGTCAGCCTTCCTGTATCTGCCCACCCAAGAGGAGAAGAAGTGAAAAAGCCACTGGCACTGACCGCGATGGTCCTGTTGTGCACGGCCTGCGCACCGGCAGCGGACACCACACCGGCCCCGGCGACCAGCGCAGCCGCCACAGCCTCGGCACCGGTCTCCCTGAGCGCGGGCAGCGGCCCGCAGGCCCCGGGCGGCACTGTCCCGGCCACCATCGGCATCAGCTGGGATCAGGCCAGCAAGGACGCCGCCGCAGACACCGCCCAAAAGGCAATGACGGACTTCGCCCGCCCGGGCCTGGAGGAGAAGCAGTGGGCCAACGACCTCGCCCGCTGGCTCACACCCCAGGCCACCGCGGACTACTCCGCCGTGGACCCCGCCAACGTCCCCGCCACCAGGGTCACCGGCCCCGCAACGCTGACAGTCGATGAGGCCAACGGCTACGGCGTCATGGCAGCCGTTCCAACCGACGCCGGCACCTACACCGTGCAGCTGCTCCGCACCGGCCCGGAAGCCCCGTGGAAGGTCAACCGACTCACCCCACCCACATCCTGAACGCCCGCACCTCACTAACCCCGTCAACGTAAAGGAAACAGGTTTCATGAGCACCACACCAACAGAGGTCCTGGCCTTCCCGAACATCAAGGCCATCATCAGCGACAACGGCACCGCCGAAGTCATCGTGGCAGGCAACTCGCGCGTCGTCCCGGCAGGGGAGACCCTGCAGGACCTGCGCGACAACGCCCTGGCCCTCGTCGTAGCCGAAGCCAGGACGCTGCAACGCCCCGTCCGGGTCCGCATCGAAGATCCCGAGGGCCACGGCGAACTGATCGTCCACCCGGACGGAAACGTCGAATCCGTCTCCTACGAACCGCGGCCTGCTCGCCGCCGCACCGGCGCATCCGCGGCGGCCGCCCCGAAGGTCAGCGACACCGCTCCCGCCGCAGCGCCTCTGGTGAAACCAGAGCCGGCCCAGCCCGTGGTTGAACGTCAGCCCTGGCCGCCGCTTGCCGTGGACACTCTGCCGGCCGAAGAAGCTGCCCCCGCTAGCGAGGCACCGCAGCAAGCTGTTGAAGCTGATGCTCCGGTGACCCGGCGTAGTTTGAAGGAGACCTCCTTCCTGGTCAGCGCCCCAGTGCTGGAGCCCGCCACGCAGGGCTGGCGCGGGACCCTGACCCGGCTGGGCTTCCGCATGGACCCTTCAGCGGAGGAGCTGGCCGAGCGCGAAGACATCCGCACCGTAAGCCAGCACTGGCCCGGCCCGCGAACCATCGCCGTGGTCAACCGCAAGGGTGGGGCCAACAAGACCCCGACCGTGGTGATGCTCTCGGCAATCCTTGCCCGCTACAGCGGCGCAGCCACGGTGGCGTGGGACAACAACGAATCCCAGGGCACCTTGGGATGGCGGACCGAGAAAGGCGCCCACGACCGCAGCGTTTTGGACCTGATCGATTCCTCCACCGAGCTGCTGTCCCCGTCCACAAACGCGGCAGAAATCGCCAAGTTCGTCCACCACCAGACCGCCGACAAGTTCGACGTGCTGCGCTCAGACGAAAACGAGGAAGGCGACCACGAAGTCACCGCCGAGGAAGTGGACATCGCCCACCAGGTCCTCACCCGCTACTACCGCCTGGTCATCATGGACTCCGGCAACACCGCCCGCGCAGCGAACTGGCGGCGGATGATCGACCACACCAACCAGCTCGTCGTCCCGGTCACCGCCATCGAGGACCGCGCAGAAGCCGCACGGCTGACGCTGCAGACCCTCGAATCCCGTGGCGGCCACGACGCCGAGCTGGCACGCAACGCCGTCGTGATCGTCTCCGAATCCACCGACGCCAAACGGAGCATGACCGGGGATGCCCTCAAACGGGCGAAAGCCGAGGCCCAGCGCATCGCGGACGGCTTCGAGCCGTTCGTGCGCGCCGTCGTCCGGATCCCGTACGACCCCGCCCTGGTCAACGGACCCATCCGCTACGAAGCGCTCCAGCCCGCGACCCAGCGGGCATGGCTCGCGGCCGCGGCCGCCGTCGCCAAAGGCTTCTGAACCACCCGCCACCGGACCCTGAAAGGAGGCAACCATGCAACAATCCCTGAACCCTTGGATCACCCGCCCAGCTCCGGCCGGCACCGCGGACACGGCAGCTCCGGAGGTGCCCGTGCCGCCGGCGGCCGTGATCAATGCGCCGCTGAGGGGAATGGTCGAACCAGATGCCGCTGACCGGCTTGGCCGCCGTGTGGTCGCGGGCTTCGCGACGCTGTGGATCACCGGCACCCACGGTGGATCCGGCGAAAGCCGAATTGCCGACCTCATCGGCGGTGCACGCGCCACCGGTCACTGCTGGCCCATCCTCCAGGACGGTGGCAAGCCGCGGGTGCTGCTGGTCTGCCGTGCAGACATGCGCGGCCTGACAGCGGCCCGGAGCGCCCTGACCCAGTGGGCATCAGGTGCGGCACCGGAGCTCGAGCTGCTCGGCCTCGCCGTCCTCGCGGACGCACCCGGGAAGACCCCCAAACCCTTGCGGGACTTCACCGCCATAGTCGGCGGGGGAGCCCCCCGCTACTGGACCCTGCCCTGGGTAGAGGAATGGCGGCATGGAGATTCCACCACCCCGCCGGCCCGCGAATACCAACGCTTCATCACTGACCTAGCCGCCCTGGCTATCGACACCACCCACAGCAACACCAACTGAAAGGTCTCACCATGAACTCCTTCTCCGCATTTGCAGCAAGCGTCATCCCAAACCCGACACCCACCGTCCCGGAACAGGCCAAAGGCCTACTGACCGTTCTGAACTGGGCCTCCGGCATCGGCTTGGTCCTCGGCGTCCTGGGCGTCATCATCGTCGGCATCGGCATGGTCATCCAGCTCCGCCGCGGCGAAGGCGGCGAGTCCATCGGCAAACTCGGCTGGGTCCTGGCTGGCTGCATCATCATCACCGGCGCCTCCGGTATCGTCCGCGCCTTCGTCTAAACCAGCATCATCAACGGGAGGTTCCGTATGAGCCAGTCAACAGAGAGCACAACCGAGAGCAATCCGTTCACCAGACCTGGGTTCATCGTCGCGGCCGCGATGGTGGTTGCGCTGGTTGCGGTAGGGATCGTCATCTTCCTGCTCCCTAAAGGACAGAGCAGTGCGGAGCCCGCGCCGGCTTCGAGCAGCACAGTCACCGCCAGCCCCAGCGCTTCAAGTGACGGAGGCAAGAGCATTTGTGGGCTGCCCGGATCAGCGGAAACCACGCTGGGTACGGCACCGCAATCAAAGTGGGAGTTAGTGGGGCGCATAGCGACCCCAACGGACCCAAAGACTTTCGGCCCGGGGGAGTCCGACAGCTCCGGCTTTCGCACTTGCTTCGCGCACTCACCAACCGGCGCCCTGTATGCGGCAATGAATATCGTTGCTCTTGGGTCCTCTGGTTCTACTGACCTGGAACAGAAGCTAGCCGACAAGCTCCTAGTACCGGGAGCTGGCAGGGATGCAGCAATGCGTCAGGCGGCAGCCGATTCGCGCACTACGGGCTCCAGTACCCCCATTCAGGTTCGAGGATTCCTCATCAAGTCGTACACCCCCGGTGAGGCAAACATCGATCTTGCCTTTGAAACCGACAAAGGCGCACTCGGACGCACGACGTTATCAATGCGATGGATGGACGGTGACTGGAAAGTAAAGCCAGCTGACGATGGCACCACATACATGGGGGCGACTCAAATCAGGGACCTCAGCGGCCTGATTCTCTGGTCCGGAGTCTGACATGGCCGAGTGCAAATTCGGAGACTTGGGATGCGGCATCGGCAACGTCATCGAAGACATAGCCAACGATTCGATCGGGAATTTGGCGAAGTCGATCATGGAGGGAATGAGCCAGATGGTGACGACACTGTCTACCTTCTGGGTGTCCATGCCTACTGTGAACCTCACCAGCGAGGACGGGGCGACCGCCAGCCCAGTCGTATCCGTTGTAAACAGCGAGTTGATGCCTTGGACGCTGACCCTGGCAGTCCTGGCTGTCATCCTCGGCGGCATCCGGATGATTTGGGAGCAACGCGGGGCACCCCTAAAAGACCTGCTCCGTTCCCTGCTCACCCTTACTTTGGTGTCGGCCATTGGCCTTGCCACGATCTCGATTCTGGTGACCGCCGCCGATTTCTTCGCGAACGTCATCATCGAAAGATCAACGGACGGCAAAGGGTTCGCCGATGCGTTCCAGAAAATCACCGCTGTTCACACAAGCGATGCGGTCTTCATCCTCATCATCCTCGGCTTGATCGGGTTGATTGCCTCCCTGGTCCAGATCGTCCTCATGGTCGTGCGCAGCGGCATGTTGGTGATCCTGGCCGGCATCTTGCCCACCACGGCCGCCTTCACGAATACCGAGATGGGCAGGCAGTGGTTCCAGAAGGCAATTGGTTGGACCATCGCCTTCATTCTCTATAAGCCGGCCGCCGCCGTTGTGTATTCGGTCGCGTTCCTGTTGATGAGCAAGACCAGCGGGAAGGATGCCCTGATCGGTTCCATCACGGGGTTCACGTTGATGATCGTTGCCCTTCTCGCCCTTCCAGCCCTGATGCGTTTCGTTACCCCGATGGTCGGAGCTGTCGCTTCCGGTTCCGGCGCGGCAGCGGGTGCGGCGGTGGGAGCGGTAGCCACGGGCGCTGTCTCGATGGGCCGTTCCGGCAGTGGACGCGGTAACGCGTCGCCCACGCCGCCCAGTCAGCCTGGCCAGAGCGCCGGCGCACAGGGCAGCAAGGGGGCGGGCGGCAGTAACGGCGGCAACGGCAAGCCCACCCCCGGCTCATCGGGTCCTGGAGGGGCACCGGGCAAGGGCGCAGGGGGCCCCGCTACCGCGGGGTCAGGGGCCGGCGCAGGAGCAGGTTCCGCCGGTGCCGGTGCCGCGTCGGGAGCGGCGAAGGCCGCCGGGCCGGCCGGAATTGCAGTCGCCGCAGGAGCACAGGCAGCGTCAAAGGTCTCTCAGGCCGCACAACAAACCGCACAGGACTCAACCGGGGAGGGCCCCAGTGGCAGCAATTAATACCGAATACAAGGAACCGTCGTACGGCAACTGGCGGGTTCCCCGTTCCGCCGGGCTGGGGAGCCTGGGGGCCATCGGCACGGGCATCGTCATGACCGGCCTGTTGGCCGGCATCATTACCTTCGCGATCTGGGGCCTCCTGCCGGGGCTGAGCGTGTTGGCCGTTGCCGGACTGCTCGTGCTGCTGCTGACGGTCAAGGACAAGCATGGGCAGTCCATCGTGGACCGGTTTGCGACGCGGATGAACTTCCGTCTCGCGCGTTCCGCTGGGACCAACCTCTACCGTTCCGGCCCGCTTGGGGTCACCGAGTGGGGGATGTTCCAGCTCCCCGGCCTTGCGGCTAAGTCCCGGCTGTACGAGTTCAACGACTCCTACAACCGCCCGTTCGCCATGCTTCATGTCCCCACCACAAACCACTTCACCGTGGTCTTCTCCACCGAACCTGACGGCGCTTCCCTGGTAGATCCGGAACAGGTTGATGCCTGGGTTGCGAACTGGGGCGGCTGGATCGCCGGGCTTGGGGATGAAGCCGGCCTTGAGGCCGCGGCCGTGACCGTGGAGACCGCCCCGGACTCCGGCTACCGGCTGCGCAACGAGGTCGAAATGAACATCCACCCCGATGCCCCGGAGGCCGCGAAGGCAATCCTCCGCGAGGTCGTCCGCACCTACCCGGAAGGCTCGGCCACCGTGCGGGCCTGGGTATCCCTGACGTTCACCGCAGCACTCCGCTCTGGGTCCCGGAAGCGCGAACCCGAAGAAGTCGCCCGAGACCTTGCATCCCGCATCCCCGGACTCGGTGCCCGGCTGCAGACCACTGGGGCCGGCATCGCCCGGCCGATGTCGGCACAGGAGCTCTGCGAGGTCGTTCGCATCGCTTACGACCCGCCCGCGGCTTTGATCATCGATGAAGCCCACGCCGCCGGATCCCCGGTCGCGCTCACTTGGAGCGAAGTCGGCCCCTCTGCGACGCAGGCGAGCTGGGATGACTACCGCCACGATTCCGCCTTCTCGGTCTCCTGGACCATGACGGGCGCACCCCGCGGCTCGGTGAATTCCTCAGTTCTCTCCCGACTGTTGGCTCCGCACGGGGACATTGACCGCAAGCGCGTGTCCCTGCTCTACCGCCCGATGGATTCAGCCCGGGCCGCTGCGGTAGTCGAGCGGGATCAGAACAACGCCAACGTCCGCATCACCTCGGGAGGTCGCCCCTCAGCCCGCGCGCTGGTCGACGCCCGCTCCGCTGCACAAACTGCTCAGGAAGAAGCACAAGGTGCCGGGCTGGTGAACTTCGGCATGGTCGTCACCGCCACCGTGACCGACCCGGCTCGGCTTCCCGATGCGGTCGCCGCGGTGGAGCAGACATCCGGTACGGCCCGGGTGCTCCTGCGGCGTGCGTACGGCTCCCAGGACACCGCGTTCGCCGCGTCCCTGCCGCTCGGACTGGTCCTGCCCAAGCACATCCTGCTGCCCACCGAAATCAGAGAGGCCCTGTGATGCAGAAGCTCTTTCGACGGAAGAAGAAGAATCCGTTCCTTGACGGTGTGGAATCTGAGGCCCGCACCCGCCGCGTGTCCGCGGATCGCCCGGCCCGCTTGCGTGGTCCCGGGTCCCGTGGCTGGGCCGGCCGCGGTGGCGGAGCTGCGGCCTTGGTCCCGGCGGTACGTGAGTACCGTGGGACGACAGTGCAAGTTTGCGGCCTGTGGCCGTTTTCCTCCGGTGCGTCATCTCCCATGGTCGGCGTCCCCCTGGGGCGGCACGAAGAAACACAGGCGACGGTCTGCTGTGATCCGATCAGCTGGTTCCAGCGCGCTCACCTGATTTCCAACCCCTCCGCGTTCGTCCTCGGCAAACCGGGCTTGGGGAAGTCCACCCTCGTGCGCCGGATGATGCTGGGCCTGTCCGGCCAAGGCGTTCATCCGCTGGTGCTTGGGGATTTGAAGGGCGAGCACGTGGACGCCATTGGCGCAATCGGAGGGCAGGTCATCGAACTCGGCCGAGGACGCGGCTACCTGAACATCCTGGACCCGGGACAGGCCATCGAGGTCGCGCAGCTCCTCGAGGAACGAGGACACCACGAAGCAGCCGTCCGGGTCCGGGCCGATGCCCACGGCCGTCGCCTGAACATGGTCGTTTCCCTCATTACGATCAGCCGGAACAACCCGCCGACCGATCAGGAACAGACCATCCTGGACCGCGCCCTGCGCTTCCTCGATGACTCCTTCGACGGTGTTCCCGTCCTGAAAGACCTGCTCGACGTCATCACCGCCGCTCCGGACGAGCTGCGCCAGGTCGCGCTGGACCGCGGCGACATGAACGTCTACCTGCAGGAGACCCGGGCACTGGAAGCGACCCTGCTGGGCCTGACCGGCGGCGGCAAACTCGGAGAGATATTTTCCCGTCACACCACGAACCCGATGCGGCGTGACCGGGCCGTGGTCTTCGATGTCTCCAGCATTGACGAGACAGAAACGGACCTACAGGCAGCCGTGCTGCTGGCCTGCTGGTCCTACGGCTTCGGCACCGTCAACGTCGCCAACGCCCTCGCCGACGCAGGGCTGGAACCGCGCAGGAACTACTTCGTCGTTCTGGATGAGCTGTGGCGGGCCCTGCGCGCCGGCAAGGGCATGGTGGACCGGGTGGATGCCCTCACGAGGCTCAACCGGTCCGTTGGTGTCGGGCAGATCATGATTTCCCACACCATGTCCGACCTGCTGGCGCTCCCGGCGGAAGAGGACCGGATGAAGGCCCGGGGGTTCGTCGAACGCTCCGGCATGGTCATCTGCGGCGGCCTCCCCGCCTCCGAAATGCCGCTGCTGACCTCAGCGATACCGCTGTCCCGGCAGGAACAGCAAAAGCTCATCTCCTGGCAGGACCCGCCTGCATGGGACTCCCGCGGCGGCGACGTCGAACCTCCGGGGCGCGGGAAATTCCTGATCAAGGTCGGCGGCCGCCCGGGCATCCCCGTCCAGATCGGACTGACTTCCATCGAGGCCTCCCTGAACGACACCAACAAGCGCTGGCACGCTCCGGCAGAATCCCTGCTGGAAGCGGCAGCTCCGATCCAGGAGGAGGGGGCGGCATGAGTGCTCCGAACCGTAAAGGCACTGGGCTCGGCGACGGGCTGGGGATCTGGCTGGCCATCGGCGCAGCTGTCGTCATTGGGGGCGGCAGCTGGGTCTCGGCACATCTCGGGTCCTGGATGGCCGGCCTTGCTGCCCCACCGGCCCACCCAATTGACCTGGTGGCCGGTCTTGCCAAGGGCCGGGTGCCCTGGCCGGTCCAGTCCACCATCGTCGCCTGCGTGCTGTTCGGAGTATTGCTTGCCCTGACGATCACGGTGCTGGTGATCCGCTCCCGGACAGCGCACAAACGCACCCGGGTGGATAAGGCCGCCGTCCACATGGGCCGGGGTAAAGACCTTGATCATCTCGGCACCAAAGGGGCCACGGCCACGGCGGTGCGCCTCGGCGTGGAGAACTCGACAGGGGTCCGGCTTGGTCGCAGCGTTGCCGGGAAGCGCCCGCTGTGGGCCTCGTGGGAGGACATGCTGATCCTCATTGCCGGACCTCGGACGATGAAGACCACCTCCTATGCTGTCCCGGCCATCCTCGACGCACCCGGTGCGGTGATCGCGACATCGAATAAGCGCGACATCGTGGACGTAACGCGGCCGATCCGTTCAGAGGCCGGCGACGTGTGGGTCTTTGACCCGCAGGCCGTCGCGGAGGAAGAGCCCACCTGGTGGTGGAACCCGTTGTCCTACGTGAAGAACGAAGCCACGGCCGGAAACATGGCGCAGCACTTCGCCAACGGCTCCAAGGAACCCGGGGCCAAACCCGATGCCTACTTCGACCCGGCGGGGCAGAACCTGCTCAAAGCCTTTTTGCTCGCCGCCTCCCTCGGCTCCGCCCCGGTCACACAGGTGTACACCTGGCTCACCCGCCCCCACGACGAGGCCCCTGCAGAACTGCTCAGGAACGCCGGCTACGACCTGCTCGCGGACATGGTGATGGGACACATCCGAGAACCGGAAAAGCAGCGTGCCGGCGTCTACGGCACCGCCCGGCAAATGGTTTCCTGCCTGACTGACCGCGAGGTCAGCCAATGGGTCACGCCCCAGCACGGCACGACAGTAGACACGGACCCGCGGCCGCAGTTCGTCCCCGAAGACTTCGTCCGGGGCAAAGGCACGCTCTACAGCCTCTCCCGCGAAGGTGTCGGCACCGCCGGCCCCCTCGTCACCGCCCTGACCGTTGCCGTGGTGGAGGCAGCCGAAAAGTACGCCACCTCCCAGCCCGGCGGCCGTCTCGCCACCCCGCTGCTGGGGATCCTCGATGAAGCTGCAAACGTCTGCCGCTGGAAGGCCCTGCCCGATCAGTACAGCCACTACGGCTCGCGCGGGATCATCCTCATGACTATCCTCCAGTCCTGGTCCCAGGGCGTGGAGGTCTGGTCCCTCGAAGGCATGCGGAAACTCTGGTCCGCGTCGAACGTGAAAATCTACGGCGGCGGCGTTTCCGAAGTCGCCTACCTCGATGAACTCTCGCGGTTGATTGGTCAGTACAGCTACATCAACGTCTCCCGCAGCCACAGCAAGCATGGATCCTCGTCCTCGCGGCAGGAGAACAAAGACGAGATCCTGTCCGTGGCCGACCTGACGGCACTGCCCAGGTTCCGGGCGATCCTGCTCGCCTCCGGAGCCCCGGCAACGATGATCGAAACCATTCCGTGGATGAACGGCCCCCATGCGCAGAAGGTCAAGGACTCCCTCGCCGCTCCAAAGCAGCAGCCGCAGGAACCGGTGACGGTTCCGGCGCACAACCCCTGGACCGACGGGGCCAGGAAATGAGCGAAGACTTCGGAGGGGACGCCTTCGCCGATGAAGAAGCCCATCCGGCAGCGCCGGAACACTCCCATGGAGAGCCCGCTGCAGAGTTGTTCTATGACAACGCCATTGAGTTCTTCGCCGAGCTGCTGGCGCCGTCCTACGTCCGCGACGTCAACGAGGGTGCCGAGCTGGCGTGGTGCCCCGAGTGGTACAAACACCCCGAGGCTTTGATCCGGATGGAAGCCCTGTGGCGGTCCTGGGAACACCTCCGCCTGGAGCCGGCGCTGGGAATGAGCAGCTGGTGGCTCAACCACGCAGACCCCCATATGCGTGTCCTCATGGACACCAAGGGCCCCTTCAAGAAGTGCGCCCACGACAACCGCCATATTGCCCGCAGCGCCGACAAGACGGCACTGCCTCACGTTGTACCTGAACGCGGCATTTTCGACTGAATCAGCTTCGAAGGTCTTGTGGCTCCCCCCGGGTTTCCGGGGGGAGCCACAAGTGCTATCAGCCGATAGCGGGGAAGACGCCGCCCAGGATGATCGCTCCCCCGATCGTGAGGGCGACGGAGGTCACCATCAGGATCTGGAGCGGCAGGGGCCAGTTGTACGGCGAGCCGGACACCCGGATTGCGGGGACGAGACGGCCAAACAGCCAGATTCCAACGGCGATAGCCGCGATTCCGGCGGCAGCAACGGCCAGGGCGAGCAGGGTGGTCATAATCAACCTTTCGTTGTGGGCATTTCGTGGTGAGCCGGTCCCGGGGAACCCTCTCGCTCACCATGTGTGCGGCGCAGCTCCAAAAAGTGCACACCGATGAGTGGGCCGGCCATGACAACCGGCTCACCCTGACTGTGTGCGGCCAAATCTCAGGACGGCCAGGATGTGGCAAAACAAAAATGAGGACCGCCGTGGCGGTCCTCATTTATTGCTACATCCGGTCTCAGCGTTCGAGTCCTCCGCGTTCAAGCGTTCGGCCCTTGGCGCCTTGCCTGGCCATCTTTGATGTCTTGGCTACCGAAGGTTTCTGGGCAACGGCGGCCGAAGGGTGGGTGCCCTGGTGCTTGTCCGCCAGGAGCCGGGAGTTCACGGCTTCGCGGTCACCTTTGCCGTCCAGGTTTTCGGCCAGCTGCTGGCGCCGTTCTGCTGTATCCCACGCCGGTTCGCTGCTGTTGGCCCGGTCCTGCCGGTTGGCGCCGGCGACCGCTGCGCCTGCCACGACCTCATCAGTCCGCGCGGCCGACGCTTTGGTCCGCTCACTTTCGGCTTCGGACCGTGCTTGCTGTGCCCGGGCAAGGGCCTCCGACACGGACGCCTCGTCCGCACCGGGGTTGTTCACGTCGATGCCGTAACGGCCTTTGACCTCTTCACTGATTTTCTCGGCGGCTTGGGCAGCTTCGGGGTCATAGGCTTTCCATGCCGTGGCCGTCTCGTGTACCCGTTCGATCATTTCAGGGGTGGCTTTGTCCCACCAGTCCTCGCGGGAGACCGGCGCCAGCTGTGCCCGGGCCGCAGCCCGCTGGGCGTCGAAACGTTCCTGCAGCTCCCGCGCACGTTGCTCCTCGGCTGCGGCGATGGTGCGCAGCTGCTCTTCGCGCATTCTGGCAAGCTGCTCGCCGATGCGGGCTGCAACCATCAGGCCGGTACGCATCGCCCCGTCGGCTGCCTCTTCGATTCCATCTGACTCGCTCATGCTCTTCCCCTATCGCTCGATGCCTGGACTGTTCTGCCGGTGGGTCTCTTCGGTCCTCGACTGCGCTTCCTGCAGCTGTGCTTGGTCCGGTCGAGTCAGAACGGGAGGCAGCGGTGAGCCGCCTCGCGAACGTTCGACCAGGAGCCTCGCTTTGAGGGTTTCTTCGGACGCTTCCGGGTGCTGCTGGCGCAGCGCCTCCATCGACATCGGCTGTGCCCTGAGTGTGTGCGCGGTGGCGCTGGCTTCGACTGCCTTGCTGGCCGCCTGGACGGCTGTGGACAGTCCCCGGACCCGGCGCAGATCGTCGGTGGCCTTGTGCATGTCGTGGATGGCCCGGGCCGTCAGGGCGAGCTGCCGGAACATGAGTGCGTATGCGGCACGGTCGCTCTTGGACGTCGCGGCCAGGATGATCATTGTGGCTCCGCGCGCCGACGGCAAGGACACTGCGGGGCGTGCCGGGTAACGGCGCAGCTGGGCGGACTTGGCCAGCTCCCTGGCGGCATCTGCCAGCGGTCCCGGCGTCGGTTCGATCCGCTTGGACCATGCCCCGAAGGCAGCCGCAGTCTCGCGGGCTGCCTGCGCCCAGGCGGCATGATCGTCGTGCGGGGTGGTAGCCAGCTTCTCCCGGAGGGAACTGACGTCATTGGCGTACTTGCTCCACAGCTCAGCAGATGGTTGCAGCGTTTCCCGGCCGGGTCGTACCGGTCGGCGATTGCGCGCCGCAGCGTTCCATTCAGCGACCGCGGCGGTCGCTGACTCCGGGGTACTCTCCCACTCTGCCCGGAGCTTGGGCAGCGCCAGGTCACGTCCCAGCGAGTTGCCGCCGAACCACACGGCACGTTCACCCTTTTGGGGTCGTTCAGCCACAGAGTAACCGGTCACGACGTCGGTACGTCCCGCCGCGTAGCGGGGGCGCACGAGCATGCCCTCCTGGCGTGCACGCCGGACAAACTCCGCCTCGTCTGTCGATGCCGCTGCGCACACGCGCACCTTGCGGGCGAGGCTGTGCCGCTCGACTTCCGGCAGCCCCTGGCGAACGGCCTTGGACTGTTCAGCCGGAGTGAATCCGCGCTCCGCGCGTAGGGCCCCGAGAGCGTTCAGTCCGTACTTCTTCTCCAGAGTCCTGGCAGCCTGCTGTGCCTTGTACTTACTCTTCCAAGCGTTCCATTTGGTGCCGTCGTCCCGGACCATCGACGCAACGATGTGGATGTGATCGTTGCCGTTCTTGCTCAGCCCGTGACGGACTGCAACCCACCGGGCGGGCGCCTTTCCGCCGTCCTCGGTGAAGTCCATTTCCTTCATGAAGTCGTCCGCGATAGCGCGCCAACGCTCATCGCTGAGCTGGCCTTCTTCGGCGCCCAGACTCAGCGAGCAGTGGAAGACGTGTCCGCCGTCCACTTCGGTACCGAAGAACTGCTTGGCCCGGTCAAGTGCGTTGGCGATGTCAAGGGCAGCATCGCGGTTCAGCTCGTTGTCGTCGTGCCACGCCATGAGAGCCGAATCACCGGCAACAAGGTGCGGTTCTTCGTGCTCGTTGGCGCGCCCTGGTCCGGCGAGGTAGATCATCAGACCCGCCATGCGGTCGCCCTGGGTGATGTTCGGAATCATGGAGCAGCTACCGCCCGGCCATCTCGGCGAGCTGACGGTCGATCCGGATGATCACGGAGCGGGCATGGGCGATGGATGCGGCAGCTTCTGCAGGTACTTCCCCCGTCGCATTCGCGTGGCGCGCGATCTGGTTGATGTTGTTTGCCACGGTCCCGACGAGCCGCTGCAACTGCGATAGCTGCATGAACTGGTCCCGCCGCTCGGACGGATTCTCTGTGCCCTCGCTGAGTGCCGCCTCGATCAAAAGCCGCGGAATGGTCACGCGATGCTTCTCCGCCAGGGCAAGGAGCTTGGCTTCCTCTTCCGGGCTGACCTTGACCTCGTGACGGTGCATCCGGCCGCCCTCGACATTCGCACGCCGGCGGCGGGACTTCCAACCGGCGAAGCCGTTGCCCTCAGTCACTTATCCCGCCCTTCGAATTTGCCAGCGCAGCGACCCCGGATACCCGGGGATCACACTGCCAAGTGTGCCGCATCCGAGACGACAAGTCGAGGATCGAGCTAACTTGGCCGTGCTAAGTTACCAGCTTGCTCCGCCGGAGTAGTAGGGCGGCCGTCTTTCGCGTGTTGGCTGGCGGGCGGCACGCCCGGCGGCTAGGGTGAGACTCAAGGGACTGAAACAATTTCAGTGGAAGGGACGACGGCCACAATGGCAAACATCAACATTGAAGCCACCAGGAACCAGGCGCGCGCACTGCTCGACTCACGCATCAAATCCGTCGAAGAGCTTGTCCAGGCACGCCAGCGCGTGAGCGACCTAAAGGAGCAACTGGCCGCCGCGGAACGCGACGACAAACGCGCCTACGTCAAAGCGACCCGCGATGGCTGGAGCCCCGACGAATTGAAGAAGCTTGGCCTGGAACCAGCCGCGGCCGGCCGCCGGCGCAAGGCCCAGGTCAAGCCCGCCGAGACCCCCAGCCCGTCCGACGAAACCGGCTTCCAGGAGAACTAGCCCCTCGCGCACATGGGCACGGCAAAAGCTACATCCTTCGGGCTTTTCCCGCACACATGTGCACGACGGGACCCACCTGACCGGCTGCACACAGACGCCAGCTCACCACGAACACGAACGTCACCGCCGGGGGCCGGCGAATGTGCACAGCCTCGAAGGTCATCAACACCCCAGCGGCAGCCTTCCCCATGGTCCAAGACCTGCGCGGCCGACGCACCTGAAGGAGCGCTCGGGTTTTCTTCAGCAGGGACGACACAGGACCACACAGCGAGGCATCCTTGGGCACGTCGGAACCACTCCGCTGGGTTGGCTTCTAAGGCACAGGGGGGCTCCCCGGGCGGTGCAGGCCGGTGACAACCACAAGCTGCAGGGCGGCGCTAATCACCACCAACTTCCGCAGGCCCGCGTGATCCAAGCAATGGCACCAGCCGCAGCAAAAGGGTTCACAAGACGGCGACCCTGACCCGGCAAAAACGGAAGGCCGACACCCGTCAGTGGGTGCCGGCCTTCCGCGCTTCAAGTGCTTCGGGTCAGTCGTCGGCGGGGGTCTCCCCCTCGGGAACCTGGCCGGATGCAATGCGCTCCGCTGTCTTCTCATACGCGGCATCGATGTACGCCCTCAGATCATCTTCCCGGACGCGCCAAACGCCGCGGCCGCCAAACTGAGCTGCCCTTAACTCTCCACTCCGAACCAGTGCGTAGACCAACGGTTTGCCGAGGTTTAGGACCTCCTCAACCTGGTCCAGGGTCAACATCCGCGGGAACGGGTTAGCCACGGGCGCACCACTCCTGGTTACTTCCTCAGTCCTCTTAGCCACGCTTACGTTTCCTCGTTTCGGTGCTGCATTTCATCCATCGTTCTCTGCCCTCGCCGCAGCTCGCCCGCTTGCACCGGAGGCCACGGTTTCCCGCCGTTGTACTTGCGCTGCAGACGCTTCACTTCACGCATCGTCGCCCGGACGATAAGGTCCGAAACACTGGCGTCGCCCTCCTGCAGCCCGGCGGCCTTGAACGCAGCCCGGACCTGCCCCGCCTGGTCCTCCGTGTAGTACGGCGTGAACGCCGAAACCCGCTTCGGCTTTACCATCAACAACAGCCCTGGTTAGACGGCACGCAGGGTCCGCGGCCACGGGTGCAGGCTGTCCAGGTAACCCTTCCCCAGGGACATGGAGCCGTCCTCGTTGAAGCGGATATCGGAGTGCTGGTGGCTGCCGCCGGCGTGCGCGATAGCGGCCAGGACCAGATCAAGGTTCTCCCGGTCCAATCCCGACACGAGGTCACCCAAAACCACCGGAACATCCTCAGCGAGGGAGGCAGCGAGCATGAGGAAACGACGCTCCCCGCCTGAGAGCGGCCCGACCTGTTCGGGGATGGCGGCGAAGTCGATCCATGCCCTCACCTGGCTGGGCCCTTCCGGTTCGGTGCTCGTGTGTACCCAGGGATTACCGGGTGCAGCGAACTTCCCCCCAGAGGCCTTTAGCAGCAGCTCCGTTGCTGCCTCAGTGGGGTACATGCCCCGCGCCCAGGCGCGGAGGTCATCTGCATGCGACATTGGGTGTTCCTTTTTACTCGTGGTCTGGATTAGAGGGCGCAGGCTGTCGGGGCCAGCGTATCTGCTGACCCCGACAGTTGTACTGCTTAGAACGGGGGTTCAGAGTCGGGTCCGTTGCCCCACCCGCCGGCGGCATTGCTGTTGGCCGGCGCCGCCCAGGGATCGTCCTGAGGCCCGGTCTGGGGTTGGCTACTGGCATTGCCCTGGTAGCCGTTCCCCTGCCCCCGCTGGGTGCGGTTGACCTTGGCATTCGCATACCGAAGTGAGGGGCCAATCTCGTCCACCTCGAGCTCGATAACGGTGCGCTTCTCACCTTCCTTGGTCTCGTAGGAGCGGGACTTCAGTCGGCCGGCAACGATGACACGCATGCCCTTGGTCAGGGACTCGGCCACGTTCTCAGCCGCTTCCCGCCAGACACTGGCCCGGAGGAACAGTGTCTCCCCGTCCTTCCACTCATTGGACTGCCGGTCGAACGTCCTGGGCGTGGACGCGACAGTGAAGTTCGCAACCGCTGATCCGCTCGGGGTGAACCGCAGCTCGGGGTCGTTGGTGAGGTTGCCGATGACTGTGATGGTGGTTTCGCCTGACATGGTTTCGTTCCTTTTCTGCTGGTTTCGTATGGGTGTGATCAGGTGCTGCTATTGCTGGGGTCTGGTGATGAGTCCGGCTGTACCGGTGCGCTCGTTCGTCACGGCCAGGGCGGGTTCGACTGAGCTTTCGATCAGGCCGGTGAGGACAAGTAAGCGGTCAATGAGCCGCAGGGATTCGCTTAGGCTCTCAGGATCCGCTGCTTCGTTGGCTGCCTCGAAGTCTGCGCGGTAGACGGTCAGTTCTGCGATGCAGTCCTGCACGGTTCCCCTGGCGTGGAAGTAGGTTTTCTCCGGGTCGATCTGGTCGAACACGGAGACCTCCACGCCGTTCAGCGCCTCAGGTTTAGCGGTGATTTCGCCGGCCATGATGGTTCCTTTTCCCCGTGTGCTGTTGGCATTCTCGATGGTGTTGTGGGTTCGTTTTGAGGTCCGATTCCTCCGGTTCTTCGTAGGTGAGGTCGTTAGGTTGGTACTGGTCCGCCGTGTGTGCGTCCCAGAGCCCTCCCTCCCCGAGCGGGGCGCGGTTGATCGCCTCGAAGTACCCGTCATTCCCTTCCTCGCACGGGAGGGGACGGAAGTCCTCGTACAGGTCCACATCGAGGGGTTCCACAATGGCAGGCTCCACAACGTAAGGGTCCACAACGTCGGTGGGAATCCTGCCGCCGGGGTTGACATGGCAGAACAGGTCCACCTCCAACGGGATCCGTGGGCTGAGTTTGTATCCCACGACCGGGGGCAGGATGGTCACGGTCCTCACGCTGCCTTGTGGCTCATGGCCGCCTGGACAAGCTTGTCGCGGCGCAGGCCCGACCAGTGGTCCTCGTCGTCAATGTTGTTCACGACAACGGGCGCCTGAGAGTAGCCGAGTTCGGCGGTGATGTACTCAAGCGCTGCCGGCACTTCGGTGATGTCCACGGCCGTGTAGGTGATGCCCTTGGAGTCGAAGTAGTCCTTCGTCTTCTCACAGTTAGGGCAGTCTGGCTTGGTGTAGACCGTGTAAGCGGTGGGTGAAGCAGTCATTTTCAGCACCTGGTTTCGTATCAAATAAGTTTCGTTCGTCTGGCTGACTTGCTACCTCAATCTTAGCAATCATTCAACTGAATGAATAGACCTTTAGCCGCATAATCTAGGGATTTTTAGCAGGCTACTACTCGCCATTGAGGGCGCGTTGCTCTCGCTGCCATTTTCACTGACGGTGTGCCCACGATACGTGCCACCGCCGGCGACTGTGGTCATCCCCGCAGGTTTCCCCAGCGGCAGCCCCCAGGCGCCTGAGAAGGGTCGGTCAGCTGCGGTGAGGTACGCGCGTGTGCTTGTTGGGCCGGATGAATAAGTGTCGTCCCTGCTGGGGCTCGTTGACCACGATGGCCGGTATGCCGGCAGCGCAGGGCGTGGACCATGGGAAAGTTGCCCGCACTGGCTTCTAAGAGTTCCGGCTCTTTCCGAACACCCAGCGGTTCCATTTGCTGGAGTCTCCCGGCGGTGGCCCGAGGGTGCGGACCGCTTTCTTGCACCAGCGGTTGCAGAAGTAATAGTGGACTGCTGCGAGGACGACCAGGGCGGCCAGAATGATCAGGGATTGATCCTTTGCCGCCTGGTACTCGTAATAGCCGGGTTGGCCGTAGGCCATTTCCCCGGAAACCAAGGGGCCGGTTACGGCCATGAAGTAGTTGAGGGCCTGAAAGAACGGGAGCATCAGGATAAACAGCGGCACAAGGACCAGGGCGAAGTATTTGAGCCATAACTTCCCACACTGCTTGTTCCAGGCGGCTACTTGTTGTTTCTGCTCAGCGTCTATCGACTCGTTCATACTCTCCCCCAAAGAGTTCCCTTTTTGTTGCACAGCTTACGGGACGGGGTGGCGCGCCAGACTTGAAAAGTAAGCATGCTTGCTATTAGGTTGGTGTCAGCTTCGCCGCCTGACCCCCATCAGGCGGACGGCGTTAGGAAAGCCTCGCGGTCCCAAGTGCTGCGGGGCTTTTCGCTACCCGCGTTGCAGCGGGGTCAGGATCCTACCGGCAGAGGGAGTATGCAGTGGCTCAGGGTGACATTGAGACGTACTACGAAGACGGCCAATGGAAGAACAAGCGCGAGGGTACTGACCGCGCCTTCGGGGCCGGCTACAGCACCAAGGATGAAGCAGTAACCGCGGGCCGCGAGGCGGCGCAGGCGGACAAGGTGGAGCACGTCATCAAGAACCAGGACGGCCAGATCGGTTCCAAGAACAGCTACGGCAACGATCCCCGGAACGTCCCGGGATGATCCTGCAGTTGCCTCACTGGTAGAAGGCAACTGGGAAAACGCGAGGGACTGGCTTTCGCCGTCCCTCGCGTTCTTCTCTATCTGCTCTTATCCCTATTAGCCCTAATAGGGATAAGAGCTGGGTCTATGGGTTCAGTAGTGCGTCATCGTTCCCAACCTGGGCTCCTGTCGCGCAGCGGCTGAGTAGTTCGGGTGTGCCCAGGGCCAACGGAGGGACCTGTGGTGCCGGGCCGGGAGGGGAAGCTGGCGGCAAGTAGACGCCTGCGCTTCTCCACTGCTGGGTCCAAGTCGTTGGGGTTTGGCGCTTCTTGCGGTTGGGCTGGTTCGATGGAGGCTTTGAGCCGTTCGTCCAGCTCTGCGCATTTGGCCCGCGCTTGGGTGAGTTTGTCTTCGTATTTGAATGGTTTGCCGGCTTGCTTTTCCACGTCGGCGAGGACGGCTTTTTTCTCTTGAATCGTTTGGCGGAGCTGCGCTTCATAGTCGGGTAGCGCGGCCACTTTGTTTTCGAGCTTGGTGATGATTCCGCTGCTTCCTTCCAGAAGTTCCGTCCGGGTCAGGATCAGTGGAGGGGCGGGGACATCTTTGATGGTGATGGCCAAGTCCTGGTAGGAGCCGAGCCGGGAGTGCTCCCCTGCGTTGCGGACCTGTAGCTGGTGGCCGCCGAGGGTGGCAAGGGTTCCGTAGTCCCGTTCCTGCCGGTAGTAATTGCCGTAGTCAGGGGTGTGGGTTCGTACCCACTCGGAGATGGCCGCGATCGCTTCTGTGCGTTTGGTGTAGGTTTGCCCGTCGATGGATGCGGTGAAGTTTTCACCGGCCGTGGAGGTGGTTCGGGGCAGTGCTGCCTGTACCGCGGGCAGGGCTGCTTCTGCCCTGGTGATGCTGGTTTCGGCTGAGGCCCGGGTCCAGCCAAGGGTGCTTTGGCCCTTTTCGTGGGCCCGCTTGAGGCGTTCGAGTTTGGTCCGTTCGGCGTCCGCTTCGATCCTTTCCATCACGAGCGGGTTGCCGCTGGTGGCTGCCTTGATTTGGGCCGCGTTCAGTGCGAGGTCCCCGACGTCCTCGATTTCGCGGATGTCCAGGCGTCCGCGGAGGACTTGCTGGATCATGGTGGCTTTGCGCTGGATGCCGTCCCAGGCCGCGCTGTCGTAGCTCCCGACTGTGGCGTACTGGAAGTTATGGACTTCGGCGTTGGCGTTGCCTTGGCGGATGATGCGCCCGTCTCGCTGCGTTAGGTCTGCCGGTCGCCAGGGGCATGTGACGTGGTGGATGGCTTTGGCGCGCAGCTGCACGTTGGTGCCGGTGCCCATCATGGCGGTGGAGCCGATGAGGACGGCGACTTCGCCGCTGCGGCACTGGGCGAATAGCTGTGCCTTTTGGTCAGGTTTGGGCGCTTCCTGGATGAAGCGGATTTGTTCGGGCTGGATGCCGCCGGCGACCAGTTGGTCTTTGATCTGCTGGTAGGCGGTCCAGACGGGTTTGCCGTCCGGCCCGGTGTCTTTGGAGGGGGTTCCGAGGTCGCAGAAGATGATCTGCAGGGCGCCCTTGGTGGTTGAGGGGGTGCCGGAGCGGAAGCTGGTTTCGTACTCGTTGTCCCGGTTCTCTTCCCAGACTTTCAGGGTCTTGGCAACAACCTGGTCGATCTTGGTTCCGGATTCCGGTTCTATGCCGACCATGCGCAGGTCCAGGGCGGCCTTGCGCCCGTCGTTGTAGACGTTCAGGGCGTTGTCCGCGCCCTTTTCGGCCCAGCCGGACAGGGAGTCCAGGCGGTCCGCGAGGCCTTTCATGTACTCGGCCAGCTCGGGCGGCTGCGGGATGAGCACCAGCTCGGGCTGGCGTTCGGCGTCCCCTGGCCGGCGCACCAGGTCGGGGGTTTTCAGGTTCAGGTCTTCGGAGAGCTTGACGTCGGCGAAGACGTGGAAGCTGCGCAGCATCTCCGGGACGTTCTTGAACTTCGCGAACCGGGGCTTGTTCTTGAGCCGGCCGCCGGCGTCCATTTCGATGGCGGTGACAGTTTCGCCGAAGGTCGCACCCCACACGTCAAAGTTCTCCACCCCTGCTGCCTGGAGCAGATCCGGGCGGAGGTAGCGCTGCATGACGTGGGCTTCGGTGATGGAGTTGGCGATGGGGGTTCCGGTGGCCATGGTGACGACCCGCTCACCATGGGTCCGGCGCAGGTACTCCAGCTTCAAATGCATGTCGGTGGCGCGCATGGACCCGGCGATTTCGGCACCCTTGATGTTGGTGACGGTCCGAAGGTTCTTGTAGTCGTGGGCTTCGTCGACAAAGAGGTAATCGACGCCGGTGTCTTCGAAGGTCAGGCCGGGATCCGGGGCGGTGTCCATGAGGCGTTTCATGCGTTCTTCTTCGGCCTGAAGCTTGGTTTCCAGCTTCTTGACGGTGGTGCGGTCCTCCCCTTCCGCTTGGGCGTTGACGATGGTTTGCCGGACGTCGGCGATGATCGATTCCTGGTAGGCCTCGATGGTTTCGGCCTTGACCCCGATGCTCTTGAAGGCCTGTTGGGTCATGATGATGCCGTCCCAGTCGTTGGCCGCTGCCCGGGCGACGAACTGGCGGCGGGCGGTGAGGTCTCCGCTCTTGGTCTTGATGTCATCCGAGCCTGCCGAGAGCAGCCTCGCCTGCGGGTACAGTTCCAGCCATTCGCGGGTGAACTGCTCCAGCATGTGGTTCGGGACGACGATCATCGGTTTGTTCGCCATGCCCAGGCGTTTGAGTTCCATGGCGCCCATGACCATTTCCGCCGTCTTGCCGGCTCCGACTTCGTGGAAGAGGCCGACGGCCGGTTCTGAGATGATCCGGGCGACGGCGGTGCGCTGGTGAGGGTGGGGCGTGAACGTTTTTGCCAGCCCGGGCAGGGTGAGCCGGCCGCCTTCTTTGGTGTAGTCGCGCAGGGCTATGGAGTTGAAACGGCGGTTGTACTCCTCGATGAGGCGGCTGGCGCGCTCGGGGTCTTCCCAGACCCACTCGGCGAAGCGTTCCTGTAGGGCTTCTGCCTTCTCCTGGGCGGCTTCGGTTTCTTCGAGGTTGGCGACCATTTTGCCGTCCTCGTTTTTGTCCTCGACCTGGATGCTCTTCTGTTCCAGGATGCTTTGGAGCAGGTCGGGGGCGGGCCGCCGACCGGTCCCCCATTCATTGGTGGAGCGGACGGTCCCCCGGTTGGCTTTCACGCGCCAGATGCCGCCGCCGACGCTGGTGACGGTGGCGTTGGGGTCGGCCAGGATGTCCTGGACGAAGCGCTGGTGTTCCTCGGGCGAGATCCAGACGGCTCCCAGCCGGGCCTCGACGTCTTCCATGCCGACCTTTGGCGGCTGGACGTCTTCCAGGGCCTGGACGTTGATGTTCCAGCGTTCGTCCTCGGCCGCGGCCGCCCGTGCGGCGTCGAGCTTGGTGCGGACGTTCCCGGACAGGTACTCCGGGGCCGTGACCAGCTTGCCGGTCTCGGGGTCATCGAAGACGAGGGTTCCGAGCTGGTCCCGGGCTTCCTCTTCGGTGACGCCCAGCAGGTCTGCGATCTGCCCCAGTTCCGGGGAGCCGTAGGTGTCCAGGGTGATGGCGAGGGCTTCGTCGATGTTGTCCGCGCCCATGATTGGTTTGCGGGCCACGACCTGGCGGTGCTGCAGCAGTGCGGCCGGGGTCGCGGTCTGCGTTTCGTCGTTGAAGTTCTCCAGCGCGCCGGGCAGGGAACCGAAGGGGTCCTTCGCGCTCAGAAGCCGGAACGCCGGAGACAGCCGGCGGGTGACGATCTCTTCGCCGGTCTCCTTGTCCGTGCGCACTGATTCGTTGTAGCGGTTCACGGGTCCGTGCTTCTGAACGAACGCGGCGTAGCGCGTTGCCAGTTCTGAGCGCAGGGAGTCCAGTTCGGGGGTGTCTTCGCTGTCGGAGGCTTCCATCTCCAGCAGCGACCGCGCGCCGTCACGCAGTGCCAGCAGGTCCCGCAGCTCCACTGCGTGTGCCTTGGGCACCGGCAGTTCTTCTGCCTCTCCTGCACGGACGATGGTGAAGGACCCATCGGGCAGGGCGTTGATGGTGCCGTCCCACGCCGGGCCGGCGTCTGGCAGCACCGCGGCCGCGGTCCTTCCTGGTGCGCGTTCTGCGGGGGCATGGCCCAGGTCGCGGTCCAGGGCGTCGGTGACGATGACGTTGAGCCGGTCGGCCAGCAGCTGCGGGACGGCAGAGAGGTCATCGGCTTTGACGCTGATGGTTTCATCGCCGTACATGCCGTTGCCGACGGTGATCGTGCCCAGGACGTTCTGGGGGTTCATGTCGAAGTAGGCGTTGATCTTGATGTTGCGGTCCCCGACGATGGCGGGAGTGACCCGTTCCCATTCGGTGTTCATCGGCTCGCGGCCGGGTTCGCGTTTGCGCAGCAGCAGCAGGTCGGTGAGGGCTTCTGTGCCGGCGGCGCGGCGGTGGGCGCCGGTGGGCAGACGCACCGCGCCGACCAGGTCAGCCATCGCGCTCATCTCTCGCCTCGAGGTGGGGTTGGCTGCGTCCATGGTGAAGCTCGACGTCAGGACGGCGACGTAGCCGCCCGGCTTCACGGCCGCGAGGCTCTTGAGGATGAAGTGGTTGTGCATCGAGTGCCGGGAGTCGGGGTTGTGCGTCTTGTCGTACAGGGAGTTCTTGCTGAACGGGACGTTCCCGACGGCGAGGTCGAAAGAGTTGGGCTTGATCGGGGTGTCAGCGAAGGACTCGCTGCGGATCATTGCGTGCGGGTAGAGGCCGCGGGAAATGGAGGCAGTCAGTGGGTCCAGCTCCACGCCCGTCATGCGTGCAGTCTCGGGGGCGAACCCGATGAAAGTGCCGGCGCCGGAGCCGGGTTCCAGCACCTCTCCCCCGGTGAAACCAAGCCTGTCCACGGCTGACCAGATTTCCTGCACCAGGGCCGCGTCGGTGTAGTAGGCGTTGGTCGTGGTCCGGGAAGCAGCTGCGTACTCCCGCTCGCTCAGGACCTCGCGGAGCTGGGCGCGTTCGGCAGCCCAGTCGTCCTTGTCGAACAGCTGCGGCACCGCTCCCCAACTGGACCACTGCGCCAGGGCCCTCTGCTCGGCTTCGGTGGCGGGGCGCTGCTGCTCCTGCAGCTCCCGGACGATACGGATTGCGTCGAGGTTCGCTGCGAAGCGTGCCTTCTGCCCGGACGGGGCGAGGTCTGCCTGGGACGCGGGACGGAACCGGACAGCGACGGCGGCCGCCGGCTGTTCCGGCTGCTGGGCAGGTTCTAGCTCTGCTCGTCCTGCTGGCTGGGGACCGGTTCCATCTCCTCCGGTTCCTGGGGAAGTCCGTCGTAGATCATCTCCTGGTACACGATCTCCCGCGCCCGGAGCTTGGCCATGTTCACCAAGCCCACGTACTCCAGCGGCGTCTCCTGTCCGCGGGGCGGGATCAGGTCCTCGCTCAACGACCAGATCCGGTCCTGGATTTCCCGGCCCAAAGTCGAAAAGTGTGTCTCGGGGTCCGCTATCTGCGCGTAGCTCTCCGGGTCGTGATTCTTCATGGTTTCCATGGCGTGTCTGCCGTGCTCGTTCATTGATTACCTCTTCCGGTTCGGCCCACAAGGACTCCAGGCTCAGCTGACCCTCAATGTGGTTTTTCGATTTCCTCGGTGCCATGTGCGCCGCTCCCCCTCCGTTTGCCTCCACGTTAACGAAGGCTCCGGCGGATTAACAGCCACACCCTTACTCTTGCGGCGTCTGCTGGCCCTTCCTCTGTCGTGCCAGTTCGCGGACAACGGTCGCCTCGCTGACATCGATGGTCTTCGCGATGTCACGGATGGTCCGTTTTTCGCTTCTCATTCGATGGGCTGTGGCTGCTTTGTCAGGAGTCATCTTGGTCGGCCGGCCTCCTACCCGGCCGCGGGCCTTCGCTGCAGCGAGGCCGGCTAGCGTTCGCTCGCGCAGGCGGTTCCGTTCGTACTCCGCGATAGCGGAGAAGAAGTGGAACATCAGCACGCCCTGGGATGTGGTCGTGTCGAGCCAAGTCTCAGTCAACGACCGCAGCCCAACGTGGCGGTCGGCCAAAATCTTGACGATGCCAGCGAGGTCCGCTGTATTGCGTCCCAGCCGGGACAGGTCGTTCACCACCAGGATGTTGCCCGGCTGCAGATGATCCAGGCAGTCCTGCCACTCCGGACGATCCGCGGTCGCGCCCGAGGCATAGTCCGTCCAGATACGAAAGCATCCGGCCCCGTTCAAAGCATCATGCTGCAGGTCCACAGACTGCTCCGTGGTGCTGACCCGGGCATAACCCATCAATGTCGGCATCTCACCGTCCGGCTTTCTTAGCTGTGATCGGAGCAGCGGAGTGGGTCAACAATCGGTGCAACGACTCAAAGCGCCCAACTTCATCGACCTCCGCATCCTCCGGCGGGTAGAACAACTTCGCTTCCTCGTTGAGTTCGCGGTTCACGATCTTGTAGCGCCCCACGCGGCCGTGAGCGAAGTACGCAAAGAAGCCAAAGGCGGAGGGCAGCAACAACAGCGCTGCGACTGACGCCGGATCCTCGATCGACCCCGTTAGGGGGACGAGTGCGAGCGAAATGAATAGTGTGACTCCCAATATCCCGAAAAGGCTGGATTGCCAGTAGCTAGTGAGGACAGGCGCCGTAGTGCTGATGTAGAGCTGTGAGTAATAGTGGCCGCCTTGGAGCAGGCGTCTCTGCAGAACCTTCCTCTGCTCTATTTCCCTGATGCCGTCCGGAGGAATTTCAATGTCGGACATGGCCTTAGCCAAGCTTAAAAGGTTGGACGCATACTCATAGGCGGTGGCCTTCCGGTTCACAAACCTGTAGATCGTCACTGCCAAAGTCAAGAGCGCAACTACAGCGCTGACCAGTTGGAACCACTGTGTTGGTTCTAAAGCCATTTCTGCCCCAATCAAAAACGGTCGACTGCCTAGTTTTGACTACGTACCTGCGCCTTAGTTTTCGTAGTCGAGTTATGAAACATGATAGCACCCCACTTCCGGGAAAATTGGCTCCAAAAAGGATGCGTCGGGCAGGCTGTCACGAGCCCCGCACAAACGGTCGTTTTTGATTAGCTCAGTAGGCCCGACCGGGGCCACCCCTTAAACCGTCGGAGACGCGAAGAGGCCCTACGGGAGAGGTATCGTGCGGGGATGGCAGATTGTGATGAAAACCTATTGGCCTTGGTCCTCCATTTCTTATCCGGTCCGCGGTACCCCATCTCGGAGGCGATGGAATTTCTGCCGGACAGCCCAGGCCTGTACGCGATCCATGCGTCGGAGGAAGTCTGGACGTTCCTGGGATTAGCGCATCGCGCCGAAGTGCCGCTGTACGTCGGCAAGGCGGAGGACAGCTTGGTCTCTCGCGACCTTAACTCACATTTTGCCGTGGACCCCGAGGCCGCCCCGAAAACAGGATCATCCACAGTACGCCGCTCCTTCGCGGCACTTCTCCGCAACCCACTAAACCTACGAGGCGTGCCCCGGAACAGGCTCAAACCCGGATACTTCGCTCACTATGGGTTGGAGGACGAAGCCGATGGTCGACTAACCGAATGGATGCAGAGCCATCTAACCCTCGCGTGCTGGCCACGCCCACGAGACCTCCAATGCAAGTTGGCCAATGTGGAAAAGGCGGTTCTGAAGGAATGGGATCCGCCGATTAACCTACAAAACTCACCGACAAAGCTGCCCCGCCTCGTGGCCGAACGTGCAGCAATGAAAATTGAGGCCAGCGTCTGGGCACAAGATGACCCCTGACTAGTCCCCGGAAAGCAACAGTCTCACTACTCGGCAACTTCCAGGGTGGGCAAGCTAGCTACGATCTTATTGGTCTCCAAGGACACCGTGACGATGCGCTTTATCAGGTCCACGATGTACCGGGGATTTCCCACTTCCCTGCAATAGTCGTTGGGATCATTAGTGATTTGCGATTCCTTGTGTGTGGTCACCTGGTAGCGGTCCACGATCCACTCCAGCGCCGATTTGCCATTCACTTGATAGTCGAAAACTTCGTCGGGGATGCCAGCCAAAGTGACCCGCGCGTTATAGATGATCTTGGAGCGGTCCTTCCGGGCCCCGAAGGACAACTTGTTTACGCGATAAAAGTCGAACGCTTCCTCGGATCCCTCCGCGACCGACGCTGACGAGATCTCATCCAGCGGAAACGGTTCGACTGTCTCATAGTCCAGGTGCAGACCGGCCAGTTCCCGGCCGGCTTGGCTGAAGCCCCAGAAGTCTTTGACCTTGGGGATGCGCGGGAGCATCTTCATCAAATCTGCCTTGTACTGCTCCTTGTACGTCGGGCTGTGCAACAGGCCGTAGACGTAGTAGAAAATGTCTTCCTTAATGATCTTCGAGTCCTCGTAGAAAGCCCTGTAGCTTCTCAAGGTCTCGTCAGTGATGTTGTCCCTGCGCCTGTAGCCATCGACGATGGTCCCTTCTGCGTTTGAGAAGAGATCATCTTGGCGCTCTGCCGACACTGGCTCGTAGCTATAGAGACCAAAGAACTGCCCCGATGCCACGAAGGTGAGGTCAGGGACATCTCGACAAATAAGAGCAGACCAAGCCTTTCGATAGTCCGTACTGACACCGATAGCGAGATTTTCATGAGCCGGCGTCGGGAAGAGGCGGGGAAGCTGATACACCATGGCATTCATGGAACGATCGAAATAGTTCCGCTGTTTTGTGTATGGCCTGTAGGCCATGGAGACTACCCGGCTTGAATCGAAGACGTGTTTCCTCTGGCGCATTCGGTCTTGCGCGAAATTGCGGTTCCAACTGATCTTCGTGGGGTCCAGATCCAGGGCCGAGTCGGGCACGGCCAGCTGATCGTTGAAATGATCGATCATCCTCGAGATGTTCTCTTGCACTGCTGTTGCGGAGAAGTTTGTTGCCCACGCATCCCTTCCGGTGGCTAAGCCAAGACTAAACGTCGCAAACATGGGGCTTGCCTGTTTGTCCTTCTTATCCCCGAGAGGCTGATAAGCGTCGTAGCTGGGGTCCCGGTGATTGATCCAGTCTCCGTGGTCATTGGGCTTGATCGATTCCCAATCGGTGCCTTCAATGGACTGCTCAATTTCCAGAATGTCGAGCTTCTGATCCCGCGTGAGGTAGTCACCGATGTCTCTGTACTGGATGTCAACTGGCCCGCTGTGCTTGGTGTTCTTGATTAGGATGGCAATAGCGATCGGAGTTCGCGCACCACTGCCGAAAATCTTTCCGCCCTCCTTTCGTGAAACTTCTCCGGCCGTACGCTGATTCCCTCGCAGGTTGTAGATGAAAATACGACTAAATTCCTTGGCAAATGTCTTCCGAATTCCATCCGCAGAGCTGCCGTCGATGAAACTGCCATTCGACACGAATGCAATCACTCCGTCATCCCCAACTCGGTTGGACGCCCAGCGGATGCCCCGAATGTAGGAATCGTAGAGTCCCTTGGTGGAAGATGCGGAGGAATTGGCCACGTAAGTTGCAGCGATGGAAGCATCCAGCTGTGTGTAGGACTGGTTTTGGTTGTTGTCGTTCGCGCTGGTTTGCCCCACAGAATAGGGAGGATTCATCACTACGACGCGGATGTCCTCGTTCTTCTGCCGTTTGACCCGCTCAGAGTTCTCCGGAAACACCGCGGTGTCGAAGGCACCGTCGGATTCATTGAGCTGGAAGGTGTCGGTCAGGGCGATGCCGTCGAAGGGCATGTAGCCGTGATTGAGACCATGCCTAACCGACTCTTCCGCAAAAACCGTCTCAATGTTGATGGCAGCGATGTAGTAGCTGAGCAGGACAATCTCGTTGGCGAAAAGTTCTTGCGTGTATTTCCGGTGGAGGTCCTCAGGCTTGATCAGTCCGGACTGAAGCAGCCTAGTCACGAACGTTCCGGTGCCAACGAAGGGTTCCAGGATGGAGACCCCCTCATCGGAGAGAGACTTGCCGAACTCCAAGCGCAAGGCAGCATCTGCCGAGCGCAGAATGTAATCCACCACCGGCACCGGCGTGAACACAATGCCAAGCCTGTCTGCAACACGGGGGAAGGCATTGCGGAAGAAGTTGTCGTAGAGCTCCAGAATGATTTTCTGCTTGGCAGCAGCGTTATCGATGGACTTCACCCGGGCGCGGACTGAGTCATAGAACTTCTCCAGCCCGGTACGTTCCTTTTCGAAGGCCGAGTTCTCGTCCAGCTGGTTCAGTATGTTCTGCATTGCCAGCGAGACCGGGTTGTGCTCAGTAAAATTCGAATCGGCGAACATGGCGTCGAACACCGGCTTGGTCACCAAGTGCTGGGCGAGCATTTCGACGGCCTGGGCCTCGTCGATTTCTGGGTTCAAGTTCTCTCGCAGGCCTTGAATGAAGTCATCAAAAGCTTTGCGGTGCTCCGGATCCGCCCCCGCTAGGAGATTGTTGATGAGCGTAATGTGCTTGTTGGCGATGGCCGCGATGTCCTTGGACCAGTCTTCCCAGTACATGCGGTTCCCGCACTTGTCCACGATCTTGGCGTAGACAGAGTCTTTCCACTCTTCGGCCGGGAACTGAAGCTGCGGCTGGACGAATTCGGGATCCGCTTTTTCGTTGTCACCATTGCCATCACCTGCATGGTCTCCCCCGCCGGCGTTTCCGCCCACGTTCGTGCGGGCTTTCTTCTTTGGTGACAGGTCGACAGTGTCAACGAGGATCGATTCGGGAGCTTTTGCGTTGAGTTCGATCTGGTTGATGGCGGCGTCCATGCGCTCATCGTGTGCGCGGAGGGCTTGGAGGACCTGCCAGACGACCTTGTAGCGGTTGTTGTCCCTGAGCGCCTCAGAGGTCGACATCCCCTCCGGGATTGCGATGGGCAGGATGATGTAGCCGAATTGTTTGCCTTTGGCGATCCGCATCACTCGGCCGACGGCCTGGATGACGTCGACCATGGAGTTGCGTGGGTTTAGGAACAGAACGGCGTCCAAGGATGGGACATCCACGCCTTCAGTTAGGCAGCGGGCGTTGGTGAGGATCCTGCAGACCGGATGATCCTCGGGACTGTCGAGATCTTCTTTTAGCCAGTCGAGGCGTTCCGCGCGGGTGATGGCGTTGAAACCGCCGTCGACGTGCTTGACTTCTACTTTTAGGTCGTCCGTGGGGTCGTCGTTGTCGAGGTTCGTGAGGTGCACCCGGACGAGGTCTTCGAACTCCGATTCGACGAGCTTGGAGGATTTGATGTCCCGGTTGAAGGCCACGGCCCGTTTCATCGGTGCCAGGTCGTTACCGAAGGACACCTCATGGGCACCGGAGCGTCGTTTGGCCAGTCCGTTCCAGCAGCCGATGAGCTTGGCGACATCGTCGATTTGCAGTTCCATGTTCGAGTCGGCCAGTTGGTCCTGGAAGCTGGAGACTACCTGTGTTTCGTCCACACCCAGAACCAGGACCTTGTAGTCGGTGAGCAGTTTTTTGGTGACAGCTTCACCGAAACCGATTCGGTAGAACACCGGGCCGTACATGGTCTCATCGTCCATCGAGCACAAGATCGCATCCCGCTCAAGGGCCTTGTTCTTGGTGTCGTCGTTGAAAAGACGGGGTGTGGCCGTCATGTACAGGCGCTTAGTACCGGCGACGACGTCATTCCGGTGGACCTTGACGAAGTGGGACTCTTCCGTGCCGGCGAGGGTTGCGCCGGTGGTGCGGTGGGCCTCATCGCAGATGATCAGGTCAAAGTCCGGTAGCCCAGCCTTCTGCGCCTGGGATACGGCGTCGATGGATTGGTAGGTGGAAAATACCACCGTCATTCCCTCGTCCAGCTCCCTGGTACCCATTGCTTCGAGCAGCGTAGCGCCATCCGTGGTGGCGGGAATCTGCAGGTCATGGATTGCCACATCGGTGAGGTCGGAGTTCTTCTGCCGGCCAACCTTGGTGTCGGAACAGACGGCGTAAGCGTGCATGGTCTGCGTCGTCTCGTCCGACCATTCCTTTAGCGACTGGGACATCAGTGCCAGGGAGGGAACGAGGAAGAGGACCCGGACGTGGGTTTCCTGCTCCGCGAACCGCTCGGCAATCTTCAGCGCAGTGAAGGTCTTGCCGGTGCCGCAGGCCATGATGAGTTTGCCGCGGTGATTGGTTTCGAAGCCCTTCATGACGGCGTTGACCGCTTCGTGCTGGTGGGTGCGCAGCTGCTTTTTGTCATGCAGTCTCGGGGCTTTGGAGGGGTCGGTCAGCTCGTAAGTGGCCCAGTCAATATTGGAGTTGCGGAAGTCCGTGAGACCAATGCGCTGGATGGGAATGTGCTGGTTGTCCAGCATCTCTTCCGCGTTCGGGGACCAGTCTCGACCCGTCGTGTCCACGATGAGTCGGTGTGTGAATGGAGGCTTACCCGACGCGGAGATGAACGAATCAATATCCGACTTCTGGATCCTATGGCCCTCGGCATAGAACTTACATTGGATCGCCGTGAAACCGCCGTCTTGGCGTTCGGCCACCAGATCGATGCCGTTGTCCTTCTTACCGTCGCGGTCCGGCCAGTCCCTCCACAACCACACGTTGCGATACTGGGGGGCCTGAACTCCGTCCTTCTCCAGGTACCGGCCGACTAGCTGCTCGAAGTAATTGCCCTTCATCCTCTCCGAGTCCGCGAGATCACGGTACGAGTCAAGCAGTACATCGAACGTCGTTGCCAAAGAAGTACCCCCAAGAAGAGAAGCATGCGAAGCCGGATAAACCGGCGCCTTTGATCATATGATCTTCCACGCCCACACGGGCGGCCGGCCGCCCCTTGCTCGGTCCGTGAAGGGCGGCGCGTCTATGCTCACGGGGAGAGTGAGCTTGCCATACTCTAACCTCGGCAGATGTTCGATCCGGGGGGCCTGTTTGTCCAGCGACACCAGCAAGTTTCATAAGAGCAAGAAATCGGCGGCCGTGTTGAAACATGCGGTCCTCGACAGTTACATGACGCCGTTTGCCAGCAAGACCGGCAGCACGTCCATAGACAATCGCGTGGCCTTCATCGATGGATATGCGGGGCCAGGCCGGTACGAGGATGGCAAAGAAGGCTCCGGTGCCATGCTGCTTCGAAAGGCCAAGGAGCTCGCGGCTATGAGCAGCCCGCGCAAGGTTGAGTGTCACTTCGTAGAGGACGATATCCACACCGTTGCCAAGCTTCGTGAGGTGGCGGAGGCCGAGGGCGTCGGGATCACCTATACGATCACGGACGACAACATATCCGCGCATTTACCGGTGTTGCTGGACTCGGTGAAGGACATTCCGCTATTCGTCTACCTCGACCCGTGCGGCCTGCCGATTCCTCTAAATGAGGTCGCGGGTATTTTCGGACGACCTAGCACAGTCGGCATGCCAGCGACAGAGGTGTTGGTCAACCTAACCGCTAACCTTCGCCGGTTTGCAGGAATGCTTTACAGCGATAAAGCTATCGAGCAGTCGCTGAAGACCCTGGACGCGGCTTTCGGAGGAGACTGGTGGCGAGACGTCTGGCTTGAGAAGTGCCCTAACAAGGAGGGCACGGAAGATCAGAAAATGGCCGCCGAACTGGCTGTAGTGGAGGGGTATGCCGAGCGGCTAAGGCAGCTTGGAGGCGTGTCGGGGACCTGGATCATCGACGTCAAGCCGCGGGCCGACCTTAAGCCTATTTATTACCTAGTATTCGCCACCCGGCATATGGACGGGATGGTGACGTTTGGCGAGGCAACTTCCAAGGGTTTGGAGCACTGGCGCAAGTGTCTTGCTGAGATGGCAGCCGAAGATACGTTGTTTGGCGACGCTGATGCCTGGGAGGCTGATTGGAAGGCCGCGGAAGCAAAGCTCAAGGCCCAATGGGTAGACACGCTCGCCTCGCGATTGACCGCCGAACTGGCCAAGGGCCAAGCCTTTCGAATCATCGACCGCTCTGACGAAATCCTCGGGAACGACCTAGTGGGCCTTGTACGTACAATGCACTTCCGGGCCGCCATTAACAAGGTTTTGGCGGAGAACAAAACAACCACGAATCCAAAGGGCGTCAGTGATCTTTACAAGCTGCTGCTCACGCCCGCGTAGGCGTAGGCATCTCATCCCATAGACGTCCGTCCAACTCACGACCGTTTGTTTTCGGTGTCCGCCCGCCCCACTGCTTGAAAAAGAAAGCGACACCTTGGTCGGAGCACTCGTCGCGAAGCTCTCGCACCCACGTGGGATCGAGCGGGCGGTGCTTCGGGCCGCTTTCCCCGCCCGCGATCAGCCAATGCATTCCCGTAAGGTCAAGGCCGGCGAGCGATCCGAGCAGAGGCTCAGCCGAGACGAAGCGGGTTGCGGCCGGGACACGGCGCAAATCATCAAGACGCCACAGCTGATCCGCAGTCTCGACGCTCACGCCGAGCCAGACGTTGCTCGGCCACGGAAGCTCCTGCGCCATGCGCATTGCACGCCGAGGTCGTTTGGTGAGTAGCTGATACGTGTGCCGAGGTGTCTCTTCCATGACCTGGAAGACATCCCTGATGAAAGATGACGACACACGTGCATGGAACAAGTCAGACATGCTGTTTACAAAGATAAGACGTGGCGCCGACCACCGCCGTGGAATATCCAACGCCGAAGGATGTTCCGTTAGGGCAAAGCCCGGACCGCTTGTTCGCGGGTCACCGTCTTCCTGGTACTTCGGGTTTCCCATCGCCTTCAACCGCTTAGCCAGTGTGAGGGCATAGCAGTTATCGCAGCCCGGGCTGATTTGGTCGCAACCCGTGGTGGGGTTCCACGTGGCCTCTGTCCACTCGATTCCGCTACCGTCTGCCATCCCATTAGCGTACGTCGGGGACGGTCAACAATTGATCAGACGCGTCGTGGCCACAGGCTGGAGAACGGTCAGGAGCCTAACCTCCGGATGCAGTGGGTCGCGCTAGGTCGGTGCTGGCTCCAGGGGATATGACGCTACCTACTGACCGGATATGCTTCCCTTCAGCATCAGAAAAAGTAGGGGGCCAAGTGGCAAAGAACACCGGTAACGGAAGGCGCATCGGCCAGGTTAAAGACCGTTACCAGCTGAAAAACGAACGAACCGGGTTCTTCGACAAATACGACGGCTTAGGAAACTTCATAGCATCGAAGTCATCACCTGGACCGTGGAAAAGCGTCGAAAAACGCAACCCGAAGAAGCCGCCGCGGGGTTGAGCGGCTAAGCACTCAACTCCCGAGCGAACATATCGAGGGGCCGGCCAAGGTGGCCGACCCCTCGGAGTTTCCCTCTGCAAAGGAAATCTGTGTTTCAGCGTAGCTGAATGTTGGTGGTTTTGCCGGGGTGGGGAACGTCGTTGTTCCTGGTCCCGCGGGGAATGGTTTTTGGGGCTGTGTCGCGTTGAGCGGCGGTCCGCCGCTGGTGAGTGGCTGCTGTGGTGTGTCCTGGGCGGCGGACCGCCCCACTTTTAGAAATTCCTGGCTGGCCTCTTGGTGCGTGGTGCCTTGCCGGGCGGTTGTGCTGGCCGCCCGGCAAAGCGTGGTTTTAGGCGGCTTCGGTGGTTTCCTTGCCGCTGTCGATGATGATTTGTTCGGTCTCGGATGCGGTGTAGCCCCATATGACCAGCTGGTTGAGGTAGTCGCGGTGGCTTTGGTGGGGTGATCGCCATGAGTCTTTAGCGATGGTCTTTTCGTATCCAGCGCAGATCAGTGCGATCAGGGAGAACTCGGGCCGTGCGGTGGTGTTGGCTACGTGGTCGCGGAGGGGGTTCCAGCCCCAGCGTCCATTCTTGTCCTCCGTTTTGGCTCCGATCATGTCTGCAGCGACTTCGCCTTGGTATCCGCTGGCGGTTTCGGGGTGGTGGGTGATGGCGTGGACGGTGAAGTACTGCCAGCCCTTGGGTGCCTGCTTGCGGGCCAGCAGGTTCTTCACGAACTCACGACGGACGACACCAGCAGATTCCATAGCCTTGTTATTGGCGATCAGAGTCTTCCGCTCGGCTTTCTGTTCCTCGGTCATCGGGCCGGACTGTGCTTGGCGGCCGCCGTCGTAGCGTTCGTGGCGCGGGGTGAAACCGAGCTCCTTCCACCCGTTGATGGCAGGTTTGGCTGAGTAATGGCCTTGCCAGTTGCGCTGGAGGACGTAGGCGTTGGCGTCGTCCTCGGTGGCCGGTTCGCCGTCGGCCCGGTTCGCGGCCGAGACGTACAGGGCTTCTTCGTCGGCGTAGTGGCCCGCGTCCTCCACAATTGTCTTGCCCTGGCCTTCAAGTTCCGCGACCAGTGCGGCGCGGGCGGCGGCGATGTCCCGCTTGTCCCGGAGGCGCTGGGTGACGTGCATGAGCATGTCGGGTTCGTCGGCGAGGACTGATTCAAGTTCCTCGGTCGCGTCTGAGTCGTCTTCAAATTCAGCCAGTATCAGGGCTTCTTCGATGGTGCATCCCCTGCCCAGGGCGGCGTCCCCGGCGGTGGTGGACTTGGCTTTCAGCGCGTCCTCGACGTTGATCTTGGTGCGCCCGGTTTTCTTGGCGATCTGTGCCGCTGACACGCCGATCAGGGAGAGCTGGTGGTAGGCATCGGCCTCGTCGGCCTCGGTCAGCGCGGAGCGTTGGATGTTCTCGACTACCTGGGTGAGGATTCGTTCTGCTTCCTCGGGGCTTTCGGTGACCATGACCGGGATCTCGGGGCGTTCGGCTTCGACGGCGGCGCGGGTGCGGCGCTGTCCCATCAGGACGTGTACGGTGCCGTCGTCCTTGCGGTGTGCGATCACTGGCTCGAGGACGCCGTGTTCCTTGATGCTGGCCACGAAGGCCGGGGTGAGCGCTGCGTCCTTGCGGACGTTGATGTCGATGGTCAGGGTCTTGGGGTCGAGCATTTCCAGCGTGGGTGTGGTGTTCATGTTTTCGTCCTTTTGCAGAGGATTGTGGTGGGTGGGGCGACCAGTGGTGACCGACCAGCTTCCCCTCTCCCCCCGTTGTTTTTTGGCTGCTGGCGGAGCTTTGCGGAGCTGTGCCCGACGGAGGCCCGTCTACCCGCAAGGGCAAAGGGCGGGAAATTCCTGGAGGAAATAAGCGACGCAGGAGCGCCGGAAGGAAATTCCTGGCCTGCAGGCCCCGACGAAGGAGGGGCTAGATGGGGTGGAGCGGGCACGTACGATCCGAAGGACAGCAGCCAAAAAACGGTAATACTGAAACAGTCCTTGAGCCGGCGTGACTCCTGGCCGTGGGATCCGGATACCGGAAAATCATCGACTTCATCACCTCCTACGGCACCGTCATCGCCGTCGGTGTTGAAGGCACCGACCGCGGCCATCAACCAGATCAAGGCGCTCCTCATTTCGGCCCCGGACAAAATCCGGGCGAAATACCGGGCGATGGCCACCTCTGCGCTGATTCCTGCCCTGCAGCGGACGAGACCTTCGGGACACCTGGCTGACCCCGAGTACGTGACCCTGCTGACCCTCAGGGCGTTGGCAGCCCGGTGCCAGACGCTGGGAGCAGAAATCGAAGCAGCTGATATGGCACTCAAGAAAATCCTCGACAGCTACGCTCCGCTGCTTTGCGATCTCCCAGGAGTCGGGACCGAAGTAGCCAGCCAGCTGTTAATCACCTTCGGGGACAACCCGGACCGTCTGGGAAACGAAGCCCAGTTCGCCTCACTCGTCGGGGTCGCGCCGGTACCAGCATCATCAGGCAAGACAACCCGCCACCGGCTCAGCAGGGGCGGCGACCGCAGCGCCAATAATGCCTTGCATCAGGTGGTCCTGGTCCGCATGGCCTCGTGCCAGCGGACCAAGGATTACGTCGCTAAACGCACGTCCGAGGGCAAGAGCAAACGCGAAATCATGCGCTGCCTCAAACGCTACGCAGCCAGAGAAATCTACCGCCAGATCACCAACCCCCGGCCGGCGCCTAATAACTCGGACCTCCGCCGCATGCGCAGCGAACTCGGGATCACCATCACGACCGTAGCCGGCGAACTTGGCCAATGGGTTTCCATCATTTCGCGTCTGGAACGAGGCCTCCTCCGCAACGACAACCTGGCCTCGGCCTATCGGCAGTGGCTGGCCGGGCAACAAGCCCCGGACCCAATAAGATGAGCTTTTCCGCCCCGACGATGGGTCCTTCCTGGCTGAACCATGGCCATGTATTCAATCGGTTCGTGGTCTAGCAGCAGTACTCATGGAGGGACGCTGCCCGGACCTGTAGGCAGAGGCTATGACCGGCTCGAGTTCGTCCATTACCTTATGGTTCCCGGGGAGCACCACATGGGCCAGAAATTCGGATTCGAGTGTTGCAACACCAGCTGCCGCCGCTGCGAGTTTGGCGTCTGTCGACAGGGCGAAGGCATGCCAGAATCGACGGGCATCGAGTTCGAGCACTTTCGCCGTAACTTCTCTGCCGGGCACCCCGGAAGCTCCACCCGGAACAGTAGGGCTTTCCTCAGGCTGCGGCAAAGAGACGACGATCCGAAATTGCCTTCCGCGCGCCCTGAACGAGATGGCATTGAGGTGGCCACGTTGGCTCAAAAGAACATCGGTTGCCCCAAAGTCCAGAAGCGAGCGTTCGATATGTTCCCGTGAAGCTCCAACACTGAAAGAGTCACCGCGCGTGTAAAAACTCCGGGAATCGTAGGTTGCCATACTCCAACTATGCCCCCGCCAGGCCGCATTTCCGGCAAGGGGGCCAAGCGGGCCGGACTCAAGGGCGGCCCATGGCGACCACTGCGGGATCAACCGGGCAAACCTGGTGCTACTGCAGGTCCGGCCCGAACCTGCGACGCCCGCTCCCCCACAGGGTAACCGCGACCGAAAAATCACGGGCGTCGCGGGATGACCCTTCCGTTCGGATCCGGCCAGGTCGAGTCATCGATGGCGCCCGCACCTGGGGACGTGCACTGAACTATGCGGGCCAGGATCACGCTCCAGGTTTTCGTGTGTCCCCTGTTGAGGTAGGGCTTTCCTAGATGCCTCGCAGTTCCCGCAATATCTCCAACTGTTCGCTGTTAATGGCCATGAGGGTCTGGATTTGTATTTTCCGCTCGCACGTCCGTTTCGTAGTCGTGCTGTGCCATTGCGGACGCTATCGCATCCTGACGTTTCGCAGCGAGGATCGCCCCCTGCAAACCGGCCAACATCGACAGGAAAAGGTTGAGCAGGATATAGGGGTAAGGATCCCAAGCCTGCCCGGCAAGGAGAAAGGGATTCAACAACGCCCAAAGGCCCATTAAGGCCATGAAAACACCCACGAAAGTCCAGCTGCCCATCCCGTTGCGAAGGGTATCTGCAGCCCGCTCTCCAGCGCTCAACCCCGCCTTGTGTTGGCTGTGCCAGGTTACTTTTCGTTCGCTCATGGGCTCAGAGTACGGCGGGCACCCTGACGCGCGCTCGTTTCATTTGCGCTTCTGGATCGGGGGGTATTGTCGGGGGCGCGTATGTGCGCCGATGCAGAAGTGCTTTCTCGAAGCCCTAGCCACGAGGCGGTGAACAGAGACGAACGTTAGTGACTGGGACACCGGCCCGGGCCCGGGTTTGGGTGGCCCGGGGGCGTGGGGTTTAGGGCTGTACAGAGTCGAAGAACCGGTAGCTCGGCTGTGCCGAGGACGGTTTTTCCTGGTGTGCTTTGGATCGGATGAAATCGATGTTTTCTTCTGACAGGACAGTTTCGCCGTGACTATCAGAATCAGCGTCCTCTCCGGATTCGGCATTTATTTCTGCCGAGATGGTCCGGGGCAGAATTACACAACCAAGGTTGTCGATGAGCCACTGCTTGCTGGCCGGAGACAGCCGGTGCCAGTGCTTCTCAAGGTGCATGGAAGTCATTGTTTCCTTTCCGGTTTTGGGTTCTTGTTGGGACTGTAAGTAGGCGCGCGTATGGGCGCGTATGGGTCCGGAACTTCCAGAATTTTGGCCGCGTAACGGGCCCCGATGGTTGCCGTGTGGCGGTGGTGCTTCCTCGTCCCTAAGTACGTGCCGAGGAAGCACCATGATCCCCATGGTCGCCGGGCCGTTAAGCGGTCAGCCGGAAGAACAGGCGATGCAGCCTGCTAGTCTGCGCCGGCCCGGAAGGGAACAACAAGGGTCCGTAGTGTCGACGCCCGGTGCTGGGTACGGGTGTTAGTCGAAGTGGATTTCGGCCGCGGATTGACGGATAACTTCGAGTCGTTGTTCCTCCAGCATTCCCAGGGCTTCCAGTTCTTCAGACCTGTGGGCGCGCTCGGCTTCGGCCTGAACGGAAATGTCGCTCAGGATCGTGCCGACAAGGTGGGCAAGCCCTGACTTAAGGTCCTGCAGATTGGTGTTGGTGATCAGGAGGCGGCGGTCAGAGACTCGCAGTTCGACGTCGCTGTATCCTTCCTCCGCCAAGCGCCGGGTGACGCTCTTGTCATGCAGCAAATCGAGTTCCCGGGGCTGGGGCCTGCGGGAGAAAACGACAGGGACGGTGTAACGAGAGGCGGCCGTGGCCGTGCCGAGGTCGTGAGGCAGGGCGGTGGCGAGAACGCCGCTGAGCGCAAGGCGCCCCTCAACGTGGACCGGCTGTTCTTGGGTGGTGGTCATGGCATTGCGCCAACGTTTCTTGAAGATGCACTGTCAGAACCGCAGAAACGGGCGGATCGACGGTGACTGGGGTTCAAGGGACCCGAGACCGGGCCCCTTATAAGGGGAGGGCATGGGCCGGAGAGACCGGCCTGCGGAGCAGACGGTCAGGGCCGCCCTCGTTGTCCCAACTCATCACCACATGTTCATTACAGTGACGGGATGTCACAGTCGCCGGTTTGCCGGCCGCGGAGGCGGAGTCGGTTTCATTGCTCGGGAAACCGGATGTCCAGTCACGGCGTCCCGATACTCCGACTGTACGCCCTCGTGCACCGCCAAAGGTGAAAACCTACAAATCAGTTCTGTCCGCTTCCAAACTCCGGCCAGCCCCTGGCTACGCCCCATTCAAAGAGGGCTACGCAGCCGATCGTGGCTTGCCGTGCTCCGCCGTGTCCATCAAGGCTATTCCTTACCACCGGCCACCCTTGACTAAACCGCGCCCTGTTGCCAAAGGAAAGGCGAGATAGATGAGTCAAGGAGATAACCAGTTACGGGAGCAGGATCGATGTGAATCGGATCGAAACCGCTCGATTACGCCTTCCCAAAATTCGTTGGACTGCCCTCAGCGTGCTGTAAGTCCATGTGCTCTGAGGTAAGTGCGCCACCACAGCAGGCACTCGTCCGCCAGTTCCAACGCATCGACCGTATCGGTCGGGTCCTCAGTGAAACGGATACTGGCCCTGGAGTTGTGATGGATCACCGTGCCCTGAACCCCTGCCGTTGCGCGTTGGTTGGCGGTATTCGCCACCGCCCAGCACCGGCGCATGCAGGGCACCTTAGTCTCGATGCCCATCAGGTCCTTACCGAAGGGAACCGTGTCATCGGTCATGATCCAGTCCCGAAGGTTCCAGCACAGGATAAAAAAGACCATCATGTCTGCCTTCAGGGTTTCCGGATCCGAACCCCTCTCATACCCGTTCGCGATTTTCGTCCGAGTGCGCCCCATTGCATCCCACAAGTCGGTCCAGACCGGGGGCCCGTATTCGTTTGCCACGTCCGAGGCGGCTTCCGCCCCGGCGGTGGTCCCGGCAGTCTCGGGAGGTTCGGGTTGGCTGCCGCTTCCGGCGCCGGTCATTGACATGTCCTGAGACTACCCCCAGGGTCTGACCGCATCACCAACACCCACCTTGATCTCACAGCAGCCGGCTGCCATTGCGTCCGTCTCCAATGATCCTCAACTGCTGATGCATTTCGACAACTGAAACACCCACACCTACCCCTCGCAAACAAGGAACTCCTCGCTCAAAAGAGGCAAGTACCGCAAGATCGTAGAGTTCGTCGACGGCTTCCGTGCATTGACAGTCCGGTACCGGTCGGGCAACTGGGTAAAGCGACCACGGGAACGCATTTGCCTTTGAGTCGGCGCACAGCGGTCGGGTGGTTGACCTCCAACTTCGTCGGACTTTCGCTGTGGAGGGTCTTCGCGCTTCCCTGCCTCGCACCGGGCTGTTCCTTAACGCCGACCGCCGGGTCTGGTCATCGTTTATGGATGGCGGCAAGGTTACTGGAGTCTGTTTCCTCAGCCCGGACATTTGTGACGGCTCCTTCTGATTCAGCGGCTTGATGCTGTTCATTTTTCTGACGCGCTTCACGAAGGTGAGAGCCGAGCTTCTCTTCTGATTCCCGCCGACGTTGCCCGATGGTACGCATCGGCCGCGTACTTGGCGCCGACTGCCCGTGCTGATGCAGGCTTAGGTCCTGCCGGTCCTTGCTGTGTTGGTCGCTCATATGGGAATGGTCCCACCGCCCCTGCTCCTCGGGAAGCCCCGATGGGAAACCCGAAATATCCTCGTCTTCCTGATGGCAGCTGCTGCCCCTGGCCTCCAACTTTTTGCCGCCGGTACTGTTTTCGATTTCCGCGCAGGAACTACTAGCTGGTGCTGCCTCCAACGACGGAGTCGGTGTACCACGGATGTAGGGTGGTGCTCGTAGAGTCCGCACGTCCTATCCAAGGAAGCTGCGAGGTACAGGTGTGAACGAGTATGAGGCTTCATTGGTCATTAGGTCCGGAGCTGAGCAGCTGTCGGCGGCGTCTTCTGACCCCCGCTCGGAGGAAGGCTACGCGGCGGTCAAGGTCAATATCTCGGAAGCACTGGAGCGCATAGCGGAAGCTCTTGGCAACTTTGAGGCCAGTTCGGGAGCGCCCAGCCGTTCAACCGGCTGGGTTCAGGACCTTCGCCGCGTAGCGGACGACCTGGGGGAATGACAGGGCTGAAACGCCGATGACAGCGAGTGGCCCTAACGGGGCGCCCGAAGCACGTTTTGATCGGATTGTGCTGGTCTTCAATCCCGGCAAGCCTGGTATGACCGCCAGGATTAGCGAGCTGCGACGCGAGCTCGGCGCCGGAACACCGGACCTGCAGGTTGATTTACTGCCGACCGAATTCGCCGGGCACGCACGGGACCTTGCACGGACCGTCGCGGCCACAGGATCCCCGCTCATTGTTTCGATCAGCGGCGACGGCGGGTACAACGAGGTTGTCAACGGGGTGATGGACGTCCCGGGCAGCAAGGCGGTGTGCACCGTCGTCGCAGCAGGTAACGCCAACGACCACCACCGCAGCATGCCGGCAAGACCGTTGCCCGAGGCGGTCCGGGACCAGCCGGTCCGGCGCATCGACCTGTTGCGCATAACGTTTGGGGAGGAGCCGCAGGCACAGGTTCACTACGCCCACTCCTACATCGGTTTTGGACTGACACCTCTGATGGCGATCGGAATCGAGAGCGGGGGAAAGGGCAAAATCCTCGAACTTGTGTCCGTTGCGCGCACGCTCTCCCACCTGAGCCCGTTCGAGCTCGTCCGGGCAGACGGGGCGATCGCCCGCTTCGACAGCCTGATCCTGGCCAATATTTCGCGGATGGCCAAGTATGGGACGGTCAGCGAGACGGCGGGCCCCGATGACGGCCGTTTCGAGGTCGTGACGCTCCCCCACTCCGGGCGCTGGAAGATGGCCCTGATGACTCTTCGGGCCGTGACGCTGGGACTCGGGAACCAGCCAAGCGTCAGCAGCTACGAATTCAGTACGCGCGACGCTGTTCCTTGCCAGATCGACGGCGAGGTCAGACATCTTCCCGCCGCCACCCATGTTCTTGTGGAAAGCGCGAAAAGTGCCCTGGCGGTTCTCTGATCCTCGCCGCCCTTACATCTGCTCAGCGGGCAGCACAGCACCCTGGGAATCTCCGCCGGCGACGACGTAGCCTCTGCCCAGCCTGCCGCCGCGGCCGCCCACGGGTCTGGACGCATAGAGGGATCCGCTCGACGGGGAGGCCGGGGTGGTCCGCTACCTGTATCGTTCAAAGTCAGGAACCCTTCGGTTCCGCTACAGGAGCAATCATGGCTGACAAATCCCCCCGCCAAACAGCATCCAAGAAATCCGCCAAGACCATCAAGGAAAAACGCGCCGACAAGAAGGCCGCCGCGGCACCCCCCAGCTCAGGAGACAAGGCCACCGCGGCCAAGTCGACGAGCCCGAAAAAGAAGTGACCGGCATGACCGATCACCTCACCCTCGGCGTCCTTTCCAGCACCCGAAAGCCTGACGAGCGGCGCCTGCCCATACACCCCCTGCATTTGAAGCGCATTGCCCCCGAACTTAGGCAACACCTCATTTTTGAGGAAGGCTACGGCGAGCGTTTCGGCGTCTCGGACTCCAATCTATCGCCACTTGTGGGGCGCGTTGTCCCGCGGGCGCAATTGCTGGCAGAGGCCGACGTCGTCCTCCTGCCCAAACCTCAGCCCGAAGACCTCGCCGAGCTCCGCGACGGTCAGGTCCTCTGGGGTTGGCCGCACTGCGTCCAGGACCGCGCAATCACACAGCTGGCGATCGATAAGAAACTCACGCTGATCGCCTTCGAGGCGATGAACCACTGGGCCAGCGACGGCGGATTCGGGTTGCACGTGTTCCACAAGAACAATGAACTGGCTGGTTACTGCTCCGTGCTGCACTCACTGGCCCTGACCGGCTCTACCGGAGACTACGGCCCGAGACTCAGCGCCGTCGTCATAGGCTTCGGCGCGACCGCACGCGGTGCCATCACCGCCCTCAACGCCCACGGCATCCATGACGTCCAGGTCCTGACCAACCGCGGGGTGGCCGCCGTGGGTTCGCCCATCCATTCGGTGCGGATTGTCCAGTTCGATCACGACCCCCAAGCGCCGTTCCTCAGCGAGGTCATCACCGAACGCGGGCGGGTCCCGTTGGCGCCGTTCCTGGCCGAAAGCGACATCGTGGTCAACTGCACCCTGCAAAACCCCAACGCACCCTTGACCTACCTGCGGACCGAGGACCTGGACGCTTTCCGGCCCGGCACCCTGATCGTGGATGTCTCCTGCGATGAGGGAATGGGCTTTAGCTGGGCGAAGACCACCACTTTCGCTGAGCCAATGTTCACCGTGGGTGACCACATCGATTACTACGCGGTGGACCACAGCCCCTCCTACCTCTGGAAGTCCTCCAGTTGGGAAATCAGCGAAGCCCTGCTGCCCTTCCTGGAAACCGTGATCACCGGCCCCACGGCCTGGACAGGAAACGAAACCATCAGCCGCGCGATCGAAATCCGCGACGGCGTGATCCTGAACCAGGACGTGCTGCAGTTCCAGCAACGGGAACCGGACTACCCGCACTTCCCACGGCCCGCCTGAAGGCTACATCACCCTGTTGCCGGCCTTGGGCGCGCGGTTGTTCGACCTCGCTCGGATGTAGCGGCCGGTTTGATGACCCCGGACCGGCGAAAGAGCTGGGACTACTACCCCGGGCCTGCTGGTGCCCGAAAACCATGAAGCCATTAGTGTCATCATCCTCCGACCAGTAGATCTAATCGGCGCCCCGCACAGCAGCATTGCCGATTGAGGGACCCTGTCCGGACCGGTAGGCGGACGCGATGACTGGTTCGAGTTCAGTCAAGACGAAAGTTCCTGGTGTCCCTGCAGATGATGTAGATGGGAGGTAATTTCCTAATCAATCAGGGACGTGGCAGCACGGATTGAGGGGCGCTGGCCGGACCGATAGGCGGATGCGATGACGGGTTCGAGTTCGTCGAGGACGGTTCGGTTACCGGGGAGAACGACATGGGCAAGGAATTCCGACTCGAGCGTAACGACGCCCGCTGTCACCGCTGCAAGCTTGGCGTCTGTGGCTAAGGCAAAAG
>NZ_JBHSDQ010000012.1:0-77018 GCF_042652025.1 Arthrobacter sedimenti | reverse complement strand
AGCTGCATGTGGGGTTGGCGATCCATAACTACGGGATCCAGGAGTACATGCAGCACTCGGTGAAGACCAACGAGGTCTTCGAGCAGTCCATGACGTTCGTGGACGGGTACCTGCACCCGGGCGACAACCCCGGGATCGGCGTCGAATTCAACGAAGAAGCCGCCGCGGCCTACCCGTACAAGCAGGCCTACCTGCCCTACAACCGCCTCGTCGACGGCACCGTCCACGACTGGTGAGCGCGGCCACGACTGGTAACAGAAGCCACTGACCGGCAAGCAAGCCGCCACCGGCGGGGCTCCCGTTGACCTTGGGGCCGCCCGGTGTGAGGATGGCGCCATGAATGAGGTTTCGGCCTTCTACACCGGCCCCGGGCGACTTTTGGCGGCCATCAGTTCTGCTTTGGACATGGCCGGTGTGGGCCGCGCAGGGCTGCGGCCGGCCGATCTCGCTGCCGTTGACGAGTTCCACATCCGTGGTCGCAGGGCCACGCTGGAAATCATCGAAGCGCTCGACCTTACTGCTGATTCCCATGTGCTCGACCTGGGCAGCGGATTGGGCGGCCCCGCACGGACGCTCGCCGAGGTGACAGGGTGCACGGTGACGGGGGTCGACCTCACACCTGAGTTCTGCCAGGTAGCGACGGCGCTCTCGGAGTGGACAGGCTTGTCCCGCCGCACCCGCTTCCACGTCGGGGACGCTACGGCCACCGGCCTTCCGGACGAGTCAGTGGATGCCGTGATGACCGTCCATGTGGCGATGAACATCCCGGACAAGCACGGGCTGTATGCGGAAGCCTTCCGGGTCCTGCGGCCGGGCGGCAGATTTGTGGTTTACGACGTGCTGCAGGGTGAAGGCGGCGAGGTGCACTACCCGGTGCCGTGGGCCGCGGACACCTCGACCAGCTTTCCCGCAACCCTGGCGGACATGCGCCAACTCCTTCCGTCGGCCGGTTTCGACGTCCTCTCGGAGGTCGACTCTTCGGACGAAAGCCTTTCCTGGTTCCAGCACATGCGTGCCAAAATCCAGCGGGAGGGGCCTCCGCCGGTGACTTTCGCGACCTTCCTTGGCGACAGCTTCGCGCAGATGACGGCCAACCAGGTGGCCAACCTCGCCGAGCGTCGCATCCGGACCGTCATGTTCGTGTGCTCGCGGCCGTCCTGATCATCCTTTCGAAAATGGCTGTTTACGCTTCTCGGAAAGCTGTCTAGGCTCTGCGTATGACGGACCGGCGGCAATCTCACGGGGCAGGCTCGTGGCCATGGTCCGAATGGTGGCCCTGGGCAATCGCTCTTTTGCTGGTGTCCGCTATTGCTGCTTTTGCACTCAGCATCGCGAGTCATGGCTGCAGTGCCACCGCTGACGACGGTACAAGCTTCTGCCGGGACTTCTACCTCGTTCCTCTCAATATCCGCCCAGTCTTCATGGCTGTCGTATCGCTACTGGCCGTCTACTTCGTGTATCGAATTATCCGGTCAGTCCAACATTCGAAGAACCGGAACTGACATCCTGGCGTCAGCTGAAGGTCCTATAAGCAGGACGAATTAGAGGACTAATTGCGCGGGGCACAGATTTGAATCTTGTCTCGGTCAAACTTGCAACGGGGGAGCGGGATGATAAGGAAAATTGATGAGTTTCCATGGAACCGAGCCTGGCCCTGGATATTCTTTATGATGCCAATCGTGGTTTTCACGGGATTGTTGTGGATGCCGATAGGAAGTTGCTCCGTCTACACCGATGACTATCAGGGGGACAGCTCCTGTTATGTCGGACCGCCGGCCGGTTACTTTGCGACAGGGCTAATAACGGCGGCTTCCGTCCTGCTGGTCGCAGGTTTCGCATCCTGCCTCGTTAGAGCCCTTTACGGAGGGCGGCGGGGACAGAGAGAAAGCCATTAGCGTCTGCTCCCACGCAATAAGGCCCAGTGCGCTCTGAATCAGGACCAGCGTCCTTTATCGTTTTGCCTATTTAGCCTGCACAGTTCCCTTTGTGGAGGAAATGAGCAGTAGAGAGTTAGTCTCACTCCATGAAGCGTCGGTGGGCACTCCTCGTTGTGGTCGGCAGCGTGGTCGCAGGGTGACGATCGTAGCTGCCATTGGCGGTTTGTCTCGGGACACGAGGCAGTAGAAACGGAATCCGCCGGTGAACACCCGTTTGTTATCGGATGCGACGGCCCCTTGAGATTCAGGCCGGTGCAGGTGACCCTTCAACTGCGGATCCGGACCCCCCGGAATTGAGGCGCATGGGTTATGAGACGCGCAGTGGGATGCACTGTCCCGCAAGAGGATCCCTTAGTGGGGCAGCCGTTACTTCAGGGAACATATGTCAGCCGCGCCCTAGACTCACGATCACGGGGTTGGAGTTCGCGGCAATCCCGGAGGTAATCAAACTCTCTTTGGCGCAGGGTGGTTAGGCTATGGAAAATGACATTTCGGGAGCCCTTGATTCTTTTCGGGCGTTCGAAGAGCCGAGACACGGAGTGGGAACGAACCCCTTCAAGTTGGGTTGCTCTCTCGCAGACCCCGCCCCGCACGACGAGATCGAAAAGACGTGGAGAGGTGATGTGCCGACCGAATTGCATTGGTTGTGGCTGACAAGCCGGACTGTGCGCCTTTTTGAGGACGTGGAGTACGGACAGTGGGGCCTAGTCCTCCTGTCACCCGAGCAAGCGGCGGCTCGGACAATCGAGTTTTACGATACTTACCCGGATGACGCCGTCCGAGGTGACATCGTGATAGGAGAGTTCCTCGGTGATCTGGAACTTCTGGTGCTGTCCGGTGATGGGGAGGGAGTGCTCGTAGCTCTCCCTCTCGACCCTAGGGCCCACTGGTATCGAGTTGCTCCGTCTCTAACGGAGGCCCTGACCAAATACCGCACGGCGCTCGGGAGCAAGTACTGGGAAGACGTCGCCTCCGCTTGAGTCAAGCTGCCCCAGACCCTCCGTTCGGGTGCCCGCCGTGTGTTCGCGTGGTGCGTGACTCGTAGTCTTTCGACAAGGCCGCAAGTCGAAACCGGCTAGTTCTTGGCAAATATGACCGGCCGAGCCGTGCGCCCGATTTCTCTGTAGGACGCCGCCCTCAAGGTAGAGGACCGCCCGCAATTGGATGGTGGAACTTCTGACTTAACCCCCAATGTTCTCTAGGGGTAGCGTACGTAAGCCGATCTTTTACCGTGTGGCCCAGCGGTTCCTAGGAACAGATATTGAGGAAACCTGTGGCACCCGGACGAGCAAGGAAAGTGATGAGGTGGCCATTGTCATCCCGAAATACAGCTTTTGAGCCGGACACCGTCACAGTGCCCGCCTGATAAGGGTTTCCCCATCCCGGAGGGGATTGCCCTGGCCGTCGTCCAATGGGGTTTCGGCGAGGAAGAATGTGTCGTCGACGCGCAATTCCTTGATTCCACAGTGGGTATAGAGCATGGTTGGCATGCCGGAAGCAGTAGTGGGCGGCGATTTCGACGATGCTTCGGTCATCCGCGTGTCAGGACCTGCGCACGCAACCAGAGCGGCCAATAGCGTAACGGCCAATAGCGAGAGTCTGATTTTTCCGGCCATTCGACCGCACCCCAATCCCCGATCAGGCTCAAAGCGTATGCCGTGGGAAAGAGCACCACAACACCGGGGTTGGTCACTTTTTCCTCACGGTGCTGACGGTCTCCGGATTTTCAGGTCCAAGCCCTTTTTCCACGCCGCGCATGCACGGTCAGGGATCCTCCACCGCACGCCGTCGACGGTCTACCTGAGCATCGTGCGGAGAACCATCAACAACACACCGGCGACAAAGAGCAGCGCACAGAACAGCGTGCCCAGCAGTTCCATACCCCGCACCTGCTCGGCTGTGTCCCTAACGGGAAGGACTTTGAACTTCTCCGTAATCAGGTACACCTGATATGCCGCTATCCGCTTACGGAAGACAAACCAAACAGCGGCCACCAGCACGAAAACTACGCCTTCACCCATTCGCTGCCCCCAAGATGATTTAGCAGGTTGACCCGAGCCCGGAACCTGATTGTCCCATTGGTCCCAGTCAGTGTTGCCGACTCCGTGTTCCAGGAGATGTCCGCTTGCCGATCCCGTGGCGGACAGGGGCAGATCCAGCTCCATCGAGGGACCCCTCGCCCTAGCGATCGTAAGCGTCTGGGTTCGATGAACTGCGGTACTTGATGACGGCCAGACCGATGGTATTAGCGGCAGCGAAGCCAAGGGCCACCACGATTACAACGATGTTGAAGGTGATCCAGAATGGTGACGATACTTGGTTGAACAGTGCCACAACTCCTGGGACAACGCCGCCGATGACGCCTGCCACTGATGGAAACCAGGACTTCTTTCCCTGGCGGGTCTTCCTATCGTCGTTCATGGTCTGCCGAACCTCTTTCGCCATCCCGATCAGCCAGCCGTGGACTTGATCCTACGCCTCCATGAATTGCTGGATCCGGCTTGGCCTATCCGCCCGTAAGCCGGTCCCCTTGCGAACGTGGACACCAACCGCTTTCGGCCTCGATTATGAGGTTCCCATTAGGGTTCGTTTCGGAACTTACGCTCGGCGCTGATCCAGAACATGCCAGCGCCTACTAGTCCAAGCACTGAAACCAAAATGATCGGCATGGCGGCAAAAAAGATCCCGAGTACCAGGAAGATGACCAGGGGTAATGAGCCGGCAACGGCAAAAAACCTTGCGCGTTCCTTGTAGGTCCAGAGCTCTCCCTTTTTCGGAAAGAACATTTCGTTGTCACCTCAATTAGTGCGCTCGAGTCTGCTCAGTGCTGAGGCTACAGGCTGAAGAGTCGTGCGGGAAGGAATTGGGATGGCCGACATTGTCTCCCCTGTTCCCGAGCGGTACCAGCCTCCCACCGGAACACGCGCAGCATGACTTGGGGAAACCAAAGCATGCGCCCGTTACCCGGTCGTTTACCGTGCAGCCACGTACGGATTCTTGTATCGCAACCGCAACTGGCCCCCATGTACGTTTACCCCGCACGATGAGATGCACGGTGAAGGTGCCCTAACCGCAACACTCCAGATTGCCTCGAAACCCTTGGAGCGTGAGACGTCTTACAGGTCCCCGAACGGGTTCACGGAGTTGCCCAAGCTCGTGCAGCTAAACCCTAAAATCAGCTGCCTACTCCGCCGCGCCCCACAGTGCCTTGCGGAGCAGCCGCTTCAGTTCCAGCGACTCCTCCCCGGAGAGCACTGCCAGCTGGTTCAGTTCGGCTGCGTCCATGGCGGCGCGGGCCTTGCCGTGCATCCGCCGGCCCTCGGCGGTGGAGACGATGATCTTGGCGCGCCGGTCCTGCTTTCCCTGCGCCCGTTCCACCAGGCCGCGGTGCTCAAGGTCGTCCACCAGGTTGACCACCTGGCTGGGATCCAGGCTGAGGAAGTCCGCCAGTTCCCTTTGTGTCGGCTCGAGTCCGCTGCACGCCAGGGTCAGGATGGAAAAGGACCGCTCGCGCAGCCCAAAGTCGGCCAGGGCCTTGTTGTTCAGCACCGAGCCGGCAGCATGCAGCTTGGCCAGCAGCAGGCCCACATCACTGCCGATCCTGGCTGCCGCAAGGCGGGGGGTCTGAACTTCGGTGCCCAAGGTGGCCATCACAACTCCGGTGTAAAAAACAATCGTTGACTTTTTCAATGATCCGTAATTTCATTGATTTCAACAAGGATCTCACACCGCAGTGGGACCACCCCAACGGCTTCGGCCGGCGCATGCGAAGGAGCAGGCCATGAGCTTGAACGGCAAGGTTGCAATCGTCACCGGCAGCGGGCAGGGCCTCGGCCTCGCTTACGCAAGGGAACTGGCCCGCCAGGGTGCCGCCGTCGTCATCAATGACGTCAACGCCGACACCGCCGCGCAGGCCGTCGCGCAAATCGAAGCCGACGGCGGCCGCGCCACCGCAGTGGTGGTTCCGGTGGGCACCACCGATGCCGCCAAGGCACTGGTGGCCGGCGCCGTGGACGCGTTCGGCGGCCTGGACATCCTGGTCACCAACGCCGGGATCCTCCGCGACAAATCCCTCCTGAAGATGACGGACGAGGACTTCGACCTGGTGATCAACGTCCACCTCAAAGGCACCTTCACCTGCGTCCGCGAGGCCTACGCCTACTTCAAGGAAAACAACGTCCAGGGCCGCATCATCACCATCGGTTCACCCACCGGCCAGCGCGGCAACTTCGGCCAGACCAACTACGCCGCCGCCAAGGCCGGCATCGTGGGCATGGTCCGCACCTGGGCGCTGGAAATGAAGAAGGCCGGCGTGACGGTCAACAGCGTCATCCCCGTCGCCGCCACCGCCATGACCAAGACCGTGCCCTACTTCCAGAAAGCCGTGGAGGCAGACGAGCGCGGCGAAGCCATGCCGTCCTTCTTCCGCCACGACCTGGGCTTTGGAACGGCCGACGACGTCTCCGGACTGGTTGCCTACCTCGCCTCAGACGAGGCAGCCAACATCACCGGCCAGGCAATCGGCGCGGGTGGTGACCGGCTCCAGGTTTGGACCCACCCGGAGGCCGCCACCACCGAGTACCGCGAGGGCGGCTGGAGCTACGAGGCGCTGCAGGAAAACGCCGGGCACCTGTTTACCGCCGAAACCCTCCAAAGCTACGGCGAGGAATTCCTCCCGCTGCCGGAGGACCTGAAGCCCGCACAGCCCGCCGACGCCCGCTGACCATGGCCGACCGCTACGAACTGGGCATCGACCCCGCGAAACTCGATGCTATCGACATGCACGTCCACCTCGAGGTGGACAGCTGCGGCCATGGTTCCCTGCCGGAGGAACTGACCGAAGCCTCGGCCAAGTACTTCAAGGCCGAGGACCGCACCCCGTCCCTGGACCGGATCGCCGAGGTCTACCGCGAACTGAACATGGCCGCCGTCGTCTTCACCGTGGACGCACGCACCCAGCTCAAGCACGAGCCCAACAGCATCCCCGAGCTCATCGCCGGGGCCGCCCGGAACAACGACGTCCTGATTCCGTTCGGCAGCGTGGATCCGCGCACCGGCGAGGACGCCATCGCCGGCGCCAAGCACCAGGCCATCGAACTCGGCGCCCGCGGCTTCAAGTTCCACCCCTCCCTGCAGGGCTTCGACCCCTCCAACGAGCGCTTTTACCCGCTCTGGGAAACCCTCCAGGAACTCGGCCTGCCCGCCATCTTCCACACCGGCCAGAACGGCATGGGCGCGGGCCTTCCCGGCGGCTTCGGCATCAAGCTCGCCTACTCCAACCCCCTGCTGCTGGATGCCGTCGCCGCGGACTTCCCGGGCCTGCAGATCATCATGGCCCACCCGTCCGTGCCCTGGCAGGACGAGGCCAACTCCATCGCCACCCACAAGGCCAACGTCTTCATAGACCTCTCCGGCTGGTCGCCCAAGTACTTCCCGGAATCCCTGGTCAAGGCCTCCAACTCCTATCTCCAGGACAAAGTGCTGTTCGGCACCGACTTCCCGCTGATCACCCCGCAGAAGTGGCTCGGTGCGTTCGCGGATCTGCCACTGAAGGACGAGGTCCGGCCCAAGATCCTCAAGGACAACGCGGTCCGCCTCCTCGGGCTGGGGGCCTGAGATGGGCACGCTGACGACGGCGGAGGCCGCCCTGGGTGCCCGGCTCTACGAGGCAGCGGACTGGTATGACGCCGAGTCCCTCCTGACCGACGGCGAGCGCCGGGTGCTCGCACGGCTGCGGTCCTTCCTGGACGCGGAAGCCAAGCCTCTTCTGGCCGAGTACTGGGAACGCGGGGAGTTTCCCGAGCAGCTCGCGCGGCCGCTGATCGACCTGGACCTGATGGAACCTGCCGAACTCACTGGCGCCGCGGGTGCAGGACACGGCCCGGCCCGCGGTATCTACCAGGGCTTCCGAATCTTCGAGCTTGCCCGTACGGACGCGTCCCTGGCCACGTGGTACACCGCACAGGCCGGACTGTTCCGCACCGCCATCCGCGTGGGTGCCTCAGCGGAACAGCAGGCCGAATGGATGCCCAAGGTCATCGACTTCTCGCTCAAGGGCGTGTTCTCGCTGACCGAACCGGAATCCGGATCGGACATCGCCGGCGGACTCTCCACCACCGCCCGGCGGCAGCCCGACGGCAGCTGGATCCTTGACGGCGCCAAACGCTGGATCGGCGGCGCAGCCACCGCGGACGTCCTCGCAGTTTTCGCCCGGGACACCGCGGACGGGCAGGTCAAGGCCTTCCTCGTGGACCGCACAGCCGACGGCGTCACCCTGGAGAAGATCCAGGGCAAGGCCTCGCTGCGGATGATGCAGAACGCCCACATCACCCTTACCGGTGTCAGCGTCCCCGAGGCCATGCGCCTGCACAACGTCAACTCCTTCCGGGATGTGGCGGCAATGCTCCGGGCCATGCGCTCGGACGTCGCCTGGATCGCCACCGGCATCGCCGCCGGCGCCTTCGAGGCCGCGCTCGCCTACGTCAACGAACGCCGGCAGTTCGGACGGACCCTCGGTTCCTTCCAGTTGGTCCAGGAGAAACTGGCCCGAATGCTCGGCAACGTCACGGCCAGCCTCTCCCTGGTGGTCCGGCTCACGGAACAGCAGGCAAGAGGCATCTACCGCGACCAGGATTCTGCCCTGGCCAAGATGCAGACGTCCCTGTTCATGCGCGACACCGTAGCCCTGGCCCGCGAAGTGGTGGGCGGCAACGGCATCACCCTGGCAACCGACGTCGCGCGTTTCCATGCCGACGCCGAGGCCGTCTACTCCTACGAGGGCACCCACGAGATCAACGCCCTCATCATCGGCCGCGCCCTCACCGGCGAAAGTGCCTTCACCCGCTAGAGCCCTGCAACACCTGCACAGCACCACAACCACACACCAGCTCAGGAGGCAACGATGCCCAATCTCGTCGTCGATTTCGACACCCTGCTCACCCTGTCCGGCAAGGACCTCGGCACCACCGACTACCGCCAGATCACCCAGGACCAGATCAACCAGTTCGCGGACGCCACCGACGACCAGCAGTGGATCCACACCGACCCCGAACGCGCCAAGGACGGCCCGTTCGGCGCCCCCATCGCCCACGGCTTCCTCACGCTGTCCCTGATCATCCCGTTCTGGGGCGAGCTGTTCGACGTCGAAGGCGTCACCACCAAGGTGAACTACGGCCTGGACAAGGTCCGCTTCACCGCTCCCGTGAAGGTGGGCTCCAAGGTCCGCATGCAGGCCACCATCGCCGACGTCACCGAGGTCAAGGGGGGCGCCCAGATCAAGGTCAACGCCACCATCGAGATCGAAGGCCAGGAACGGCCGGCCGTAGTCGCCGAATTCCTCGCCCGCTTCTACAAGTAAGCCGCTCCTAGAAGGAACAACAGTTCCAACCCCAGGCGGCGCCCTCCGGCGCCGCCGCCTCAGGCAACCCCAAAAACCCCCAATTCCTCCGTCATTAGGAACAGCCATGTCCGGACACACCACGCTCGCACCCGCGGGCACGGCCGCCAAGCGCAAGGAAGCGCGCACGGTCATCCTGTCCAGCTATCTGGGCAGCACCATCGAGTTCTACGACTTCCTGCTCTACGCCACGGCCGCAGCAGTGGCCTTCCCCAAGGTATTCTTCGCCGGCACGGATGAATGGGTGGGCGTCGTCGCCGCCTACGCCACCTTTGCTGCCGGGTACGTGGCCAGGCCGCTGGGCGGGATCATCTTCGGCCACTTCGGCGACAAAGTGGGCCGCAAGGGGATGCTGATCATCTCCATGGCCATGATGGGCATCGCCTCCACCCTGATCGGCCTGATTCCGGGCGCCGGCGTGATCGGGCCGTGGGGTGCCGTCATCCTGGTGCTGCTGCGGGTCTGCCAGGGCATCGCCGTCGGCGGTGAATGGGGCGGCGCCGCACTCATGGCGCTGGAGCACTCGGACCCCAAGCGGCGTGGCTTCGCGGCGTCGTTCGTCAACGCCGGTGCCCCCACCGGCGCCGTGCTGGGCACCCTGGTGATGGGCGCCTTCTCGGCCCTGCCGCAGGACGCCTTCCTGGCCTGGGGCTGGCGCGTGCCGTTCCTGCTGTCCTTCGTGCTGCTGATCGTGGGCATGTTCGTCCGCCTCCGGGTTTCCGAAAGCCCCATCTTCGCCGAAGCCGTGGCCAAGGAAGAAGCGCAGGGCACCAAGCGCAAGATCCCGCTGCTGGACGTGCTCCGCCGGCCCAAGGCGCTGATCATGATCATATTCGCCGGGGCTGCCGGGTTCGGCCTCCAGGTGGTGCTGCCCACCTTCTCCGTGACCTACGCCGTCTCCAAGGGCGCACCGCAGCAGGGCGTGCTCTACGCGTTCGCCGGAGCCTCGGCCATCTCCATCGTCTTCGTCCTCCTGGGCGGCCGCCTGTCCGACCGGTTCGGCCGCCGTCCGGTGATGATCGCCGGGCTGGCCCTGTTCATCGCCTACCTCTTCCCGATGTTCGGGATGCTCGGCTCCGGCAATGTTGCCTTGGTGTTCGTTGCCTTCACCGTGGCGCTGATCCTGCACTCCTCCCTCTACGGGCCGCTGGCAGCGTTCGTGTCCGAACAGTTCGGCACCACTTCCCGCTACACCGGCGCCGCCGTGGGCTACCAGCTGGCCACCCTCATCGGCGCAGGCTTCACCCCCGGCATCATCGCAGGCCTCTACAAGGACTCCGGCCAGAACATCCTCCCTGTGGTGGTGTTCCTGTCCGTCATGGCGCTGGTCTCGATTGTCTTCATCGCCCTGACGCGCGAATCTAAGAACAACGACCTCACCACGGTCCGTTAGGAGAACCATGGACAACAACGGAGTTGGCTCCTGGCTGCAGCGCCGCCGCCGCAAGTCGGGCACCAAGACGGCCCTGCTGTCAGCAGCGGGAACCCTGAGCTACGAGGCGCTTGCCGAACGGACCGACCGCCTGGCCAACGCGCTCCGCGACAGGGGAGTGGCCAAGGGGGACCGGGTGGCGTACCTGGGGGAGAACCACCCCTCGTTCGTGGAAACGTTCTTCGCCTGTGGCCTCCTGGGCGCAATCTTCGTCCCGCTCAACACCCGGCTCGCCCCGCCGGAGCTGCAGTTCCAGCTCCAGGACGCCGGAGCCCGGCTCCTGGTCAACGCCCGCGCCCTGGAGGCCTCCGCCTCCGCTGCCCTGGAAGGAACGGCGGTGACCCACCGCCTGGTCGTAGCGGCCGACGGCGGGACGGAACCTTCCGGCGCCACGTCACCGGCCGCCGTCGGACACTCCGTCACGGTGGAACAGTATGGGGAGGCGCTGCAGGGGGCAGCTGCCGAACCCATCGACGTGGCCGTGGGCCATGACGACGGAGCCATGATCCTGTACACCTCCGGAACCACGGGCAAACCCAAGGGCGCCCTGCTGACGCACGGGAACATCACGTGGAACTGCATCAACACCATCGTGGACATGGACATCAACCGCAACGACGTGGCATTGATGATCTCGCCGCTGTTCCACGTGGCGTCCCTGGACATGGGGCTGCTGCCGATGCTCCTTAAGGGTGCCACCGTGGTCCTCGAGGCCAAGTTCGATCCCGCCAGGGTCCTGGACCTGATCCAGAAGCAAAAGGTGACCACCCTCAACGGGGTGCCCACCACGTTCCAGCTGCTTTGCGAAGATCCGGGCTGGGCCGCGGCCGACCTGAGCTCCCTGGACAAGCTGACCTGCGGCGGTTCGGCGATTCCGCGCCGGGTCCTGGACGCTTACGAGGACCGTGGCATCGGTTTCACCAGCTGCTACGGCATGACCGAAACGGCCCCCGGCGTCACCATGCTCCCCGTGGACCGGTCGCGGGAAAAGGCGGGTTCGGCAGGCCTGCCGCACTTCTTCACCGACCTAAGGATCGCCGATCCCATGGGCGGCGCGGTGGTCCCGGGCGAGGTGGGCGAGATCCAGATCTCCGGACCCAACGTGATCAAGGAGTACTGGAACCGGCCGGAGGCCACAGCCGCCAGCTACGCGGACGGTTCCTGGTTCCGCTCGGGCGACATGGGCTACCGGGACCAGGAAGGCTTCCTGTTCGTCTCGGACCGGCTCAAGGACATGATCATTTCCGGAGGGGAGAACATCTACCCGGCGGAGGTGGAAGCGGTCATCTCCGAGCACGGCGCCGTGGGAAGCGTGGCGGTCATCGGCGTTCCGGATGACAAATGGGGCGAGGTCCCGCAGGCGATTGTGACGCTGCGCGAGGGGGAATCGCTGACCGCGGAGCAGCTGCGCAGCTTCCTCGACGGCAGGCTTGCCCGCTACAAGATCCCCAAGTCGATGGTGGTGGTGGCGGACATGCCCCGCACGGCCAGCGGCAAGATCCGGAAGATGGAGCTCCGGAAGCAGCTCTGACTGCTGAGATCCCTGCAGTTCAGGCCCCGTATGGTTCCGCCGTTGTTACCGTTCACGGTCATCAATTGGCGGAACCATACCAGCCGGTGCCACCATGATTGGATGCTTGAGGCAACTAAACCCCAGAATTCGGACGGAACACCCGTCAACCCTGCGCTCGAAGCGGAAAGCAAGATCGCCCGCATCGCCGTGACGGTGTTCCCCATCCTGGTGGTGGCTGCAGGCATCATCGGCTTCCTGCTCCCCGGCGTCTTCAAACCCATCGCGCCCAGCGTGCCGTACCTGCTGGGCATCATCATGTTCTGCATGGGCCTGACCCTCACGCCGCCCGACTTCGCCGCCGTTGCCAAGCGGCCGTGGGCCGTGGCCCTGGGGATCGTGGCGCACTACATCATCATGCCCGGCGCCGGCTGGCTGATTGCCGGGGCCCTCAACCTTGAGCCGGAGCTGGCCGTCGGGGTCATCCTGGTGGGCTGCGCGCCTTCCGGGACCGCTTCCAACGTGATGGCCTTCCTGGCCAAGGGCGATGTTGCGCTCTCCGTGGCGGTTGCCTCCGTCTCCACCCTGATCGCCCCGATCGTCACCCCGCTGCTGGTCCTGTTCCTGGCCGGTTCCTACCTCCAGATCGACGCCGCCGGCATGGTGGGGGACATCGTCAAGACCGTGTTGCTGCCGGTCATCGCCGGCCTCCTTGCCCGGCTGTTCCTCAAGAAGCTCGTTGCGAAGGTGCTGCCGGCACTGCCGTGGGCGTCCGCCGTCGTAATCTCCCTGATCGTGGCCATCGTGGTGGCCGGCAGCGCCAGCAAGATCATCAGCGCCGGGGCCATCGTGTTCCTCGCCGTGGTGCTGCACAACGGCTTCGGGCTGGGCCTGGGCTACCTGGCCGGCAAGCTGGGCCGCCTCGACGACAAGGCCCGCCGCGCCCTCGCCTTCGAGGTGGGCATGCAGAACTCAGGCCTTGCCGCGACCCTGGCCACCGCCCACTTCACCCCGTTGGCCGCGCTCCCGTCCGCCGTCTTCTCGCTGTGGCACAACGTCTCCGGCGCCATCGTGGCCGCCTGGCTGGCCCGGCGTCCGTTGCAGGACAAGCCGGCCTACGCGCCGTCGCCTTCCAAGCAGGCCTGACCAGCACCCTCTCTCTCCGGCGGCACAAAAAACCCCTGTTACCAGCCGCCCGTCCTGGGTACAGGAACCGGTAGGGACGTCGTTTCGACGCTGCCCGCCGGTTCCGGACAGGAGATGGACAGATGACTCGGATTGACCGAATAGCTGAACCATGGGGGACAAGGACGCCGTACGGCAGCGGCGGTGAATGGCCGGTCAGGGTGGACACCCACCTGGCCGAGGGGGTGGCTGCGGAGGACGTGGACCGGTGGGTCCAGACGGCGTCTCTCCTCCACTCAAACGGTGACGCCATGGATATCGCCGTTATGGACAACAGGATCGTCGGGGTGCGGGGACGGGCCGTGGACCGCGTCAACCACGGCCGGCTGGGCCCCAAGGACCTGTACGGGTGGCAGGCCAACGCCTCCCCGGACCGGCTCACCAAGCCCCTCATCCGCGAGCGCGGCAAACTGGTGGAGACGGACTGGGACACGGCCATGCAGCGCATCGTGGACAGATCCAAGGCGCTGCTGGCCGAACAGGGACCCAGCGCACTCGGCTTCTACACCACCGGCCAGCTCTTTTCCGAGGAGTACTACACCCTGGGTGCGCTTACGCATGGCGGGATCGGCACCAACCACGTGGACGGCAACACCAGGCTCTGCACAGCTACCGCCGGTGAAGCGCTGAAGGAGTCATTCGGCTGCGACGGCCAGCCCGGCTCCTACACGGACGTTGACCACGCCGACGTGATCGCCCTCTACGGGCACAACGTCGCGGAGACCCAGACCGTCCTCTGGACCCGGATGCTGGACCGGCTGGCCGGGCCCAACCCACCCAAAATCATCTGCGTGGACCCGCGCATGACGCCCGTGGCCAAGGCCGCCACGCTGCACCTGGCCCCACGGCCCGGCACCAACGTGGCGCTGATGAACGGCATCCTGCACGAGATCATCTCCAACGGCTGGGTGGACCAGGAGTACATCCAGGCGCACACGGTGGGGTTCTCCGAGCTCGAAAAAGAGGTCAAGAACTACCCGCCGGCCCTGGTGGCGGAAATCTGCGGTGTCCCGGCGGAGCAGATCACCGAGGCGGCCAGCATCATCGGCCACGCCGAGCGGCTGCTGTCCACGGTGCTGCAGGGCTTCTACCAGTCCAACCAGGCCACGGCCGCCGCCGTCCAGGTCAACAACGTCAACATCATCCGCGGCATGCTGGGCAAGCCCGGGTGCGGCATCCTGCAGATGAACGGCCAGCCCACGGCGGAGAACACCCGCGAATGCGGGGCCGACGGCGACCTTGCCGCCTTCCGGAACTGGTCAAACGACGCCCACATCAAGGACCTCGCACGCGTCTGGAACGTCGACCCCATGTCCATCCCGCACTACTCCCCGCCCACGCACGTCATGCAGATGATGCGGTACGCGGAGGACGGCTCCATCCGAATGCTGTGGGTCAGCGGCACCAACCCGGCGGTCTCGCTGCCCGAGCTGGCACGCATCCGCGGCATCCTGGAACAGGACCGCCTGTTCCTGGTGGTGCAGGACATCTTCCTGTCCGAGACAGCCCAGCTGGCCGACGTCGTCCTTCCCGCCGCCACCTGGGGCGAAAAGACCGGCACGTTCACCAACGTGGACCGCACCGTGCATCTCTCCGAGAAAGCCGTCGAGCCGCCAGGCGAGGCCAGGCCGGACCTGGAGATCTTCATCGACTACGCCCACCGCATGGGCCTGCAGGACAAGGACGGGCAGCCGCTGATCAAGTGGCACGACCCCGAATCGGCCTTTGAGGCCTGGAAGGAATGCACCCGCGGCAGGCCCTGCGACTACACCGGCATCACCTACGCCAAGCTGCGCGGCGGCTCGGGCATCCAGTGGCCGTGCAACGAGGAGAACCCGGACGGCACGGAGCGGATCTACGCCGACGGGAAGTTCTGGGCGCACCCGGAATACTGCGAAACCTACGGCCGCGACCTCATCACCGGTGCGCCCGTGGACCCGTCCGAGTACAAGGCCCTCAACCCTGAGGGCAAAGCCATCATCAAGGCCGCCGAGTACATGCCGCCGCACGAGCTGCCCAGCCAGGACTTTCCGCTCCAGCTCATCACCGGCCGCACGCTCTACCAGTTCCACACCCGCACCAAGACGGGCCGGGCGCCCGAGCTGAACGCGGCGGCACCGGATGTTTGGGTTGAGTTGTCCGCGGACGACGCCGGCGCGTACGGAATAGCCGAAGGTGACCTTGCGGAGGTGGCGACGCCCCGCGGGTCCGTCCGTGCCAAGGTGCGGATCAGCGGCATCAGGAGCGGGGTGCTGTTCCTGCCCTTCCATTACGGCTACTGGGACACCGACGGCGGCCATCAGCCGGACGGGGCAGGGCGGGCCGCGAACGAACTGACCATCACGGACTGGGACGCTGCGTCCAAGCAGCCCATTTTCAAGACGGCGGCGGCGCGCATCACCAGGGTTTCGGCCGGCGATGGTCCGTCGTTGGCGCCCACCACCACAGCCTCGGCTCCGGTGGGCGGCTTCCCTGAAGCGGCCGCGACGAAGGGCATTCCGTCTGCGATGGCCGATGAGGCTCCGGAGATGGCAGGAGGCGCACGATGAAATTCGGGCTGGTACTTGAGGAAATGCACCGCTCCGAGAACGACCTGGCGCACCACCTGCTGACCATATCGGAGCGGCACAAGGTGGACCACGAGATCTACCACCTGGCCCGGGACCTGGCGCGCTGGTCCCAGCAGCACGTGCGGGACATCGCGGCCATGGGCAAGAACTACGGCCTGGACCTTGATCCGGAACCGCGCGGCGAGATGGGACTGATGGAAACCATCCGCGAGAAGGGCAGCGAAATGGTGGGCCGGCGACCCGAAACCGGCATGCTGCTGCTGCGTGATTTGCGCGAGCTCTACCTGAAGGCCTGCGGGGTATCGGCGGACTGGGAACTGCTGGCCCAGGCGGCCCAAGGGAAGAAGGACAAGGACCTCCTCGCCTTGGCCGAGAAGTGCCACCCCCAGACCATCCGCCAGATGAAGTGGGCCAACGGCAAGCTGAAGGAATCCGCCACGCAGGTCCTGGTCAGCTAGGGGAAACGGTTCAGCTGGCGTTCCCGCCGGCCACGAGTAGGGAGTCCAATAGTCGAAACCTAACCGTGGCCGGTCTTCGTCCCCGGCTAGCCCTCACATTCCTTGCAGTACTTCTTGCCGTCCTTCTCCCGCGCCAACTGGCTGCGGTGGTGGACCAGGAAGCAGGACATACAGGTGAATTCGTCTGCCTGCACCGGGACCACCTGGATGAGGAGTTCCTCGTTGGAGAGGTCTGCGCCGGGCAGCTCAAAACTGTCCGCGAGGTCCGTCTCGTCCAGGTCGGGAGAAGCTTCCCGGCGGCCGGACTTATCGGACTTCAGCTCCTCCAGGGCGACGTTCGGCTCTTCCTCGGGAGTCACCCGCGGAGCGTCGTAGTCAACTGACATGTGGTGTGTTCTCCTGTCCAGGATTTCCGTGCCCAGATTGTTCTGAACAGATCGACAACGCAGGACGCAGGCAACTAATTCCCGAGGCTGCGGCCGGATTTCCGGGAGGGTTTTCAAGCGCTTCCGACGGCGGGACGCCAGCCTGGCGCAGGGCCAGCGCGGCCTGGACCATTGCGGCATGGGTAAGGGCCTGGGGATAGTTGCCAAGGAAGGCGCCCGTGGCGGGGTCCAGCTCCTCGCTGAAGAGCCCCAGCGGGGAAGCCAGGTCCAGCAGCGCGCGGAATGTCTCTTCCGCTTCTTCCCTCCTGCCGGTCAGGGCCAGCGCCTGGACCAGCCAGAACGAACAGGGCAGGAAGGCGCCCTCGCCGCCCTCCAGTCCATCCTGCCCGGGCGGGTACCGGTAGAGGAGGGGACCGCCGGCACCCAGCTGGTCCCGGATCGCGTCAACGGTCCGGCGGACTGCTTCGCCGCGTGGCTCCTCCAGTCCAACCAGGGGAAGGACCAGCAGGGCAGCGTCCAGGTCCGCCGATCCATACGTGCGCGTGTAGATGCCCCGGACCGGATCGAATCCCCGGCCGCGGATTTCCGCCCCAAGCCGGTCGCGGGAGGACTCCCACCGGCGCCGCTGCCTGGTTGCCAGGCGATGGGTGGCACCAATGCGCAGGGCACGGTCCAGGGCGAGCCACGCCATGAGCTTGGAATGGACGTGGTGGGCAGCGTCATCGCGGATTTCCCAGATCCCGGCGTCCGGCGCAGGCCACGATTCGGCCACCAAGTCCGCGAACCCGCGCATGGCCCGCCATGTCTCCGAGTACAGCCGGTGGCCGCCCTGCACCAGCACCCAGGCAGCGTCCAGCACCCAGCCGTAACCGTCGAGCTGGTGCTGCCCGGCGGCACCGTTGCCGGTCCGCGCCGGTGTGCTGCCCAAATAGCCCGGCCAGCCCCGCAGTTCGCGCTCGCGGGGGACCGCACGTCCGGACAGCGTCAGCAGGGCCGGAAGCCGGGGCCGCTGCAGCCGGCTGGCGTGCAGCAGCCACCCGAAGAAGTTCAAGGCAACATCCGTCTTGCCGGCGTGCAGGAACGCTGCGACACCGATGCTTGCATCCCGCGGCCACGCGAACCGGTAGTCCCAGTTCCGGATTCCACCCGGATTTTCCGGCAGGGAGGTGGTGGGCGCCGCGACCGGAGCGCCCGACGGTGAATAGGTCAGGAGCCGCAGCGTCAGCAGGCTACGCAGCACCTGTTCGCGGAACGGGAGGCCTGCGTCCACCTCCTCTGCCCAGGATTCCCATTTCCGTTCGTCATCGAGCAGCAGTTGCCAGGCGGCTTCCGGGTCCACGTGGATCAAGGGCTCGCCGTACGCGACGGCCAGGACGAGCGTCACCGGGTGCCCGGGATGCACCACGAGTTCCTGTTCATCGCCTTCCGGGAGCGGGCAGCCTTCGCTGGAGCCCAGCGACACGGCCAACGGTCCCCATTCGCACACCAGGTCCCGGGCCCGCCTGCTGATTCGCGGGACGCGGTGCGTTTCGCCCAGCCGTGGAGCAAAGCGGACGACGGCGGCTACCGGGCTTTCGTGCGCTGTGAGCCGCCGGACCAGGAGCGTGGTGGGCAAGAGCGCGCCGGATACCTCAGCCACCATCGCTTCGGTCAACGTCAACACGCCTCCACCCGAGGACCAGGTGGTTTCCAGCGTCGCGGTATGCCCGCGGTAGCGGCGCTTCAGCAGGTGCGCTGGCCCGGCCGGTCCGGCAACGAACTGGCCTGCTTCCCAGCCGCCCAGCAGGGCGCCGAAAATTGGCTCGCCGTCGAAGGCCGGGGCACACATCCAGTCGATTGATCCCGCGGACGATACCAAGGCTGCCGTCCGGGTATCCCCGATCATCCCGTAATTGGCAATGGCGGAGGGCTGCCAGGGTGCGGCGGGGGAGGGGCCGACGGCGGCTTGCGGCTTTGGCTGCCCTGTTGCGGTGGTGCGGCGTTTCCGTTCAGATGCGATGCTCATAGCGCCCTCAGCAAAAGTCCCAGGACGGCCCCATACGCTACGTGCGCCACGATGGCCACGGCCGGCGTCTGGATGCCGTAGTTCAGACCGAGCAGTCCCGGCGGCTCGAGCACGGCGGTGGTGGAAAGGCCTGCCCGGGTGGAGGCCATCCTGGGGTGCACGCCCGGCAGCAGCGGAAGGATGACCGTCAGCACCACCGCTACGTGCAGCAGGCCCAGCAGTGCGCCAGTCCACCAGTCAGCCCTGCCCAGGAGGGCGAACGTTCCGGCGTAGCCGAGGGCAAACACCTGGCCCGCCGCAAGGTGGATAAAGAAGCCGGCTACACGGGCCCGGTCCGGATCGGGTGTTACCAGGGTGCCAAGCACCAGTGGCAGGTCCAGCCGTGTCAGGCCGGCCATCTGGGCGGCAATCATGATGATCGTCAGGACTGCGGTGGCCATGAGCCCGAAGAGTCCCCATCCCTGCCAGTCCATCTCATGCCGCGCAATCCAGCGGCAGTAGGGCCAGGGTTCCATTCGTGGAGTAGTTGGAATGCAGCATCGGAGCCTCGTTCTAAAACTGAATATCTTGAATTTAGAACTCACACCAACGCATGTCAAGGAGCCCAAGGTGATGCATCTCCGGTTCCGGGTCGTAGTAGGTAGACTGGTCTACCTACTACGAATACAAGGAGTACCCATGCCTGTTGCCCGTACGGCGGGGACCGCCTCGACTCAAGCCCGACCGCCCGCCAGGGAGCTGTTGCTGGAGGCGGCGGCCCGCCTCTTCTACGCAAACGGCGTCGCAGCCACCGGAATCGACACCATCACCGCCGAAGCGGGCGTTGCCAGGAAGAGCCTCTACAACAACTTCAGCTCAAAGGCCGAACTGGTGGCCGCTTATCTGGAAGCCCGGCATGAGGAATGGCTGGGGCTTTACCGCAAGCGGCTGGAGACGGCCAGCGCTCCCCGGGACAAGGTCCTGGCCGTGTTCGACGCGTACCTGGACCACGCCAACTTCGCGTACCAGCACGGGTTCCGGGGCTGCGGACTTCTCAATGCGGCGGCGGAGCTGCCTGCCGGGGATCCCGGCAGGGCCGCCGTGCGCCGCCACAAGGAGGAGGTGCAGGAACTCCTCGCGGAACATGTGGCCGGCCTGCTGCCCGCACAGGAGGAACGGACGCCGCAAATTGCCGCGCATCTGGCCTTCCTGCTCGAAGGAGCCATGGCCAGGGCAGGCCTGGAGGGAAACGACGCGCCCGTGCAGGAAGCGAAGACTATTGCCGGGCACCTGCTGGACGCCCTGTGACCATGAATCAGCCCCATCCCAAGGCCCAGCTCTGGGGAGCGCTGGCCGTGGTGGCGGCGTCGGTTCTCTGGGGCACCACGGGGACCGCCGCCACCTTCGCTCCCACTGTGAGCCCGCTGGCCATAGGCGCCGTGGCGATGGGTCTGGGCGGACTGCTGCAGGCTCTGTACGCCGCACGGCACATCAGGATCCAGTCCGGCAGCCTGCTTGAGCGGTGGCGCCTGGTTTCGCTGGGCGCCGTGGCGGTGGCCGTGTATCCGCTGGCCTTCTACAGCTCCATGCATCTGTCCGGAGTGGCCGTGGGCACCGTAGTCTCGATCGGATCGGCCCCGCTGGCGGCCGCCCTCATCGAACGCTTCGCGGACCGGAAACCGCTGAGCCGGCAATGGATTTTGGGGGCCCTCCTGGGAGTGGGCGGAGCCGCCTTGTTGTCGCTTTCCGGACACGAGCCGGCTGCCGCAGGCCCGGGCGCGGATCCATGGACCTCGACGGCGGGAATCCTCCTGGGCCTGCTGGCCGGCACCACGTATGCCTTGTACTCCTGGGCGGCGCACCGGCTGACCGGTCAAGGCCTCACCTCGAGGGCGGCAATGGGCGCCATCTTCGGGCTGGGTGGGCTCCTCCTGATGCCGGTCCTCGCGCTGACCGGCGGCCCGCTGCTGGAATCCTGGCGCAGCGTCGGCGTGGGCGCCTACATGGCCGCAGTCCCGATGTTCGCCGGGTATCTCCTGTTCGGTTGGGGGCTGGCGCGGGTCGGGGCGAGCACGGCCACCAGCATCTCCCTGCTCGAAACCGTGGTGGCTGCCGTCCTGGCGGTACTCGTGGTGGGCGAACGGCTTCCGGCACTTGGCTGGCTTGGCGCCGCCGTCGTCCTGGCCAGCCTGTTCATCCTCACCCCGAGGCCGAAAAAGCTCCGCCCGGCACCTGGGCGCGCTGCATCAAGCCTCTCAGCCGGTGGGCTGGCGTCCGGCGATGCGGGCCAGCACAGTGGGGCCCAGCAGCAGGCAGGCGCCCAGCCCCAACAGCAGAATCCCCAGCACCACCGCTCCGGGAGCCGGTAGCCCGGCCCCGGCAACGACAAGCACCACGCCGATCAAGACCGCCACGATTCCGGGGAGCAGGCCCGAAGGGAAACGGCGTGCGGGATAACCGGACAGCAGCTCCATGGCCAGATGGGGGTCATCCGCGATCAGTCCCAGTTCCAGTTCCTTGAGCAGGCGTCGCTCCTCATCGGACATCGGCATGGCGGGCCCCTGCTTCCCTGGGAGGCGGTATCGGTATCGACCGTAGGAGCGTTCTACCGGTTAGTCAATAGCGCCGGCGCCACTGTGGGGGCATCACCCGGCGAGGTCGTAGCGCAGTTCATGCCCCAGTACCCGCACGCCCTTGGTGGGAACGTGCGGGACCGCCTTGCCCGGCGGCATCAGGTGCTCGACGGGCTGGCCGGCCAGGAGGAGGCAATGGTCGGAGATGAGGCGGCGGTGGCAGCGCCACCAGACGGTTTCGCTGCACATGATCGCGGTCCGCGCCGACTGGGAGCCGGCGACGAGTTCTTCAGCAGCAGCCAGGAAGTCCCCGGTGCGCATGTAACCGGCATAGGCGCGGAACGACTCGTTGCGGAGGGCCGTATCCGGGGAGTCGGGGAGCAACTTCCGGAATCCACCCAGCCGTTTCTCCCACCGGTAACCTATGCCCGCGTCGGGCAGCCACTCCGCCATCAGGTCCTTGCCGAACTGCGGATACTTGCGGCTGCCGGGCCCAATCCGCACGTCCACCAGCGACGTTACCCCCGCATTCCTCAGCAGGGCGGTGAAGTCCGCCTGGGAGGAGGTGCCGTGACCTACCGTGAACAGCGTTTCCATCCCAGCCATCATAGGCAGGGCGGTGCTGTGGGCTCAGGGGAGGTACGACGGCGGCCCGCGGCCTCCCCGGTTCGCCGCACCTTGGATGCGGCTCCGGAAAGCCGGCTACCGCCGTCGTAATTCCGCGAACTCGATGGACGGGACAATGGCGCCCGCGTCGCGCTCCACGAAGTTGGTGCCCGGTGGCACCAGGTCATCGATGGCGTCCAGGACGGACTCGCCCAGCCGGACATCCGCGGCGCGGAGGTAGGCGGAAAGGTGTTCCTCGCTGCGCGGGCCGATGATCACGCTGCTGATGGCGGGGTGGGTCAGGGCAAAGCCTACGGCCAGGTCCACCAGGGACAGCTCCAGCTTGTCCGCCAGCCGGGCCAACGAGTCCGCGGCAAGCAGTTTCCGCTCGCTGGAGGGCCCGGAGATGTCGTACCGGCCCGGCAGCGTGTGGACCCGGGTGGGCGGCTTGCCGGATTCCAGGACGAAGCTGCCGGAGAGCCAGCCACCCGCCAGCGGGCCGTAGGCAAGAACCCCCAGCCCGTACTGCTGGGCAATGGGCAGGACGTCCCGTTCGTTGCCGCGGACCAGCATGGAGTACGGGACCTGGTTGCCCAGCGGCGGGATCAGGTGGTTGGTGGTGGCCAGCCACTGCGCCTCGACAAGCTGCGCGGGCGTGAACACCGAGGTGCCGTAGTACAGGATCTTGCCCTGCCGGATCAGGTCGTTGAGGGTGGTGATGGTTTCCAGGACGTCGGTGTTGTAGTCCGGCCGGTGTGCCTGGTACAGGTCGATCCGGTCTGTCTGGAGCCGGCGCAGGCTCCCCTCCACGGCCTGGGTGATCCAGCGCCGGGAGTTCCCGGAGTGTGCGGGATTGGGGCTCATCTGGCCATGGAACTTGGTGGCCAGGAAGACGTCGTCCCGGCGGCCGCGGAGCGCCCGGCCCACCACCTGCTCGGACTCGCCCTGGGAGTAGACGTCTGCCGTGTCGATCGCCGTGATGCCGGCGTCCAGTGCGGCGTGGATGATGCGGATGCTCTCTTCCGCGCCGGTGGGGGCACCCGGGCTGCCCGTTCCCTCGCCGAAGTTCATGGTGCCAAGGGTGAGGGGACTGATGGGGGTGCCCGACCGTCCGAACACCCGCAGTTCGCTGAGGCTCATCCGCGGTCTCCTCCATCTGGTTGCCCTGCCTTGGATCGTCACGAGGCTACACAGGTTCGGCAGGCCCCCACAGAATCCCGCCTTAGTCCTTCGCTTTTCGTCGCATGGAGTAACCGGGGCCGCGGGAATGACGTTTTGTGGCGCCCAAACAGCTGCCAGGAGCGCTTATATTGAGGCATGAGTACCCCTACAAGTGGCGATGAGTTCGTCCAACTGCACGACCTCATCATTGGCAGCACCAACGTGGCTGACTTCCTGACTGAGCTCTCCACGGTTGCCGCTTCAACGCTCAGCGATACTGCCGGTGTCTTCATCGAGTGCGGGGTGACGCTCCGCCGCCGTAAACGCACCGCCACCATTGCCGGCAGCAGCGAACGCGCAGCCGTGCTGGACAAGCTGGAGCAGGCGCTGGGGAACGGGCCCTGCATCGCGTCACTGGATGCCATGAAGCCGATGGTTCTGTCCGACGTGCACACCGATACGCGCTGGCCCGCTTACCAGGAGGTGCTGGCCGACAACGGTTGCCGCAGCGCGCTGGGAGTGCCGCTCGCCCTCGATGAGCACCAGGCGGCCGCCCTGAACTTCTTCGCGGCGGAGCCGGATGTGTTCACCCCTGGTGTCGTCCAGCGGGCTGAAGGGTTCGCGGACCTTGCCGGCAGGGCACTGCGGTTGGCGCTGCGGATCGCGGACGCCCAGAACCTGGCGGATGACCTCAAGGCCGCCATGGCAAGCCGCACCACCATCGATATGGCGTGCGGGGTGATCATGGCACAGAACCGGTGTTCGCAGGAGGAAGCCATGGCCCTCCTCACCAAGGCGTCCAGCCACCGGAACCAGAAGCTGCGGGACCTGGCCGGTGAAATCATTGGCCGCGTCAGCGACGGCGCAGTGAACACGCACTTCGATCCTTAAATCGGTGCACCTGTCCCGACCCGCCTGCATGCAGCCCGGGTTTCGCCTCCGCGCCGCCCTGCAATAATCTGAACCAACGGTTGTGCATGGGGTGTCACTGCCCGGGTACAACAACAGCAGCACTGTAAGTTCCGGGACCATCACAGACGAGGCGGACACCCATGACGGCTTCAGACCAGCAGCACGCACCACGGCCACTTATGCCCGCCGACCCTCCCGCCGCTGCCCCTGAACCCGTGGATCCGCACCTGCTGCAGCAACTGGCCGACGCGCACGGCGTGGGTACCTCCTTCCAGGGCTGGGACGGGCTCCCGCACTCCGTTGCAGAATCGACGTTGGTCAAGGTGCTGGCCGCCCTGGGCGTTGACGCCCGCACCAACCAGCACATTGAGGCGGCCCTGGTCGAAGCGGAACTGGCGCCATGGCGGCGGATGCTGCCGCCCGCCGTCGTCATCAAGCAGGGCGAGCCCGCCCAGGTTCCGGTTCACGTCCGGGACGGGGCCACTACCCGCCTGACCATCACCCTTGAGGGGGGTGCGGTCCAGCGGGAGGCGGTCCAGCAGGATGTCTGGGTCCAGCCCCGGGAGGTCGACGGCGTCTCCACCGGACGTGCCACGTTCTCCCTTCCCGAGGACCTGCCTTTGGGCTGGCACACACTGCACGCTGAGTCCGAAGGCGCCACGGCGACTTCCACCCTGGTGGTGACGCCGGCGCGGCTGGCCACGGCGAAGCCGCTCGAGGAGCGCCGCGGCTGGGGCCTGGCCACCCAGTTGTATTCCGTCCGCTCAAAACGGTCCTGGGGCATTGGAGACTTCGCCGACCTGGCGGACCTGGCTGCGATCAGTGGCGCTCGCGGTGCTGACTACGTCCTGGTTAACCCGCTCCATGCCGCGGAGCCCGTACCGCCCGTCCAGCCCTCGCCCTATTCGCCGTCCACCCGCCGGTTCTTCAACCCGCTGTACATCCGCATCGAAGCCATTCCTGAGCTGGCGTACCTGCGGCCCCGCAAACGTGCGGCCCTGGAAAAGCTCCACGAAGAGGTGGCAGTGCTGAACAAGGAAGGTGCGCGGCTGGACCGGGATGCCGTGTACGCGGCGAAGCTGCAGGCCTTGGAGATGCTCTACCACACGCGCCGTTCACCGGCCCGGCAGGCCGCGTTCGATGAATTTTGCCGCCTCTCCGGCAAGGGGCTGGAGGATTTTGCGCTCTGGTCAGCCATCCGGGAGGACCTCCCGCCGGGCGACCCGCTCTGGAAGGACCCGGCGTATGCCATCGGAACACCGGAGGCGGAGGCGCTCCGGGAGAAGCTGGCGGACCGTATAGGGTTCCACCGTTGGCTGCAATGGATCTGCGATGAGCAGTTGGAGAACGCACAGCGCACCGCGCTGCGGTCCGGGATGCGGCTTGGCGTGGTGCACGACCTCGCCGTCGGCGTGGACCACAGCAGCGCCGATGCCTGGACGCTGCGCGGCGTACTGGCCCCGAACACCAGCGTGGGCGCCCCGCCGGACATGTACAACCAGCAGGGCCAGGACTGGGGTCAGCCGCCGTGGCACCCGGCCCGGCTGGCGGAGGCCGGCTACCTGCCGTTCCGCAATATGCTGGCCAACGTGCTCCGGCATGCCGGCGGCATCCGGGTGGACCACATCCTGGGCCTGTTCCGGTTGTGGTGGATTCCCATGGGGAACGCCCCGGGGGACGGTGCCTATGTCCGCTACGACCACGAGGCGCTGATCGGCATCCTCGCGCTCGAGGCACACCGGGCCGGTGCCGTGGTGATCGGCGAGGACCTGGGCACCTTCGAGCCGTGGGTGCGTGACTACCTCGCGGCCCGCGGCATCCTGGGCACGTCCATCCTGTGGTTTGAGTACGACGGCGATTCGCCCCTTGCGCCGGAAAAGTACCGCACGCAGGCGCTGGCCAGCGTTAACACCCACGATCTCCCGCCCACCGCCGGCTACCTTGCCGGGGACCACGTGGGGCTGCGGAGCAGGCTGGGACTGCTGGAACGCTCCGAGTCCGAAGAGCGCGCGGAGCACAACGCCTCCCTGGAGAAGACGTTCGCCCTGCTGCGGGAGCGCGGTTACCTTTCCGAGGTCCCTGCGTCCGGTGGGTCCGGGCAGGAGACCGAGGAACACACCATCGAGGCGCTGCACCTCCTGCTCGCCCAGGCACCGTCGGTTCTGCTCGGGGTGGCCCTGGTGGATGCGGTGGGGGAGCGGCGCGTCCAGAACCAGCCGGGCACCACGGAGGAACTGTATCCCAACTGGCAGGTTCCGCTGGGCGGTCCGGACGGAAGGCCCGTTTACCTCGATGACCTTCCTGGCAACAGGCGGTTCAATTCACTGCTCGCGGCGGTCGAGGGAGCGATGCACCGCCAATAACCTGCACCGGCCCCTAAGCGGACACGAAAACACCGTGGCGCCGCCGCTCCTGGAAGCGGCGGCGCCACGGTGTTTGTTCCGGGATGAACCTAGCCCGTGGTCATCACGTGGGTGAAGTGGTCGTACCGGAAGGTGACAGGACCGCCGTCGTGCTTAAAGGCAATGTTGGCGCCCGGGGATGCCCCGCCGGCCCCGTAGCTCACATCCCATGACTTGTTCAGCGCGGCCTTGAACTCGTAGCTTCCCGCCGGCAGGTCAGGCACGGTCAGTTTCCAGACGAGGTCCGCAGGGTCCAGCACCAGCTGCGCCTGGGTGCAGGACGGCTCCCAGTCCGAGGCGCACCCCAGCTCGCTGTCCATGCTTCCGGCCGCTGCCACGGCACCCGGTTGCTGGGAGGCGTACACGGCGCTGAGTACATGCGTGCTGTTGTCATAGCGGAAGGTGACCCGACCGCCGGGATGGTCCAGCACGATGTTCTGCCCGTTGAACTGGCCGTCCGCGCCGTAGTTTTCGTCCCAGCCGCCATTGAGCGCGGCTTTGTACTCATACTTTCCGGCCGGCAGGTCCACGGTCAGCCGCCAGATCCGGTCCGCCGGGTCCAGCACCATCTTCGCCTGCGCGCAGGCGGGGTCCCATTGCGAGCTGCACCCCATTGCCTGGTTGAGCGAACCGGCAACGGTCACTGAGTCGGGCTGCGGCGCCTGGCCTACCGTGACGGTCCTGGTTTCGCTGGTGACGCTGAAGCCCGTGCCGGTCATGGCCGCGCGGTACCGGACCGTAGTGCCGTCGGCGAGCCCGGAGACATCATCATTTGCGGTGTACACGGGCGACGACGAGTCGGTGCCCAGTGCGGTCCAGTTCCCGCCGTTGACGCTGCGTTCGAAGGACACCACATGGCTGGACTTCTCCGGATCGGCGGTGGCGCCCAGCTCTACCTTGCCCTCCACGCTGCTGCCCTCGGTGGGCTTACGCAGGGTCAGGACGGGCGCGGGAACGCTCGCAGATCGGCTCTGGGTGGTGGCGGTATGCCCGCCATTGTCCAGCACGGTGGCGCGGTACTCCAGTGGGGTGCCTGCGTCCAGCGCCGCGACGTCGTGGAACACCTGGTACGGGGCGGTGTCGTCGGTGCCGATCGGCTGCCACTCGCCGCCTGCCGTCCTTGCCTCAAAGGTGACCTCGTAGAACGAAGTACCGTCGACGTCGGCCGTTACGTTGATCCGTCCATTGTCACCGGCCGCGGCGGCCGGCTGTTGGAGCTTGACGGCGGGGGCCGTCTTGGAGTGCGGAATCCGGCCGGAGGATTCGTAGACGACGGCGGAGAGCGGCGGCACGGTCACGGTCAGTTTGGCGTCCTCGGAAGTTTTCACTTCGTCTGCGCCCTGGCCATAGATGCGGGTGTAGCTGCGCTTGGCGATGTAGGTGGGGACCTGTGCCGTCTGCGGTTGTGCGCTGTTGTTCAGGGCCACCACGTATTCGCGCTGGTCCTGGGCGTCGGTACGGGAGAAGGCGTAGATGCCGGGCCCGTCGGAGGCGTAGCGGTGCTGGTGGGCGCCGTTCCGCAGCGCCGGGTGCTCCTTGGTGAGGGCAGCCAGTTCCTTAATCTTGGCGTAGAGCGGGTGGTCCGGGTTGAAGTTGTCGGTGGCGTTGGTGGCGTCCGTGCCCAGCAGGTCGTCGTCAAGGTAGTCGGGCACCTTGCTGGCGAAGAGGGTCTGACGCGCATCCTGGTCACCGCCTGGGCCGGTGAAGCCCTGTTCATCGCCGTAGTAGACCACCGGATTGCCGCGCGAGAAGTACATCAGTTCGTGGGCCAGTTCGTCCCGGGCCACCTTCTCGGCATCGGTGGCGGCAGGGTTGTCCTGTGCGATGAAGCTGCCGATGCGGCCCATATCGTGATTGCCCAGGAAGGTGGGCAGCTCGTAGACGTTGGAGTCGGCGTCGGTGTACCAGTCGTCCCCGGCGAAGAAGGCCTGCAACGCCTTGGCGTCCTGGCTCTTGGAGGCGAAGTTGCGGGCGGCGTCCTGGAAGGGGAAGTCCAGGACCGCCTGCATCCTGTTGCGGGTGGTGAACTGCGAGGTGAAGCTCTTGCTGGTGTCGAAGACCTCGCCGAACATGAAGAAATCGTCCTTGCCGTGTTCCTTGGCGTAGCTCAGGACGTTGGGGCCGAATTCCTGCCAGAACTCGTCGTTAACGTGCTTCATGGTGTCGATGCGGAAGCCGTCCACGCCGAAGTCGCCGATCCAGGACTTGTAGATGTCCTCCATGCCGTGCACCACTTTCGGGTTCTCGGTGAAGAGGTCATCGAGGCCGTAGAAGTCCCCGTACATGGAGTCCTCGCCGGTGAAGGTGGTGTCGCCGCGGTTGTGGTACAGCGTGGGGTCGTTCAGCCAGGCCGGAACCTTCAGGTTCTCCTCGCCCGGGGCCAGGACGGGCTTGTAGGGGAACGAGGTGTTCGCGTCCAGCTTGGGGAAGTTTCCCGTGCCTGCGTAATCGCGGTCGTCGAGCGCTTCGCCCGAGGCCGTCTCGTAGGGAACGGCGTCCTTGGACACGTAGCCCTTGCGGTCGCCTTCCTGGTAGCCGATGACATCCGCGGTGTGGTTGGTGATGATGTCGAAGTACACCTTCATGCCGCGGGCATGGGCCTCGTCAATGAGGCCCTTGAGTTCGTCATTCGTGCCGAGGTGCGGATCGATCTGGGTGAAGTCGGTAACCCAGTAGCCGTGGTAGCCGGCGGATTTGTCCTCCGGCTGGACGGCCTTGTTCTTGAAGCTGGGGGTGAGCCAGATGGACGTGGTGCCCAGGCCCTGGATGTAGTCGATCTTGCTGCGCAGGCCGGCCAGGTCCCCGCCGTTGTAGAAGCCCTTCTTAGTGGGGTCGAAGCCGGACACCATGGGATCGGGGCCCAGGCCACCCTGGTCGTTGGCGGTGCTGCCGTTGCTGAACCTGTCCGCCATGACGAAGTAGAAGTTTTCGTCGGTCACCGGCCCGCGGAGCGAGTGCTGGGCGGAGGCGGACCCGTTGCTTTTTGTGCCGGCGCTGTTGGAGCCGTTGGAACCGTTGGAGCCGGGGGTATTGGGGCCGGGGCCGTCCGGACCTGGTGCGGCCTGGGCCGGGAGGACTGCAGTGGAAAAGGCGACGGCGGCTGCCAGGAGGCCGGCTGCCGATCGGACGGCGGCGGTACGGCCGCGGGTTCGCCGGCCGGGGGCGGGTTGTGTTCCAGCGGGCTTTGCCGGCAGTTGGGCGCGTGGGGGCGCGCCGGGAGGGGTGCGGAATAACAAGGGTGAGACCTTCCTGGGAAGCAGCGCTGCTGTACAGGCTTGCCGTTGACATGGGGATGCGGCAGGAGAGTTCGAAGGACAGCATGCTGTCCTGTGAACCAAGTCACAACTGTAAGCGCTTGCACTGGATTACTCCAGTGTTTAGGAAAGGTCCGTCGCGGTGGAGCAGCCGACGTTCTAGCCTGCGGTCGCAGGCATAACTGCGGGCACCAGGGCCGTGGGTGATGGGGTGGGCAGGTTATGCAGCAGCGGGCCTGGGAGGCCCGTTACAGGGTCCAGCTCGAATGTGGCGATGTTGTCCGACCGTTCGTGGGCCACGTGCAGCAGGTTTCCCCGGACCAGGTGGTGCCGCGGCCAGTCCCCGCCGCTGTGGATGTCCTTGACGGGGATCAGTTCGGTACCGCCCGCTGCCACCTCCAGGACGCTGATGATGTTCGAGCCCCTGACGCCGGCGTAGGCAAAGTTTCCCTGCGGGCCAAGGCAGATTTCGGCGGCGGAGTCGCCCTCCTGGCTTCCGCCCGCCGTTGCGGGTCCGCGGAAGACCAGCTCGTAGGTGCCAGCTTCGGGGCGCACCACGAAGACCTCCACTGAGTATTCAGACACGATGACGACGCTGCCGGATGGATGCTCCACCATGTGCCGCGGGCCGCTGCCGTGGGGGAGGACAACCTCGTGGTCGGCTACCAATCCGGTTCCCGGCTCGTAGTTCCAGATGCGCAGGGTGTCGTGGCCCAGGTCTGTGGTCATGACGCGGCCGTCGCTGAGCATCAGGCTGGCGTGGGCACGGCTTTGCCGCGGGCTGCCGGGAGAAAGGCTGCCGTGGGGATCAACCGACGGTGCGGCGGGAAACCTTCCGGTCATCCCGCCGTCGGCGTCCAACTCGTAGAGGAGGACCTGCCCGTCACCCCAGCACGTGGCGGTGACAAAGCGGCCGCCCGGGTCGACGGCAACGTGGCAGGTGGCCTCGCCCGCAGGCTGTGCTTCTTTATGGACTTTCAGGCCACAGTCCCGCAGGCGCCGGTATGCCTGGACCTTCTTGCGCTGCTCGGCGGCCGCGTACACGACGGGCAGTGCGGGGTGGACGGCCACGAACGACGGCGACTGGGCCTCGACTGCTGTTCCCAACCATTCGAGGCTTCCGTCCTGGTGCGCGCGGACAGCGCCAATGCCTTGGGCCCGGCCGCCGCCGTCGGGGGTGTAGGTGCCGATCCAAAGAAGGTTGCTGGCTGCGTTGTTGTTGGCTGCGCCGGTGGTCATGTTCCCATCCTGCCAACAGCTGCTGCTATTCCGGAGCGCCGGGCCGCCGATTAGCATGGGATTTCCGGCAACGGCAGAAGGCGGTGGGTGCAATTTCGGCTCTATCAGTATCGGGTTCTCCCTCGCCGCGCCGTTCCGAGAGTTGGGCCTAGCGACCGTGGGGGTGCCCGTCGGCTCACCGAAAGGCGCAGCTTTGCTGCCTTCTGGATCACAGGCGGTTCACGGCCAACCCGGATGGCCGGCCTACGAGCGTATCGTCTCCCTGTTGCGGTCTGCCGGCTGTGTTTTCGCCGAAGATGAAGCCCGGCTCCTGTTGGCTGAAACCTGTAGCCCCACGGAACTCCAGCGGAACGTCCGGCGCCGCATGGAGGGTGTTCCCCTCGAACACATCCTGGGCTGGGCAGAGTTCGCCGGCGGTCGGGTCCTGGTTGAGCCTGGCGTCTTTGTGCCGCGGCGCCGCACGGAACTGTTGGTCGCCGAGGCCGTGGCATTGCTGCGGAACGACGCCTTGGCGGCGCCCCCGGTTGTGGTGGACCTCTGCTGTGGTTCGGGTGCCGTGGGGGTGGCCGTCCTTCGCCAGGCGCCGCGGGTGGATTTGCATGCGGCAGATATTGAGCCCACGGCCGTACGGTGTGCCCATGCGAATCTTGAACCTCTTGGCGGCCACGTCCATGCGGGTGATCTCTTCGAGGCTCTTCCGCCTGCACTGCATGGCCGGGTGCGAGTGCTGACTGTAAATGCTCCATACGTACCCACAGAAGCCATCCGGACCATGCCGCCGGAAGCACGCCTTTACGAACCCGCGGTTTCACTCGACGGCGGTCCTGATGGCCTGGACTTTCACCGCCGGATTGCTGTTGGTGGGACTCAGTGGCTGGCTTCGGAGGGGCATCTGCTCATCGAAACCAGTGAGCGGCAGGCGGCGGGCACCTCCGAGATCTTGGCAGCGGCCGGGTTCGCCGTACGGACGGTTCGTTCGGAGGAGCTTGATGGGACAGTGGTCATAGGGCGCCTGGTGGCGAAGAACGTGGGTAAGTAGCCTGCTTCGGTAGCGCTTTGCCTCGCTGGGTGGCTTGGACGTTCACAACACGGTGCCCACACGCCGAATCAGCCCTCGTCATTCCCGTGGGTGGGGTGGTGGGGGTGGTTTGAAGTAGTGGTTTTGTTGGGGTGTTTGGTTGGGGTCGAGGTGGGGTGGGGGGATGAAGGTTGGTGTGCCGTGGGTGGTGGTGATTTTCCATTGTTCTTTGTGGATGAGGTGGTGGTGGTGGCTGCAGAGCAGGGCGCCGTTGTTGGTGGTGGTGGGTCCGCCTTGTGACCAGTAGGTGATGTGGTGGGCTTCGCACCAGGGGGCGGGGATGGTGCAGTTGGGGAAGGCGCAGCCTTGGTCGCGGGCGGTGAGGGCGAGGCGTTGGGCGGGGGTGAAGAGGCGGGTTTTGCGGCCGAGGTCGAGGATTTCGCCGTTGGTGCCCAGGAGGGCGGGGATGATGTCGGCGTCGCAGGCGGTTTTGCGCAGGGTGGCGGCGGCGACGGGCCCGGTGAAGGCAAAGGAACCGGGCCCGGTCCCGATTCCTGCGGATGTCCCGGTTCCTGCGGATGCCGCTGTGTCGGCTTTGGTGCCGGTGGTGTGGGGGAAGAGGTCTTGGTAGTTGATGGTGGCGATGATTTGGGGTCGGTTGCCGCCGGTGGTGGGCAGGGTGTTGGTGGTGAGGGCGGCTTTGGCGGCGGTGACGAGGCCGTCGAGTTGTTTTTGGGCGCGGGTGCGCCGGTCCAGGTCCGGCAGGGCGATGTGCCCCCTGGCATCGCCTGCCGTTGCGCTGCCTGCCAACGTGCTGCCTTCGCTGCCGGTGCCGGTGCCGGTTCCGGTTTCGGTGTTGGGGGTGGTGGTGTGGGGGTTGGTGGCGGTGTTCATGACGGTGAGGAGGTGTTCGTATTGGTCGCCGGTGGCGAAGATTTCGACACGGTGCAGGCCGTGCCGGGGTTTGCGGATGAAGGCGCCTTGGGTGTGGCGGAGGGCTTCTTCGGTGGGTTCGGTGCCGTCGGCGTCGATGGTGTCGGTCCAGCGTTGGGCCAGGCGGGTGAGGAAGTCGGGGTCGCAGCTGGTGGCGGCGGTAGTGAGGTGGTGCTCGATCGTGTCGAGGGTTTCTTGTGTGGTGTGGTGTTGGAGCCGGTCCAGGGTGGCGGTGATGATGGTCGCGGCGTGCGAGGACACCGCAGGTCCCTGAGCCGGCCCGGGCCAGGCGCCGGCCTCGGTGCTGGCGTGGAGTTCAGTGGCGGGGGTGAGGGCGGCGGCGAGGTGTGGCCGGGTTGGCGGGAGTGGTTCGCCGGTGATGGTGGTGACGGGCAGGACGTGCTGGGCGAGGGCGAGGCGGCGCCGGGCTTCGCGGATGGGGATTTGCAGGCGCAGGCGGAGGAACTCTGCGGTGTTCCGGCACCCGTCATCGGCCGGAGACACCACCACCGGGCGCATCAGGCCTCGTGTGGAGGGCGGCCCGGGCCAGTTGGCGTCGGTCTCACGCACGACACCGGTCCCGCTGGCTGTTGCTGGGGCGGTGCGCAGGGTTTCAAAGCCGGTGGCGTCCCACCCGGTGATCCAGCCCGTGGACCCGCCTGCGCGGGACCGGCCTGCGCGGGACCGGGCTGCACGGGTTTTGGCTGTGGCGGCGTCGTTGATGGCCTGGGTGCGGGTGCGGTCCACGGCCCCGGCTGAGACGAGTTGGAGGTACTCCACGGAGCGGGCGAGGCCCTCGACCTGGGCGGCATAATCGGCAGCCTCGACATAAGAGGCCGTTGCCAGCAGGTCCGAGGCGGCCAGGGCGGAGGCTGCCAACTGTGCGGCCAGCCGGTCCAATACGTCCTGCTCACCGGGCCCTGAGGCTGATGCCTGCAAAGGACCTGTCAAAGGATCCTCACTGGGGACGGGGTGAAGGCGGGCCGGGCGCGGCAGCCGACTGCCGGCGTCGTACGCCCTCCCAAGATCTTCCCCGATGGCCTCCATAACCCAACTCTGCCAGCCACCACCGACAATCAAGAGACCCCAAAACCCCTATGTGGAAAACAGGGCAGCCACGGATAAACACGGAAACTGGCTGGCGGTCCTCTCCGCAATGGACCGGTTTAAACACTGCCGGCCGCCGCGTCCCCCAAGGATCGCGACGGCCGGCAAGGCGATTCAGTTGTAGCACAAAGCCCGCTCAGTCCCATGTCACGCGGCAGCGACCGCGTAATGAAACGGGAGTCAGGACTTTGCGCCGCTTCCATCGGAGGTCCCAAGGTTGGTGGTTTCCGGGTGGGTGCTGTGTGCGGGGATGTGGTCTTCGCCAAGGCTGCCCGCGTTGGTTGTAGAGGTACCGGTGGGGGTGCCGGGGGAAGTGCCGGCCGCTGCGGAAGACTGGCCGCCGTTGGACGAGCCATCCCGGTGCACGGCAGAACCAAGCACGGTCCCTGCCCTGCGTGCGGCTTCGCCCAGCTGGTCCGCCACTTCAGGCGCCTTTTCCTTGATGGCCTCCGTAGCTACGGAAACTTTGTCCTGGACCGGCTTGCTGTCCCAGATGCCGGCCGCACGGGCCTTCAGCTTGTCGTAAGCAGCACGGCCTGACCGCGAGCCGAGGACATAGCCGACGGCAACGCCTACACCCAAAAGAAGCTTGTTTTTCACGTTGAACTCCTGCTCTGCGAGAAGGTTGTCAATCCTGGCGGGGAGAGGTGCCCCATGCTGGAGAAAGTGAAAGCCGGCCCGGGGATGGTGTCCCCAGGCCGGCTTCCTGGCGTGCGCGGTTATTAGCCGCGTGCGCCGCGCTTAGTGACCATGCCGTAGATCGCAAGAACGATCAACGAGCCAACGATCGCCAGCAGCCAGGTCTGCAGCGAGAAGAACTCCTGCAGTCCGCCGCCGAACAGGGCGCCGCCGATCCAGCCACCGAGCAGTGCGCCTACGACGCCCAGCACCATGGTGATGATCCAGCCGCCACCCTGACGTCCCGGAAGGATTGCCTTGGCAATCGCGCCGGCGATGAGTCCGAGAATCAGAAATGCAATAAATCCCATTTGTCGCTCTCTTCCTAAGTAAAGGAGGCCTCCATGTTGGGGAGGCACTTCGTCCTTCTGGCTCAATAGTAATCATGCTTACTATCTATTTGCCAACCCCGTTTTAGGAAAAAAGTGCTGTTCAGGGCAACTTTAGTGCCCCGTCTTGTCCGAGTCATTGCCCGCGCCGGGACCCTCGTCCAGGACCGAAAGTTCCGCTAGATCCTGCGGATCCAGGGCGAAATCGAACACGTCGAGGTTCTCGGCCATACGCTCCGGGGAAGCAGTCTTCGGAATCGTTACCAATCCGTTTTGTATGTGCCACCGCAGGACCAGTTGGCCGGGCGTTTTCCCGTGCTTTTCAGCCAGTTGGGAAAGGACGGGGGCACTGAGCAATCCTGCTCCCGAGCCGCCCAAAGGACTGTAGGACTCAGTAACTATGCCATGCCCGGCATGGAACTCGCGCTCCGCGGTCCGGGTGATTGCAGGGCTGAGCTGGATTTGGTTCACCGCCGGCACCACATCGGTCTCCGCCATCAGCCGCTCAAGGTGGGCGGGCTTGAAGTTGGACACCCCGATGGACCGGACCTTCCCCTCGGCTTGCAGCCGTTCAAACGTCTGCCAGGTGGAAATGTACTGGTGCCGGCCGGGGAGCGGCCAGTGGATCAGCAGCAGATCCACATAATCGAGCCCCAGGCGCTTCAGCGATCCCTCCAGGCCAGCCACGGCGCGGTCGTGGCCCTGGAATTCGCCGTCCAGCTTGGTGGTGATGAACAGCTCGCTGCGGTCCACGCCGCTGGCACGGATGCCGTTGCCAACACCCCGTTCGTTGCCGTACTTCACGGCGGTATCGATGTGCCGGTACCCGGCTTCCACGGCGTGTACGACGGCGGCCGCCACCTGTTCGTCGTCCAGCGGCCAGGTGCCAAGCCCCAGCTGCGGGATCCTGTTGCCGTCATTGAGCTCGATGAGCGGTGCAAGTGTCATGCCATCAGTCTCCCCTCTATCGCCCGTCCCGGCTCTCACTGCCCGCTATTCGAGAATGCCCGGAGGATATTGCCTGCGTTGTACTCCAGCGCCACGCGGGCCGTACTTGACACCGCATCCGGCTTCTTCTGCTGGGCAAGGAAGTCAACAAACCGCTGCACCACCTGCCCCGCCTTAGCCGTGTCGCCGTCCTGGACCACCTTTGCCGCCTGCTGGATGCTTGCGGCAAGCTGGCTGGCCACCGGTCCGGAAACGTCCCCCGAGTCCCTCAGGTCCGTCAGGATGTCCTGCAGGGCCTTGATGCTCCCCGGAAGCCAGGCAGCACGCAGCGGGACGCTGCCAAACTTCATGTCGGAAGCGAAGTAGAAGTCGGTGTAAGCGGGCTGGTTGTACGCGGTGTTCTGCCTGGCAACCTCGGCCCGGTACTGCGGATCGTGCATCAGCGTGTAGAGCTTGTGGTTGGTTACTTCGGTGCTGAGGTAGATGCGGAGGGCGGAGCTGTCTGCCGTGCGGACCACCATTTCCTCCCGCCAGTCTCCCAGGATATCGGCCACCAGGCCGGGAGTGCCCTTGGTGCTGTTGTTGGTCCGGGTGCCGTCGGCGGTGAGCAGCCGTCCGCGCTTCCAGTCATCGATAGTGGGGGTCTGGTCGCCCGAGCCGTTGATTATCTGCGTGGTCATGTCTGCGGCCCACTTGATGCTCATGTTGGTGCCGGGTGCGCTGCTGGAAAGTTTGCGGCCGTCCGCAGACTGCATGCCGATGGCCCAGTTCTCAATGCCGGGAACTTCCGGATCCACATCGCCGATCATGCCGCGGCCGGTGTCCTTGCCGGAGTACGCGCCGAACAGAACCTCACCCGTGGCGGCATCCCGCATGGCGTAGCCGTATGGGGCATATGCCGCTCCTTCGTGGACGGTAAAGATTTCCTTTCCCGGCCGGTTGGGGTCGATGTCGGCCACATGCATGGCGTCTCCGTGGCCCAGCCGCGCCTCTTCGCCGGGAGCGGCGCTGCCCACCGGCAGGGTGTCGAACGACGTGTACAAAACCGAGCCGTCGTCGTCGAGCGTCGCGGACCCGTAGACGATCTCCTGCTTGCCGTCACCGTCTACGTCGGACGCACTCAGGGAGTGGAAACCCTGCGTGGTGAGCTTGCCGTAGGTGGGGTCCGTGCCGTCCCGGCCGTGCGGTGAGTCGTTGAACGGGTTGCTCATAGGTGTCCAGCCCGAGTCCACGTTCCAGACGGGCGAGAGATTGGTCCCGTCCCAGGTGTAGGTGGCCAGTGTGGTGCGGGTGTAGTAGCCGCGGGCGAAGACCGCCGCCGGCTTCCGGCCGTCCAGGTAGGCGACGCCGGCCAGGAACCGGTCCACGCGGTTCCCCGGCTCTATCCGCGCCATGGCGTAGTCGCCCCACATCAGGCCGTCGTCCGTCCGCCCCGGGGTGTAGGCCACGGTCTTCAGTTCCTTGCCCGTGGCGCCCTCGAACACCGTCAGGTACTCCGGTCCCGACACGATGAAGCCCTCGAATGCACGCAGGTTGTTGCGTGCACTGCGGGACGGGGCATAGACGTCCATGAAGTAGTCGGTGAGCTTTTCCGCATCAGCCTGGGAGAGCGGGTACTTGTACTGCGGGGCGATACCGAAAGCTTCCTCCAGGGTGGCCGGCCAGCGGCCCGCCTTGACCTCCGGGTGCTCGGTCCAGCCCCGGAAGGTTTTTACCATGTGCTGGTAGTAATCCGCCGCGCTCATGCGGTAGTCATCAGTGTTGGAGTATCCGGCGTCGATATCGGACTGGAGCAGGGAGATGAACGAGCTGGCCGCTATGCTGCCGTCCGCGTTGAAGCTGGTGCTCTTGGTCCCCGGGGCTGTCTTCATCATCATCTCCGCCCGGCCGTCGCCGTCGAAGTCGTTGACCAGCATCTGCGTGTAGTGGGCCCCCGACCGGATGTTGACGCCCAGGTCGATCCGGCTGAGGAGCGTGCCGTCCGCCTTGTAGGTATCGACGTAGGTGTTGCCCGTGTAGCCCACCTGCGAGACGTCCTTGGAGTTGTTCGGATCCCATTTGACGATGAACTCATACTGCCCGTCGCCGTCCACGTCCCCCACCGAGGTGTCGTTGGCGGAGTAGGTGAAGGCCTGGCCGGCCGGGGTGACTCCGTCGGCCGGCTTCCTGAGCGGGATGTCCTTGAAGTTGCTGCCCCACGGTGTGGCGCCGGCGCTCCGGTCAACCTCAACTCCCGCGACAACGGCCCGCACCTGGTAGACCGATCCTGCGGTTCCAACCCGGTCCAGGAAGTTGGTGCTGTCCGTGACGGTTGCCAGTTTTTGGCCGTCCCGATAGACGTTGAAGTCGGTGCCGGTTAAGCCGGTGGGGGAGGAGCCGGTTGCCTCGTTGCCCAGCAACCGCCAGCTGAGGAACACGCCCTCGGAGGTGGCGGCGGCCACCAGGCCACGGTCCAGGTGGTCCAGTTGAATGCCCGGATTCCCGGGCTTGGGGGAGGGTCCGACGGCGGAGGCCGGGGCCGCGAGACAGCTCAGCGTCAGTGCCAGGCCGGCTGCGCCAACGGAGAGCAGGCGAAGGGGAAGGATGCGGGGATTCATCAGTGAATCCTTTCAATTTTGAGACCGGAAAACGCTTCCCCAGCAATCTAGCGGTGGGGTGGGGGCAAGGGAAGCCTTGTTTTCCTAGCTCAGAGAGGGTATTTAGAACGTTGTAGAACGAAAGAGGACCCGCTGCGGTTGCAGCAGGCCCTCTGACGCAGGCTGACTCAGGGCGTGACGCCCGGCTTCGCCAAGTTTTTTAGTCCAAACGAACCCTATGCAGGGTCTTCCGCCAATTTCCGCTTGAGGATCTTTCCGCTGGGTCCCAGGGGGAGCTCGGAGAGGATCCGGACCACCCGCGGGTACTTGTAGGCGGCCAGCTGCGCGCTGGCAAAGTCGATCAACTCGGATTCGGTCACGCTGGCTCCGGCGTCCAGCACGATGGCTGCCGCGATTTCCTGCCCGTGGACGTCATCCGGAATCCCATAGACGGCGGCGCTGACGACGGCGGGGTGGGTCAGGAGGATTTCCTCCACTTCACGCGGGTAGACGTTGTAGCCGTTCCGGATGATCATGTCCTTCTTGCGGTCCACGATGGTGAGGTAGCCGTCGTCGTCCTTCGTCCCGAGGTCCCCGCTGCGGAACCAGCCGTCCACCACGGCCTCCGCGGTAGCCTCTGGCCGGTTGAGGTAGCCCTTCATCAGCAGGTGGCCGCGGATGACCAGCTCGCCCAATTCGCCGTTGGGAAGCAGCTCAATGCTGTCCACCACCTCGGGCCGGGCGATCTCGATGTCAACGCCCCAGATCGGGACCCCGATGGTGCCCGGCCGGGGTGTCGTGCCCACGTGGTTGAAGGCGGCCACCGGCGAGGTCTCCGTCAGGCCATAGCCTTCGTGGATCTCCACGCCGTAGACGTCGCGGAACTTGTCCAGGACGGCCAGCGGAAGGGCCGCGCCGCCGGAGATGCCGTACCGCAGGGCAGCGGGCCGATCGGGTATGGTCTTGGCGGCTTCCAGGAGCGCCACGTACATGGTGGGCACGCCGATGAAGATGTTGACGTTGTGCTTGGCCAGCAGCTTCAGGGCGTCCGGGCCCGTGAACCGCGGCATCAGGACGATGGTGGCGCCGGCGCGCAGCCCCGTGTTGAGGACCACGGTCTGGCCGAAGGTGTGGAAGAGCGGCAGCCCGCCGAACAGGACGTCGCCGGGCCGGAAATCCATCACGCTGGTCAGCAGGGTGCTGGTCTGTTCCACCAAGGCAAAGTGGGTGCCGAGCGCGCCTTTCGGTTTGCCGGTGGTGCCTGACGTGTAAAGGATGGTGGCCGTGTCCGAGGGGCGGCACGGTTCGTACGTCTGGATCGGTTCTGCCGCCGCAGCTTCCGCTTCCAGTCGGTGGAACCCGCCGTCGTCGGAAGCCATCACGGTCAGCACGTCGATTCCGCTGGCCGTGGCACCCGCCGCGCCCTCGCCCAGCAGCGGTGCGGCGCAGATCAGCAGTTTGGCGCCGCTGTCCTGCAGGACGTACTCGATTTCGCGGGCCTTGAGCAGGGCATGCACGGGCACAACAATGGCACCTAGCGACAGGATGGCGTAGTACACCCGGGCGAAGTCCGGAACGTTGGGGATCAGGACGGCGACGGCGTCTCCCGGGCCGATCCCACGCGCCCGCAGTGCGCCGGCATAGGCACGCGTTTGGCGCCACAGGTCGCTGTAGCTGACCTGGTCCTCGCCCACTACCAGCGCGATGTTGTCCGGAGTCCTTTTGGCTGATTCAGCCAGCACGGCTGCCACCGAGATGGTGGCGAAGCCGTCAGCGGAGTTGGTGTTGGTCATGGCCTGCTTCTTCGTTGGGGTGGGTCATGCTGAGAGGATCAGGGCGTCGCCCTGGCCGCCGCCGCCACAGAGGGCCACGACGCCGGTGCCGCCACCGCGGCGCTTCAGGGCCAGCGCCTGGTGCAGTACCAGGCGTGCCCCCGACGCTCCCACCGGGTGGCCCAGGGCGATGGCACCACCTTCGGTGTTCACGGCCTCAGTTTCAATGCCGAGGTCGTTGGCGGACTGGATGAGGACGGAGGCGAACGCTTCGTTGATTTCCACCAGGTCCAGTTCCTGGGCGGTGAGTCCCTGGAGCTTGAGCGCGCGCTCGATGGCCCGGGCGGGCTGGGAGTGCAGGGATCCGTCAGGTCCGGCGGTCTGGCCGTGGGCGCCGATCTCGGCGATCCATTCCAGGCCTGCGGCTTCGGCTGCCGCCTTGTTGGCGATGACCAGGGCGGCCGCGCCATCGGACAGGGGCGACGACGAACCAGCGGTAATGGTGGCGGTCTCCGCCTTGGAGAACGCCGGGCGGAGCTGGGCCAGGGATTCCGCTGTGGTGTCCGGACGGATGCCCTCGTCGTGCTCAAGGGTCACGGCGGGTCCCTTGCGCTGCGGTATCTCGATCGGCGCGATCTCCTCCGCCATGATCCCGGCGGCGCGGGCGGCCTCGGCACGCTGGTGGGAGCGGGCCGCGACGGCGTCCTGCTCTTCGCGCGTGATGCCGCGTTCGGCGTTTCCGGCGTCGGTGGCCTCACCCATGAGCTTCTTGCTCACCGGGTCCTGCAGCCCGTCGTGGTTGAGGGAGTCCAGCATTGGGGCGTCACCGATGACCACGCCCGCACGGAGCCCCGGTACCAGGTGTGGTGCATTGGTCATGGACTCCTGGCCTGCGGCGACAATGAAGTCCGCTTCCCCGGTGCGGATCATCCTGGCGGCGTCGATGACGGCCGTCAGACCCGACAGGCAAAGCTTGTTGATGGTGATGGTGGGGACGTCCCAGCCGATTCCCGCGGCCAGGCTGGCCTGCCGGGCGGGGCCCTGGCCGGCGCCGGCCTGGATCACCTGCCCCACGATGACGGCACCGATCTGCTCCGGCGCCACTCCGGTCCGTTCCAGGGCGGCCCGGATTGCGTGGGCGCCGAGGTCGCTGGAGGAGAAGGGGGTGAGGCCGCCGCGGAACTTGCCGAACGGGGTGCGGGCGCCGCCCAGGATGACGGGGATGTTGGCGTTCTGGTTCAAGAACGTTCCTTTCGGAGGTGTTGGGCGGAGTTACGCGAAGGCGGAGGTACCGGTGATGCCGCGGCCGATGATGAGGGCCTGCATGGTTTCGGTGCCTTCGTAGGTGTGGATGGCTTCAATATCGGCGAGATGCCGGGCCACGCGGTTTTCCAGCAGGATGCCGTTGCCGCCGAGCAGGTCACGTGCGTTCGAAGCGATGCCGCGGGCAGTTCGGGTGCAGGTGTACTTTGCCAGGGACGCCTGCTCAGGGGTGAGCGCCCCGGCTTCATCGAGCCGGGTCATCTGCACCACCATCAGCTGCATGGTGGCCAGTTCGCTGAGCATCCGGGCCAGCCGTTCCTGCACGATCTGGGAGGCGGCCAGGGGCCGGCCGAACTGCTTGCGCTGCTTGGCGTACTGGACGGCCGTTTCGTAGCAGGCGGTGGCATGCCCGACGGCGGACCAGGCAACGCCCAGCCGGGTCGCCAACAGGACACGGGCTGTGTCCTTGAAGGTTCGGGCGCCCGGCAGGACATTTTCGTCGGGGACGAAGACGTCTTCCAGCCGGATGTGGGCCTGCCAGATGGCGCGGAGGGCCAGCTTGCCTTCGATTTTGGTGGCGGTGTAGCCGGGGGAATCCTGCGGAACCAGGTAGCCGTGGACCTGGCTGTCCTCGCCCCGGGCCCACACGATGCTGACGCCGCCCACGGATCCGTTGCCAATCCACTTCTTTTCGCCGTTGAGCAGGAAGCCGCCGTCGGTGCGGGTGGCCGTGGTCTCGAGCGCGACGGAGTCGGAGCCGTGGGTGGGCTCGGTAAGGGCGAAGGCGGCGTATTCGGCGCCGCCGGCGATTTCCGGGAGCCAGCGCTCCTTCTGCTCCGGGGAGCCGCATTCCGCGACGGACCGCAGGGCCAGGCCGCCCTGGACCGCGATCATCGTTGCCACGGAGCCGTCACCCCGGCTGATCTCCATGTTCACCAGGCCGGCGGCCATGCTGCTCATGGGTGCATAGCCCTCCACCGCTATGCCGTCGCGCAGGAGGTCCAGTTCGCCGAGGCGGCGGAGGAGGTGCAGGGGGTACTCGCCGCGTTCCCAGTAGCCATCGATGACGGGGAGGACCTCATCCTGGACAAAGTTGCGGGCGCGGTCCCAGTACGCCCGGTCCTCGGCACCGATGCCTGCCAGGACGGAGGCCGGGTCCGTGCCCAGCGCCTCAGTGAGGAGGTAGTCCGGCTCCACGGTGCCGGCAGGAAAGCTGGTGGGACTTTCGGTGCGGGCGGGCACTCGGGTGGGGGACGTCGTCGTCATGTATCTGCATCCTTTTGAATCAGCGGCGGGGGCTGCCGGAACTGTGTGGCTTGCACCACACCAACTAAGAATGCAATGAAACGCAGTTCCACGTCAAGAAACTGCGTTCCAAAAGTGGGCGGCTGGCTAGGAATGTTCCCAGGGGAGGGCGTCCCTGACCGCCTGGGCGATGGCTTCCCGGTCGGCGGTGCCGGGAAGGACGGTCACGACGACGGTCGGGGCCGGTTGGGAGGGGGCTGGGGAACCGAGGAGCGCAGGCCGGAACGTTTCCGCCAGGGACTGGAGCTCGGCGGCCAGGGCGGCTGCCCTTTTCCGATCTGCCGCAGCGGTGTCCCCGGCCTTGGGTGTGGTGCGCAGCCACTGGCGGAGGAAGGCGTTGTGCACGGCCACCACGGCCGCGGCGAAGGCGACGGCCTTGTACTCGTGCCGGCCCTTTCCGGGCAGCGTGTCATTGAGGAACTGGAGGAATGCCCGCTCGTACCGGTGGGAGGTGACCAGCTCCCGGTCGCGGAGGGCCGGGACTGCCTGCAGGAGTCCGTACCGGGCGCGGGACGTTGCCGGGTTCCGCAGGTGGTGCTCAAAGACCAGCATGGCGGCGTCCGCAACGGCGGCGGGCGGCTCAAGCCTTGATTCGGACAGCCGGTCATTGACCTGGCGCAGGATCCGCTCATGGTCTGCAAAGACCACGTCCTCCTTGGACCCGAACCTGCGGAAGAACGTGCTGCGGCTCATTCCCGAGGCCTCGGCGAGCTCCTCGACGGACGTTGCATCGAAGCCCTGCTTCGCCAGGAGTCCGATGGCTGCCGCGACAGGCCCGTCGGCGGGATGCCCGTCGTCGGGCTGGCTGGTAGGGGGCGAAGTCATGCGCCGAAATGTAGCACAGCCGCCCCTGCGCAACTGCCCTGCCTCCGGACGGAGGCAGGGCAGTTGACGGTGGACGTGGGCTCAGGCTCCCTGGCGTGCCCAGCCGGTCAGCTTGTCGGAGAGCTGCATGTAGGCCTCGTTCACCTGCTGCAGTTCCGGGTGGCTGTCGTACCACTGAACGATCTCCCGGGCGCCGTCCGCGAAAGGGATGGTGGCCGTGAAGTCCGGGACCAGCGATTTGATCTTGGCGTTGTCAAAGACCACCGAGTGGGAGCGGTCGCCCAGGAGGTTGGAACCCAGTTCCTCGTCATGGGCGGCGATGGTTTCGGACGCCACATGCACCAGTTCCGGTTCCCGGACCCCTGCTGCCCGGGCGAACAGCTGGTAGATCTGGTTCCAGGGCAGGTACTCATCCGAGGTGATGGTGTAGCTCTCACCCACCGCCTGCGGCCTTCCGAGCAGTCCGACGAAAGCCTTGGCGAAGTCCTTGCTGTGCGTAAGGGTCCACAAGGAGGTACCGTCACCGTGGACCATGACCGGAAGGCCGTTGCGCATGCGGTGGATGTCCGTCCAGCCGCCCACCATGGCGATCTTGGTGCGGTCGTAGGTGTGCGACGGCCGGATAACCGTCAGGGGAAAGTCATCCTCCCGGTAGGCCCGGAAGAGCAGTTCCTCGCACGCGATCTTGTTCCGGGAGTACTGCCAGAAGGGGTTCTTCAACGGCGTTGACTCGCGGATGGGCAGCCGCGTGGGCGGCTTCTGGTACGCGGAGGCGGAGCTGATGAAGACGTACTGCCCGGTCCGCTTCCGGAACAACTCCATGCTGGTTTGCGCCTGGTCCGGGGTGTAGGAGATGAAGTCCGCGACGGCGTCGAACTCCCTGTTGCCCAGCGCCTCCCGCACGGCTGCTGCATCCCGAACGTCGGCGTGCAGCACCTCCGTGCCCTCCGGGATGGGCCGGGTGGACTGGCCACGGTTCAGGATGGTGAGCCGGTGGCCCAGCGCGACGGCGCGTTCTGCCGCCGCCGCGCTGATGACCCCGGTGCCGCCGATGAAGAGGATGTTCCGTTGCGCCACGGTATCGGCCCCAAGCGGGGTTACCACGCGTAGTCTTCCGGTGCCGTGCGGTGCCCCGGGAAGATGTCGTCCAAGCGCTTGAGGGCGTCTTCGTCGAGCGAGACGTCCAGGGCGCGGATGGCGGCATCCAGCTGTTCCTGGGTGCGGGGGCCCACGATCGGAGCGGTTACCGCGGGTTGGTGCAGGAGCCACGCCAGGGCGACATCGCCGGGTTCGTGGCCCAGCTCGTCCGCAAAGTCCTCGTACTGGCGGATCTGGTCCTGGTGCTTCTTCAGCGTTTCGGCGGCCCGTCCTTCGGTGCGCCGCACGCCCTCGCGTTCCTTCTTCAGCACGCCGCCCAGCAGCCCGCCCTGCAGCGGTGACCAGGGGATCAGGCCCAGGCCGTACTGCTGCGCTGCCGGGATGACCTCAAGTTCGAGCTCGCGGCGGAACAGGTTGTAGATGGACTGCTCGCTGACCAGGCCCGTGTAGTTCCGGCGGCGGGCGGCTTCCTGGGCCTGGGCAATATGCCAGCCGGCAAAGTTGCTGCTGCCCGAGTACAGGATCTTCCCCTGCTGCACGGCAACCTCGATGGCCTGCCAGATTTCGTCCCACGGGGTGTCGCGGTCGATGTGGTGGAACTGGTACACATCGATGTAGTCGGTCTGCAGGCGCTTAAGGCTTGCATCGAGGGCCCTGCGGATGTTCAGCGCGGACAGCTTTGACTCGTTCGGCCGGTCCGTCATGGTGCCATAGAGCTTGGTGGCCAGGACGGTGTGCTCGCGGCGCTCGCCACCCTTCGCAAACCAGCGCCCGATGATTTCCTCGGTCCAGCCGCGGTGGTCCACGCCACCGTACACGTTGGCAGTGTCGAAGAAGTTGATGCCGGCCTCGTGGGCGGAGTCCATGATGCTGTGGGCGTCCGCTTCCTCCGTTTGCGGCCCAAAATTCATGGTGCCCAGGCAGAGGCGGGAAACTTTCAGGCCGGAGCGGCCCAGATGGGTGTACTGCATGGAATTTCCTTTCGATGGGGGAGCCTGCAGGGAATGGTTGAACCTGCCGGTCCCTACATCTGGGTAAAGGAGGCGACGGCGGGATCGGAACCAATGCGGGCACCGGACTCCAGTGCCGTGATGGCGGCCAGTTCGTCCTGGGACAGCGTCAGGGACGACGCCCCGAAGTTCTCGCGGATGCGGTCAGGATTGGCCGACTTGGGAATGACGATGTTTCCGTTGGCAAGGTGCCATGCCAGCACCACCTGCGCGGTGCTGGCGTTGTGCGCAGCGGCGATTTCGGTGACGGCGTTTCCGTTGAGGTCCCCGCCCTGTCCCAGCGGGCTGTATGCCTCGACGGCAATGCCCAGGCCGCGGCACTTGGCGGCCAGGTCTGCCTGCTGGTAGCTGGGGTGCAGTTCGATCTGGTTGACGGCCGGGACGGTTTCCGCGGACTCCAGCAGGGTGTCCAGGTGGTCCGAGAGGAAGTTGGAGACGCCGATGGCGCGGATTTCCTTGTTCTCGTACAGCCGCTCCATCTCCTTCCATGCCTGGACGAACAGCCCCTGCGACGGGACGGGCCAGTGGATGAGGTAGAGGTCGACGAAGTCGAGGCCAAGGGCCTTGCGGCTGTTCTGGAATGCCTCCTGGGCCCTGCCCTGCTCGCCGTTGCGGAGCTTGGTGGTCACGAAGATTTCCTCGCGGGCGATGCCGGTGGCGGCCAGTGCTGCCCCCACTCCTGCCTCGTTGCGGTAGGCCGCAGCGGTGTCGATGTGGCGGTAGCCCGCTTCCAGGGCGTCCTCTACTGTCCGCTGCGTGTCTTCCGGCGGGACCTGGAAAACGCCGAAGCCAAGCTGCGGGATGGTGACGCCATTGTTGAGTGTCAGCTCTGACATGGGTGTGCTCCTTCTATGGGAGGTATGGCTGGAAGATGAGGTGCTGAACGGTGCCGGCTGCTCGACAAGTGAGAAAGCGGTTTCCACCGGCTCACTCCTGAGCCTATGCACTTTCGGCCACCAAGTCAGCAGGCAAAGCTGTTCCTGTTTTTCCTAGGACTGCCAGTCCTACCTTCGTTGTAGAGCGTGGCACCCAACGCAGGCAGAATGGTCTGCATGGGTCAAAGCGCCGAGTTCGGAAAATTCCTCAAAGCCATGCGGTCCCGGTTGAGCCCGGAAGTCGCCGGGACAGGGCCCAGCACGGGCGCCCGCAGGGTTCCCGGCCTGCGGCGGGAGGAAGTGGCACGGCTGGCCGGTGTCAGTACCGATTACTACGTGCGGCTGGAGCAGGGCCGCAACATCCACCCGTCCCGCACCGTCCTGGACGCTGTGGCCCGGGCGCTGCGGCTGGACAGCAGCGAGCACGCGCACATGCTGGACCTGCTCGAAAACTGCGCCAGCGCTCCCCGGGATCCCGGTGCCAGTGCAGCCCAAGGCGTCCGGCCGGCACTGCGCCAGCTGCTTGACGCCGTGGGGGAAGTGCCCGCCCTCGTGTTGGGCCGGCGCAACGACGTCCTTGCCGGCAACAGGATGGCATTCCTGCTCTTCACCGACTTTCCGGCGCTGCCGCCCGCGGAGCGGAACCTCACCCGCTGGACCATTCTTGACCCCGCCGCCCGGGAACTCTTCAGGGATTGGAAGACGGTGGCGGCCGAAGCCGCCGGATCGCTCCGCCTGGATGTGGGCCGGCACCCCAACGATCCCCAGGCGAACCACCTGGTGGGCGAGTTGGCGGTCCACAGTGAACACTTCCGCCAGTGGTGGGCCGGGCACCGGGTGGCAACCCGCGCGGCCGGAACCGTCCGGCTGCATCACCCCGCCGTGGGGGACCTGGAACTGAACTTTGAAAACCTCGCCCTGCCGGAGGACCCCGACCAGACGCTCCGGGTGTATTCCGCGCGGCCGGGATCGCCGTCGTCGGACGCCCTGGCCTTGCTGGGCAGCCTCGGAGCGGGTCAGGGGACTGGCGCTGAGCGGGACGCAGCCGCCGTGGCGGAAAGCGGCGACCTGGGCTGACCTGCCCCTTAATGGGTGTGAGCCACTGTACATTCGTCCAGCGGAAGGGGTGGATTCTGGCCAGCCGCCCATTGGTCCGGCGCGCGCCCTTTCCTAGGGTGGGGAGTACTGCTTCTCTGCCCGCTTTTTGTCACCCCAGGATGGTCTCAACGATGAAACGCATCGCCCTGTTGAAGGAACGCCAGGCATCCGCCGGCGCCGCTTCCACCGCCACCGGTTCGCACTGCCCCGCCTCAGGTCTATGGAGCCCGGACCTTGATCCCCATACGGTCCTGTCCTTCTTCGAGGGCCACGTTTTCCCCGCGTTCGACGGCGTCCCAACGGTATGGCGGCGGCGCAGTCCGGGCACGGCAAACTAGGACAGCTGTAAAAGCAAAACCGGCCCGCAGTCAACACCTCCAGGAAGTGTCGGCTGTGGCCGGTTGCTTTCGATCAGTGCTCTTCCAGGCGGAAGCCGATCTTGATGGTGACCTGCCAGTCCGCGACCTTGCCGTCCTCCAGGTGGCCGCGGACCTCCTTGACCTCGAACCAGTCCAGGTTCCGCAGGGTCTGGGACGCCTTGGCAATACCGTTGCGGACGGCGTCATCCACGCCCTCGGTGGAGGTGCCGACAATTTCAGAAATGCTGTACGTGTGGTTGGACAACTTCGCTCCTCGTGATCGTCGATGCTCCCGGTTGCGGGCCGTCCCTGAAGCCTAGTAGGACTGCTGGAGCGTTGAACAGGGCCAACGGCAATTAGGGGAGCCGCTTCCCATGACCAGGGGGGAGGGGTTACTTGGTTTCCAGCACCAGGTGCTTCAGGTCATCGAGGGTCTGCTGCATGTGGGCGGCCATGGCCTCCCGGGACCGGACTGAGTCGCGCGACTGCAGGGCTTCGGCAATGTTTTGGTGATGACCGATGGCGTGTTCCTGGATTTCAGGAACGGCGGAGGTCTCGGTCCTGCGGTTTTCCAGGACCCGGTGCAGCGGCTCAAACAGGACCGACACGAAGACGTTGCCGGAGGCGTGCAGGATGACGTCGTGGAAGGCGAGGTCTGCTTCCACGAACGCGGCGACGTCATTGATGCTGTGGGCCGCCTTCATCGCCGAAATGTAGTTGAAGAGGGAGGTGATTTCTTCTTCCGCGATCCGTCCGGCGGCAAGCTCGCAGGCTCCCGTTTCCAGCATCCTGCGCAACTCGATGAGCTGGATGGAGGCATCGGCGTCGTTCTTGCCCTCGGACGCCGCGCGCAGGACGGCTTCCAGCGAGGCCCAGCGGCTCAGCGGGTTCACGAATGTTCCACGGCCGCGCTCCACGCTCAGGATGCGTTGTGCCTGCAAGGTCTTCATCGCTTCGCGGACCGTCATGCGGCTGACCTCGTGGCGGGCGCTGAGTTCGTGCTCGCCGGGAACGGTGGAACCGGGCGGGAACTCGCCTTCGATGATGCGGTCCAGCAACTCGTCGGCCACAACGCCAACCAGTGACTTCCGTGCCATGCTGCCCCCGATTCCTGCTTCCGGCTTCCGCGGCGGATATGTCAGACAAGTGTACTTGCGCGTCCGTATGCCGTGTGCCACACTAACATTCAAATGCAAGATGTCAGACATCTTACAGTTACCTTTACACCTGGATCCGCCAAACCGGATCGTTACACAACGGAGTGCACTGTGACGCATGAAGCAGACGTTCTGGCCGCTTACCCGGCAGACCTCGAGATCCCCGCTGGGCTGGTAGCCGGCACGCTTGCCGCTTCCAACGCGGAGGTTCCCCGCGTCCTGGTAGTGCTCGACGACGATCCCACCGGCACGCAGTCAGTGGCAGACCTGCCCGTGCTCACCCGCTGGGAGGTCCAGGACTTCGCCTGGGCCTTTGGCCAGGGCAAGCCAGCCGTTTACGTCCTGACCAACACCCGCAGCCTGGATCCGGCAGAAGCGGCGGCCCGCAATGAGGAAGTAGTCCGCAATGCGCTGGCCGCGGCAGGAGACCCGGAGAACGCCGATTCCACCGCCGCTCCCAGCCTGCGGCTCGGATTCGTCAGCCGCAGTGACTCCACCCTCCGCGGCCACTACCCATTGGAACCGGACGTCATCTCGGCGACGGTCGCCGAGGTCAGCGGGGAGAAGACCCACGGCGTTGTGCTGGTTCCAGCGTTCCCGGACGCCGGACGGGTCACCATCGGGGGAGTCCACTACATGCGCGACGCTGAAGGCACCCTGGTCCCGGTCTCCGAAACCGAGTTCGCCAAGGACGCATCCTTCGGCTTCAGCACCTCCGTCATGGCCGACTACATCGCAGAGAAATCCCAGGGCCGGTTCCCCGCGGACTCCGTGATCGTCCTGGACCTGAACATCATCCGCGCCGGTGCCTCCGCGCAGGACCCCGCCATTTCCGCCAAGGCCATCGCCGACGCCATCGAGCCCGCAACAGACTCCACCCCGATCGTGGCCGACATCGTCACCGAGAACGACCTCCGCGCCCTGGCCCTGGGCCTGGAAGAAGCCGAACGCCGCGGCAAGAAGCTCCTGTACCGCGTTGGCCCGCCGTTCGTCCGCGGCCGCATCGGCCAGGAAGTCCGCGCAGCATTGACCGGGGAAGAGGCTTACGAGGGCAACACCCCGTCGGAAGCCGGCGGCCTCATCGTGGTGGGCTCGCACGTTGGCCTCACCACGCGCCAGCTCAACGTCCTCACCGCGGAACACAGCTCCGCGCGCATCATCGAGATCGACGTCGAGAAGCTCCTTGGTGCTGAAACGGACGCCAAGGCCCACCTGGACCAGACCGTTGCCGCCGTCGTCGATGCCTTGCACGCAGGGGACGTCATCGTCCACACCAGCCGCCTGCTCATCAAAACCGATGACCCCGCCGAAAGCCTGCGGATCGCGCGGACCGTCTCGGCCGCCGTCGTGGACGTTGTCAACCGGACCCTGAAGACGTTCCCGCCGCGGTTCGTCATCGCCAAGGGCGGCATCACGTCCTCGGACGTGGCAGCCCACGGCCTGGAAATCCGCCACGCCATCGTCCGCGGCCCCATGCTGCCGGGCATCGTCTCCCTCTGGGAACCGGTGGACGGACCTGCCAAGGGCATTCCGTACATCGTCTTCGCCGGCAACGTGGGCGACGACGACTCCCTGGCCCAGGTCACCCGCAAGCTCAGCACCACGTTCTAGTCCCCACCGGCTCCCAACCCCCGCAGGCTCGGGCCGGGGCCCTCGCCGGCGTGGGCCCAGCAAATTTCAAGGAGAAACACCATGACCAGCAACTACACCGTCACCGTCCTGGGCCTCGGCGCCATGGGCCTCCCCATGGCCACCCGCCTGGCCACCCAGCTGACCGTCCACGGTTTCGACATCGCCGAGGCCCGCCTCAGGCTCGCTGAAGAAGCCGGCATCACCACCTTCACCACGGCCCGCGACGCCGCCAAGGGTGCCAACGCGGTACTCCTGGCAGTCCGCAACGGTGAGCAGCTCAACGACGTCCTCTTCGGCGAAAACGGCGTGGCCTCCGTGCTGGAGCCGGGCGCCGTCGTCATCCTCGGCAGCACGGTGGGCACTGACGCCATCCCCGCCACCGTGGCCAAACTGGCCGAATACGGCGTGGACCTGGTGGACGCCCCGCTGTCCGGCGGCCCCAAGCGCGCCGGCGAAGGCGACCTGCTGATCGTCGTCGGCGCTTCCCCCGAAGCCCGCGAAAAAGCTGCGCCGGCCCTGGACCTGCTCGCCTCCACCCTCACCGTTGTGGGCGACAACCCCGGCGACGGCCAGGCCCTGAAGACCGTCAACCAACTGCTGTGCGGCGTCCACATCGCCGCCGCCGCCGAAGCCCTGGCCCTGGCCGACGCGCTGGGGCTTGACCAGGCCAAGACCTTGGCCGCCCTGGAAGCGGGTGCTGCCGGCTCCTTCATGCTCTCCAACCGCGGCCCCCGCATCCTGGAGGCCTACAACGAGGAAGGCGCCGAGGTCCTCTCCCGCCTGGACATCTTCGTGAAGGACATGGGCATCGTAGGCAAGGCCGCACGCGCCGCCGGCCTGGCAGCCCCTGTTGCCGCCGCCGCTGAGCAGCTCTACCTGCTGGGCCAGGCCCAGGGCCTCGCCGCCGCCGATGATTCCGCGGTCATCAAGGTGGTCGCCCCCGCCAAGCGCACCAAGTAAGCCAGCGCACCAAACAAGCCACCCTCCTGCCCTTGCGGCAAAAAGGTTCGACGACGGCGGTCCCCCCTCCGCCGTCGTCGTACCTCCCAGCGTTGCCGGCGCAGTCCCGCAACCTTCGTTCCACCCTCACCATTCCCTGCTGCCGCCTGCCCTCAGGCCGGCACGTTATAGGAGACACCTCCCCGTGAACCACCTGATCAACCCGCTGATACAGCGGGCGGCCGATGCTCCGGCCATCAAGCCTGCCGTCGAGCTGGGCACCCCGCTGCTGCTCACCATCGCAGCGGCAGGCATCGCCATCCTGTTGATGATGATCATCCGCTTCAAGATCCAGGCCTTCGTGGCCCTGCTCACCGTCAGCATCCTGGTGGCCGTGGCAGCAACCATCCCGCTGCAGGACATCTTCACTGTGGTGTCCAGCGGCGTGGGCAGCACCATGGGCAAGGTTGCCATCCTGATCGCGCTCGGCGCAGTCCTGGGCCGCATGATCGAGGTGTCCGGCGGCGTCCAGTCCCTGGCCGACCACTTCACCCGCAAGCTCGGCGCCCGCCGCGTGGCCGTCGCGCTGACTGCCGTCGGCTTCCTGGTGGCCATCCCCGTCTTCTTCGAGGTGGGCATCATCGTGCTGGTGCCCATCGTGTACGCCTTCGCCAAAATCGCCAAGGTCCACCCCGTGAAGTTCGGCCTCCCCATGGCCGGCATCATGCTCTCCATCCACGTGGCAGTTCCGCCGCACCCGGGCATTGTGGCCGGCGCGGGCGTACTCGGCGCCGACATCGGACTCATCGCCCTGATCTCGCTGCTGATCTGCGTGCCGCTGGGCTTCCTGTCCTACTGGGTAGCATCCATCATGAACCGCAAGGACTACGAGCTTCTGCCGGCTGTAAAGACCCAGGTGGAGGAATTCGGCTCCGATTCGCTGGTCAAGGTGGGCCACGACGGCCCCGGCGCCGCCGCCATTGCCCCGCCGCGGCCGGGCCTGATCATCTTCCTGATCGCCGCGCCGATCGTGCAGATCCTGCTCGGTACCGTAGGCACGCTCGTCATCCCCAAGTCCGATCCGCTCTACGGCCTCGCTGCCTTCATCGGCAACCCGTTCCTTGCTTTGCTCGTGGCCGTGGCGCTGTCCTTCTTCCTGCTGGCGGTCCGCCGTGGCTGGTCCTTCAAGGAAACCGGCGAAATTTTCGAGGGCTCCCTGCCGCCCATCGCCTCGATCCTGATGGTGGTGGCCGCCGGCGGCGTGTTCGGCAACGTGCTGCAGGTTTCCGGCATCGGCGGCGCTCTCTCCAAAACGCTGGACACCCTGGGCGTGCCGCTGCTGCTGCTCGGCTTCATCATCTCGCTGGCACTGCGTGCGGCCCAGGGTTCTGCCACCGTGGCCATCGTGACCACCACCGGCCTGCTGTCCGCGGCGGTCAGCGGCGGCGGCTACAGCCCGGCACAGATCGCCGTGATCGTGATCGCCATCGGCTTTGGCGCGCTGGGACTGTCCCACGTGACGGACGCTGGCTTCTGGGTGGTGGTGCGGTACTACGGCCTGACGGTTTCCGACGGCCTGAAGACGTGGACCGTCCTGACCACCATCCTGGGCGTGGCCGGCTTCCTGCTGACCTTCGTCGCCTGGATCCTGGTGGGAGGGCTGGGCGCCTGATGCATACCCGACTGGACCACCTGGTCACCTCCGCCCTGCAGCAGGGTTCCGCAGTGCCCGCCTTCACCTGCTACGACTTCACCACCGCGCTTGCCGTGGTGGGTGCCGCGGAAGAGTCCGGCAGGGGCGTGATCCTGCTGGTGGCACCCAAGACCGCCGCCACTGCGAACGGCCTGAGGCTCATCGCGGCGCTCCGTGGCCTGGCCGATGCCGCTGCCGTGCCCGTCGCGGTGCAGCTTGACCACGCATCCGACCTTCGTGTCATGGCCGACGCCGTCAAGGCAGGGGCGGACTCCGTCCTCGCCGACGGTTCGTCCCTTCCCTACGAGGACAACATTGCGCTGGTCCAGGCGGCCCGTGCCCTGCTGGGTGCCGAGGTGGTGCTCGAGGCCGAGCTCGGCGGCCTGGCAGGGGACGAGGACCGCGCCTTCGGAGCCGACCAGTCCGGTGTCGACGTGGCCGGCCTGACGGACTCCGCGCAGGTGGAGGACTTCGTCTCCCGCACTGGCGCGGAACTGCTGGCCGTCGCCGTGGGCAACGTCCACGGCAAGTACAAGGGCGAGCCGAAGCTGCGCTGGGACGTGCTGCAGGACATCGCGGCGCGGATCCACATTCCGCTGGTGCTGCACGGCGCCTCCGGCATCCCGGCGGAGGAACTGGTGAAGGCCGCGGCCATGAACGTTGGCAAGGTCAACTTCAACACGGAGCTGCGAACCGGCGTGCTGGCCACCCTCCAGGACCAGCTTCCGGCGCACCGTGCCGACGGCGAGAACCTGCAGGGCCTGCTGTCGCTGTGGAACCAGTCGGCGAAGGGCTTTGCGGCCACCACACTGGCCACACTGGCACGGTAGCTAAATCCACCACAAGCGGGAGGCCAGGATCATGCAGCCGGTCCTGGCCTCCTTTTTTGTGCCTTCACCGAATTGCCGGGGAGGGGTGAGGGTTCAGCAGGAGGCTAGGATCGAGCAATGATCCTGGCCTCCCTTCTTTTTGCCTTCCTTGCCGCCGCGCTGCACGTCTTCATTTTCACGATGGAATCGCTCACCTGGACCCGGCCGGCCACTTGGAAGCGCTTCGGGATTGCCTCCCAGTCGGATGCCGAGACCACAAAACCCATGGCCTACAACCAGGGCTTCTATAACCTGTTCCTGGCGGTCGGGGCGATTGTCGGCATCGTACTGGCAGCCGTTGGCGGCCAAGGGTCGGCGCAGTCCGTGGCGGGGTGGACCCTTATCTTCAGTTGCTGCGGGTCCATGCTGCTCGCTGCGGCCGTCCTGGCCCTGACCGGGCGCAAGTACCTCCGCGCCGCCGTAACGCAGGGCGCCACGCCCCTGCTCGCCGTCGTTCTGGGCCTGCTGGCCGTGTTGCAGTAGCGGCGGAAGGGGCCCAAGGTCCTTAACCAGCACAGGCAACGGGGGCACAATAGTGCCGTGGGCAGCCTCGAGCGCTTGTAGGACCCCGTGCGCAACACCGGCAGGCACGGGCCAGATTCTGTGCCGGACACGGCGAACCGTGATCCGGCAATCGACCTTGTCCGCTTCGTCTGCCTGGCGCTGGTGGTGGTGGGGCACTCCATGATGGTCAGCCCCGTCCTTCACCCGGACGGCACCGTGACCACGGAAAATACCCTGGGTGATCAGCACTGGTTCGAGCCGGTCATCTGGATCTTCATGGTCATGCCCCTGTTTTTCGTCACCGGCGGCATCACCGGGCTGCAGTCCTGGCGCCGGCTCAAGGCGGCCGGTGGCACGGCGGCACAGTTCATCCGCGCCCGGCTCCTGCGCCTGGTCCGCCCGGCAACCGCCCTGCTTGCCTCCATGGTTGTGGGATTGTCCGTGGCGGGCGCCTTCGGGGTGGACCGGCAGGTAGTCCAGCTCATGGCTACCGGCGCTGCGATGCCGCTGTGGTTCCTGGCCGCCTATCTGGCGGCGCAGCTGAACATTCCGGTTCTGGCGGCGCTGCATGCCCGCGCCCCCTGGCTGACCTTGGGCTTGCTCGCGGGGCTGGTGGTCGCCGTGGATTGCCTGCGGGGTGCGCTGCCGGACCTTGCCAACGCCAATCTGGTCTTCGTGTGGTGCGCGGTTCAGCAACTGGGGTTCCTGGCCGCCGACGGCTACTTTTCCCGCCTTTCCCGCTCGGGGCTGCTGGGGGTCGCCGTGGCGGCACACCTGCTGCTGGGACTCGTGACCGGGCTGGGGCTGTATCGGGGAAACATGCTGGTCAACCTCAACCCACCCAACCTGACCCTGGTGATCCTGGGCATCGCGCAGTTGGCCGTGATGGAACTGGCGCGGCCGCTCCTGGCTCCGCTGGCGGAAGTGGGCTGGATCAGCCGGCTGCTGAAGCTGGCCGGGGCAAGGTCCCTGACGGTGTACCTGTGGCACCTGCCGCTCCTGGTGGCTATGTCCGGGCTGCTGCTCCTGGCCCCGATCCCCAAACCCGGTTCCGGCACGGCCGCATGGTGGTGGTCGCGGCCCCTGGTGGTCCTTGTGTTGGTCCTCCTGCTCCTGCCGGTGGCGGCTGCCTTTGGGCACCTGGAGGAACGGACGACGGCGATGCGTGCCTTCCGCTGCCGGCCCGCCCAGGCGGGGGCCGCCGTCGTGGTGGTCTTCATCCCCGTGGCGGACGCCGCCCTTAACGGGCTGTCCCTGGGGCTGCTGGCAGCCGGGGCTGCGTGTTTCTCCGTCGCCACGCTTTTGCTGGGAGGTGTCCCCCTGGGTGCGCGCCGGAAGAGGGGGAGAAGGGGCATTGCCAGCGGGGTGAAGTAGTGCCAGTGTCGAACCATGACCGAGAACACCACGTCCGCAGAGGACAAGTTCACCGCCAATGTTTCGCTGCGGCGCAATGACGCGCAGCACCGGTACGAACTCCTGGTGGATGGCCGGCTTGCGGTGCAGGCCTTTTTCCGCGACCTTCCCGGTCACATCGACTTCACCCACACCGAGACAGGGCAGGATTTTGAAGGCCAGGGCCTGGGAAAGGTCCTGGCGCACTTCGCCCTGGACGACGTAGTGGCAACCGGCAAACGCATCATCCCGCACTGCCCCTTCATTTCCGGCTACCTGCGCAAGCACGAGGGCTACGAACAATTCGTCGACTGGCCGGACCGCTGAAAGCTGACCGGCCCCCGACCCGCTCCGGCGTTATTCCCTGGGCATAGCCCCCGGTCTTGGCCGGGCGCGGGTCCAGGTTGACCGCGGGTCCTTGACTGGGGGGCCTTGTCAGCTGGAAAGACCCCCGCCGGCTGATTACCTGGCGGGGGTCTTGAGGGTCAAGCAGGGGCCGGCTAGCTGGCGAGCGCCTGGTCGCTGACCGGCATGGCGGCCCCGGGATCGTCAATCGTGAAGCCGCAGGCGCAGCGGTAGGTGACCACGCTCTCCGGAACGGATCCGGGCCGAAGGGCAACGACGGAGTTTCCGTCAACGTACACGGGCTGCCGGACCGGAAGTTCGTCGTGGTCGACGCGCTGCATAGGCGTGCGGCAATGCATGCGTGAGTTGAGGGTTAACAGCAGCCCTGCGTCTACGGGTACGGTGGCGGTCAAGACATTTCCAGCTGCTTCAGTGCGCTCCCCAAACGCTGCCAACTGGTCTTCCATTGCGGTAGTCATTATGTTCTTCCCTGGGCTTCCTTCACGGAGTGCCAACGTTGGCAGCCCCGCCGCGAACTGCTTGCGGAGGTTCATCTATCCCCATAAGCAAAGCATGCTTACTAAATGTTGCACAAGTTGCTTTTGTGAAAACCGCTCAGCCGCGCCGGCGTTGCCACTGCCAGGCGTGCCAGAAAAGCAGGAAAATCAGGGCCGCAAAACCGGCAAGCACCAGATGCGGCGCGAACGTAAATAATACGAAGTCGATCGAAAATCCGTTGCTAATCGGCCCTATGGCCACCGGACCTCGCAGCAAGGTCCACATGCCCGTGGCAATCAGGCCTGCAGCAAGCAGCCACAGCACCACGATGAAAGGGTTTGGCATCCGCAAGCTCCGGGCAGGCCCAGCCGGCTCAGAGTCCTCCGTTTCAGGCAGCACCGGCTTTCCGTCCCGGTCCACTTCACGGAACCCGAGCGCCGCGGATTGTTGCTGGTCCATGTTTCCCCCTTCACGGCAGCCTGGCCGGCCGCCGGAGGTACCAGCGTAGCTTCCTCGGGCGGGGCCGTCCTGTCACACGCACTCCAACCTGAGTCCCTGGTGCTGCCTCTGCCGAATTCACGCTTGGTGCAGGCAGGACGGTCCCATCCTGCCGCCTTGCTGGCTAGGCTGGCAGCATGACGCCATCCAGCACCCGAACCACAGCACTCGTCACCGGAGCCAGCGCCGGGCTCGGCCACGAATTCGCCAAGCAGCTTGCGGCCCAGGGCAACGACCTGGTCCTGGTGGCACGCAACGCCTCCCGGCTTGCCGAAACGGCGGAGGACTTCCGGCGGCAGTACGGAGTCACTGCTGAGGTGCTTCCCGCTGACCTGACCCAGGACGACGACGTGGCGGCCGTCGTCGAACGCCTTGAGGACGCCACGCGGCCCATAGGGATCCTGGTGAACAACGCAGGGATTGGCCTGCTGCACAACTTTGAGGACAACCACCCAGCGGAGGAGAAAAAGCACCTGAAGCTGCACGCGGAAACGTCCATGCTGCTCACCCACGCAGCGTTGAAGGGCATGCTGGAGCGCGGCGACGGCAGGATCATCAACGTGGCCAGCGTGGCCGCGTTCCTGCCGCGCGGCACTTACTCGGCGGCGAAGGCCTGGCTGGTGAGTTTCAGCCGGTGGGCAAACCTTGCCTACCGCAAGCGCGGCATCAAGGTTACGGCCGTCTGCCCCGGCTTCACCCACACCGAGTTCCACGACCGGATGGGGATGGACAAATCGGTGGCCCCCTCATGGACATGGCTCCGCGCCGAGCGTGTGGTCCGTGAAGGGCTGGCGGACAACGAGCACGGCAAAGCGGTCTCCATCCCGTCCAAGCGCTACAAGGTGGTGGCCGCAGTGGCCAAGGTTGCTCCGGTGCGCCTAATGGCCGGGCCGGCGCGGAAGCCGAAGTAGGGGGATCCGGGTACGGGAACCCGGCCGGCGCACAGTTACCACCACCAGAATCCCCAGCAGTGCGCCCACCAGCGTCTCCACAGCGCGCTCAAGGATCAGGACCCTCGGCTCGATGGGCGAGGCCAACTGGGTCATCAGCAGGATGACAGGGGTGAACCAGACCATCGCCAGGCCATAGTGCCTGGTCATGAACAACTCGGTGGCGAACTGGAAGAGGATCACCAGCAGGGCAAGCACCGCGGCCCGGTGCGCCGGTTCCTGGAGTGCGGGGTAAAGGCCTGCCAGTGCCCAGGGCTCCGGCAGGAGGACGACGGCGGTGACCGCCAGCCCCACGAACGTCCCCACGATGCGGTGGACGCCACGCCGGACGCTGCTGGGCAGGTCTGCGCCGGCGAGCGGCACAGCCGCCGCGGCCATGGCCCAATGCGGATGGCCGGTGCCGCTGATGACACCCGTCGTCCCCGCGGCCCCCACTGCCAGAACATACCGTGCAGCGTGGACCGAGAGTTCGCGGTGCCGTGCCGATGAACGGGACGGCATGCTCCGGGTTGCGCCCGGTTCCCATGCCCGGCTCCGCACCCAGCCGCTGAAGCCGATCAGGATCGAGAACACCGACGATGCGCAGGCGATGGCCATGGCGGCGTACCAGGGGACCACGGTGGGAACGGAAGCGCAGGCGCCGAGGGCAAGAATGCCGAAGAAGGGACCGTTCGGCTTGAGGCGTACCCGGTCAGCGTAGACCGAGCCAACTCCTGCCAGGGTGGCTTCCACGGCCACCAGCCACCACGAGTGGATGTGGTTGATGGACAGCGTTACTCCCACGGCCACGCCGCTGAGCAGCACCAGGGCACCCTGTCCCTGGTGGCGGAGCCGCAGCTGGTGGGGTTCGGACCTGCCGTACATGCCGGTGAGAGCTCCGAACACTGCGTAGATCATGAGGTCGGTTCGGCCCGCAGCCAACAGCAGCAGCGAGGGGACTGCAACGCTGATAGCCACGCGGAGTGCGGCAAGGTGGTCCCCGCTGGCAGGTTCCAGCCGGTGGAGCGCCCGCACCTGCTCCACTACCTGCTTCATGTACCGAACCTGTTCTGTTTTGGTGTGCTGCCTTAGCCCGGAGGCCGTTCGGAACGTATCACTGGCCCTCAGGAGGAGTCACATTCCCGGAGGTCACAATCGGACATGCGTCGGGCACGCAAAGGCCCGCCCCGCGTGCTTCCCCCAAGGAAGCACGCGGGACGGGCCTGCGAGCGTGGGCTACAAGAGCGCCAGGAGCGGAGCTATGCCCCGGCCGGAACCCCGCGGTGCGCCTGGGGGTCGGTGCCATCGTGGGTATCAAACGGCAGCTCGTCCAGGTTGATCAGCGGGTTCTCGTCCTGCGTGGCCACCAGTTCCTTGGCCTCCGCCTCGGTGTCAACGCTGGGCATTGATCCCGGGAGGGGGCGGTTGGCGGATTCCTTCAGGAAGTAGATGGCCACTGCGCCAACGAAGGAGGTTGCCATCAAGTAGTACGCCGGCATCATGTCGTTGCCGGTCGACTTGATCAGCAGCTCCACGATGAACGGGGTGGTTCCACCGAAGATCGCCACCGCGAAGTTGTATGCGATGCCCATGGCGCCGTAGCGGCTGGAGGTGGGGAACTGGGCCGGCAGGGCCGAGGCAAGGTTGGCCACGTAGAAGGTGACCGGGAAGGCAACCAGGGCCAGTCCGGCCAGGGTGGACCAGACGGCGCCGATGCCGATCAGCAGGAACGCCGGCACGGCCAGGACGATGGTGCTTACGGCGCCGATCCAGAGTACCGGGCGGCGGCCGATCCGGTCGGACAGCTTGCCGGTCAGCGGGATGCAGAGGCTCATGACCACCAGTACGGGAATGGTCAGCAGCGTGCCGTGGAGCTCGTCGTAACCCTTTGCGTCGGTCAGGTACGTGGGCATGTAGGACGTCAGGGCGTAACCGGCCGTGTTGGCAGCAGCCACCACAACCATGGCAACGATGATGGGGCGCCAGTAGGCCTTGATAATCCCCACGGGTCCCTTGGCCTGGGCGGTGTCACCGTCGGATGCGTTCTTGGCGTTCTCCTCCTGGGCATCGAGGGTGGCCTGGAACTGCGGCGATTCCTCGATCTTGCTCCGGAAGTACACGGCGATCAGGCCCAGCGGACCGGCGATCAGGAACGGGATGCGCCATCCCCAGTCCTCCATGGTCGCCTGGCCCAGGGTCAGCTGCAGGACCGAAACCAAAGCGGCGCCGATGGCGAAGCCCATGTAGCTGCCGAGGTCCAGGAAGCTGGCAAAGAAGCCGCGGCGCTTGTCAGCGGCATATTCGCTGACGAACGTGGTGGCGCCGGCGTATTCACCGCCTGTGGAGAAACCCTGGATCACCTTGAGGAGCACCAGCAGCGCTGCCGCCCACAGTCCAATCTGGGCGTACCCGGGCAGGAGGCCGACGGCGAACGTGCTGGCCGCCATGATCATCAGCGTGGTGGCCAGGATCTTCTGGCGGCCCACCTTGTCGCCGAGCCAGCCGAAGATGACGCCACCGAGAGGGCGGGCGATGAAGGTCGCAGCGAACGTTCCCAACAGGAACAGGTTTTGCGTTGTGGGATCGGACTCCGGCAGGAATACGGGCCCCATGGTGGTGATGAGGTAGCCGAAGACACCTACGTCGTACCATTCCATCGTGTTGCCCACGATGGTTCCGCCGAGCGCTTTTTTGAGCATCGGCTGGTCAACCACGTTGACGTCTGATTCCTTGAGCCGGCGGCGTGGCAGCAGCCTGGGCTTCTTGGCAGCCGTGGCGGCTGCCGGGTCGGTTCCGCGGGCGTTTGTGGCGCCTGCAAAAGAGTCGGTCCTGCTTCGGTCTGTGGGCATTTGGGCAACTCCTGTGGAGGTCATTTGCTTGCGACTTGTAGCTGCCCCGCTCTGGGCAGGCCTTCAATTTTACGGGATTCCGCTGGCGCGCGTTCGGTTTCATGGCGTAGAGTCCGGCCTTTTGGCATCGAAATGAGCCCGGTTCCGAAATTTTTTGCCCCGGCTTTTCCCGCGCCATCACTGGGAAGCAGGCTGATGAACAGCGCCGTTACCAAAAATTTTCCAAATCGCCCCGTTTACACCCGCCAACTTCCGGGAAACCGGGCGCAAACGTGACGGCAACCACTGTCCTTGAAGGGGGTTCCCAGCAGGGGCAGAGGTGCCTATGGTAGAGCGATGAACACACTTCTTTCCGGGCAGTAAGCCTGCGTGCCCGGGCGCTTTCGCTGGCGTTTCGTCTCAAGGAAAACGAGGGAAGAAGGGAAGAACCAAAATGGGTGAAGAATCCCACCAGTTCCACATCAAGCCTGAGGTGGCAGACCACCTGGCTGCGGCAATGGATGCTCCAGTGGCACCCGGCCCTGCAGCGATCGGCGGTGTTCCGCTGGCGCAGCAAAGCGGGTGGCCTGACGGGTACGGTAAGCGCCGGCATCCGAAGGACAACGCTTCCGGCCATGGCCGCTTTGGCCACGAAGCAGCCGTGACGGCGGTCCACCGCACCGGCAGGCCGCAGATGCCGCACTCCTCGTAGCCGGGGGGAGCGTGCGCCTCGCGGCACGCGCATTCAAAATCGACACTGAAATTACCTGGCGCCCCCGGAATATGGGCGCGCCGGGTAATTTGCGCGTCGCGGACCCGTGGGCGCGTCGAAAACCGCCGCTCCCGCCGGACTTGCCTCAGCCTTCCCGGACAACGTCCGCCGGGTCCTTGTCCACGCGCCAGCCCCGCCACCGTGGGTGCCGGAGCCTGCCCGGCCCGGTCCATTCGCTGTACGTTACTTCGCCCACCAGTTCCGGTGCCACCCAGTGCGCGTCGGCAGAATCGGGGCGGGGGACCTCGTGGAACGGCGAGCTTTTCCGGCCCAGCCGCTCCACCGTTTGCCGCAGCTCCGTGAGTTCACGGGTGCTGAAGCCGGAGCCGACGCGGCCCACGTACTGCAGCTTGTCGCCGTCGGGAATCCCCACCAGCAGTGATCCGACGGTCTCCTGGCGGCCGCCCTTGCCCGGACGCCAGCCGCCCACCACCACTTCCTGGGTCTGTTCCGTCTTGAGTTTGATCCATGTCCGGGTCCGCTGGCCGCTGACGTAGCGGCTGTCGGTCCGCTTGGCCATGATGCCTTCAAGCCCAAGCTCCTGCGCGCTGGCCATGAGGAGTTCAACGGACTCCGCCAGCACCATGGACAGGTCCACAGGGCAGTCGGACGGCTCGAAAAACTCCTCGAGCCGTTGCCGCCGTTTGCTGAGCGACAGGCGCCGGAGGTCCTTCCCGTCGTCGAACAGGAGGTCGAACAGCATCAGCTGGACCGGGATGGTGGTGCGGGCTTTGGCGACGTCGGCGGCCCGGGTGAGCTTCATACGGCCCTGCAGGAGGCCAAAGTCAGGCCGTCCGCCGGGCCCGACGGCGATGATCTCACCGTCCGCCACGAAGGGCTGCTCCGGCCAGCAGCCCCGGTCCGTGAACTCGGGGTAGGTGCGGCTGACATCGTTGCCGTTGCGCGAGAAGATGCGCACCCTTTCCCTGTCGGCCACCAGGATGGCCCGGACGCCGTCCCATTTGAGTTCGTATTGCCACGAGCTGCCCTGCAGGTCAACCGTGGTGCCGGACGTGGCCATCATGGGCTGGTATTCCAGCGGGTCCGCAACGGTGCCGGTGGCAGGCTCTGCCGGCACTTGAGGCGTGGCTTCCTGCTCCGGCGCCGCACCGCCGTCGTCCTCTTCGGGATCGTCCGGTTCCTCGTCCGGCTCCCCGGCCGGCTCGTCAGCCGGTGCCGCTGAAGCGGATTGAACCTGTCCCGCCGGAGCCGCAGGCCGCCGTCGTCCGCCTGGCTGCTCCTGGTCCATCAGGTGGATGAGCCATTGCCCCTCGGCATCTTTCCCCCGGCCCCGTCCGGTGTGGATCAGCGCAATCTTCTTGGTGCCGCCCAGCCCGCCGTCCTCGGCGCCGGTCAGCGTGACGATGACCTCCCGGCCGTTGATCCACTTGTGCAGTTCATAGGTGCCGGTGTCCCAAATGGTCATGACGCCCGCGCCATACTCGCCCTTGGGGATGGTCCCGTGGAAGGTGAGGTAGTCCATGGGGTGGTCCTCGGTCTGGACAGCCAGGTGGTTCTTGCCGCCGGACTCCGGAACGCCCTTGGGCAGTGCCCAGGATGCCAGGACACCCTCATGTTCCAGCCGGAGGTCCCAGTGCAGCCGGCTGGCGTGGTGCTCCTGGATGACAAAGCTGTTGCCGCCCGCGGGGAGGCCCGCGAACGGCTCGGGCGTGGCCCTGGGATCGCGCATGGAGCGGTACTTGCCCAGGCGGGGATCGGCGTCGTTCGCTTCCTCGTGGTCGTCCGCCGCGCTTGGTGCCCCGCCACCTGCGGCGCTGACGACGGCGGCAAACGGGTCCTTCCCGTCCCGCACCCTCCGCAGCACCTCCTGGTAGTCGAGGTGCTTCAGGTTGGGCGAGTCGATCTCCCGCCACGTCCGCGGTGCAGCCACCAGGGGGGTGGGCCGGCCACGCAACGAGTAGGGGACGATGGTGGTTTTCGCCGCATTGTTCTGGCTCCAGTCCACCAGCACCTTGCCTTTGCGCAGCGACTTCTTCATGTCGCTGACGGCGAGGTCCGGGTGGTCGGCCTCGAGTGCGCGCGCCAGCTCCCGGGCGAACGCGGAAATCTGTTCGGAGGTCTGGCTCCCGTCCAGTGCGGCGTAGAGGTGGATGCCCTTGCTGCCGCTGGTCACCGGCACCGGGTCCAGGCCCACGTCCTGCAGGATGGCGCGGGCCAGGAGGGCCACCTCACGGCACTCCTGCAGGCCGGCTCCGTCGCCCGGGTCCAGGTCCAGCACCAGCCGGTCCGGATTCAGTTGGTTGCCGTGCGAGTCCACCCGCCACTGCGGCACGTGGACCTCAAGTGAGTTGATCTGGCCAAACCAGGTCAGGGTTGCGGCGTCATTCACCAGGGGATAGTGGATGGTCCGGTCCTTGTGCGTGATCGCCGCCCGCGGCAGCCATCCCGGGGCCGAATCCTCCAGCTCCTTTTGGAAAAACACTTCCCCGGGCTTGTCCGCCGTGCCCACACCGTTAACCCACCGCTTGCGGGTGGCCGGGCGGTTGGCTGCCGCAGGAACCAGGACGTGGGCCACTGCGGCGTAGTAGGCCAGCACGTCCGCCTTGGTGGTGCCGGTCTCCGGATAGATGATTTTGTCCAGGTTGGTGAGGGTCAGTTCCCGCCCCGCCACCCGGACACGCTCCCTGCTACCGGCCACAGGGCTTCACCTCCGGCCCGCTCTGATGTTGACTGTAGGAATGAGAGCCATCTGGAAAGGTGCCATCGCGTTCGGCCTGGTCAACGTGCCCGTGAAGGTCTACAGCGCCACTGAGGATCATGACATCAGTCTGCACCAGGTTCACAATGCCGACGGTGGCAGGATCCGCTACCAGCGCCGGTGCGAGGTGTGCGGCGAGGTGGTGGACTACTCGGACATCGAGAAGGCGTTCGACGAGGACGGCCGTACCGTGGTGCTGTCCAAGGATGAGCTCAAATCCATCCCGGCGGAAAACAGCCACGAGATCGAAGTGGTGCAGTTCGTCCCGTCCGAGCAGCTTGAACCCATGATGTTCGAGAAAAGCTACTACCTGGAGCCCGACTCCAAGTCGCCCAAGGCCTACGTGCTGCTGCGCCGGGCGCTGGAGGACACGGACCGGGTGGCCATCGTCCAGTTCGCCTTGCGGGAAAAGACCCGGCTGGGGGCACTACGGATCAAGGACGACGTGCTGGTGCTCCAATCCCTCCTGTGGCCCGATGAGGTGCGGGAAGCCAACTTCCCGTCCCTGGAAGCCGACATCAGGATTTCCGCGCAGGAGCGGGACATGTCCGCGGCGCTGGTGGAGTCCATGGCTGCCGACTTCGAACCTGACTCCTTCACGGACGAGTACCAGGTGCAGCTCCGCCAGCTCATCGACGCCAAGCTCGAACAGGGCGAATCGCTGGACACGGAGGAGACCTTCGGAGTCGAGGCCGGCGAGGGCGGCAAGGGCGAAGTCATCGACCTCATGGAGGCCCTCAAGCGGAGCCTGGACCGGAAACGCGGCGGCGGGGAAGCCGCCTCCGCCGGCGGAAGTTCCGATGACAAGGCGGACACCGGGGACGGGGAAGCCGAGCCGGCCAAGCCGGCCCGCAAAGCCTCCGGCACCAAGGCTTCCAGCACCGGGGCAGCCTCGAAGACGGCCGTGAAGACCGGCACGGACGACGCAAAGCCGGCCGCCAAGTCGGCCACGAAGTCCACCGCCACGAAGTCCACCGCCGCCAAGTCCACTGCCGCTAAGGCAACCGCATCCAAGTCCACCGGAACCAAATCAGCGGACACCAAATCCAGCGGAACAAAGACCGCAGCCAAGCCGGCCGCCAAGACCACCAGGGCGCGCAAGCCGGCCTGAGCAGGCATCACGCGCCCGCCAGCCTGCCCGGCTGCAGTCCCGCCTTTACAGCGGCCTCCATCGCGTCCACAATGAGTCGCATCACAGCCTCCGCTGTGCCAACAGCGTGCTGTCAGCCATTCGGACCGGACACGTAGAGGGGCACGGGCATGAGCCAGCAGACCGATGCAGTGGAGGCGGACCGGGAGCTCAAAAAGAAGCACCGGGCCATGTGGGCGTCCGGGGACTACCCGGCCCTCGCGGACGAGATGCTCCTGGAACTGGGCGCCGTACTGGTGGAGGCCACCGGCATCCGGCCGCGCCAGCGGGTCCTGGACGTGGCGGCGGGAACCGGCAATGCCGCCATTCCGGCAGCAATGATGGGCGCCAAGGTGGTTGCCAGCGACCTCACCCCGGAGCTGTTCGAGGCGGGGCGGCGGGAAGCGGCGAACCGGGGCGTCGCCCTGGACTGGCAGGAAGGTGATGCCGAGGCTTTGCCTTTCGACGATGCCGAGTTCGACGCTGTCATGTCCTGCATCGGAGTGATGTTCGCGCCGCACCACCAGGCGGCCGCCGACGAATTGCTCAGGGTTTGCAAACCGGGCGGCTCCATCGGGTTGCTGTGCTGGACGCCGGAAGGATTTGTCGGCCAGATGCTTGCCGCCATGAAGCCTTTCGCGCCGCCGCCCCCGCCCGGTGCACAGCCTGCGCCGCTGTGGGGGAGTGAGGGCCATGTCCGCGAACTGCTGGGGGACAGGATCACGGACGTCCATACCCGCAAGCAGAACCTGGCCGTCAAAAGCTTCCACCAGCCCGCGGACTTCGTCAGGTACTTCAAGTCCCACTACGGCCCCATGATCTCCGTTTACAAGTCGCTCGCGGAAGACCATGACAGAGTCAACGCGCTGGATAAGGCCCTCACCGATTTGGCTGACTCCTTTGGCGACGCCCACGGCGATTCCCCGTTCCAGATGGAATGGGAATACCTGCTTTTCACGGCAAAGAAGGCCTGAGCCATGACGGAAAACCACGTGGCAACCTCAGTCATCACCATCAACGCACCTGCCGAACACGTCTGGGGCGTGCTCACGGATCCCGCCGCCGTGAAGGAGTTCATGTTCGGAACCACCCTGGAGACCGACTGGAGCGTTGGCAGTCCCATCACCTGGCAGGGCGAGTGGAACGGGAAGACGTACCGGGACAAAGGCCGCATCCTCCATGTCGAGCCGGGGCGGAAACTGGTGCATACCCACTTCAGCCCCCTGTCCGGCCAGGAGGACAAGCCGGAAAACTACCACACGCTCGAGTGGACGCTTGAGGACCAGGGCGGCACCACTCGCCTGTCGCTGGCGCAGGACAACAACCCCACCGAGGAAGCCGCCGCACACTCCAAGGGCATGTGGGACAAACTCCTGGCCGACGTCAAGGCGCTCGCCGAACGCGGCTGACTGTTCCGGGCACCCAGGTAGGCCGGGGCGCTTAAAGCCAAGCGGCCGCCGTCGGACGTTCCCATTTAGGGAAGCCCGACGGCGGCCGCCGGCTTTGTGGCTTGGGGCAGCGTTGCTGCTACTCGGCGTCGTGGTCCGTTTCCAGAATCTGCACCAACCGGTCCAGCGCGTCGTCTGCGCCGGCACCTTCGGCGCGGAGGACCACCACGTCACCGTGCGAGGCGCCCAGGCTCATGAGGGACAGGATGCTGGCAGCGTCCATGGCTTCGTCGGCCGGCTCGCCTTCACGGGCGATGGTGATGTCCAGGTCGAACTCTCCGGCTGCCTCGGCAAAGATGGCGGCCGGGCGGGCGTGCAGGCCCACGCGGCTGGCAACGGTTGCTGTGCGTTCTGGCATTTTTGCTCCTTTGTCTTTCGGCGTGCTGAGGGTTCAGCGGCCGGTGAGGTGTGTGGCTAAGCCGGCTCAGACGGTTGCGGGAACCGGTTCAACCGTATCAACGGTCTTCTTGACTGCCCAGCGCTTGAGGCCAACGACGGCCAGCGCGCTGACCACGGTGCCGGCGATGATCGAGACGACGAACATCAGCAGGTTGCCGATCGCGAAGAAGACGAAGATGCCGCCGTGGGGGGCCTGGGAGGTCACGTTGAAGGCCATGGTGAGTGCGCCGGTGAGTGCGCCGCCCAGCATGGAGGCGGGGATGACGCGCAGGGGATCGGCCGCGGCGAACGGGATGGCGCCTTCGGAGATGAAGGACGCACCCAGCAGCCAGGCTGCCTTGCCGTTCTCGCGTTCGGCCAGGCTGAACACCTTCTTGTCCAGGACCGTTGCCAGTGCCATGGCCAGCGGCGGAACCATGCCGGCCGCCATCACGGTGGCCATGATCTGCCACGGAGCCTGGTTGGTGGCGCTGCCGGCGCTCAGGCCGGCCACGGCGAACGCGTAGGCAACCTTGTTGACGGGGCCGCCCAGGTCGAAGCACATCATGAGGCCAAGGATGATTCCAAGGACGACGGCGGAAGCACCGGTCATGCCGGACAGCCAGTTGTTGAGCGCCGTGGTGAGTCCGGCGATGGGTCCGCCCAGGACCAGGAACATCAGGCCGGAGGCAACGATCGAGGCGAGCAGGGGGATGATCACCACGGGCATCAGGCCGCGCAGCCAGCGGGGGACCTGCCAGGTTCCGATCAGGTGGGCGATGTAACCGGCCAGCAGGCCGCCCACGATGCCGCCCAGGAAGCCGGCGCCCATGAATCCGGACACCGCACCCGCAACGAAGCCAGGGGCGATGCCGGGCCGGTCAGCGATGGCGTACGCGATGTAGCCGGCCAGTGCGGGGACCAGGAAGCCCATGGAGAGCGCGCCGATCTTGAATGCTACGGCGCCCAGGTAGATGGCCAGGCCGCCCTCGGGCAGGTTGCCGAAGTTGTTCTGCACCACCACCTTGTCAGCGACGCCGGTGATGTCATAGCCGCCCAGGAGGAAGCCCAGCGCAATCAGCAGGCCGCCGCCGGCAACGAACGGAATCATGTAGCTGACGCCGGTGAGCAGGGCCTTCTTGAGCTTCTGGCCGATGTGCTCGCCCTTCTCCTCAGCCTCGTGCTCAGCCTGTTCCTCGGCACCGAAGTGCGGAACGCGGTGGGCGTTGGGGTTCTCTGCCGCGGCGAGCGCTTCGCGGACCATCTTGTCCGGCTCGTCGATGCCGCGCTTGACCGGAGCGTTGATGACCGGCTTGCCGGCGAAGCGCTCCTTGCCGCGGACATCCACGTCAACGGCGAAGATCACGGCGTCGGCCGCTGCGATGACCGCGGGGTCCAGTGGCTTGGCCCCGGAGGAGCCCTGGGTTTCCACCTGCAGGTCGACGCCCATTTCCTTGGCAGCTGCCACCAGCGAGTCGGCAGCCATGTACGTGTGGGCGATGCCGGTGGGGCAGGCGGTCACGGCCACGAGGCGCCTGGACTGTGCGGGGGTTGAGCCGGCGGCAGATCCGTCGGCGCTTGCGCCTGCAGCGGCTGAAGAACCTGCTGCACCGGCGCCTGCTGCCGCGCCAACAGTGGCGCCGACCGGAACGGCGTCAACCGGGGCGGCTGCGGCGTGTGCGGCTGGCTTGTCGGCCAGGGCGCCTTCCACGAGCTCCACGATTTCTGCCTGCGAGGAGGCGTTGCGCAGGGCCGCGGTAAAGTCCTTCTTGATGAGGGAGCGGGCCAGCTTGGAGAGCAGCTTCAGGTGCTCCTGGTCCGCGCCGTCCGGAGCGGCGATGAAGAACACCAGGTCAGCCGGGCCGTCCTTGGCACCGAAGTCAACCTTCGGGTCCAGACGTGCCATGGCCAGGGTGGGCACCGTGACGGCGGTGGAGCGGCAATGCGGGATGGCGATGCCGCCGGGGATGCCGGTGGCGGTCTTCTGTTCGCGTGCGAAGGCGTCGGCGAAGAGTCCTTCAACTTCCGACGCGCGTCCGGTGGCAGCTACCTTGCTTGCCAGATGCCGGATCACCGTCTCGGGGGCGTTGCCCAGGTTCTGGTCGAGCTCGACCAGGTCCGTGGTGATGAGCTGGGTCACTGTCAATCCTTTCGAAGGGCCGTGATGGTTACGGCATCCGGGGTGGTTTGGTCTGCTGCCGGAACAGTGGATCCGGGCAGCGAGGCAGCGGCGGCACCATGGGCCACCGCCTGACGAAGGCAGTCGGCGGGGGCGGCGCCCCGGCCGTGGGCAAGCAGGTAGCCGGCAAGTGCGGAGTCGCCCGCACCTACCGTGCTGACCGCGGCGACCGGCGGGTGCGTGGCCAGCCACGCGCCGTCGGCCGTTACGAGGACAGCTCCCTTGGAACCGAGAGTTGCCAGCACAGCACCTACGCCGGAACGTACGACGGCGGCTGCAGCGGCGGCGGCAGCCGCAGGGTCCGCTTCCAGCTCGTCACCGGATGCCGGGGCAAAACCGGCGGCTGCGGCCAGTTCCGCCAGTTCCTCGGCGTTGGGCTTGAGGAGGTCCGGTTTCCCGGAACCCGTGGTTGTTCCGCTGGTGCCTGTGCCGTCGTCGGGGGTTCCGGCGTCGGTGAGGGCAGCGGCGAGGGGCGTCCCGGAGGAGTCGACGGCGATCAGCGGCGCATTGCCGTTGCCCGCCTCCCGGATCCGACGGGCCACCGTTGCGTAGAAGTTGTCCGGGAATCCGGGCGGCAGCGAGCCGGCCAGGACTACCCAGGTGGCGCCACGGGAGCTTTCCAGCAGCAGCTTGATGAGGGCTTCCTGCTGGTCCGCGGCAAGGACGGGCCCGGGTTCGTTGATCTTTGTGGTCACGCCGCCGGGCTCGGTGAGCGCCACGTTGGTGCGCAGCGGCTCGTCGATGGGGAGGGATATGAAGGGGACTGCACTTTCGCGCAGGCCGGCCAGGACGGGATCGCTGTCCGCCCCTGGCAGGACGGCAAGGGATTCGAGTCCGGAGGCCACCAGGGCGCGGGAGACGTTGACGCCTTTGCCGCCGGATTCCTGGCGGACGGAGACGGCGCGCTGTACTTCGCCGCGCGCCAGGGGCCCGGGGAGGGCCACTGTGCGGTCGAGGCTTGGGTTGGCCGTGAAGGTGACGATCATGCGATCACCACATCAACGCCGGCCTCTTCCAGGGCGGAGGCGAGTTCAGGTCCGGGTTCACTGTCTGTGATCAAGGTGTCCAGGTCTTTCAGGGAGGCGAACTGGACCAGCGTTTCCGTGTCCAGTTTGGAGGAGTCGGCCAGCACCACAATGCGGCGGGCCGACTGGACGAAGGCTGCCTTGACGGCGGCTTCTTCAGGATCGGGAGTGCTGACGCCAAAGGTGGCGTGGATGCCGTTGGTTCCGATGAACGCGATGTCCGGGCGGATGCGGCTGGCGGCATCCACCGTTGCCTGGCCCACGGCCACCTGGGTGAGTCCGCGGACCCGGCCGCCCAGGATCTGCAGGGCGACGCCGGGGACGTTGGAGAGCTTGCTGGCGATGGGTACAGCGTGGGTGATAACCACCAGTTCGTGCTGCGGCCCGGTTCCGTCGGAAGGTTCGACGGCGGTGCGTCGCGCCAGCAGGTCCGCCAGCACTTCGGTGGTGGTGCCGCCGTCCATGAGGACGCTGGCCGGCGAGTTCCGGGGGATCAGTGTGAGGGCGGCCTGGGCGATCCGGACCTTTTGGTCCGGCCGCTGGATGGCCCGCTCGGTGACGCTTTCCTCGGTGGTGCTGAAGCGGTCTGCCGCCACCGCTCCACCGTGGACGCGCCGTACGGTGCCGGCGTTCTCCAGAGCGGCAAGGTCACGGCGGATGGTTTCCGTGGTGATGCTGAAGCGCTCAGCGAGCAGGGTCACGCTGACCCGGCCGTTGCCGGCCACAAGCTCGGCAATCTTCTGCTGGCGCTCCTCGGCGAACACGTACCCTCCGTTGCGTAGTGGCTGTCGTGACTTGGATCACTCTGGTGTTGAGTTACTTGACTTTATCTTTGCTTCTGTTGGTTTGTCAATGGAAACCAACATGAAACAAGATTTAGATCTGCGAAGGGTTGGAATTCCTGCTCCGAACGACGGATTGGGAGTGTTGTGGCCTCCAGCTCTGGACAAGAAAGCCGGGCCGGGACGCGAAAAAGCCGGGCTGAACGCTTTGGTCCAGCCCGGCTCTTCGGGTTCTTTTGTTTCGAGGCGCCTTGTCCCCGGTCCGCCGGTGGTTAGATTCCGCCGTCGCGGCTTTCATGGCGGGTGATGCGCTCGCCGGTGTTGGGATCGATGACGGAGCGGGACTCGCTGACGCGCCGGCTGCGGCCGGGGGAAGCGAGGATGAGGGACGCGATCAGTCCGATCACGCCCACGGCCATCAGGATGTAGCCCACCAACTGCTGGTCCACGAACGGAATGAGTCCGGGAGCCACTGCCCAGGCAAGGATGGCGCCGAGGGCGATGAGGAAGATTGACGAGCCGATTCTCATGACTTGCTCCTTATAACCGCGTCCTGCGCGGCGCTGGTAGGGCGTTACGGAAAGGTGGTGCGTCACTGCCAAAAGCTAAGCCTGCTGTCTGTCAAGCGTCACGCTACCTCCCAGTGATTCGGGATTCAATGACCCGGCCGTGAGGACAGGCACGTCTCGCTAGGCTGTTCCGGTGGAAACAGTTGTGTGGTCCAAGCCCGAAGGCCAGCGTGCCGGCACTCCGTTGCTGGTGATGATGCATGGTTACGGCACGGACGAGTCGCGGATGGTGCGCCTTTTCGAATACCTGCCACAGGAGTTCACCTGTGCCGCCGTGCGCGCCCCGATGCCGATTGGCGACCACTGGGGTTGGTTCCTGCTGGACTACTTCCTGGCGAACGACTTCGCCGACGTCATTTCCGCAGCCAACTCCGTCCGCGCGTGGATCAGTTCCGTCAGGGACCAGCACAGCAGCGTCACCCTCATGGGCTATTCCCAGGGCATGGCCATGGCCACCACGCTCCTGCGGCTGCACCCCGAGGACTACAAGGCCGTTGTGGGGTTGTCCGGCTTCGTCCTCAAGAACGAGCTCCTCACGGTCATGGATTCCTTCGAGGCCAAGCCGCCCTTCTTCTGGGGGCGGGACAAGGCCGATCTGGTCATCAACGAGGACGCCATCGCCTACACCGCCGAATGGCTGGACCAGAACACGTTGTTGACGCCCCGGACCTACCCGGGGATGGGGCACGCGATGTCCAAAACGGAGATGGTGGACGTCAGCGCCTTCCTCCGCCATTACGTCCTGCGGTGACTGATTATCCGCTGCAGCGGAGGGTAAGAAAAAACAGTTGCCAGCGAAATTTGCAAGCGCTTACACTCGTCTACGGCCATGATCGGTCCTGCAGTGGGCGGACAAGGGAGTGATGCTGCGCGCATGCCGCGCAGCTGAACCTCCTTTCGGCTGCCCGGCGGGGCCGGCTGTCCACCAACAGAGAGGACACCGCACCGCCGATGACACAAGAAACTGCAGCTGATACCGCCGCCTGGACCGGCGCCGCAGCAATCCTGTTCGACCTGGACGGGGTGCTGACGCCCACAGCCAGCGTGCATGAGCGGGCCTGGCAGGAACTGTTCGATGGCTACCTTGCCTCACAGCCAGGTGTTTCCGGCTACAGGGAAAGCGACTACTTCGACCATATCGACGGCAAGCCGCGCTTTGACGGGGTACGCGACTTCCTGGCCTCACGTGGGATTACCCTGCCGGAGGGCCCGCTGGATGACGATCCCTCCCACGACACCGTCCATGGTCTGGGCAACCGGAAGAACGCGGTCTTCAACGACATCGTGAGCGCCGGCGTCGAACCGTTCCACGGCTCTGTCCGCTTCCTCCAAGCCGCGCTTGACCGCGGACTCAAGGTCGCCGTCGTCTCCTCCTCCCGCAATGCCCCCGCAGTCCTGAAGGCCGCCGGCCTCAGCCGGCACTTCGCCGTCGTGGTGGACGGGGTGGTGGCCGCGGAGCAGGGCCTGCCCGGCAAGCCAAACCCGGCCACGTACGAATACGCCGCCAAGCTGCTGGACCTGTCCAGCTCCGAGTGCGTGGTGGTCGAAGATGCGGTGTCCGGTGTACAGGCCGGGCAGGCGGGATCATTCCACTCCGTCATCGGCGTGGACCGCGGAGCCGGGCGGCAGACGCTCCTGGACGCCGGCGCCACCCTGGTGGTCAACGACCTTCAGGAACTCATCCCCTAAACCCATCCGGGAGCCGTTGCCTTCCCCCGGGCAACCCCGCTATCCCACCCACCGCAGCACCAATCCAGTTACCGCATTTCCCCCGAATACTCCGTGCCGGCCAGCCCGGCAGCACAGCAAGGCCAAAAGGACCCCGACCATGGCATTGATCACCGCGGACCGCGAACGGTTCCCCGACACCCCCTGGCAGCTCGTCGAAACCCGCTACGAGACCCATGGAGCCGCAACGCTTGAGACCCTGTTTGCCCTCGGTAACGGACACCTGGGCGTCCGGGGCGCCCACTGGGCGGCGGCCGATGCCGAACTGCCGGGAAGCTTCATCAACGGGCTGCACGAGATCTGGGACATCAAGCACGCCGAGAACGCGTTTGGCTTCGCCCGGACCGGGCAGCGCATCCTCTACATTCCGGACGCCAACAACTTCACGGTAGTGGTGGACGGGGAAAGCCTCAGCCTGGCCGAGTCCGAGGTGCTGGACTACCGGCGGACCGTGGACTTCTGTACCGGAATCTATGAATGCCGCATCACCTGGCAATGCCGGTCCGGCGCAACCGTGACCACCACGGAGCGGCGTGCCGTGGGCTTCGCGTCGCGGGGCGGCCTCGGCATTTCGCTGGAGGTGGCAACGAACCAGCAGGTTTCCCTGGATGTCACCTCGTCCGTGATCAACCGCCAGGACCAGCCGGTGGAAGACCACTCCGTGCACGATCCCCGCCGCGCCGGCCGCCACGCAGGGCGCGTGCTGCTGCCGTTGCGGCTCGACGGCGGCGACGGCTCCCTGCGCCTGTCGTGGGAGGCGGCGGAGTCCAAGCAGCGGGTGGGCATCGCCGTGGACCACTGGACGTCGCCCGGGCACCAGCCGTTCGAGACGCTGGTTGACCAGGACGACAGCAGTGTCCGGTACGTCCTGGCGGTCGACGCTGATGAGCCGTTCCGGCTGGAGAAGAGCGTCAGCTACGCCGCCGGCCGCACCATCCAGGACCCGGAAATCGACGCAGCCGCCGTGGCGGAAGAGGCGCTGCGGCCGGTGAGTGACATCTTTGCCGAGAGCGAGGCGCACTTCCGCAGCTACTGGGCCACGTCCGACATCGTGGTGGAGGGCGGCCGGCCCGGGCTGCAGCAGGCCATCCGGTGGAACCTGTTCCAATTGGCCCAGGCCACCGCGCGTGCGGATGTTGCCGGCATTCCCGCCAAGGGCGTGACCGGGTCCGGCTACGAGGGGCACTACTTCTGGGACCAGGAGGTGTACCTCCTGCCGTACCTTACCTACACCAATCCCGACGGCGCCCGGCAGGTCCTGGAATTCCGGCACAGCATGCTTCCCGAAGCCAGGATCCGGGCCAAGGAGCTGAGCGTGGACGGTGCCCTGTTCCCGTGGCGCACCATCAACGGGCTCGAAGCCAGCGCCTATTACGCTGCCGGCACCGCCCAGTTCCATATCGCGGCAGCCATCGCCTTCGCCACCAACAGGTACCTCTGGTCCACCGGTGACACCGCGTTCCGGGACGGAATGGGTGCCGAGTTGCTGATCGAGACCGCCCGGATGTGGATCTCACTTGGCTTCTTCGGTAAGGACGGGCTCTTCCATATCCACGGCGTCACCGGCCCGGACGAGTACACGGCCGTGGTGAACGACAATCTCTATACGAACGTCATGGCCCGCTTCAACCTTCGCGCGGCCGCTGCCCTTGAGCACGCCGGCATCACGCTGGAGGAGCGCCAGCTGTGGGAGGCTGCGGCCAGCCGGATGAACCTGCCGTTCGACGAGCGCATGCAGGTGCACTCCCAGGACAACGACTTCATGACCCTGGAGGCTTGGGACTGGACCACTCCGCGGTCCAAGTACCCGTTGCTGCTGCACTTCCACCCCTTGGTGATTTACCGCCACCAGGTGCTGAAGCAGGCGGATACGGTCCTGGCCATGTTCCTGCAGTGGCAGGACTTCACTGCGCAGGAAAAGCAGCGCGCCTTCGACTTCTACGATCCCCTCACCACCGGCGATTCCACGCTGTCCGCCTGCGTGCAGGGCATCATGGCGGCGGAGGTGGGCTACTCGAAGGAAGCGCTGGAGCACTTCACCAACGCCGCCTTCATCGACCTGGACGACACCCACGGCAACACCATCGACGGCGTCCACATCGCCTCCACCGGGGGAGTTTGGAGTTCGCTGGTGTGCGGGTTCGCTGGCATGCGCGACCAGGGCCCGGTGCCGTACTTCGATCCCCGCCTGCCCGCCGAATGGGACGGACTGGCCTTCCACCTGAAGATCCGGGGGCGCCTGCTGCTGGTCCAGCTCGCCGCCGGTTCCATCACTCTCACGGTGCAGGAGGGTGAGTCGCTGGAGGTGGACGTCCGCGGCCAGCTCCTCACGGTGGGGGCAGGGCCCGTGCAGGTACCGCTTGAACCGGTCGTGGAGCCGGAGCCCACGGTTTTCCCCAGCGGACTGCCGACGGCGAGCATCCCGGTGGTGCGCGGGAACAGCTGACGTTGCGCTGCTAGCCCGCCAGGAGGGTGGCGGCTTCCTGGCGGGTGGTGCCGGAGTCCTGGATGCCGTCGGCGATGTGGGCGAGTTCGGCGGGGATGTCGCGGCCTTTTTTGCGCATGGCGGTGGCCCAGAGGCGCCCGGCGCGGTAGGAGGATCGGACCAGGGGGCCGGACATGACGCCGAGGAACCCGATTTCTTCGGCTTCGTGCTGGAGGTCGACGAATTCCTGGGGCTTGACCCAGCGGTCCACGGGCAGGTGCCGCTCACTGGGGCGCAGGTATTGGGTGATGGTGATCAGGTCGCACCCTGCCTGGTGGAGGTCTCGGAGGGCTTCGGAGATTTCCTCGCGGGTTTCGCCCA
>NZ_JBHSDQ010000011.1:0-97894 GCF_042652025.1 Arthrobacter sedimenti | reverse complement strand
AACAACTATTAGGTCGAGGCCCCGAACCACACGGTTCGGGGCCTCCCACATTTAAACAAACAAACCACCTGGCCCGCCCCGAAAACCCCCGCTCACCTCTGACAACAAAACCACCAACCCCCGCTCAGTTTTGACAGGTAAACGAGCAACCCCAGCTCACCTCTGACACCCAGGACAGGAACCCTCGCTCCGCACCGAGGACAGGCACATGGGCCGCCCCGATCCCGTGTGAGAGCGCGTTCGGGGAGGAGCTGCCAGATGTGAGCGGGCGTTGATGGAGAGGCTGCCAGACGTGAGCGGGCATCCCTCGTTGTGTGAAGATGGCCACGATACCGCTGCCAGGGCTCCTACCGTTCCGGGGAATTTTGCGGCTCCACTAGAATTGATGAAGATGTACGGACTTCGAAGCGCTTGATTTCGGGTTGCGTAGGAAACGAAACGAGCGGCTGCAGTTGCGCCAGTGGTCGGCTCACAACAGGAGGAATCCATATGGCCGAGCACAACGGTGGCAACCGCGGCAACGACCGCGGCGCGTTCCGCGGCAACAACAACTCCGGCGGTGAGCCCCGCGGCTTCAGGTCGCGGTCCGACCGTGACGGCAACAACTTCTCCCGCGGTGGAGCTACCGGTGGCGGGGAGCGTAAGTCCTACGGTGATCGGCCGCGTCGGGATGGTGAAGGTGACCGGCGTGGTTTTGGCGGTGGTGCCGGTGATCGTCGTGGTTTCGGTGGTGGCGGCGGTGATCGTGATCGGAAGCCTTATGGTGATCGTCCGCGTCGTGATGGCGAGGGTGAGCGCCGCCAGTTCGGTGACCGCGACCGGAAGCCCTATGGTGATCGTGACCGTAAGCCGTTTGGTGATCGTCCCCGTCGTGATGGTGAGGGTGAGCGCCGTCAGTTCGGTGACCGTGACCGTAAACCGTTTGGTGACCGGCCGCGTCGCGATGGTGAGGGTGACCGGCGTGGTTTCGGCGGCGGGACCGGTGATCGCGATCGTAAGCCCTACGGTGATCGTGACCGTAAGCCGTTTGGTGACCGGCCGCGTCGCGATGGCGACGGGGACCGGAGTGGTTTCGGCGGTGGTGCCGGTGATCGCGATCGTAAGCCCTACGGTGATCGTGACCGGAAGCCTTATGGTGATCGTCCGCGTCGCGATGGTGAAGGTGACCGCCGTGGTTTCGGCGGCGACAACCGCAAACCGTTTGGCGACCGGCAGGAACGTGCGCCCCGCAGCTTTGACCGCCGAGACTCACGTGCCGAGTCCGGCCGCGGCGCAGGCCCCCGCGACTCCGGCCCCCGCGACTCCGGCCCCCGCGGCTTCGGCCGCGACCGCCAGGAAGAGCGCCCGGCACGCGTACCCAATGCTGCCGATCTTCGCAGCGCCAACCGGCCGGACCGGGAACGCTCACCCGAAATCGACGAGGACGTCACGGGCAAGGAGCTCGACCGCGCCACGCAGCACCAGATCAAGACGCTCGAGTCCAAGAGCGCGGAATGGGTGGCCCGCCACCTGGTCATGGCCGGCCGCCTGATTGACGACGAGCCCGAGCTGGCCTTCCAGCACGCCCTTGCCGCCAGCCGCCGCGGCGGAAGGCTCGCGGCCGTCCGTGAAGCCGTCGGGCTGACTGCCTACGCCGCAGGCCACTACGGCGAAGCACTGCGTGAGTTCCGCACCTTCCGGCGCATCAGCGGCTCCAACGTGCACCTGCCCGTGATGGCCGACTGCGAGCGTGGCCTGGGCCGGCCGGACCGGGCCCTTGACGTTGCCCGTTCCGAGGAAGCCCAGGATCTGGACGCCCCGGGCAAGGTTGAACTGGCCATTGTTGCCGCCGGCGCCCGCACCGACCTCGGTCAACTGGATGCCGCAGTGGCGGAACTTGAGATTCCGCAGCTGGACATCAACCGTGCGTTCTCCTACAGCCCGCGTCTCTTCCGCGCCTACGCCGACGCACTTGCCGCTGTCGGGCGCGATGAAGAGTCGCAGAGGTGGAGCCGGCAGGCCGTGGTGGCGGAAAATGCCCTGGGCCAAGGTATGGATGAGGAGCCCGAGATCATCGACCTCGGCTGGGATGAGGAAGAAGAAGCCCGCCAGGAGGCTGAGCGCCGCAGGATGCTGGAGCGCGCGTCGCAGGCCGCAGGCACCGGGGCTGCTCCCGAGGCTTCGGCGACGGGCCCGGACTCCTCCACCCCGGAGAGCAGCCGCGCCTCCGAAGCGAAGGCTGTCCAGGACAGCAGCATCGACGACCAGGACGCTGACTACTTCGTCTCTGACGACGCCGAGTCTGATCAGGACTCGGTGGAACACGACGAGATTGAGCTCGACTCCGCATCCGCGGACGAGCCCGGCAACGAGGACGCCGCGGAAGACGAAGGCCCCGTGGAACACCATGACAGCGCCGACACCTTTGCGAATGAAGAACGGCGGGACTGACCACCCATGGCTGACGTTTCCCTGGTTTCCCGCTTCGATGCCCTGCTGGCCGACCTGGATGGCGTGGTGTACGCAGGGCCGCACGCCATCCCCGGAGCAGTGGAATCGCTGAAGCAGCTCTCCGGGCTGGGCATCGGTTTGGGCTACGTGACGAACAACGCCTCCCGTTCGCCTGCGGAGGTGGCAGCCCACCTGCGCGAGCTTGGTGCACCCGCCGAGGACAACCAGGTGGTCAGTTCCTCGCAGGCGGCGGCGGACCTGCTGGCGTCGCTGCTGGCTCCGGGGTCACGGATCCTCATCACGGGCAGCCCGGCGCTGGCCCGGGAAATCGAGCTGGCCGGTCTGGTGCCGGTGGGCAGCCAGGACGAGGAACCGGTGGCGGTGGTGCAGGGCTTCAGCCCCGGCATTGGCTGGAAGGAGCTGGCGGAAGCCACCTATGTGGTGAACGCCGGCGCCCTCTGGGTGGCCACCAACACGGACATGACGATTCCGCAGGCGCGCGGGATCGCCCCGGGGAACGGCACGCTGGTTGCAGCCGTTGCCGCCGCTACCGCGCAGCAGCCCAGAGTCGCGGGTAAACCGGAGGCTCCGCTGTTCCACTCCGCTGCCAAACGCCTTGGGGCCGAGCGCCCCCTGGTGGTGGGGGACCGGCTGGACACGGACATCCTGGGCGGCAACAACGCCGGCTTCGCCACCGTGGCGGTGCTGACCGGCGTCGACACGCGAGAGACGATCCTTGCGGCCCGTTCCGCTGAACGGCCCAACTACGTCATCGGGAACCTGGCGGACCTGCACCGCCCCTACCCGGACGTGACGCAAGACGACGGCACGTACGCGTGCGGGGACGCGACGGCACGGGTGGCCAACGGAGCGGTGGGCATCATCGGCAGCCAGGACGACTTGAACTCCTGGCGGGCGGCGTGCGCCGCCTGGTGGGCGGAGACGCCGGACGCCGCAACCCCGCAGGCACCCAAGCTGGTGTGGCTCAATCACTAGACTGGTTCAATGACTGAGCTGACCGAACCGGACGACTCGACAGCCCAGCCCACCCCGGAGTGGCCGCAGGCGGCCTCCCGGGACAGCGGGCAGGAGATCAGCGATCCGCAGGTGGCGCGGGCCGTGGCCAGGCTTTCCGACATACCCGGCCTCCCTGCGGCAGATCACGAAGCTGTATACAACGGACTCCACGACGAACTGCTGGCGGCCCTGAACAGCGATCCCATCGACCAGGTCAGGGCGGCGGCCGACCGTGCCGGCGGGGCAGCCTGATGCCGGTCCGCCTCGACCAGGCCCTGGTGGCCCGCGGCCTGGCGAGGTCGCGCACGCATGCAGCCTCTCTGATCGCCGAAGGCAAGGTCAGCTCGGGAGGCCAGGTCCTCGTCAAAGCCTCCCTGCAGGTTGACGAAAGCCGGGACCTCGCCGTTGAACTTGATGACCAGGACACCTACGCCAGCCGGGCCGCCCACAAGCTGGCCGGTGCCCTCGATGCCTTCCCCGAGGTGTCGGCGCAGGGCAAAAGGTGCCTCGACGCCGGTGCCTCCACCGGGGGCTTCACCGACGTCCTCCTTCGGCGCGGCGCCGCGCACGTGGTGGCGGTCGACGTCGGGCACGGCCAGTTGGTGCCGCACCTCCGCAACGATCCCCGCGTGGACGTCCACGAGGGCATGAACGTCAGGTACATGGCGCCGGCCGACATCGGCGGCCCCGCGGCCCTGACCGTGGCGGACCTGTCCTTCATCTCCCTCACCCTGGTGGTGCAGCCGCTGGCGGACTGCACCCAACCGGGCGGCGACCTGGTGCTGATGGTCAAGCCGCAGTTCGAGATTGGCAAGGACCGGCTGGGCCGCACCGGCGTCGTCACCTCGGAGCGTGAGCGGCGGATGGCGGTCGAAAAGGTGGCCAGGGCAGCGCTCGACGCCGGGTTGGACCTTTGCGGCCTGGCGCCCAGTCCGTTGCCCGGGCAGGACGGAAACGTCGAATACTTCCTGTGGATAAAACGCAGGATCAGCAAAGACTTGCCTAAGATCGAAGAGCGAGAGGCAGCAGCCGCTGCGTTGCTCGGACAAATCTGGCCGAACCACTAGAGAGCGGAACCTGATGAGCAGGCGTGTACTGGTCCTTGCCCACACCGGCCGCGAGGAGTCACTGAAAGCCGCCTGGGAGGCCTGTGCCCTGCTGCACGCCTCGGGCATGGTCCCCGTGATGCAGGAGTCCGAGCTGGGGGACATGGAGCGGTTCTTTGGCCACCTGGCCCAGCCAGTGGAGGTGCTCCACGACCATGTCCAGCTGCCTGATGTGGAACTGGTCATGGTCCTTGGCGGAGATGGAACCATCCTGCGCGCCGCCGAACTGGTGCGCGAGGTGGATGTGCCGCTGCTGGGCGTGAACCTGGGCCACGTGGGCTTCCTGGCCGAAAGTGAGCGGGCGGACCTGGCCCAGACCGTCGAGTGGATCGCCAGCCGCGAGTACACGGTTGAAGAGCGCATGACCATCGACGTCCAGGTGTGGGTTCGCGGCCAGAAGATTTGGCACACCTGGGCTTTGAACGAGGCCGCGATCGAGAAAGCCAACCGTGAGCGGATGCTGGAAGTGGTGACCGAGGTGGACGAGCGTCCGCTGACATCCTTCGGCTCGGACGGCATTGTGCTGGCTACCCCTACGGGATCCACGGCGTACGCGTTCTCCGCCGGCGGGCCCGTGGTGTGGCCGGAGGTGGAGGCGCTGGTGATCGTGCCCATTAGTGCCCACGCGCTCTTCGCCAAGCCCCTCGTCGTGTCGCCGCGGTCCAGGCTGGCTGTTGAGGTGCTGGGCCGCACGGACGCCCAGGGGGTCCTGTGGTGCGACGGCCGGCGCTCCGTGGATCTGCCGCCCGGCGCGCGCGTGGAGGTGACCAAATCGGCAACCCCCGTCCGGCTGGCCCGCACCCACCAGACCCCGTTCTCGGCACGCCTGGTCCGCAAGTTCGAGCTTCCCATCCACGGCTGGCGCGGCCCGCTGCCCAAGTCCGAGGCCGTGCACACGGGGCCCATCCCCGTGGTGCGGACGCCGCGGCCCATGCCGCCGCTGCCCGTGCCGCACGTTGAGAACCCGGGCAGTGATCCCGATCCGTCGACTGCAAAGTGAATCCATGCTTGAAGAACTGAGAATCCGCGATCTGGGCGTCATCACCGACGCAACCCTTCCGCTAGGCCCGGGACTGAGCGTGGTAACCGGCGAAACCGGTGCCGGCAAGACCATGGTGGTCACCGCCGTCGGACTGCTGCTGGGCGCCCGTTCGGACGCAGGAGCCGTCCGCAGCGGGGCGAAAAGTGCCACGGCCGAGGCCGTGCTCAAGCTCGATACCGGACATCCCGCCGTCGCCCGTGCCCTTGACGCGGGCGCCGACGCTGAGGAGTTCGACGGCGGCACTGAACTGATCCTGGCCCGCCGGCTGGGTGCGGACGGACGGAGCCGCGCGTTCCTTGGTGGCCGCGCCGCGCCCGTGGGCGTCCTGGCAGAGATTGGCGAATCGTTGGTGGTGGTGCACGGCCAGACGGACCAGATCAGGCTCAAGGGCGCCACTGCACAGCGCGAAGCCCTGGACAAGTTCGCCGGCGAGGCACTGGCCAAACCGCTGGCCGCCTACCAGGACCTGTACAGCCGGTGGAAGGCCAGCCAGGCGGAACTGGACAGTCTCCGCAGCGCCGCCCGCGACAGGCTCCGCGAAGCCGAATCCCTGGAGGCGGCCCTCGCGGAGATCGATGACGTGGATCCGCAGCCGGGGGAGGACGAGCTGCTGAAGGCCGAAGCCGTGAAGCTTGCGAACGTTGAGGAGCTGCGGATTGCTGCCAGCACCGCGCACCAGGCCCTCATCGCCGAGGACTTCGGTGAGGCGGGGGATGCCACTACATTGGTTGACTCGGCCAAACGGACCCTTGAGCACGTGGCCGAGCACGACGCTGAGCTGGGGTCTGCGGCCTCCCGCCTGGCCGAGGTGGGCTTCCTGCTCAACGACATCGCCACCGAGCTGGCCAGCTACCAAGCGGGCCTGGACTCTGAGGGCCCGGAAAGGCTCGCCGAAATCGAGGACCGGCGCGCCGCCCTGGCCAAGTTGGTCCGCAAATACGCTCCCACCATCGACGAGGTGCTGGAGTGGGCGGACAAGGCACGCGTCCGGTTCGACGAGCTGCAGGACGATTCCTCCCGCATCGAGGCCCTGGACGCGGAAGTGGTCCGTGCTGAAGCGGACCTGAAGAAACAGTCGGCAGCCATCAGCAAGGTCCGGGCCAAGGCCGCCAAGGACCTCTCCGCCCGGGTCAGCGCCGAACTGAAGGCCCTGGCCATGGCCGACGCCACGTTGGTGATTAACCTCGATCCGGCTGCCCAACTGGGCCCCTACGGCGCGGACGAAATCAGCTTCCTGCTGCAGCCGCACTCGGGCGCCCCGGCACGGCCGCTGGGCAAGGGCGCGTCCGGTGGTGAGCTCTCCCGCGTGATGCTGGCCATCGAAGTGGTGCTGGCCGCCGTCGATCCCGTCCCCACGTTCGTCTTCGACGAAGTGGATGCCGGCGTAGGCGGACGTGCCGCCGTCGAGATCGGCCGCCGCCTGGCCATGCTGGCACGCCACGTGCAGGTGCTGGTGGTCACCCACCTCCCGCAGGTGGCTGCCTTCGCGGATCAGCACATCACCGTGACCAAGACCTCGGTCAGGGGAGCCGACGGCGGCACCGCCACCGGGTTTACCTCCAGTGATGTCCGCCTCCTCGATGAGCCGGAGCGGGTACGTGAGCTGGCCCGGATGCTTGCCGGCCAGGAGGATTCCGAATCGGCGCAGGCGCACGCCCGCGAGTTGCTGGATGACGCCAAGCTCCTGCCGCAGCGCGCCTGACCTGCGCACCCACGTGAAGGCGTAAATGATGATAGGCTCGAATTCCGTGGTGCAGCGATCAAATTCCCGTGTAAATTCCCGGTTCCCGGGCTCCTCCAAGACGACCAAGCACATTTTCGTCACTGGCGGTGTGGCGTCCTCGCTCGGTAAGGGACTGACGGCCTCCAGCCTTGGTCATCTGCTGCGGGCACGCGGCCTGTCCGTCACGATGCAGAAGCTCGATCCCTACCTGAACGTGGATCCGGGCACGATGAACCCCTTCCAGCACGGTGAGGTCTTCGTCACGGACGACGGCGCCGAGACGGACCTGGACATTGGGCATTACGAGCGCTTCCTCGACGAGAACCTGGAAGGTTCCGCGAACGTGACCACCGGCCAGGTGTACTCCACCGTGATTGCCAAGGAACGCCGCGGCGAGTACCTCGGGGACACCGTCCAGGTCATTCCGCACATCACCGATGAGATCAAGCGCCGCATGCGCCTGCCTGCCGAGGGCAAGAACGCGCCGGACGTCATCATCACCGAAATCGGCGGCACCGTTGGCGACATCGAGTCCCAGCCCTTCCTCGAATCCGCCCGCCAGGTCCGCCAGGACATCGGCCGGAACAACGTGTTCTTCCTGCACGTCTCCCTTGTGCCCTACATCGGGCCTTCCCAGGAACTGAAGACCAAGCCCACCCAGCACTCAGTAGCCGCGCTGCGCTCCATCGGCATCCAGCCCGAGGCCATCGTGATCCGCTCGGACCGTGAGGTGCCCGAGGCCATGCGGGAAAAGATCGGCCGCATGTGCGACGTCGACATCGACGCCGTGGTGAACGCCGCCGATGCCCCCAGCATCTACGACATCCCCAAGACCCTGCACGGCCAGGGGCTGGACTCCTACATCGTCCGTGCCCTGGACCTGCCGTTCAAGGACGTCGACTGGACCAGCTGGGACCGCCTCCTCGAGGCAGTGCACAACCCGAAGCACCACGTCGAGATCGCCCTGGTGGGCAAGTACATCGACCTGCCGGACGCCTACCTCTCGGTCACCGAGGCGCTGCGCGCCGGCGGCTTCGCCAACGAGGCCAAGGTCAAGATCCGCTGGGTCCCGTCCGACGAGTGTGAGACCCGCGAAGGTGCCATCAAGGCGCTCGACGGCGTGGACGCCATCTGCGTGCCGGGCGGCTTCGGCATCCGCGGGCTCGAAGGCAAGCTGGGCGCCCTGAAGTTCGCCCGCGAAACCAAGCTGCCGGTCCTGGGCCTGTGCCTTGGCCTGCAGTGCATGGTCATCGAATACGCCCGCAACGTGGTGGGGCTGGAAGGCGCCTCCTCCAGCGAGTTCGAGCCGGACTCCAAGTACCCGGTCATCGCCACCATGGAAGAGCAGCTGGAGTACGTCGAGGGCCGCGGCGACCTGGGCGGCACCATGCGCCTGGGCCTGTACGAAGCCAAGCTCGACGAAGGCTCTGTCATCGCCGGAACCTACGGCAAGACCACCGTCAGCGAACGCCACCGGCACCGCTACGAGGTCAACAACAAGTACCGCGAGCAAATCGCGGACAAGGGCCTGGTCTTCTCCGGCACCTCCCCGGACGGCAAGCTGGTGGAATTCGTCGAGCTGCCCGCCGATGTCCACCCGTACTACGTTGCCACCCAGGCGCACCCCGAGCTGAGCTCGCGGCCCACGCGCCCGCACCCGCTGTTCGCCGGCCTGGTCAAGGCTGCGCTGGACCACCAGAACGCGAACCACCAGGACGCTGCCGACACGGCGGCGCCCGCGGACGGCGAGCCTGCAGCATCGGGTAGCGTTACCGCTAAGTAGTCAAGAGAACACAAAGGACGGCGCGATGCCTGGTACACCTGAAGCCACCCCTGCCAAGCAGGTTTCGGATGCACCAAGCCCGCGCCGTCTCTTGTCTTCCGAGAAGGTCTATGAGGGCCGGATTTGGGACGTCGTCAGCGACACCTTCCAGCTCTCGGAGTCCGGGGACCCCCTTACCCGCGACTACATTGACCATCCCGGCGCTGTAGCGATCCTGCCCATGAACGACGAAGGCCAGATCCTCCTCCTGAAGCAGTACCGGCACCCGGTGGGAATGGACCTCTGGGAGGTCCCCGCGGGCCTGCTGGACGTCGAAGGCGAAGACTTCGTGGTGGGGGCGGCACGCGAACTTGCCGAGGAAGCAGACCTGGCCGCAGGGACCTGGAACGTGTTGGCTGATGTCTTCAACTCCCCGGGATCCTCCAGCGAGGCCATCCGGATCTACCTTGCCCGGGACCTCACCGAGGTGCCGCACCACGAACGCCATGAGCGGACGGACGAGGAAGCGGAGATCGAGTTCCACTGGATCAACCTGGACGACGCCGTGGCCTCCGTACTGGCCGGCCGCCTGCACAACCCGTCCGCCGTCGTCGGGATCCTTGCCGCCGCAGCCGCCCGGGCCGCCAACTATGAAGACCTCCGGCCCGCCGACGCCCCCTGGCCCGCACACCCCAGCCAGCGCTGATGGTCCCGGGTCCTTCGGCTGAAGCACTACCGTCCGTCCCGCCGGCCGCGGCGCCGGCCTCCGATGCGGCCCCGGCGGCCATTCCTCCCGCAATCGACCGCGGAATCACTGACTACCTCCAGCACATGGGCGTGGAACGGGGGCTGGCAGTGAACACCCTGGCGGCCTACCGCCGCGACCTGGCCCGCTACGCCCGCTACCTGGCCGCTGCCGGGTGCAGTCGGCCGGAGGAGATCACCCGGCAGCATGTCACCGGCTACGTCCGTGCTCTCTCCGACGGGTCCGACGGCGGTTCCACCCTTGGAGTGCGTTCGGCAGCCCGGACGGTGGTGGCCGTCCGGGGGTTGCACAAGTTCTGGGCCCTTGAGGGGTACACGCCCGCGGACCCAGCCAGCGAGGTCCACCCGCCGATGGCCGGCAAGCGGCTGCCCAAAGCCATCAGCGTCGATGAGGTGACCCGTATCCTCGAGGCCGCGGGAACCGACACCGCCACGGGGTTGCGGGACCGCGCCCTCCTTGAATTCCTCTACTCCACCGGCGCGAGGATCAGCGAAGCCGTAGGCCTGGACGTGGACGATATCTCCCTGGCGGAACCCGAATCCGGACCGGCCGTTGTCCGCCTGTTCGGCAAGGGATCGAAGGAACGGATGGTTCCGCTGGGCTCCTACGGCGCACGTGCGCTGGATGCCTACCTTGTCCGCGGCCGGCCGCTGCTCGCCGCCAAGGGAAAGGGCACCCCGGCGCTGTTCCTGAATGCCCGCGGCGGCAGGATCAGCCGGCAAAGCGCCTGGACCATCCTGAAAGCGGCGGCGGAGAAAGCGAACATCACCCGGGACGTCTCGCCGCACACGCTGCGGCACTCCTTTGCCACCCACCTGCTCGAAGGGGGCGCCGACGTGCGCGTGGTGCAGGAACTGCTGGGCCACGCGTCCGTGACCACCACCCAGGTGTACACCCTGGTTACGGCCGACACTCTGCGCGAGGTCTACGCCGCCGCCCATCCCCGGGCCCTGGGCTAGGGGATAGGCGTGGCTGCAGCGGCAGTAACCCTTTGCTTCCTTCTGCGGGAGGGGGAGAACGGCACGGAGGTGCTCCTGGGGCTGAAGCAGACAGGCTTCGGCAGGGGCAAGATCGTAGGCATCGGCGGCCACGTGGAGCCGGGGGAGACCTCCGCCCAGGCCGTCATCCGGGAACTCCTGGAGGAAACCGGGGTGGTGCTGGAGGAAGCGGCCCTGGCCGACGCCGGCGCGGTGCACTTTGTGTTCCCGGCCAGACCCGACTGGGACATGAAGACCACGCTTTTCACGGCGCGCACCTGGCAGGGTGATCCGGAGCCCAGCGAAGAAATCCTGCCCGAATGGTTCAGCGTTGCGGCCCTGCCGGTGGAGCGCATGTGGCAGGACGCGGACCATTGGCTGCCGGTGGTGCTGGAAGGTGGCCGGGTCAACGTGGTGGTCACCATGCACACCGACAACGAGTCGGTTGCCTCGTCCGAAAGCCGCCTGGAGTAAGTCCGGCAGCGCCCGTGCTGTTAAACGTCCGACGGCGGGTGGCCACCAAAGTGCCCACCCGCCGTCGTAATCTTCCTGCCAGGAGCTATGGAAGGTGCCGTTCCTCCACGCCGTTGTATTCGCTCAGCGGCCTGATCAGCGAGTTGGCATCAAGCTGCTCCATGATGTGCGCGGTCCAGCCCGTGATCCGGCTGGCCACGAACAGGGGAGTGAACGTGGGGGTCTCGAAACCCATCAGGTGGTACGTGGGCCCCGCCGGGTAGTCGAGGTTCGGCTTGATGGCCTTGGCCTCGTCCATCGCCGTTTCCAGGCCGTTGTACAGACCCAGCAGCTCGGGGCGGCCATAGTGGGCAATCATCTTGTCCAGGGCCGCCTTCATGGTGGGAACCCGGGAATCGCCGTGCTTGTAGACGCGGTGGCCGAAGCCCATGACCTTCTTCTTCTGTGCAAGGGCATCTTCCATCCAGGCCTTGGCCCGGGCGGCGGCCTCCTCCAGCGACTCCTCCTGCCGGATTCCGATCTCGTCGAACGTGTGCATCACGGCTTCGTTCGCTCCGCCATGCAGCGGACCCTTGAGGGCACCAATGGCTCCGGTCACTGCGGAGTGAAGATCGGAGAGCGTGGACGTAATCACCCGGGCGGTGAACGTGGAAGCGTTGAACGAGTGCTCCGCGTACAGGATCATCGAGACGTTGAAGGCCTCCACCACTTCCGGGACCTGTTCCTCGCCGAAGGCCATCCACAGGAAGTTCGCGGAGTAACCCAGGTCGTCCCGGGGTTCCACGACGTCCTGCCCGTGGCGGCGGCGCTGGTCATAGGCCACCACCGCGGGCATGGCCGCGAACAGGTCCACGGCCTTGGCCATGTTCGCGTCGCGGGAGGAGTCCTCGGCCAGCGGGTGCCGGGCGCCCATCACGGAAGCCGCGGTCCGGCAGACGTCCATCGGGTGGGAGGTGACCGGCAAGGCGTCGATGACCTGCTTGACTACGGGGTCCAGGGCGCGGCCGGCGCGTTCCCTGGCCGTGAACTCCGCCAACTGCTCCTGCGTGGGAAGTTCACCATTCCAAAGCAGGTAGGCCACTTCCTCGAAGCTGCACTTGGCGGCCAGTTCCTGGACCGGGTAGCCCCGGTACAGCAACGAGTTCGTGTCCGGGTTGACCTTGGAAACCGCGGTGTAGTCCACCACGACGCCGGCAAGGCCCTTTTTGATCTCATTTTCAGCCATGCTGAAACTCCTTTGTTCCTAAAGCCTGTGTTCCTGGAGCCGTTGGCCGGCTGCTGCCGGCATTCCGGTGGGTGTCAGGGTTGGGTGTCAGATGCCGGGGATCTGGAAGTTGAACACCCCGGTGTCAAAGCGGTTGTAGGCCTCATAGTCGACGAGGTCGTAGAGCCGGGCACGGGTCAGCATGTTTGGGACCTGTGCCTCCTGGGTGCCGTCGGACTTGATCGATTCCAGAGTACGCTCAGCAGCGCCCATGGCACTACGGAGCAGTGTCACCGGATAGATGATCATGTTGACGCCGACGCCGGCCAGCTGGTCCACGGTGAACAGGTCGCTTTTGCCGAACTCCGTCATGTTGGCCAGGATCGGCACGTCCACGGCGTCCCGGATGGCCTGGAACTCGCTGAGATCCTTCATGGCCTCCGGGAAGATGGCGTCCGCTCCGGCCTCAACCAGGGCCTTTGCCCGGTCCTGGGCCGCTTCCAGCCCGTCGGTGGCACGGATGTCGGTCCGGGCCATGATCAGGAAGTTCGGGTCCCTGCGTGCGTCTGCGGCGGCTCGGATCCGCTTGGTGGCGGTGTCCAGGTCCACCACGTTCTTGCCATCCAGGTGGCCGCAGCGCTTGGGGTTGAACTGGTCCTCGATGTGGCAGCCGGCAAGGCCTGCGTTCTCGAGTTCCTGCACGGTGCGGGCCACGTTCATGGGCTCACCGAAGCCGGTGTCGGCGTCCACGATCGAGGGCAGGTCCGTCATGCGGGCGATCTGCCCGGCGCGGGTGGCCACCTCGGTCAGCGTGGTCAGTCCGATGTCCGGCAGGCCCAGGTCGTTGGCCAGGACGGCACCGGAGATGTAGACCCCGGCGAAGCCCTTCTCCTCGATCAAGCGGGCGGAGAGCGGGTTGAACGCGCCGGGGAACTGCTGGATGGTGCCGGAGGACAGCAGCTCGCGGAAGCGGATTCGCTTCTGCTCCGGTGTGGTCTTGGAGTACAGCATCAGAAGAGTCCCTTCGGTGCCGCGGCCAGGTCGATGACGCCCGGGGCGGCGGTGATGTTCAGCTGGTCCAGTTCGCCGGCTGCGAGTTCGGGGAGGCGTTCGACGGCGGTAAGGAACCTTTCGATTTCGGCCTCCTCCACCAGGCCTGCGGCGAGGGTGCGGAACTTGTTGACGTACTGCTCGCGGGCGAAGGGGCGGGCGCCCAGCGGGTGGGCGTCGGCGACGGCGATCTGGTCCGTGATGACGGTGCCGTCCTTGAGGGTGATCTCCACGGAGCCGCCGAAAGCCTTCTCGGAGATGTCCAGGGAGTGGTAGCGGCGGGTCCATTCGGGGTCTTCCACGGTGGTGACCTTGTGCCACAGCTCCACGGTGTCCGGCCGTGCAGCGCGTGCCGGCGCGTAGGAGTCCACGTGGTGCCAGGCCCCGTCCTGCAGAGCGACGGTGAAGATGTAGGGGATGGAGTGGTCCAGCGTTTCCCGGCTGGCGGTGGGGCTGTATTTCTGGGGGTCGTTGGCGCCGGAGCCGATCACGTAATGCGTGTGGTGGCTGGTCTTGATCAGCACGGATTCCACGTTGGCGGGGTCGGTCACCTCCGGGTGCTCCCGGTGCAGCTTGCGGGCCAGGTCGATCCAGGCCTGGGCCTGGTATTCGGCGGAGTGTTCCTTGGTGTAGGTGTCCAGGATGGCGCGCTTGGCTTCGCCGGGGGTGGGGAGCGGGACCATGTAGGACGCGTCCGGCCCGTCCAGCATCCACGCGATAACGCCGTCTTCGCCCTCGTAGATGGGCACGGGGGAGGTCTGGCCGCGCATGGCCCGGTCCGCGGATTCGATGGCCATCTTTCCGGCAAAGGCCGGGGCATGGGCCTTCCAGGTGGAGATTTCGCCCTTGCGGGACTGCCGGGTGGCGGTGGTGGTGTGCAGCGCCTGGCCCACCGACTGGAAGATGGTTTCCACATCGAGGCCCAGCAGGGTGCCGATGCCGGCGGCGGCGGAGGGGCCCAGGTGCGCCACATGGTCGATCTTGTGCTTGTGCAGGCAGATGGCCTTGACCAGGTTGACCTGGATTTCGTAGCCGGTGGCGATACCGCGGATCAGATCGTGGCCGCTGGAGCCAACGTGCTGGGCGACGGCCAGGATCGGCGGGATGTTGTCGCCCGGGTGGGAGTACTCGGCGGCGAGGAAGGTGTCGTGGTAGTCCAGCTCGCGGACGGCCACGCCGTTGGCCCAGGCAGCCCATTCCGGTGCCACCCGCTCCTCGATGCCGAACACCTTGGAGCCCTGGCCGCCGGTGCTTGGGCCGTGGGTGAGTGCCTGTGCACGGGCCGCGACGATGGGAGCCCGGTTCAGGGAGGCGATGGCAACCGAGGCGTTGTCGATGATGCGGTTGATCACCATATCAGTCACCTCATCGGAGACGGCGACGGGGTCCGCTGCCACCTGGGCGATCTTGTAGGCGAGCTGGTCCTCGCGGGGGAGGTTCTCTTCGCTCTTGTAGACGCGGACGTGGTGTTCCTTAACCATGATGCTCCTTTGGGTGGGATGCGTGGGTTGCTTTGACGTGGGAGAGACTTCGGTGCAGATGGACGATGGTGGCCGCCTCGGCGAGCTTCGGGTTGCCGGCCGCAATGGCCTCAGCGATGGCGGCGTGTTCTGCGGCTGCGGCGGTGAGGCGGCGAGCGTCGTCGGCTGCCAGCCGCCGGATCCGGACCAGGTGGACGCGCAGGCTGCGCATGGCCTGGGCCAGGTAGGAATTGGAGATGGCTGCGTCGATGGCGGTGTCCAGCCGCCCCACCAATTGGTAGTAGTCATGGAGGCCGGGCTCGCCGCCGCTGATCAACTCGGGGGCCCGGAGCAGCTCGTGCTGCAGGCGCTGGAACGTTGCGGCGTCGCCGCGCCGGGCGGCCAACGCTGCGGCCCTGCCCTCAAGTGTTTCGCGGAGTTCGAAGAGCTCATCGATGTCCTCCAGGGAAATGTCCGTAACGACGACGCCGCGGCCGCCCGCCGTCGTCAGCCCTTCCGCTGTGAGGCGCCCCAGCGCTTCCCGCAGCGGTGTGCGCGAGACGCCCAGGCGTTCGGACTGTTCCACTTCGGCAAGGACGGTTCCGGGCGCCAGGCGCCATTCGATGATGTCGTCGCGCAGGGCGGCGTACGCCTTGTCGCTGGCGCGCATGGCGTCCTCCTTCCTCGATAACTGGATCAGTGTATACAGAACGGCGGGGGAATAACAGCGTTTTTTCCGTTCATCGCCAAAAAACAGTATCTATGTATACAAGGCCCTTGTAGGCTGGCGTGCCTTGCCACTAGCATGAGCTGCATCACAACGTCGTGGACGGGATTACCTCATGGTCACCAACAGCTACCGGGACAGCTACCGGCGCAGCGTTGAACAGCCCGAAGATTTCTGGCTGGAGGCAGCGCAAAAGATCTCCTGGACTTCTCCTCCAAGCCAAGCACTGGACGCCGGCCGGGCGCCGCTGTACAGCTGGTTTCCGGACGGCGTCCTGAACACCTGCTACAACGCGCTGGACCGGCATGTTGCCGAGGGCCGCGGAGGGCAGGACGCCCTGATCCATGACTCCGCCATGCTGGGAACACAGCAGCGCTATACCTACTCAGAACTCACGGACCTCGTGGCGCGATTTGCCGGTGTGCTGCGCGGCAACGGCGTAGGCAAGGGTGACCGGGTGGTGATCTACATGCCGATGATCCCGGAAGCGGCCATTGCCATGCTCGCCACCGCCAGGCTGGGCGCGGTCCACTCCGTGGTGTTCGGCGGCTTTGCGCCCAAGGAGCTTGCGGCCCGGATCAGGGATGCGGCACCTGCGGCAGTGGTCACCGCTTCGGGCGGGATCGAACCCTCCCGACGCATCGAGTACCTCCCGGCCGTCGCCGAGGCACTTGAGCTGGCGGGCGCGGGGGACCTTCCCGTACTGGTCAAAGCGCGCGACGGATTTGCGTCAACGGCGGCGGACCACGCCGGCTGGCTGGACTGGGACGCAGCAATGGCATCCGCCCAGCCGGCTGGCCCGGTCGATGTGAAAGCCACAGACCCGCTCTACATCCTTTACACTTCCGGCACCACCGGCACGCCCAAGGGGGTGGTGCGGGACAACGGTGGCCACGCCGTCGCCCTGCGCTGGACGCTGGAAAATATCTACGACGTCGGTCCCGGGGACGTGATGTGGACCGCCTCCGATGTCGGCTGGGTGGTGGGGCACTCGTACATCGTGTATGGCCCGCTGCTGGCCGGTGCCACCACCGTGATGTACGAAGGCAAGCCGGTGGGAACGCCGGACGCCGGTGCATTCTGGCGGGTGGTCCAGGACCACAAGGTCAACGTGCTCTTTACCGCCCCCACGGCGCTGCGGGCCATCCGCAAGGCCGATCCGGAAGCGTCGCTGCTGGCGGACTATGACGTCTCCAGCCTGCGGACGCTTTTCACGGCCGGTGAGCGGCTGGACACGGACACCTTCCACTGGGCATCCCGGGTCCTCGGCGTGCCGGTGGTGGACCACTGGTGGCAGACCGAAACCGGCTGGGCCATCTGTGCCAACCCGCGCGGGCTGGAGCGGCTTCCCATCAAGGCCGGCTCCCCAAGCGTTCCGATGCCTGGTTTCCGCCTGCAGATCCTCGACGGCGCGGGCGGGGAGGTGGAGTCCGGGACCGAGGGCAACATCGTGCTGGGCCTGCCGCTGCCACCGGGAACACTAACCACTCTGTGGGGGAACGATGAACGGTTCGTCTCCTCCTACCTGCAGGCCTTTGAGGGCTGCTACGCGACGGGCGACTCCGGATATCGCGATGAGGACGGCTACCTGTTCGTCATGGGCCGCACCGACGACATCATCAACGTCGCCGGCCACCGGCTGTCCACCGGCGCCATGGAACAAGTCATCGGGCAGCACCCGGCGGTTGCCGAATGTGCCGTCATCGGCCTCGCGGACCCTCTGAAGGGCCAGCGGCCCAGTGGCTACGTGGTACTCAAATCCGGGGTCGACATCCCTGAAGAGGTTCTGGCCAAGGACCTGGTGGCACTGGTCCGCCGGGATATCGGCGCTGTCGCGGACTTCAAGCACGTGACGGTGGTGGACGCCCTGCCCAAGACGCGCTCCGGGAAGATCCTGCGCAAGACCATGCGCCAGATAGCCGATGGCGAGGAATACACGGTGCCCTCCACCATTGAAGATCCAGGGGTCATTGACCAGCTGGCCGGAGTGCTTCGGGTCGGCAGGGCCCAGGCCGGCTGACACTTGTGGCTGGAACGTCCAGCCACGGGCACGTCAGCGGGCGTTCCAGCGGTACTCGTTTTCCGGCCTGCCCGGCGTTCCGTAGCGGGCGGTCCGGGAAACGGTGCCGGCGTCGGCGAGGTACTCAAGGTAGCGCCGGGCGGTTACGCGGGACATGCCCAGGGCATCCATGACTTCGGTGGCAGACACTGCCTCCGGCTGTTGGCGGAGGAACTCCTGCACCGAGCCGAGGGTCGAGGTGGAGAGGCCCTTGGGAAGCGGGAGTTCAGACGGAGCCCGGAGGCTGGCAAAAGCCCGGTCAACCTCGCTCTGGGAAGTGCCGCCCTTGCCGGCGCCCGCACTGGAACCGGCCAGCTGCATGCGGAACTGGCGGTAGTTCTCCAGCTTGTCGGAGAACGTGGCGAACGTGAAGGGCTTGATCAGGTACTGGACCACACCGATGGCCACGGCGCTGCGGACAATCGCCAGCTCACGGACAGCGGTAATGGCAATAATGTCCGCGAGGATTCCCGCTGAACGCATCCGCCGGGCAATGTCCAGGCCGTGCAGGTCGGGCAGGTTCATGTCCAGCAGGACCAGCTCCACCGGCTCGCCGGCCGCCACGAATTCGGTCAGAAGCCGCAGGGCGGACTGTCCGTCCGGGGCCGTTCCGGCGAGCTCGAATCCTTCCAGCCGGCCCACATATGCTGCATGTGCTGCCGACGCGATGGCCTCGTCTTCGACGACGAGGACCCGGATAATGCTCACTGTCTGTGCTCCTTCTCCGCGGGAACCGCTGCGGGCAGGAATACTTCGAACTTGGCGCCACGCCGGCCGTTGATGGCCAGCGTACCGCCCAAGCGCTGCACAGCCTGCCGGACCAGTGCCAGGCCGATGCCCCGGCCGCCGGTTCCCGCCGGCTTCGTGCTGAATCCGTGCCGGAAAATCTTCTCTGCATCCTCACCGCTGATCGGTGTCCCCGAATCGTTGACGGCGACGTCGAGTCCCTCGTCGTCCGCCTCCAGGGTCAGCACCACACGCCGCGGCGGCGGTGCATCCGCGGCAGCGTCAATGGCGTTGTCCAGCAGGTTGCCCAAGATAGTCACCAGGTCCTGCACGGCAATGCCTGCGGCAGCGCCCGAACCGAGGGTGGACAGTTCCAGCTGGACGCCGCGCTCATGGGCCTCGGCCACCTTGCCCATGACCAGTGCCGCCACCACGGGTTCATCGATGGAGCTCACCATGTCATCCGTCAACTGCTGGCTCAGTGCCAGGTCCTGGGTGGCGAAGTCCAGGGCCTCCCCGGTACGGCCAAGTTCCAGGAGCGAAACCATGGTGTGGAGCCTGTTGGCGTGCTCATGGGTTTGCGCCCGGAGAGCGTCGGAAAGGGTCCGCATGGTTTGCAGTTCGTTGCCCAGCGCTTCGATCTCGGTCCGGTCCCGAAGGGTGGCCACTGTTCCGTATACCGGAACTTTCCCCCGTGAGCCGCGGGATTCGGGGCCCCGTGCCTTGCCCTGGTTCACCACCAGCACCCGGGAGCCGGTCAGGACCATCTCGTCCTTGGTAGCGCGTCCGGATTCGAACAGGCTGCGCAGTTCGGCGTCCAGGGGCAGGTCCGCCAGCGAGGGAGGCTGGGTGGGATCATTGCTGCCGGTTTCCGGCAGGCCCAGCAATTCGGCAGCCTGGTCGTTGTACATCACCACACGCTTCCTGGCGTCAACCAGAATGAGGCCCTCGCGGACTGAGTGCAGGACCGATTCGTAGTAGGCGAACAGTTGCGCCAGCTGTTCAGGTCCCCAGCCGCGGGTCACCTGCCGCAGGTACCGGCCCAGCAGCCAGGATGCCAGCGAACCGCCCAACAGGAGGGCAATGCCCACGGCCAGCAGGACCGGCAGGCGGCCGGCGAGGGCGACGTCGACGTTGCGGACGGTAACCCCTGCAGCCACCAGCGCCTTGACCGCGCCCGCGGAGTCCTTGACCGGAACGATGGTCCGGACGGAGGGGCCCAGGGTCCCTGCTGTGACCTCGGTAAACGCCTGGCCGCGCAGGGCGGCGTCGATGGAGCCGATGTAGGGGCGGCCCAGTTCCTCATCCCGCGGGTGCGTCCAACGGGTCCGGTCAGGAGACATGATGGTGATGAAGTCGACGTGGGCAGCGGAAGACACATCCCTGGCGTAGGGCTGCAGGAGGATGGACGGGTCCGGCGTCGCCGCGGCCTGCAGCACCAGGGGATTGGCTGCGATGGACGCGGCCACCCCTTCCATGCGGCGGCCCGCTTCGTCATACGTGCGGTCCCGCGCGTCGACATAGGCTGCCGTCCCGACAATGGCGATGAACGAGACGACAATCAGCAGGTTCGCCAGGAAAAGCCGGCGGGCAATGCTCCAGCGGTGGATCATGCGGACCTCCCATCCGACCTTTGCGGGTGCGCGACCAATATGAACGCAACGGTGAGCTGGATCACGGGGTGCCGAATGATGGGTATCACATTGCAAGGACGTGTTGAGCCCAGAGACTGCGCCGCAGCGTCTATCAGAATATCCACAAGGAGACACACATGGCTTCTCAACGAGGAGAGTCGCTCGAGACCGCGACACCGCGGCGCAAGGGACTGGACAAGTCCCATTACCTCTACATCGCCGTCATCGCCGCCGTCATTCTGGGCGCGCTGGTCGGCTTGATCTTCCCGGAGGTGGGCAAGTCCCTCAAGCCCCTGGGCGACGGCTTCGTCAAGCTCATCAAGATGATGATCGCTCCGGTCATCTTCTGCACCATCGTCCTGGGCATCGGCTCAATTGCCAAGGCAGCGACCGTCGGCAAAGTAGGCGGCCTGGCGCTGGGCTACTTCATCATCATGTCCACTTTCGCCCTGGCCATCGGCCTGGTGGTGGGCAACCTGATCCACCCGGGTGAGGGCCTGAAGCTCACGCCCTACGATCCCAACAAGAAGGCTGCCACGGACAGCACCGTTGACTTCCTGCTGGGCATCATTCCCGGCGATATCCCCGTGCTGCCGACGCTGCTGGCAGCAATCCTGGTTGGCTTCGCGCTGCAGAAGATGGGCGCCCAGGGCGCTCCGATCCTCAAGGCGATCGGCCACGGCCAGGCACTGGTGTTCCGCATCCTCATCATGATCATGTGGCTCGCCCCGGTCGGCGCCTTCGGTGCCATCGCCGCCGTCGTCGGTGCAACCGGCGTCCAGGCCATCGTGAGCATGTTCACCCTGATGGTCGCCTTCTACATCACCTGCGCGCTGTTCATCGTGGTCATCCTGGGCGGCCTGCTCCAGGTGGTTGCCGGAGTGAACATCTTCAAGCTCATGAAGTACCTGGCCCGTGAATACCTCATCATCTTCTCCACCTCGTCCTCCGAGGCCGCCCTCCCGCGGCTGATCGCCAAGATGGAGCACCTGGGTGTCTCCAAGCCCGTCGTCGGCGTCACCGTTCCCACCGGCTACTCCTTCAACCTTGACGGCACGGCCATCTACCTGACCATGGCCTCCCTCTTCGTGGCCAACGCCATGGGCACCCCGCTGGACCTCGGCGCCCAGATCTCGCTGCTGGTCTTTATGATCATCGCCTCCAAGGGCGCCGCCGGTGTCACCGGCGCCGGCCTCGCCACCCTGGCCGCAGGCCTGCAGGCCCATCGGCCGGAACTGCTGGGCGGCGTGGGCATGATCGTAGGCATCGACCGCTTCATGTCCGAGGCCCGCGCCTTGACCAACTTCACCGGCAACGCCGTGGCCACGGTCCTGGTGGGCACCTGGGTCAAGGAGATCGACGGGGGACAGGTCTCCCGGGTCCTCTCCGGCGAAGTACCCTTCGACGAGCAGACCATGATCGCCGGACACGGCGAAATGGCGCCGAAGGAAGAAGGCGCCCGCGAGGCAGCCAAGGCCTAGCCTCCGGCCCGACACCCACGCGAAACCGCCCCCGCAGCCTGCCTGCGGGGGCGGTTTTTCGTTCGCTGCGGACTCAACCTTCGACCTCAGCTAGAGGGTCAAGGCTCAACATTCGCAGAAAGTCAAGTTCCCCCGAATACCGTGTCGGGCGCTGTAACGTAGGGAGCAGAACGAACGCCGCCGGCAAGCCGGCGGCAGGAAATCACCGTCATCGAAAGTGTGGACAGATACGTGAGCAGCGAACAGGGTTCAGCAACTCTGGAGGGCACGGAATTCGACCTCGAGAACGCGGTGATGGGGCCCACCGGGCGCCCATACCGCGAGTTCCCGGAACCCGCGCCGCTGTCCTCCCACGGTCCGGCCCGTGTCATCGCCATGGTTAACCAGAAGGGCGGCGTGGGGAAGACCACCTCCACCATCAATCTCGCTGCGGCCCTTGCGGAGTACGGCCGCCGTGTCCTGCTGGTGGACTTCGACCCCCAGGGCGCGCTGTCCGCCGGCCTGGGCGTCAACCCGCATGAGCTGGACCTCACCGTGTACAACGTGCTCATGGACCGCAAGGTGGACATCCGCGACGCCATCCACCAGACCGGCGTCGAAAACGTCGACCTGCTGCCGGCCAACATCGACCTCTCGGCCGCCGAAGTGCAGCTGGTCAACGAGGTGGCGCGTGAACAGGTCCTGGACCGTGCGCTGAAGAAAGTCGAAGACGATTACGACGTCGTCCTGATCGACTGCCAGCCGTCCCTGGGGCTCCTGACGGTCAACGCACTGACAGCAGCCCACGGCGTGATCATCCCGCTCATTTGCGAGTTCTTTGCCCTCCGCGCCGTGGCACTCCTCGTGGAAACCATCGACAAGGTGCAGGACCGCCTGAACCCGCGGCTGCAAGTGGACGGCGTGCTGGCCACCATGTACGACGCCCGGACCCTGCACAGCCGCGAAGTGATTACCCGGCTGGTGGAGGCGTTCGGTGACAAGGTCTTCGAGACCGTGATCAAGCGCTCCATCAAGTTCGCGGATGCCACCGTGGCTGCCGAGCCCATCACCAGCTATGCCGGAAACCACGTGGGGGCTGACGCCTACCGCCGGCTCGCCAAGGAGCTGATCTCCCGCGGCGGCGCACCCTAACCACGCCGTGGCCGAATCCAAGCCCGGCTTTGAGGTGCGGCTGGCCAACTTCACGGGTCCCTTCGATCTCCTCCTGGGACTGATTGCCAAGCACCAGCTGGACATCACCGAAGTGGCCATCGCCACGGTCACCGATGAGTTCATCAAGTACATCCGGAAGCTGCAGCAGCTCGGTGAAGAATGGGCCCTGGACGAGGCAAGCGAGTTCCTGGTGATTGCCGCCACCCTGCTTGACCTCAAAGCGGCGCGGCTCCTCCCTGCAGGTGAAGTCGAGGACGACGAGGATATCGCCCTGCTGGAGGCCCGGGACCTCCTGTTCGCCCGGTTGCTTCAGTACAAGGCCTTCAAACAGGTGGCAGGCATCCTCGGTGAGACCCTGGACCAGGAAGGCAGCCGTTTTCCCCGGCAAGTGGCACTGGAAGAACACTTCGCGGCGATGCTGCCCGAACTGGTCTGGAAACACACGCCCCAGCAGTTTGCGGCGCTGGCTGAAGCCGCGCTCCGGCCCAAGGCGCCGGCGCAGCCACCGCAGGTGGGACTTGGCCACCTGCATGGCAGCAACGTCAGCGTCAAGGAGCAGGCGGAACTGCTGGGGCTCAGGCTCCAGCAGGAGTCACCGATGACGTTCCGGTCGCTGATTGCCGACGCCGGCTCCACCCTGGTGGTGGTGGCCCGGTTCCTGGCACTCCTGGAACTGTTCCGGGACCGGGCAGTCGCATTCGACCAGTTGTCACCGCTGGCGGAGCTTGCCATCCACTGGACGGCCGAAGGCCGGGACTGGTCAGCGGACAATCTAAGCGAAGAATATGAGGAGCAACCGTGAACCCGCCATGGCAGGACAGGCAGCCACAGGAGTCGGAGCAGCAGGAGGACCCCGGCCACGGCACGGACTTTGACCATCTTCCCGGCGGTGCCAAGGCCGCCCTCGAGGCGGTGCTCATGGTCGTGGACCAACCGGCCAACGAGGAAGAACTGGCAGCAGGGCTTGGCTTGACGGTCCAGTCAGTCCGTTCTCTTCTGGCCGAACTGCAGCGTGAGTATGACGGCTATACTGTTAAAGCCCCGGAGATGGATAGTGCCAGCCACGCTGGTATCGGTTCCAGCCCCCGGGGTTTTGAATTGCGGAACATCGCTGGTGGCTGGCGGATCTACTCCCGTACTGAATTTGCCGACATTGTTGGCAAATATGTGCTGGAAGGACAGACAGCCAGGCTCACCCAGGCGGCGTTGGAAACACTGGCAGTCATCGCATACCGGCAGCCTGTCTCCCGTGCACGTGTGTCTGCAATTCGCGGCGTCAATGTTGACTCCGTCGTGCGGACGCTCACCCAGCGCGGGCTGATTGAGGACTCGGGAACGGATCCCGAGTCCGGCGCAATCCTGTACCGGACTACCTCCTATTTCCTCGAGCGGATGGGAATCAGTTCGGTTGAGGACTTGCCCCAGCTCTCGCCGCACCTTCCGGGGCTCGACGGAATCGCCGAGTTCTACGACGCCGAAACCATGTAGGCAGGGCACCCTGCCCGCAACAATTATTTACAGGTTTAGTTATCAGGGCAGACGAAGTCTGCACGGCTGGCTAGGGTTGTCCTTGGACATCGCTGCCGGCCAAAACACATTGAAGGACGGGTCATGACACAGGCGGGACGCCAGGGTTCACCACGTAACGGTTCGGGACGCGGCGGGAACGAACGCAGCAATTCCCAGCAGCGCAACTCACAGGGAGGCAGCTTCAGCGGGGGCTCCCGCGGCGGCACAGGAAAACGTGCTGCAGGGTTCGGCGGCGACCGTCCGCACCGCGCTCCAAAACCGCGCGAGGAACGCTTCATCGACCCCGACCTCGCCGGGAACCAGCCCGAACGCGGCGCCGAGGGCGCCAGGAGTGCCAAGCCGTCGTCGCGCAAGCCTGCCGCCAGGAAGCCCGGCGCCAAAAAGGCTCCCGGAACTCCCGGCGCGCCCAAGCCCAAGCCGCGCACCGGCGCGCCCGGAGCGGCAGCTTCCCGCGCGTTCGGCAGCGAACGCTTCGGCCAGAACCTTGGCCCGGTCCGTAAGCCGGCCCGGAAGAAGCACCCCCGCGGCAATGTTCCCCAGTCCGAACTCCACGACGCCGACGGCGTGCGCCTGCAGAAGGTCATGGCCTCCGCAGGAGTCGCCTCCCGGCGCGTCTGCGAGGAAATGATCGCCGAGGGCCGCGTTGAGGTAGACAGCCAGGTTGTCACCGAACTCGGTGTCCGCGTTGATCCCAAGACCGCAGTGATCCACGTTGACGGCCTGCGGATCCAGCTGGACGAAAACCTGGTGTACATGGTGTTCAACAAGCCCAAGGGCGTGGTGTCCACCATGGAGGACCCCGAGGGCCGGCCCTGCATCAGCGATTTCCTCAAGAACAACAAGAACACGGGTGAACGTCTCTTCCACGTGGGTCGGCTCGACGTCGCCACCGAGGGCCTGCTGCTGCTGACCAACGACGGCGAACTGGCCAACCGGCTGACCCACCCGTCCTACGAGGTGCCCAAGACCTACCTGGTGCAGGTTCGGGGGCCGTTCCCGCAGGGCGTCGGCGCCCAGCTGAAGTCCGGCGTCGAACTGGAAGACGGCATGGCCGCCGTCGACTCCTTCCGCCTGGTGGATTCCACCCCCGGCCACGTGCTGATCGAAGTTGTGCTCCACTCCGGCAAGAACCGCATCGTGCGCCGCATGTTCGATGCGGTCGGCTTCCCGGTCCAGCGGCTCGTGCGGGTCAAGGTGGGCCCGATCGGCCTCGGCGACCAGCGCCAGGGCAGCATCCGCAACCTCGGCAAGCAGGAAGTCGGCCACCTGCTGGCATCCGTAGGGCTCTGACGCATGTCCGCGTTCAAAAGCCAGGGCCGCGGCCACCTGGATGGCCCGGTGGTGGTCATTGGTACCGGACTGCTGGGCACCAGCATCGGGCTGGGCCTCCGGGGGCGCGGCGTGCCCGTGTTCCTTTCCGACCCGTCGCCCACCAACCAGGCTGTGGCTGTGGACATCGGTGCGGGCCGCCCCTTGGCGGAGCTGGGCGGCACGCCCCAACTGGTGGTGGTTGCTGCCCCGCCGGACGTGACGGCCGACGTCGTCTGCCGGGCACTGGCTGACTACCCCGAGTCCGTCGTGGTGGACATTGCCAGCGTCAAGGCGGATATACAGTCGCGGCTTCGCAGCCTCGGCGCCGACCTCTCGCGGTACGTGGGCACCCACCCCATGGCCGGCCGGGAAAAGTCAGGGCCCGTGGCGGCGCGCGGCGAGCTGTTCACGTCCATGCCGTGGGTGCTCTGCCCCTCGGAGGAAACCTCAGGCAGTGCCCTGCAGGTGGCCCGTTCGCTTGCCTCCGATTTGGGCGCGGTAGTGTCGCAGTTCAGCGCGGACGAACACGATGAAGCCGTGGCACTGGTGTCGCACCTGCCGCAGGTCATGTCATCCCTGCTGGCCAGCCGCCTGCAGGGGACGCCGCTGCATGCGCTGTCGCTGGCCGGCAACGGCCTGCGCGATGTCACGCGGATCGCGGCCAGCGATCCCACGCTATGGGTGCAGATCCTGGGCGGCAACGCGGCCAAAGTGGTCCAGATCCTCTACGGCGTCCGCGAGGACCTGAACCGCCTGATCGGCACACTGGAGAACCCCTCCGCACCGGGCGCCAGGCTGGACCTGGCGCAGCTGATCAGCGAGGGCAACGCAGGCCAGGCCCGGATCCCCGGCAAGCACGGCGGCCCGCCGCAGGCATACTCCTGGCTCACCGTCCTGGTGGACGACAAGCCCGGCCAGATCGCGCAGCTGCTCACCGAAATCGGTGAAATCGGCGTCAACGTCGAAGACCTTCGGCTGGACCATTCCTCCGGACAGAACGTGGGCATGGTGGAATTGTCTGTATTGCCGAACAAGCACGACCACCTGATCGAAGCTCTCAACGACCGCGGATGGCGGGTACTTCAGTAATGACACAGGAACTCCTCGAAACCATGCGCGCGTTGCGCATTGGGCGGCCCCTGGTGGTCGCCATCGACGGGCCTTCCGGCTCCGGCAAATCCAGCGTGAGCAAGGAAGTTGCCCGCCGGCTCCGGCTGGCATACCTGGACACCGGCGCGATGTACCGTGCCCTGACCTGGTACTGCGTGACCGAAGGCATCGACCTTGACGACACACCCGCCGTCGAGCAGGCATCCAGGGACTTCGTCCTGGAAGTGAGCACCAGCCCACAGGATGAGTACGTCCGGGTGGGTGGCGTGGACGTTACGGATGCCATCCGTGAGCCGGCCATCTCGTCCGCCGTCAGTGCCGTGGCCACCACCCTCGGTGCCCGGACTGAACTGATCCGCCGGCAGCGCGAACTCATCGAAAAGCACCACCGCCGCATGGTGGTGGAAGGCAGGGACATCACCACCGTCGTCGCGCCCGGGGCTGAGGTACGAATGCTCCTCACGGCCAGCGAGGAAGCACGGCTGCGCCGGCGGGGCATCCAGCTGGGCGGCACGCAAAACGCCGAGCAGCTCGCGGCCCAGGTAACCCGCAGGGACGCCAAGGACTCGACCGTGGTGAATTTCACCAAGGCGGCCGACGGCGTGGTCACCCTGGACTCCTCGGACCTGGATTTCGAGCAGACCGTGGACGCCGCCCTGGTGATCGTCACCAAGGTCCTCAACCGTGACTGAGCCCGCGGCCGCCCTTCCATCCGGCCTGACCATGGCGTGGAGCAGGCCGGTGGGGTGGATCCTCGACCATCTGGTCTACCGGACCACCGTGACCGGCAGGAGCAACGTACCCACCGGCGGGCCGGTGATCTTCGCGGCCAACCACATCAGCTTCCTTGACGGGCCCGTGATGTTCGGCGCGGCGCCGCGCCCCATGCATATCCTGGTTAAACAGGAGATGTTCAAAGGATTCCTGGGCCGGGTGCTCACCGCCTCCGGGCAGCTTCCGGTGGACCGGCGCGGCGACCGCGCCGCGCTGCAGCGCTGCAGGGACGTGCTCGACGCCGGGCGCTGCGTCGGAATCCTTCCTGAAGGGACGCGGGGGAGCGGGGCAGCCGCGGACATCAACGGCGGCGTGGCCTGGCTGGCCTTGAACAGCGGGGCGCCAGTAGTGCCGGTCGCCATCCTGGGAACACGCCAGGGCGATGAACACCTGGACTTCGTTCCGCGGCCCGGGCGGCGCTTCCACGTCAGCTTCGGCTCCGCCCTCACCCTGGCCCGCCGGGCCGGCGAAACCGGGCGTGCTTCAATGGACAGGGCGGCGCAGGAGATCCGTGCAGCGCTGGCAGGGCACGTCCAGGACACGATCCAGGTCAGCGGGCAGCCACTGCCCAATGCTGACCACAAAGACTTGACAGCAGTAGCCGGGGACGCCGGCAGATGACCACAAAGGACTTGCAATGAGCGACACCACCCAGACTTCCGGGCATTCCGGCGCCGACGACGACTACAGGCCCACAGGCACCGACCAGGTTGCCGAGCGGCTGGCAGCCATTGACGACGACGAAGCGGAGTTGCGTGCCGCTTCCCTCCGGGCCGGCCTGGAGGATTACGAGCTTGACGAGGACGACGCCGCCCTGCTGAGCGGCGAGTACGGCGACGAGGACTTTGAGGGCCCCCTCAAGCTGGATCCCGTCCTGGCCATCATCGGCCGGCCGAACGTGGGCAAGTCCACCCTGGTAAACCGCATTCTGGGCCGCCGGGAAGCAGTGGTGGAGGACACCCCGGGCGTTACCCGCGACCGCGTCATGTACTCGGCGCACTGGAACGGCCGCAACTTCACCCTGGTGGACACCGGCGGGTGGGAGCATGACGCCCGCGGCATCCACGCCCGCGTTGCCGAACAGGCCGAGATGGCAGTGGAACTCGCCGACGCCGTGCTGTTCGTGGTGGACTCCGCCGTCGGTGCTACGGCCACGGATGAAGGCGTCATGAAGATGCTGCGCCGCAGCAAGAAGCCGGTCATCATGGTGGCCAACAAAGTGGACGACTTTGCCCAGGAAGCCGACAGCGCAGCACTCTGGGGCCTTGGCTTCGGCGAGCCTTACCCGGTGTCGGCCCTCCACGGCCGCGGCGTGGCCGACCTCCTGGACCACGTCATGGACGTCCTGCCCGAGTTCTCCACCGTTGAGGGTGTGGAACGCTCCGGCGGTCCGCGCCGCATCGCCCTGATTGGACGCCCGAACGTAGGCAAGTCCTCGCTGCTGAACAAGCTCGCGGGATCCGAACGCGTGGTGGTGGACAACACCGCCGGCACCACCCGCGACCCCGTGGACGAATTTATCGAGCTCGGTGGCCGCACCTGGCGTTTCGTGGACACCGCCGGCATCCGTCGCCGCCAGCACATGGCGCAGGGTGCGGACTACTATGCCTCCCTCCGGACGCAGGCCGCGCTCGAGAAGGCGGAGGTCGCCGTCGTGCTCCTCGCAGTGGACGAGGTCCTCAGCGAACAGGACGTGCGCATCCTGCAGCTGGCCATCGAGTCCGGGCGCGCCCTGGTCCTGGCCTTCAACAAGTGGGACCTGCTCGATGACGAACGCCGCCGCTACCTGGAGCGCGAGATCGAGCAGGACCTGGCACACGTCGACTGGGCGCCGCGCGTCAACATCTCGGCAAAGACCGGCTGGCACAAGGACCGCCTGGTTCCTGCGCTGGACCTGGCCCTGGAGAACTGGGACCGGCGCATTGCCACCGGGCGCCTGAATGCCTTCCTCGGCGAGCTCGTGGCCGCGCATCCGCACCCGGTCCGCGGCGGCAAGCAGCCGCGCATCCTCTTTGGCACCCAGGCGTCCAGCCGGCCGCCGAAGTTCGTGCTGTTCACTACCGGATTCCTGGACCCCGGGTACCGCCGGTTCATCACGCGCCGGCTGCGCGAAACCTTCGGATTCGAGGGCACGCCCATTGAGGTCAGCATGCGCGTGCGCGAGAAGCGCGGCCGGAAGCGTTAATTGCGACACACCTTGGAGCCGATCGCCGGAAAGTGTCACAGGCACCCCTCCGGATCGTGTAAGCTCTTCTAGGTGGTTCGGCCGGACTGCTGATGAAAACCTTCGGGTTGAGTTCAGCGGAGAACGGCGGAACCAGCGGGCTGTAGCGCAGCTTGGTAGCGCACTTGACTGGGGGTCAAGGGGTCGCAGGTTCAAATCCTGTCAGCCCGACCGAAAAGCGGAAAGCGCCGGAGAATTTCTCCGGCGCTTTCCGCTTTTTTGGCGTCGTGGTCATGAGTGGCCCCGCACCTTCCTCCGGACAAATCACCCCGGAGGCCGGGGGTGGTTTGTCCGGATGGGGGTGTCCTGGGCGGGACGCGCCATCACAGCGGGCCGGCTAGCCGAGGGCGGCGTCGAGGGTGACGAAGCCGTAACCCGCCGCCCGGAGCTGGGAAATCACCTCGGGGAGTGCAGCGGCGTCGAGCGTTGAACCGTCGTCGGGGTTCGAGCCGAGGTGCATCAGGACGATCTCCCCGGGCTGCGCGGAAGCCATGACGCGCTGGACGATGAAGCCCGGGCCGCGCGTTCCGTTCATGGTGCCTGCCCAGCCCAGGGTGTCAACGGTCCACCGAATCGCCGCGTAGCCGGCGGAGTTGGCGTCTGCGACCGTACGGGAATCGCGGGCGCCGAAGGGGAAGCGGAAGAACGGGAGCGGGTCGGCTCCAGCGGCCTCGATGGTCCTCTGCGCGCTGTTGATCTCGGCTGCGATCTGGGCGTCGGTCAGGGTGGTGAAATCCGGGTGGGTCATCGAATGGTTGCCGATCCGATGCCCCGCGTTGTAGATCAGCGCCGGGTCTGCGGGGAACTGGTTGACCCAGTCTCCGGTGAGGAAGAACGTACCAGGGACGCCGTTGGCGGCGAGGGTGGCGAGGACCGAACGGAGGGCGGCGTCGTTGGCGCCGGCGTCGAACGTAAGCGCGACAACCTTCTGTGTAGTCGGAATGCGCTCAAGGTCTACGCCCAGGAGCGCTGACGGGACGCTCGTGTAGACGACCTCGGTCCTGCCGCTGGCAGCGTGCCACAGGATCGATCCGTGCTGGAAGTCGTTGCGGCGCCCGCCCGTGATGCCGTACTCGCCGCTGACCGGGTAACCGAGCCGGCTGCGCTCCCAACCGAGGGCCGCCCACTGGGCCCGGATGGCCCCATACACCTCGTGGGCTCCAGTGGCCGGCGACCAGTAGATCGACGAGCCGGCGTTCGTGCCGCTGAAGTGGTTGTACCTGCCGGTGCCGTCGGGGGCGCCAGTCTCGTCCGTCACTGGGAATCCGAGCAAGCCGGCCGGCCCCCCTAGCTCCAAATAGCGTCCGCGGATGGCCCCGTGCACCTCGTGGGCTCCGGTGCCGGGGCTCCAGTAGATTGTGCCGCGCTCGAAGTCGTTGTACTGGCCGCCACCGCCCGGAGTCGCGGTCTCGTCCGTCACCGGGAAGCCAAAGAACCCCGCGGGCCCGCCCAGTGCCAGATAGGTGCCGCGGATGGCCCCGTGCACCTCGTGGGCTCCGGTGCCGGGGCTCCAGTAGATTGTGCCGCGCTCGAAGTCGTTGTACTGGCCGCCACCGCCGGAAGTGGCGGCCTCGTCGGTGAGCGGGAAGCCCAGGTAGCCGCCCGGTCCGCCGAACGCCAGATAGCGTCCGCGGATGGCCCCGTGCACCTCGTGGGCTCCGGTGCCGGGGCTCCAGTAGATCGTGCCACGGGCAAAGTCGTTGTACCGGCCGGGGGCGCCCGGGGTGGCGGTCTCGTCCGTTAAGGGGAAGCCAAAGAACCCGGCCGGGCCGCCCAGCGCGAGATAGCGTCCGCGGATCGCCCCGTGCACCTCGCGCGCCCCGGTGCCGGGGCTCCAGTAGATCGTGCCGGCGGTGTAGTCCTGGGCGCGGCCTCCAGCGATGTCATACGCGCCGCCGACTGGCGTGCCGAGGAATGATGCGCTGCCCCCGAGCTGCTCATAGTGCTGGATGATGGCGTCGTCGCCAGCCTGCAGGACCGCCATCGACGCCGGAACGCTCTGCTGCGAGGCTGCCGCCGCTGTAGCCGCGGGCGGCGCCAAGGCAGTGCCCCCGGGACCACCGCCGAGGGCGAGGGCCAAGGCTATTCCGAGGACGGCGAATCGAGACCGGCGCATGGTGGCCCCTTAGAACTGATCGAGACTTGCGAGCCTTGATCAGGACGCTACGCCGCAGGGGCCTGCGCGGGCAGGACCGGAAGTCCCGAATTGCAGACTTCGGTGCCGGATCATCCTACTTCAGGAACTTCGAGGTCCTGCGGTCAGCCAGGATCTTGCCCTTGGTCTGGCACGTGGGGCAGTACTGCAGGGCCATGTCCGCGAACGACACCTCCCGGACAGTGTCGCCGCAGACAGGGCAGGGCTGGCCGGTCCGGGCGTGCACGCGCATGTGGCTGCGCTTAACGTCCTTCAGGTCCTTTGGAGGCTTGCCGCTGGCCTCCGCCAGCGCCTCGCCCAACACGCTGTGGATGGCGTCGTACAGCACCTGCACGGTGTCCCGGTCCAGGGACTTTGCGATTGCGAACGGCGAGATCCGGGCGGCATGCAGGATTTCGTCGCTGTAGGCATTCCCAATGCCTGCAATGACGCTCTGGCTGCGCAGGAGTCCCTTGATCTGCTGTGAACTGCCGGCCAGGATTTCAGCCAGCATGTCGGCGTCGAACGCTTCGGTAAAAGGATCGGGGCCCAGCGTGGCGATGCCCGGCACCTCCTGCGGATCCCGCACCACGTAGACGGCCAGGCTCTTCTTGGTGCCCGCCTCCGTCAGGTCCAGCCCGCGGGGCCCATCCGGACCCGAGAATGCGCACCGGACCGCGATGAGGCCCTTGCCCATCCGGAGCTGGCTGTCGGCAGGGGAGTCGGTGAAACGCACCCAGCCTGCCCTCGCCAGGTGGAACACCAGCGACACGCCGTCCGTGTCGATGCTGATGAACTTTCCGAACCTGCGTACGCCTGACACCATGCGTCCCTCTATGGCGTTGAAGGGCGGATCCGCCGTCTTGAGTACGGCAAAGGAGACGATCTGCAGTTTGGTGACCAGGCAGCCCCGCAGCTGTTCATCCAGGAACCCGGCGAGGCCGGCGACTTCAGGCAGTTCCGGCATGGCCTACCCGCCCAGTTCCAGGGACGCTGCACCGATGCTTGCATTCATGGCCCCATCTTGTCAGAAAGCCCCCGTGCCGGCCCCGGCAGTTATGCCTATACTTTCAGCGGCGGCCCGTTCTGCGGGCCCCTTTTGACATTGGCGTGTACCCCGATGAAAGGCCCCCCATGAGCAACATTCCCGAAGACCTGTCCTACACCGCGGAACATGAGTGGGTCACCGCCCCCAATGCCGATGGCGTGGTCCGCGTGGGAATCACCGATTTTGCCCAAGACGCCCTTGGAGATGTCGTTTACGCCCAGATGCCCGAAGTGGGCACGAAGATTACGGCAAACGAAGTGGTGGGCGAAGTCGAGTCCACCAAGAGCGTGAGCGACATCTACGCGCCCGTTTCCGGAGAAGTCGTGGGCCGCAACGACTCCCTGGACAGCGATTCGGCCCTGATCAACACCGATCCCTACGGTGACGGCTGGCTCATCGAGGTCAAACTCGCCGAACCTGACGCCGTTGAGTCCCTGCTCAGTGCATCCGAGTACGAACAACAGGTAGGCTAAAGCTAACCGGTAATTCCGGTCCGGCCCCGCGCCGCAGGCAATGCGTCTTCGCACGTCAAGCCGGGAACGGGAGCCGGCGCCGGACCTGCTGGCAGGGTCGGTAGAGCAAACGTTGGTTGTGGGTTTGGTGCCCGCAACGTCTAAGAGGAGGAATCCATGGCTGGCCACAGACACAACCCTGCCGATGGGGATTACGGCACGGGTGCGGCTAGGGCGTCGGAGACCACCTCGATCCATCTCACCCCCGTCACCGACGAACCCACCATCGCCCCCAAGCTGTCCTCGGATGAGCGCAACTCGGTTGAGGCGCTGCCCGCGGGATCGGCGCTGCTCGTAGCCCACAGCGGCCCGAATGCCGGTGCCCGGTTCCTGCTGGACTCGGACGTGACCACCGCGGGCCGCCACCCGGACGCGGACATCTTCCTGGACGACGTCACGGTGTCGCGCCGCCACGTCGAATTCCGGCGCACCGCGCGCAGCTTCGAAGTGGTGGACAAGAACAGCCTCAACGGCACCTACGTCAACCATGACCGCGTGGACCGCGTCGAGCTGAAGTCCGGCAGCGAAGTCCAGATCGGCAAGTTCCGCCTCACCTTCTACCTGAGCCCTGCCACGGCTGCAGGCCGCAGCTGACCCGGGGACCGCTGCCTGTGGCAATGGCACAACCGGAACGCCGGGGCCCCCAGGTCCTGAATATCGGCGAAGTCCTCGCCCAGCTGAGCGCCGACTTCCCGGGCATGACCGCGTCGAAGATCCGCTTCCTCGAGGAAAAGGGACTCATCAACCCGCGGCGCACCCCTGCTGGATACCGGCAGTATTCGGACGGCGACGTGGAGCGGCTGCGCTTTGTGCTGGCCCTGCAGCGGGACCAGTACCTGCCCCTGAAAGTCATCAAGGACTATCTTGATGCCATTGACAGGGGAGAGCGCCCGGAGAACCTGCCGCCCGGCGTCGTGGTTTCCCCACGCATCGTCTCCGACGAGCTGGCCGCGGAGCTGCAGAACCGCGGCCGGAAGCTCAGCGAGGAACAGCTCCGCACCGAATCCGGCGCCAGCGTTCCCCTCCTGCAGTCACTCTTGAGCTTCGGCCTCATCAGCCACAGCAACGGACAGTTCGACGAGCACGCCCTCCAGGTTGCCCGCGCCTGCGTCCAGCTGGAAAGCCACGGCCTGGAACCCCGGCACCTGAGGCCCTTCCAGGCAGCGGCCGAACGGGAATTCGGCCTGGTGGAACGTGCGGTCGCGCCGCTTGCCTCCCGCAAGGACTCGGCATCGCAGGCGCGGGCAGCGGAGGCCGCCCGCGAGATCAGCGACCTCTGCCTCACCCTGCACAGGGCCCTGGTGCAGGACCACATCTCACGCATGGACATCTGATGATCGAAGTCGAGATTGTAGGCGTTCGCATCGAACTGCCTTCCAACCAGCCGCTGGTCCTGCTCAAGGAGATGCACGGCGAACGCCACGTGCCCATTTGGATCGGCACCCCGGAAGCCAGCGCCATCGCCCTGGCCCAGCAGGGCGTGGTCCCGCCCCGGCCCATGACCCATGACCTGCTCGTGGACGTCGTGGAGTCACTTGGCCACTCCGTGGTCAGCGTCAACATCGTGGCCGTGGAGGACAACATCTTCTACGGGCAGTTGCAGTTCGAAAACGGAACCACGGTCAGCTCGCGCGCTTCGGACGCGCTGGCGGTGGCACTGCGCGCCAAGTGCCGGATCTGGTGCGCCGATTCGGTGATGGACGAGGCCGGCGTCCGGATTACCGAGCACGACGAGGGGGAGGACGCCGAGCCTGGCCCCACCGTCGACGAGGAGCGCGAACTACGCCGCTTCCGAGAGTTCCTGGACGACGTGGAACCCGAGGATTTCGACGGCTAAGGTCACGTTAAGGTTAAAGTTAAGGCTGAAAGTTTCGACACGCCTCTTTCAAGCCCCGAAGGTCTTTGACCTCGGGACCCGCCGGGCCTAACGTCGAAGTATCAAGTTTCCTTGCTTACGGCAGCCGCGCAAGTCACACTGGAAAGTGCGCCCCGCGGAAAAATTACACGCATGGTCTTCATGCCAGGCAGCCGTATCAGTACCAAGGGAGCGTACGACAAGGAGGATCCAGGTGAGTCCCAAAGGCGAAGCAGGCGGGCTAAAGCAGCCCAAGGCTGGTGTTGCTGTGCCCGTAAGTGGTGCCCAGGGCCTCCTGTTCACCGAGGACCTTCCCGTGCTGGACGAAGACGCCGGCTACCGCGGGCCCACCGCCTGCAAGGCTGCGGGCATCACCTACCGCCAACTCGATTACTGGGCCCGTACCGGTCTTGTCGAACCGGCCGTCCGTGGCGCTGCAGGATCCGGGTCCCAGCGGCTGTACGGATTCCGCGACATCCTGGTGCTCAAGGTGGTCAAGCGGCTCCTCGATACCGGCGTGTCCCTGCAGCAGATCCGCACCGCCGTGGAACACCTGCGCGAGCGTGGGGTTGAGGACCTGGCGCAGATCACGCTTATGAGCGACGGCGCCAGCGTCTACGAATGCACGTCGGCGGATGAGGTTATTGACCTGGTCCAGGGCGGCCAGGGCGTCTTCGGCATTGCCGTTGGCCGGGTATGGCGCGAGGTGGAAGGCAGCCTGGCTTCGCTGCCCAGCGAACACGCCGCCGAGCAGTCCTTTCCCGACGACGAACTCAGCAAGCGCCGCGCCGCGCGGAAGATCAGCTGACCCGTAGATCAACGAATCAGGGGCCGCCCTCCGGCTGGAGGGCGGCCCCTGGACGTTTAAGCGTGGGCGCGCTGCGGGGCTGACCGGCCGTCCGTCTAGCGGGCCCGGCTCCGCAGGCCGCTGCGGGAGGCCATGAGGTTGGACAGAAGGTCGTCAAACAGGCCGGCCGCGGACTTGGCCGAGTCCCCGGGCCAGTGGTGGACGGGATGGGCGGCGCCCTGGATCTGCTGCCAGTTGGCCTGTTCCGGAATGCGGGGGCTCAGCAGGAGTTCCCCGAACATGGACTCCATTTCGGCCAGCCGGTACGTGTGCTCCGATGAGCCGCTCCGGACACGGTTTGCCACAATCCCGGCCGGAGACAGATTGGGAGCGAACTCCTGCTTGAACAGCTGAATGGCCCGCATGGTGCGTTCCGTGCCGGCCACCGAGAACAGGCCGGGTTCGGCAACCAGGGCAACCTTGTCGCTGGCGGCCCAGGCCATGCGCGTCAGGCCGTTGAGGGACGGCGGGCAGTCGATCAGCACCAGTTGGTAGTCGTTGGCACCTGCAAGCACGGCGGAAAGCCGTCGGAGGTCGCGGCGGCCCAGGTCCGGCCGGTCGTAGATCCCGGTGTAGGCGGAGCCGACGGCGACATCCAGGACGGCGGGCCCGGAACCGTTCGGGGGAGTGCGGTCAGCCCAGCTGCTGCGGACCACGTTCTCCGCGATTTTTGCCCTGCGGGGGCTCTTGAGCATCCTGCCAATGTCCAACTGGTCGCCGGGTTGGACGCCCAGGGCGGTGGTGGCGTCGGCATGCGGATCGAGGTCCACCACCAGCGTGCGTACTCCCGCGGCCAGCGCCGCAGATGCCAATCCTGTGGTGACGGAAGTCTTGCCGACTCCACCCTTGAGGCTGCTGATGCTGACTACTTGCACTTGAGAGACCAAAACCTAACGCCGGATGCCGTGTTGGGAGTAATGTTTGCCTCGGCAGAGCCGAAGCCGGACGGTCCTGCCGCCCTACTCATCATATGTTGATGCGTCGGCGAATCCTGCTTTATCGGGCGTCGGCATGCCAGCGACTGTGCTGCCGGGGCGGTTTCGGCCAGCCGGGCTGAAAGCGTTCGGGACATGACGGGAAAATCTGTGACCGTGACCACAAAGATTTGTGTTTGTCCTTGTAGGTCCTAGACACTGTGACCACTCATCGATCCACCCAGCAATGATGCAGGAGAAGTATGTTTTCCAAAGTTCTGGTGGCCAACCGCGGTGAAATCGCGATCAGGGCCTTCCGCGCAGGCTACGAGCTGGGCGCCAAGACCGTTGCCGTTTTTCCCCAAGAGGACCGAAACTCAATCCACCGCCAGAAAGCGGACGAGGCCTACCTGATTGGCGAGGAGGGACACCCCGTCCGGGCATACCTCGATGTGGCGGAGGTGGTGCGGGTCGCCAAGGAGTCTGGAGCTGACGCCATCTACCCGGGCTACGGCTTCCTTTCGGAGAACCCGGAGCTGGCACGTGCGGCAAAGGAGGCGGGCATCACCTTCGTGGGGCCGCCCGCCGAAGTGCTGGAGCTTGCGGGCAACAAGGTGGCGGCACTGAAGGCCGCCCGCGAGGCCGGCGTGCCGGTCCTCAAGTCCAGCGAGCCGTCCAAGGACCTCGATGAGCTCCTGGCAGCGGCCGATGAGATCGGATTCCCCATCTTCGCCAAGGCTGTTGCCGGCGGCGGCGGCCGCGGCATGCGCCGGGTTGATACCCGCGAAGCCCTGCCCGAGGCCCTGAAGTCGGCCATGCGGGAAGCTGATGCCGCATTCGGCGACCCCACCATGTTCCTTGAGCAGGCGGTCCTCCGCCCGCGGCATATCGAAGTGCAGATCCTGGCGGACGCCGAGGGCAACGTCATGCACCTGTTCGAGCGTGACTGTTCCATCCAGCGGCGGCACCAGAAGGTCATCGAGATCGCTCCTGCCCCCAACCTGGACGACAACATCCGGCAGGCCCTCTACCGGGACGCCGTGAAGTTTGCCCAGGCATTGAAGTACGTCAACGCCGGAACGGTGGAGTTCCTGGTGGACACCGAGGGTGAGCGGGCAGGCCAGCACGTGTTCATCGAAATGAACCCGCGCATCCAGGTGGAGCACACGGTTACCGAGGAAGTCACGGACGTGGACCTGGTCCAGGCCCAGATGCGGATTGCCGCCGGCGAGACGCTCGCCGACCTTGGCCTCTCCCAGGACACGGTCAAGCTTCGCGGCGCAGCCCTCCAGAGCCGGATCACCACGGAGGATCCCGCCAACGGTTTCCGTCCCGACGTCGGAAAGATCACCGGGTACCGCTCGGCCGGCGGCGCGGGTGTCCGCCTGGACGGCGGCACGGTGTACTCCGGCGCCGAAATCAGCCCCCACTTCGACTCCATGCTGGTCAAGCTCACCTGCCGCGGCAGGGACTATCCCACGGCGGTCGCCCGCGCCCGCCGTGCCCTGGCTGAGTTCCGCATCCGCGGTGTCTCCACGAACATCCCCTTCCTCCAGGCCGTACTGGACGATCCCGACTTCATCGCCGGGGATGTGGCCACCAACTTCATCGACCAGCGCCCGGAGCTGCTCAAGGCCCGTGTCTCGGCCGACCGCGGCACCAAGCTCCTCACCTGGTTGGCCGACGTCACCGTCAACAAGCCCAACGGTGAGCTGGCCGTTCACTCGGACCCTGCCCACAAGCTGCCCGATGTGAAGGACAGGCAGGCAGTACCCGGTTCACGGCAGAAGCTCCTTGAGCTGGGCCCGGAAGCCTTTGCGAAGGCGCTGCGTGAGCAGAATGCCGTTGCCGTCACCGACACCACCTTCCGCGACGCGCACCAGTCCTTGCTGGCCACCCGCGTCCGCACCCGCGACCTCGTAGCCGCGGGCCCCGCCGTTACAGCCCTAATGCCGCAGCTGCTGTCCGTTGAGGCGTGGGGTGGCGCCACCTACGACGTGGCGCTGCGCTTCCTGGGCGAGGACCCCTGGGACCGGCTGGCGGCCCTGCGCAAGGCCATGCCCAACGTCTGCATCCAGATGCTGCTGCGCGGCCGCAATACGGTGGGGTACACGCCCTACCCGGAAGAGGTCACCGAAGCCTTCGTCAACGAGGCCGCCGCCACCGGCATCGACATCTTCCGCATCTTCGACGCCCTGAACGACGTCAACCAGATGGCTCCGGCCATCCGCGCAGTCCGGGCCACCGGCACCGCCGTGGCAGAGGTGGCACTCTGCTACACCGGCGACATGCTGGACCCGGAAGAGAAGCTCTACACCCTGGACTACTACCTGGGGCTGGCGCAGAAGATCGTCGACGCCGGGGCCCACATCCTGGCCATCAAGGACATGGCCGGGCTGCTGCGGCCCGCCGCTGCCGCGAAGCTCGTCGCGGCGCTCCGGGATCGCTTCGACCTGCCGGTCCACCTGCACACCCATGACACCGCAGGTGGGCAGCTGGCTACGCTCCTGTCGGCTGTCGACGCCGGTGTGGATGCCGTGGACGTGGCGTCCGCGTCGCTGGCCGGCACCACCAGCCAGGTGTCGGCGTCGGCCCTTGTTGCTGCCCTGGCCCACACACCGCGGGACACCGGCCTCAGCCTGGACGCCGTCAGCTCACTCGAGCCGTACTGGGAAGCGGTCCGCCGCGTCTACGCCCCCTTCGAATCGGGGCTGCCCGGGCCCACCGGCCGGGTGTACAAGCACGAGATCCCCGGCGGCCAGCTGTCCAACCTGCGCCAGCAGGCCATGGCCCTGGGCCTGGGGGAGCGGTTCGAAGCGATCGAGGATATGTACACCGCCGCCGACCGCATCCTGGGCCACCTGGTGAAGGTCACACCGTCCTCCAAGGTGGTGGGCGACCTCGCCCTGCACCTGGTGGGCCTTAACGCCGATCCGGCGGACTTCGAAGCGAACCCGCAGAACTACGACATCCCCGACTCCGTCATCGGCTTCCTGTCCGGCGAGCTCGGTGATCCTCCCGGGGGCTGGCCCGAGCCCTTCCGCACCAAGGCCCTGCAGGGCAGGAGCGTGAAGGTCCGCGACGTCGAACTGAGCTCCGAGGACAGCGCCGCCTTGAAGTCCGACTCGAAGACCCGCCAGCACACGCTGAACCGGCTGCTCTTCGATGGCCCCACGAAGGACTACCTGAAGAGCGTGGAGACGTACGGCAACATTTCCGTCCTGGACACCCGCGACTACCTCTACGGCCTCCAGCGCGGCACCGAGCACGAGATCCAGCTGGAGCGCGGCGTCCGCCTCATCGCCTCCTTGGAAGCCGTCTCGGAGCCGGACGAGAAGGGGATGCGCACCGTCATGTGCACCCTCAACGGCCAGTCCCGTCCCGTGGTAGTGCGTGACCGTTCCGTGGTGAGCAACGTCAAGGCCGCCGAAAAGGCCGATCCCGCCCAGCCCGGCCAGGTGGCCGCACCGTTCGCCGGCGCCGTTACCGTCACGGTCAAGCCCGGCGATACGGTCAAGGCAGGAGACACCGTGGCCACCATCGAGGCCATGAAGATGGAAGCATCCATCACGACGCCGGTGGCCGGCAAGGTCTCCCGCCTCGCCATCTCCGCCGTCGAGCAGGTCCAGGGCGGAGACCTGATACTGGTCGTCGAGCAGTAGGAAGTTCCAGGCACAACGAAAGGGTCCTCCCAAGGCGGGAGGACCCTTTCGTTGTTGTAGGCGTCAGGGGCGCGGGGCTGAGTACATCTCTTCGATGACGGTTTCGAAGTCCTTCATGACCTGTGCCCTTTTCACCTTCATGGACGGGGTCAGGTGGCCGGACGCTTCGGTGAAGTCGGCCGGGACAATGCGGAAGGACTTGATGGCCTCGGCCTGGGAAACTGATGTGTTGGCTGCGGTGATCAGGTCCTGGACTGCAGCCTTCACCACGGGGTTGGCGGCTGCCTGCTCCAGCGTGGTGTCTGCGGGGAGGTTGTGGCGCTGGAGCCAGCCCGGCAGGGCTTCCTGGTCCAGGGTTACGAGGGCCCCGATGAAGGGCCTGTTGTCGCCCACCACGAGCACCTGTGACACCAGGGCGTCGGCCCGGATCTGGTCTTCGAGCAGGGCAGGTATGACGTTCTTGCCGCCGGCGGTGACGATGATTTCCTTCTTGCGGCCGGTAATCCAGACGAAGCCCTCGTCATCCAGTCGGCCGATGTCCCCGGTGTGGAACCAGCCGTCAGTGAAGGCTTCTGCGGTGAGGTCATCCCGCTGGTAGTAGCCCCGCATGACGCAGACGCCCTTGGCCAGGATCTCGCCGTCGTCGGCAATCTTCACCGCGTTGCCCGGCAGCGGCTTGCCCACCGAGCCGATCTTGATCCGCGACGGCGTATTCACCGTGATGGGGGCGGTGGTCTCGGTGAGGCCGTAGCCCTCCAGCACCTGCAGGCCGATGCCCTGGAAGAAGTGCCCCAGCCGCTCGCCCAGGGGGCCGCCGCCGGACACCGCGTGGGCCACGTGTCCACCCATGGCCGCCCGCAGCTTGCCGTAGACCAGCTTGTCGAACAAAGCGTGCCGCAGCTTCAGGCCCAGCCCCACCCGTCCGTCTTGCCGGGCCTTCGAGAAGGCGATGGCGGTTTCGGCGGCGCGGTGGAAGATGGCGCCCTTCCCGCCGTCCTCTGCCTTGGTCAGCGCGGAGTTGTAAACCTTTTCGAAGACCCTGGGCACGGCCAGGATGAAGGTCGGTTCGTAGCTCTGCAGGTCGGCCAGCAGGTTCTTGATATCAGGGGTGTGGGCCACCGTGGTTCCGGCGGCCATGGCCAGGACCGAGATGTAGCGGGCGAACACATGGGCCAGAGGCAGGAACATGATGGTCTTGGCCTTCTCATGGACGATCTCGCCGATGATGGCCAGGGCGTTGTCCGAGAGTTCCACGAAGTTGCCGTGCGTGAGCTCGCAGCCTTTGGGACGTCCGGTGGTTCCGGAGGTGTAGATGATGGTGGCCACATCGTGGAGCCCGGCTGCGCTGCGGCGGGATTCCAGCTCGTCATCACTGACGTCCCGGCCCGCCTCCCGGAGGCTGTCCAAGCCGTTGCCCTCGAGCTGCCACACGTGCTGGACCGCTGTGAGCCCTTCGGCGGTGACGGCCTGGCGGATGACGTTCTCGTGGTGGGCGGATTCGCCGAAAGCGGCAACGGCGCCGGAGTCCCCGAGGTTCCAGGCGACCTGGGAGGGGGAGGAAGTTTCATAAATTGGAACGGAAACCGCGCCGGCGAACCAGATGGAGAAGTCCACCAGGGACCACTCGTAGCGGGTGCGGGACATGATGCCCACACGGTCCCCGGCGCCCACTCCGCTGGCGATCAGGCCTTTGGCCAGCGCCTTGACGTCAGCGAGGAACTCGGAGGCTGGGACGTCGCGCCAGGAACCTGCCGGGTCCAGGCGGGAAAACAGTGCCGGATTGCTGGGCTTCTCCGCCTGCCGCAACACCAGGTCGGTGATGTTGGTTTCCGGCGGGACAACAACCAGGGGCGGAACACTGAATTCGCGCACTATAGCTCCTTTGATATCTGAAGTCCCGCGCAGGGGGTTGCCTAAAGACTAGTACCCCGGGCGGAACAGTGCAGTACATAAACCTACTGGCGAGTAACTTAGCCGTCAATGGACGCGGCGTGCGGCCCGATATGTCAAGACAATCTTGCCGCCCGCCTAGAATGGGGGACTATGTACGGACCGTTGCCCGGCAATCAGGCCGGCCCCCTGAAAAGACCAGCTCCCTGGCGCCGCCGTCCCGCCACCTACCGCGCCGGACAGCTCCGCCTGGGCCGCAAGGGACTGGCCATCGGGATAGATATCGGTGGAACGAAGGTAGCCGCGGGTGTGGTGGATGCAGAGGGGCGCATCCTCAGCGAGGCCCGCCGCTCCACCCCCGGAACGGATCCCCGCGCGGTGGAGCAGGTCATCGTGGAACTGGTGGAGGAGCTCAGCCAGGGGCACCGAATCTGGTCTGTGGGCATCGGCGCTGCCGGGTGGATGGACCTGGCCGGCGGAACCGTCCTCTTCAGCCCACACTTGGCCTGGCGCAACGAGCCGTTGCGTGAGAACCTCCAGCGGCTGCTCCGACGGCCGGTACTCCTGACCAACGACGCCGACGCGGCAGCATGGGCCGAGTGGCGCTTCGGTGCCGGCCAGGGGGAGGACCGGCTGGTCTGCATCACGCTGGGCACCGGTATTGGCGGTGCCATGGTGATGGACGGCAGGGTGGAGCGCGGCCGGTTCGGCGTGGCAGGGGAGTTCGGTCACCAGATCATCATGCCCGGGGGCCACCGGTGCGAATGCGGCAACCGTGGATGCTGGGAACAGTATGCGTCCGGCAACGCCCTGGGGCGGGAAGCGAGGCTGCTGGCCCGGTCCAACTCGCCGGTGGCGCAGGACCTGCTGGCAGCCGTGCACGGACATCCCGAAGCCATCACCGGCGCCATCGTGACCGAATTGGCATTGGCCGGCGACCGCGCTTCCCGCGAGCTGATCGAGGAAGTCGGGGAATGGCTTGGACTTGGTCTGGCCAACCTGGCGGCAGCCCTGGACCCGGGCCTCTTCGTGATCGGCGGCGGCCTCTGCTCGGCCGGCGACCTGCTGGTGGAGCCCGCCCGCAAAGCCTTCGCCCGTAACCTGACGGGCCGGGGCTTCCGCCCGGCCGCGGGCATCGAGCTTGCGGCCCTGGGTCCCAACGCGGGGCTCATCGGCGCCGCGGACCTTTCGCGAGTCAGCAGCCGCGTCCGCAGCTGACCGCGGGGCTTGTTGGCTACAACTTAGCTGACGACGACGGCGGGCCGGGGCGCGCTACACCCTGGCGCCGTCGTCGTCCCCGTTCTTTTCCTGCGGCAGCTTCATGATCAGGTACACCGTCCCAAGGACGAACGCGGCAACGATGCCGACAATGGCCAGCAGGGGCGCCGAGCGCCAGAACATCGCCGACAACAGCAGTGCCACGGGGCCACCCACGGCACCGAGCCAGGCCAGCATGGTCAGCGGCTCGGTGCCGGCCAGGCTGGGCGGTTCCTCCGGCACGAACTCTTCGTCGCCGTCGTCCAGTTCATAGTCCCTGGGACCCTCCGGGGCGGCGCTTGCGCCCTGCCCTCCTGCCTCCGCCTGGCGTTCCGCCGCGGACAGTTCGGCAGGGGCAGTCCCAGCCAGGCCCAGCGGATCGAAGTCGCGGAAGGAGGGCGCCACCGGCGTTTCCGGGGCGGTTTCCGTCCCGGCGGGCGGCTGTTCCCCGGCTCCGGGGGAATCGGGGCGTATCGCCACCGCGTCCGACTCAAGCCGTGCCACCAGGTCCAGCCATACGGCGTCGTCCTGGTTGGCCCCCTGGTCAGGCTGTTCCGAGTCAGGCCTGTTCACCGCGCACCTCCTGTCCTGACCGTGCAGGGCTGGCCGCCGTTATCTGCAGCACGCGCCGGATAAAGTCCACTGAACCCTCGAAGATGCGGTCGGCGTCGTTGTCCAGGGTGGCCACGTGGTAGCTGTTCTCAAGCCGGACCACTTCCAGTTGGGCATGCGACAGGCCGCGCCGCAGGACGTCCATGCTCGCATCAGACACCACGTGGTCCACGGTGGAGCGGTAAACCTGGACGGGGGCTGTGACCCGGGGAAGGAGCCGGACCGTGTCCTTGAACATCTTGTTCAATTCGTGGGCCGCGGCCACGGGCGTGCGGGCATAGGCGCCCTCATCCACCCCCGCTTTAAGGATGTCGTTGCCAATCGATGGGGTGCTCTTCAAAACCAGCTTGAGGAGTCCGGCCAGCGGCGCCCTCGGATCGTCAATCACCAGGCCGGGGTTCACCAGCAGCACACCAGCCACGGGGCGGGTGGCGGCGACGCGCAGGGCGAGGGTACCGCCCATGCTCAGGCCGGCTGCGAAAACCTGGTCGCATTCGGCGTCCAATTCCAGGAAGGCATCATCCAGGGCGCCGTGCCATTGCTGCCAGCGGGTGCGGGCAAGCTCCTGCCACGTGGTCCCATGCCCCGGCAGCAGAGGCATCCGGACGGCGAAACCGGCCGCCGCGAATGCCTGGGCCCAGGCGCGAAGGCCATGCGGGCTCCCCGTGAAGCCGTGGGACAGCACCACTCCCGTGCGGGGCCCTTCGCCGCTGAAGGCGCTGCTGAACGGGCTGTGGTCAGGGCCGGACGTCATGGCGTCTCCAAGGTAGTGGTGCGGCGGGCGTGGCCGGCGAAAAATTCGCCCGATCCGGCGAAGATGGCGGGCGCGTCAACGTCCAGAGTAGCCACATGTCCGCTGCTGGCAAGCTCCTCCACCTCCACAAGGTTCGCGCCCAGCCCTTTCCGCAGCAGGGCTAGGGAGGTCGGCGGCACCACGGCGTCCGTGCGCGACTTGAAAACCTGGACGGGAGCGTCCACGCTGGGCAGGCCGCGCTCGGCGGCACGGAACAGTTTCTTCAACTCGTGCACCGCAGACAGGGGAGTCAGCGCGTAGTCGCCGTCGTCGGTTGCGGGGGCGCCGGTCTGGTCCTCCTGGAGGGGGACGGTGGTGCGCTGGACGTACTTAAGGAGGCCGATGATCCGGACACGCCAGTCGTAGAAGCTCAGGCCCGGGTTGACTACGCTGACCCCCGCCACCGGATGGCGGGCGGCGGCAAGGAGCGCGATGGCGCCGCCCATCGACAGGCCCGCGGTGAAGCAGGCGTCCGTCCGCGCAGCAAGGTCAAGGTAAGCCTTTTCGTAGCTGCGGTACCAGTCCTTCCAGCCGGTCAGTGCGAGTTGGCGCCAGTCTGTCCCGTGCCCGGGCAGGAGAGGGACGGCCACCGCGTACCCGAGGTCCGCCAGGTGCTGCGCCCATGGCATGATGCTCAGCGGGCTGCCCGTAAATCCGTGGCATAAGGCCACCCCGATGCGGGCATTGGCGCCGTGGCCTGGATAGCTGAAAGCGGCCGGACGGGGCGGAATGCTGCTTTCAGTCATGACTCCATCGTGTCACTGTTCCACCCAAATCTCACTAGAGTAGGGTTGCATTGAATCGCTGGCCAGGCCCGATGCGGGGACTGGAAGCTGCCTTCCGGAGAGGTTCACCACGTGTTCTATTGGGTCATGAAAAGGATCTTCCTCGGTCCGGCGATCAAGCTGCTTTTTCGGCCCTGGGTCAAAGGCCTGGACAACATCCCGGCGCAGGGGGCGGCCATCATCGCTTCCAACCACCTCTCGTTTTCCGATTCGATCTTCATGCCCCTCATGGTGCGCCGGCCCGTGGTCTTCCTGGCAAAATCGGAGTACTTCACCGGGACGGGCATCAAGGGCAGGCTGACAGCCGCGTTCTTCCGCCTCACCAACCAGCTGCCCATGGACAGGTCCGGCGGCGCAGCTTCCGCCGCATCCTTGAATGCGGGAATGGAAGTGCTCAACGCAGGCGGCCTGCTGGGCATCTACCCCGAGGGCACGCGGAGCCCCGATGGGCGGATGTACCGCGGAAAGGTGGGCGTGGCCAGGCTGGCACTGCAGGCGGGCGTCCCCGTCATCCCCGTTGCCATGATCGGCACCGACAAAGTCCAGCCCATTGGCAAAAGGCTGCCCAACATCCGAAGGATCGGCATGATCTTCGGTGAACCCCTGGACTTCAGCCAGTTCCGGGAGCAGGCCGAGGACAGGACGGTCCAGCGCACGGTCACGGACGAGATCATGTCCAGCCTGCTGCGGCTCTCGGGGCAGGAGTACGTGGACGAATATGCGGCCGTGGTGAAACTTCGGCTGGCCGGCAAGCCCGGGGAAGCAAAGGCGGCAGCCGAGCCCCTGGCCGCCCCGGTGGCAGCCGAGGGAGAGTTCGTGCTGGACACCGGTGCCGGCAGTCCGGCCGCCGGGCCTCCTGACGTGGAGGACGACGCCGGCACAACAGCGGCGGGATAGGGGAACCTTCGCGGGGGACACACCGCAGTTGTGACGGGCAGAGCCGGCAGCGTGACGCCCCGGTGCCCTCCGGCGTCCCCCTGCCGCTAGTCTTAGAGGGTGACTGAGCTATCTGCAAAACCCGCCTTTTCGCTGTCCAGCACCGCCCAGAGCGGAGCGGCCAACTATCCCGGACTGGACCACTGGCGGGACCTCCCCATTTCCCAGCAGCCCAGCTGGCAGGACCGGGAAGTCTTTGATGCGTCTGTGAAGGAGTTGTCCGTCCTTCCGCCGCTGGTATTCGCAGGCGAAGTGGACGTGCTTCGTGAGCGGCTGGCCGCTGCGGCCCAGGGCAAGGCGTTCCTGCTGCAGGGCGGCGACTGCGCGGAAACCTTCGAAGCCGCTACGGCGGACAAGATCAGCGCCCGCGTCAAGACCATCCTCCAGATGGCCGTGGTGCTCACCTACGGTGCGGCCATGCCCGTAATCAAGATGGGCCGGATGGCAGGCCAATTCGCCAAACCCCGTTCCTCCAACGACGAAACCCGCGACGGCGTCACCCTGCCGGCCTACCGCGGCGACATCGTCAACGGCTACGAGTTCACCCCGGAATCCCGCGGACACGACGCCTCCCGTATGCTGCGCGCGTACCACACCTCCGCGTCCACCCTGAACCTCATCCGGGCCTTCACACAGGGCGGCTTCGCGGACCTTCGCTCCGTCCACCAGTGGAACAAGGGGTTCACCGAGAATCCCGCGCACGCCCGTTACGAGTCGCTGGCCAGGGACATCGACCGTGCCATCAAGTTCATGGACTCCTGCGGCGCCGACTTCGAGGCACTCAAGCGGGTCGAGTTCTTCGCAAGCCACGAGGCCCTGCTGCTGGATTACGAACGGGCCCTGACCCGCATCGACTCCCGCACCGGCTTCCCCTACGACACCTCCGCGCACTTCCTGTGGATCGGGGAACGCACCCGCGAACTGGACCACGCCCACGTCGACTTCCTGTCACGCGTGCGCAACCCCATCGGCGTCAAGCTCGGCCCGTCCACCACCGGCGATGACGCCCTGCGCCTGATCGACAAGCTGGACCCGGACCGCGAGCCCGGCCGTCTGACGTTCATCACCCGCATGGGCGCCGGCAACATCCGTGAAAAGCTGCCCGCCGTCGTCGAGAAGGTCACCGCCTCGGGCGCGCAGGTCCTGTGGGTCACCGACCCCATGCACGGCAACACGGTCACCTCGCCCAACGGCTACAAGACACGAAATTTCGACGACGTCATCGACGAAGTGCGCGGGTTCTTCGAGGTACACCACGGCTTGGGGACGGTGCCGGGTGGCCTCCACGTGGAGATGACCGGCGACGACGTGGCCGAATGCCTGGGCGGCGCGGACCCGATCGACCAGGATGCGTTCCTGGACCGTTACGAGTCTGTCTGCGATCCGCGACTGAACCACATGCAGTCCCTCGAAATGGCCTTCCTGGTGGCCGGCGCCCTCGCCAAGCACTAGGGACACCACTGCCAAAGGTGGGCCGGCGGTGCCGGCCCACCTTTGCTATACCACGGTGATGGTGACGACCGAGCCCTCCGGGACCTCCCGGTCCACCGGCGACTGGTCCCGCACGGTGCCGAAGAAACCACCGAGGATGTTATTTACCCGGACCTGGAAACCCAGTGCCTCCAGCGCCTTGCGCGCCTCGGAGGCCTGCTTGCCAATGTAGCTGGGGACGTTCACCATTCTGGGGCCCTTGGAGATGGTCAAGGTCACCGTCCCGCCCCTGGTCAGTGTCCCGTTGGCCGGGGACTGGCTGGCCACGTCGCCCTCCGGGACGTTCCGGACGAACACCTCATCCGGGGCCACCCGGGCTGTAAGGCCCGCGGCCTCGATTGCCGCCACGGCGTCATCCTCGGACTTACCTATGACGGAGGGAACTGCAATCGGCTGTGGACCCTTGGAAACCGCAAGTGCCACCGGGGTGCCATGACGTGCGGGGGTGCCGGCTGCCGGGTCCTGCGACAGGACGATGCCCGCCTCCGCGTCTTCATCGAACTTTTCGGCCACGGTCCCCAGGGCCATCTGCGCCGCGTTCAGGGAACTCTTTGCTTGGTCCAGCGTGCCACCGGTGAGGTTCGGCAAGGGAAACAGCTGAGGACCCTTGGAGACCAGCAGGGAGACGGGCTGGAACTTCCGGATCTCGGTCCCCGCAGCCGGCTCACTGCCCACCACCAGTCCGGAGGGCACCTCGTCGTCGAACACATCGCTCGTCGTGGAACGGAAACCCACCCCGCTCAGGACCTGCTGGGCCTGGGCCACTGTCTTGTTGGCTACGGCGGGTACGGCGGCGGCCGCGCCGGGCCCCATGCCGAAAAACCATCCCGCGCCGGTGGCCAGCAATGCGGCGAGGATCAGGACCAGGACCCAGAGGACGCCGCGTCGCCGTGGGTTTCCCTCCCGCAGCGTACGCACCGGGGTGGCAGCGGCCACGGCCCGGAGTTTTTCGTCTTCCTTGTCGGCACGGCGCTGGGCCCGTTTGCCCAGCCGGGGCGGCGGGGGAGACCACTCGCCGTCCGAATCGTCGTCGTCGGGCAGTGCCAGCCCGGGGCGCTGGTGGTAGGCCACGCGGGCGGTGTGAGCCTGTCCTTCGTCCACCGTGTGCTGTCCGGGCGTTAAGTGCCCGGGCGGGTACGGCGGCGCAGCAGGCCGCGAAGGCGGCAGCAACGTTGTCGGGTTGCTGGCGCGCGCCAGGACCTCGGTGTGGTGCTGCGACGCGGGACCAACCGCTGCGGGCGGCAGCAGGTCGAGTTCGGCGTCCGTGAGGTGGGTCCGGATATGCCGCAGTTCCTGAAGCAGCGCGTTGCCGTCCACCGGCCGGTTCTCGGGATCATTGGCCGTGCACCACTGCACCAGCTCGTCCACCTCTCCCGCCAGACCGGGCACCTGGTCCGACGGCGGCCCAACCGTCCCGTTGACGTGCTGGTAGGCCACCTGGATGGGAACCTCGCCCTCGAACGGCTGCCGGCCGGTCAGCATTTCATACAGCATGATCCCCACGGAATAGACATCGCTGCGCGCGTCTGCCGGCTTGCCCAAAACCAGCTCCGGTGAGATGTAGGCCACCGTCCCGATCAGCGCTCCGGTGCTGGTTGAACTGGTGACGGCACGGGCCAGGCCAAAATCACCGATCTTGATCCTGCCGTCATCGGCGATCAGGACATTTTCGGGCTTCACATCACGATGGATGAAACCCGCTGCGTGCGCCGCGCCCAAACCCTCCACCACGGGATCAATCAGTGCCAGCGCCAGCCTGGGCGGCAGGGCGCCCCGGTCCCGGATGACATCCCTGAGCGTGTGGCCCTTGATGTACTCCATGACAAGGTAGGCCGTGGTGCCGTCATTGCCTTGGTCCAGGACGCCCACCACGTGGGGATGCGACAGCCGGGCAGCTGCCTTTGCTTCCCGGCCCAGCCTGCCAAGGAAGTTCTCGTCAGCAGCAAGGTGCGGATGCAGCACCTTGAGCGCCACTTCGCGGTCCAGCCTCTGGTCCACGGCGAGATAGACAGTTGACATGCCGCCGCGGGCAAGCCTGGAGATGACTGCGTAGCGGTTGTCCACCAGCGTCCCTGCAACGGGGTCCGACACGTGTTCCTGCACCTTATGATCCTAATCCCGCAGCAAAACGCGCCCGAAACGAAAGCGGGTCCGAACCGGTAACGGTTCGGACCCGCACTACTGCACTGGTCAGTGTCAGGAGCTCACCTGAAGTTCTTCTGGTGGGCCTTGATCGCTGCAAGGTATGCCTTGGTGTCGTCGTACATGCCGTACTTGCTCACCGAGTACTGGCCCTGGTAGTAACCGGCGATCGCAGTGTCCTGGTCCTTGCTGGTGGCCAGCAGCTGCCGGATGATGGCCACGCCGGCTGCGGCGTTGTCGTAAGGGTCCAGCAGGTTCAGCTTCCGTCCCACCAGGTCCGACGCCCACTGACCGGAGCTGGGAATGACCTGCATGGTGCCGATTGCGTTCGCCGGTGATACGGCGCGCTGGTTGAAACCGGACTCCTGGAAGGCAAAGGCAAGGGCCAGGGAAGTATCCACACCCATGCGGCGCGCCGTGTCGGCAACGATGTTCTTCATCTCCTCCCGCGAGGGAACGGGTGAAGCGTTCAGCAAAGCTTTGTTCTCATTGGCCGAGCTGACAACAGCAGCCGGGTAGCTGAATCCGAGGAACGAGCTGGGCACCAGGGGAGCAGCAGCCGGCTGGGGTGCCGCGGGCTGCGCTGCCGGCTGGCCGGAGCCACCGGGGATGACCAGTTTGCTGCCTGGATAAATGATGGTGCTCATGCTCAGCTTGTTGGCAGACAGCAGGTCCGACAGCTTTACGCCGTTGCGGGACGCAATGGCCGAGAGTGTGTCGCCGGCTTTGATCGTGTAGGACCCTGTTGCCGGTGCCGAGGTGCTGGCCAGGGCGGCGGGTGCGGGTGCTGGAGCCGCCGGCGCGGGTGCGGCCGGAGCAGGGGCGGACCCGCCGCCCACCTTGATCTTCTGTCCGGGATAGATGATGGAACGCATGGAGAGGTTGTTCCATGTGAAGACATCCGACAGCGCCACGTTGTGCCTGGCCGCGATGGCGCCCAGGGTGTCGCCGGACTTCACTGTATAGGTTGCCCCGGCGCCTGGCGCCGGGGCTGCAGGGGCAGCGGCGGGCGCAGGCGCGGGTGCGGCGGGAGCAGGCGAACCGGACAGCTTGAGCTTCTGGCCAGGGTAAATGATGGTGTTGGCCTGCAGGTTGTTCAGCTTGAGGATCTCACCTGTGTCCAGGCCGAAACGGCCCGCGATAGCGCTGACCGTATCGCCGCGGACGATCGTGTACTCGGCGGGGGCCGCCGGCTGGGCCGGCTGGAATGCTGCCGGAATGGTGGTGGAGACAACAGAAGCCGGGATCACAGCGCCGGCTGCCTTCGCGTCGGCTTGGGCCTTCATTGCAGCTGCGAGGCTGCTGGGGATGCTCCGCGCGGGCTGCTGCGCTGCAGCGGGCTGGGCAAGGGCCAGGGATGACAGGACGACCGCTGGCAGTGCCGCGGTGGTGGCGGCAATCATCGGCAGACTCGGCTTGGGGGGCTGCTTGGGCGAGCGGGACATCGTCATCGGAAAGAATCCTCTTCTCAACTGCGGGTGCGGACGCGGACGGGGATGCCGCTGTCAATCTTGATACTACTGTGACTTAAGTTATTCCTGTTACAACTGTGATGAATGTGAATCTCTCATGAATTTGCGATTAGCACAAGAAATTCCTGATTCCGTGTAATGCCTTCTTTTCGGGAGTGTCCGCAGGCCAGGGCCGGAATGAATTGCCCCGACTAGGCGCCGGGGCGGGCCACATGGCAACCTTGATCCGTGAGTAATGTAGAAAACCTGGTGGGCGAGTGGTTGCCACTGCCCGATGTCGCCCGTTTATTGGATGTTTCCATCACCAAGGTCCACAGCCTTATTGATGAACGTGCGCTGGCGGCGCTGCGGGTGGGGGAACGAAAAATCCGGTCCGTTCCGGCCGAATTCATCCAGGACGGCCAGGTGGTGGACAGCCTGAAGGGCACCATTGTGGTGTTGGCTGACGCCGGTTACTCGGACGAGGACCTTATTGTCTGGCTGTTTACTGCCGACGAGTCACTGCGCGGCCGCCCTATAGATGCCCTGCGCGAAGGCCGCAAGGCCGAAATCAGGCGCAGGGCCCAGACCCTGGCCTGGTAAACGTCCGCCTCAGGAGGCTCGGCTGACGGCCGCTTCAGCCAGCTTCCGCAGCGCGGTTTTGGGCAACTCCTCCAAGGGGAGCCCGTCAAGTGCCTCGAAGGCCGCAGCGCCGAATTCACTAATAAGGACCTCGGTGGCCTGCAACGCTCCGGAATCCTCGATGATGCGCCGGATTTCCACGATGTCATCGTCCGAAAGCCCGGGGCTGCCCAGGCTCGCATCAATGAATGCGGACTCTTCAGGGGAAGCCTGGGCCAGGGCGAGGGCCACCAGGACAGTGCGCTTTCCTTCGCGCAAATCGTCGCCTGCCGGTTTGCCGGTGGTGACAGGATCGCCAAACACGCCAAGGACGTCATCGCGGAGCTGGAAGGCTTCGCCGAGTGGAAGGGCGAAGGCGGAATAGCCGCGGAGCAATTCATTCGTTGCTCCGGCGAGGGCTCCGCCCAGGGCCAGGGGGTGCTCGGTGGAGTATTTGGCGCTCTTGAACCGGATGATGGACTGCGCCCTTCCGACCGCCCCCGCCCGGTCCCGGACAGGTCCCGCCACTTCCTCCAGGATGTCCAGGTACTGGCCGGCCATGACCTCTGCGCGCATCAGGTTGAAAATCAGCCTCGCCCTGCTTCCCGACGCAGCCCGTTCGCCGATATCGGTAAACGCCTCCTCGCTGAAGGACAGGCAAAGATCGCCCGCAAGGATGGCTGCCGCCTGGCCAAACCGTTCGCTGTCCAGGGCCCAGCCCTGGGAGGTATGCAGCTGGCTGAAGCGCCGATGCACGCTGGGACCACCGCGCCGGGTGTCGGAGCGGTCGATGATGTCGTCGTGGATCAATGCGGCGGCCTGGAACAGCTCAAGCGCAGCGCCGGCTGTGACCACCTGGCTGGCTCCGGCCTCGCCCCCTGCGCCGCGCCAGCCCCAGTAGCACATCAGGGCACGGAGGCGCTTGCCGCCGGTGACCAGGTTCGAGATGGAACCCATGATTGGTTCGATATCCGGGGAGATGCCGGACATTACTGACTGCCTCTCGGTCAGGAACCCAGTCAGTTCGCCTGCCACACCCGCCACGAAGTCGGCTTGTTCATTCCGTAGCTGCTCTGCCCCGGTCACTTGGCTGACTCAGCTGCCACGTTGGCGCCGATGGTGAACGTGGAAACGCCGGCGGCTTCAACCACTGAGAGGTTGACGGTCTCGTTGTCACCGCGGACGAAATCCTTGGAAGCGACTCCGCCCACCTTGTCCCCGGGGACGGCCTTGAAGCCTTGGCCTTCCAAGGCTTTTGTATAGAAGTCAAGGACGGAGGCGGTGGGGGCCGTGACGGTCCCGACAAGGGCGGCCGTGGCCGGGGCGGAGGCCTTGTCGAAGCTGCTGGACACGACTGTTGCCCCGGTCATCAGGGGGAGGAGCTGCTGCGGAAAGCCCGCCACCACCGCGCCGACCGTCGCGGAGGTATTCGGTGACGCCGACGGGCTGGGAGCGGCCGTGAGGGTGGACTGGGTGGCAGCAACGGACGCGGACTGGGATGGCTCTGCCTGTCCGGATGGGGTCTGGCTGCAGGCGGCCAGGGCCAGCACCGCCGCAGCGGCAAGCGCGGCCAAGCCTGCTGGCTTAGAGATTCCAATAGCCGTCACAGAGACTTTCCTCCTGGTGTTGTTGGCAAAACCAGCCTCCAGTTTAGCCAGCCTGCGCTGCGCCCCTGACAAACAGCAAAGCCGCCACAAGCCGATAGGATTGCAGCCGTGGGGCCCGCAGGTATGAACCAGCCATCAGCCGCGCGCCCCCAGGGGCGCAGGCGCACATGCATCATGCACGTGGACATGGATGCTTTCTTCGTTTCCGTGGAGCTCAGGACGCGCCCCGAACTTCGCGGCAAGCCCGTGATAGTGGGCTTCCCGGGAGAGCGCTCAGTTGTCCTCTCCGGCTCCTACGAGGCCCGCGCCTTCGGGGTGAAATCCGCAATGCCCATGGCCGTGGCCATGCGCATGTGCCCGCAGGCGGTGGTCATTGAACCCCGGCACAAGCTCTATTACGAGGTGTCGGGGCAGCTGATGGCCATCTTCGAATCCATCACCGGGCTCGTGGAGCCGCTTAGCGTGGACGAGGCGTTCCTGGACGTCACCGGCGCACTCCGCCGGCTGGGGCCGCCCAGGGGAATCGGTGAGCTGATCCGCCGTCGGGTCGCCGCGGAGCTGGGCATCACTGCCTCCGTGGGGATCGCAGAGACCAAATTCGTAGCGAAGATTGCCTCCACCCGATGCAAGCCCGACGGGCTCCTGCTTATCGGACCGGATGAAACCGTGCCGTATCTGCACAGCCTCCCCGTGGGTGCACTGTGGGGTGTGGGCGCCAAGACCGGGGAGGTCCTGGCGAAGATGGGAATCAGGACGGTGGCGGACGTTGCCGCAACACCGGTGTCCTCGCTCAAGAAGGTCCTGGGGGCCACCGGGGAGCATGTGCACCAGCTTGCCTGGGGCATCGACCCCCGACCGGTTACCCCGGTGCGGCTGGAGAAGAGCATCGGAGCCGAAGAGACCTTTGCCACGGATACCGACGACGAGGCACGCCTTCGCCGTGAACTCCTGCGGCTCTCGCACCGCACCGCCGCCCGGTTGCGGAGCTCCGGAATGGTGGCCAGGACAGTGGCGCTGAAGCTGCGCTTCGCCGATTTTTCCACGGTAACCCGCAGCAGGACGGTGCATACTCCGGTGGACAGCGCCCAGCTGATCTACGCAGTGGCGCTGCAGCTCCTGGAGTCGCTCGGAACCAGGGCCATGGCCGTAAGGCTCGTTGGAGTCCGGGCGGAGCAGCTCGAGGAGGCAGCGCGCACGTCGCTCCAGCTAAGCATCGACCGCCGGGACGAGAACTGGAGGGCGGCCGAGCAGGCCCTTGATGAGGTGACCCGGAGGTTTGGCAGCAAGTCTGTCCTGCCCGCACGTCTGATGGAGCCGGAAAACCGGCCCGGAGACGGCACGCAACGGCCTGCCTGACGGGTTCGCCGAAGTCATTGCCGTCTTTCAGATCAGCCCTCAACAATCTATCCTTATAGATACATAGTTTCGAGTGAATGGACTTACTGCCGGACCCTCTTGGACATGCTCCCGCTCCCGCGACCGCATGCTGAATTCCCGTTTTGCCACGGCCGGCAAAACGGGGAACTTACCAGCAACGGCAGGCGTTCTACGGAGTAGAAGTAGTGGCTGGGATCAGCCCGGACGTTGGCCTACAAAAGGAGGTCGTGATGCCGCTGTCGGAGCACGAACAGAAGCTGCTTGAGCAGCTTGAGAAGCAGCTTCACGAGGACGACCCGAAGTTCGCGAACTCAATGGGTTCGGACCCCGGGCGTTCATGGTCCACGAGGCATGTTGTTATTGGGGTCCTGTGCGCGCTGGCAGGTGTCTTCCTCTTGCTGGTCGGTGTCACCCTCCAGAACATCTTCGTCGGGGTCCTGGGCTTCGTGGTCATGGGCGGCGGAGTGTACTTCGCCACAATGCGAAGTTCCCGTGGGGGTTCTGCCGCCAAGGGCGGGGGAACAAAGCCAGGCAAGCAACGGAGTTCATTCATGAGCAGCCTGGAAGAGCGCTGGGACGAGCGCCGCAGGGGGGAGCCGTAACCACCTTGGGACTCCGCGTCCCACGTCCCTCCATTCCGCTCCCCTGATACAGGGGGAGCGCCCGTGAAGACCCGCTACGGCGGGTCTTTTCGCGTTTAAGGAACACAGTCCACGCATTCTGCCGGTGCCCGGCCACTGAGGGATTCGCTTGGGCCCAGCAAGGCCAAAAGCCCTCCACTTTCCACCACCACGCGTATTTCCCGCCATTTCAGGCCTTTCATCCCATAATTACAGCGCCGCAGGAGCCGTTTTGCGTTGACTGTGGTGGAAAGTGGAGTAATGTGGAGGACATAAGAGGGTGGTTGCAACATAGGGGATGTGCAGTTCCTGACAGCGGACAGGCGGTGGGCCAGTGTTTCTGGGCACTCACTCGCCGCGTCTGGATGAAAAGGGGCGGATCATTCTCCCCGCTAAGTTCCGCGAGGAGCTTGCCAGCGGCCTGGTGCTCACAAGGGGCCAGGAACGTTGCATCTACGTCTTCAGTGAGAAGGAATTTGCACGGGTTCACGAGCAAATGCGGGAGGCGCCAATTTCCTCCAAGCAGGCACGTGACTACATCCGCGTATTTCTCTCTGGAGCCTCTGACGAGGTACCTGACAAGCAGGGGCGCGTGACCATTCCACCGGCGCTCCGGGAGTATGCAGGACTCGGAAGGGAACTTGCCGTCATCGGCGCCGGTACCCGCGCCGAGATCTGGGACGCCCAGGCTTGGAATGAGTACCTCGCGGAGAAGGAGACGGCCTTTTCCGAAACTGACGATCCCATTCCAGGCATTCTCTGAATCCCGGAGCGGGGCAGCAGGTGGTTTCTTGGATGAGATCTCCAGCCGGCCCACCGGCTGCCAACCTGGCTCACCTTCCCCGGAGCCAGGCGGGCGGAACGGTAGGCGCGGATGGGGATCTGGTCCCAGAAGCAGCAGGTGACAACGACGGCGGGAAAGGACCAGGCATGACCGATCAACCCAAGCCCACGTCCGAACGCCATGTGCCGGTCCTCCGCGACCGGTGCATCAATTTGTTGGCACCGGGGTTCGAAGCGGCGAGGCTCCGCGGCGAAACCCCCATCGCCGTAGACGCAACCCTGGGGATGGGCGGCCACTCGGAGGCCATGCTCCAGAGGTTCCCCGACCTCCACCTCATCGGCATCGACCGTGACGAGGAAGCGCTGGCCCTCGCGGGGGAGCGGCTGGCTCCTTTCGCCGCCCGGACCGACCTGGTCCACGCGGTCTACGACGAAATCCAGGACGTTCTGGCAGACCTCGGCGTGGCCGAAGTGCACGGCATCCTGATGGACCTTGGTGTCTCTTCGCTGCAGCTCGATGAACGGGAGCGCGGCTTCGCCTACTCGTTCGACGCCCCGCTGGACATGCGGATGGACACCAGCCGCGGCCAAACGGCAGCGGATGTGGTCAATACCTACAGCGAAGCGGACCTGGTCCGGATCATCCGCAAGTGGGGCGAGGAGAAGTTCGCCGGACGGATCGCCAACAGGATCGTTGCAGCACGTGCGGTGAAGGAGTTCACCACCACCGGCGAGCTCGTCGAGCAGATCCGGTCCGTGGTTCCCGCCTCTGCGGCGAAGTCCGGCGGACACCCTGCCAAGCGGACTTTCCAGGCCCTGCGGATCGAGGTCAACGAAGAACTCGACGTCCTGGAACGGGCCGTCCCCGCCGCCGTCGACTCACTGGCTCTGGGCGGGCGCATCGTGATCATGTCCTACCACTCCCTGGAGGACAAGATCGTCAAGGGTGTCCTCCAGGCCCGTTCCAAGTCTTCAGCTCCGCTTGGCTTCCCCGTCGAGCTGGAAGAACACAAGCCTGAACTTAAGACCCTGACCAAAGGCACTGAGGTGCCTACCGCCGTCGAAATTGCTGAAAACCCGCGCGCTGCCTCCGCCAGGCTCCGCGCGGCAGAACGAATCAGAGCCAGGAGAGCTGCATGAGCACCGCCGCCGTCAAGAACTTTCCCATCGTTTCCGGTAGTTCGGCGGCAGATGCCAAGCCTGCAGGTGAACCCGGCGGCGGCCGGAAGGGGCGTACACCGCTTTCCGTGGTCCGCACGGCGCCCAAAAGGCGCCGGGCCCCCTTCGTCGTGCTCTGCTTTGCCATGCTCGCCGTCGCCTTGGTCGCTGTACTGGTCCTGAACATCTCTGTATCCACCGCCCAGTACCAGCTGGTGGAGCTGCGCGCCAAGCAGAGCTCATTGACCAAGACGAACCAGGACCTCACCCAGCAGGTGCAGAACTACGAGGCCCCGCAGAACCTGGCGGCCAAAGCCACCGAGCTTGGCATGGTGGCCTCCACGGTGAAGGGCCAGATTGACCTGTCCACCCTCTCAGTCACCGGAAAAGCCACCCCTGCAGTCAAGGGTGCGGCAGGAGGAGCGGTGATTCCGGCGCCGGCCGTGGCCGGGCAGCTCATTGTTCCACCGGCTCCCACGGGTGCAACAGCGGACAAGGCCACGACGCCGGACGCGGGCAAAGCGGCCCCCGCTCCGTCGGCAGGCCCGGCCCCAGCTACGGGCACGGCACCGGCCAATGTGGCCCAGCCGGCAGCCGCAGCCCAGGCGGCAGCCGCCGCCAAGGCTGCTGCGGCGGCTCCGGCACCCGCGCTTCACGGCGGCTCCGTTCCGGCGCCCCAGCAGAAGGTCCCCGGACACTAGGCCAAGGGGCAGGTCAGGCAGCAGCGTCGAGCAGCAAGGAATATCACGGTGGCGGAGAAGACCGGCAAGGCAGGACAAGGCAAGGCACCCAACGCCACGAAACGCTTGCGACTGGGACTGGGCGTCATGCTCACGCTCCTGCTGGTGGTGGGCGGGAAGCTTTTCCTGGTCCAGGGGCTGGACGTCGGGGGCATGGCTGAAGCGGCGTTGAACAGCCGGATGACCTCCGCCATCCTGCCTGCGGAGCGTGGCAGCATCCTGGACTCCCGCGGCACCGTCCTGGCCAACAGCGTGATCCGCTACAACATCGTGGTGGACCAGCGGGTCAACACCAAGACGGAATCCTACAAGCGGCTGGACCAGACGGACGGCCATGAAAAGCTGGTGGACGTCAGCCGCGACCAGGCAATTTCCGAGCTTGCGGCCGCCCTTGGCATGGACACGAATGCTGTCCGGGATGCCGTCACCGGCCAGCAGCCCTACTACATCGTGGCCAAGGACGTGAAGCCTGACGTCGAGGACCGCATCTCCAAACTCCAGGTGCCCGGCATCGTTGCCGAGGGCGTGAGCAAGCGCGTCTACCCGAACGGTGCCGTGGCCGGGGGAGTGGTGGGTTTCCTCCAGGACGGCACCACCGGCCTGGCCGGTATTGAGCAAACCCAGGACGACCAACTCAAGGGCAAGGACGGCAAGCGCCTGTTCGAGATTGGCGCCGATGGCTTGCGCATTCCGGTGGGCCTTGACGAGCTGACCCCGCCCCAGAACGGCAAGGACGTCAAGCTCACGCTCAACTCCGATCTTCAGTACTTTGCCCAGCAGGCCATCCAGAGCCAGGCGGACAAGCTCAGCGCCGAATGGGGCGTCATCATCGTGATGGACGCCAAGACCGGGAACCTCCTGGCCTTGGCAGACACGAACTCACCGGACCCGAACAACCCCGGACTCGTGGCTGCCAAGGACCGCGGTGTCCGCTCCGTGACCGCAGCCTACGAGCCCGGCTCCGTGGAGAAGATGATGACTGCGGCAGCTGTGATCGACGAGGGACTTGCAAAACCGCTGGACACCTTCACTATCCCGCCCACCTACACGGTTGATGGCCAGACGTTCAGCGACGCGTTCACCCACGGAACCGAGGAACGGACGCTTGCGGGCATCATCGGGTACTCCATGAACACCGGAACTGTCATGGCCGGCCAGCGGCTCAGCAAGGAACAGCGGTATGACTGGCTGAAGAAGTTCGGCATTGGCGAGGCGCCGGACATCGGACTGCCGGCGACCGCTTCGGGCATCCTCACACCGCCGGACCAGTGGGATGGACGCCAGCAGTACACCGTGCTGTTCGGGCAGGGCGTTTCCCAGTCCACGCTGCAGACCGTCCGTGCCTACCAAAGCATCGCCAACAACGGCGTCATGCTGCAGCCACGGCTGATCGATTCCTACATTTCGCCTGACGGCACCGAGGAGAAGGTGCCGGCCCAGCCGTCGCGGCAGGTTGTCTCCGGCAGTACGGCCCAGCAGGTCAAGGATATCCTGGAAAGCGCCGTCACCGAGGGCGAAATCAAGGACGCCGGGATCGACGGTTACCGGGTGGGAGCCAAGACCGGCACGTCCGAGTCGCCATGCGACGACGGCAAGTCGGGCTACTGCGGCTACACGGCCTCCATCGTGGGAATGGCGCCGATGGATGATCCGCGGTTTATTGTGGAGGTGGTGCTCCAGCGGCCGAAGGGCAGCATCTACGGCATCACCAACGGGCCGGTGTTCCGGTCCGTCATGAGCCAGGCGCTGCGGACCTACAACGTCCAGCCTTCAACCGGTACGCCGGCCAGGATGCCCCAGTACGCCAAATAGCCGCCGCGCGGGGCCGGAAGTACCAGCAGCATCCAGCGCATCACAGTGCCCGGGGCGAACCATGCCGGGCACGCACTAGCACCATCGGAGATCCCCTTGTCAGAGTTCACCACGCCCGGCAGCGACGCTGGCCGGGACGAAAGTCCAGGCCGCTTCCGGCCCGCAGCCGTAGCTGCCGTCCCGCTGGCCGCCGTCGGGCAGGCCCTTGGCGTAGCCGTGCCCGAACCTGCCGCTGACGCGGAGATCACCGGCATATCGCTCAACTCGCGCACTGTGGAGCCTGGCGACCTGTACGTGGCGCTCCCCGGAGCCACCAGGCACGGGGCGGACTTCGCCTCCGACGCCATCGGTGCAGGGGCAGTGGCCGTCCTCACCGACGACGCCGGGGCACGGCTGCTCGCCCTGTCCGCGGACACACCGGTCCCGGTGCTCGTCGTCGGGAATCCCCGCAACGAGGTGGGACCGCTTTCCGCCATGATTTACCGCAGCCAGGCCGATGACGGGCAGCCACTGCGGCTGTTCGGTGTCACCGGAACCAACGGGAAGACCACCACCACCTACTTCATCACCTCCCTGCTGCGTGCCCTGCGGCAGAAGACCGGTCTGATCGGAACCATCGAGATCCTGGCCGGCGGGAAGCCGATCCCCAGCCTCCTGACCACGCCGGAATCCACCGAGGTCCACGGGCTCGTGGCGCTCATGCGCGAACGCGGGCTTGACGCCGCCGCCATGGAGGTCTCCTCCCACGCCATCTCCTACCAGCGCGTCGACGGCCTGCTCTTCGACGTCGCGGGTTTCACCAACCTCACCCAGGACCACCTGGACCTGCACAACACCATGGAGGAGTACTTTGCCACCAAGGCGGAACTCTTCACGCCCGGGCGCGCGCGCCGGGCGGTGGTGACGGTCGACGACGAGTGGGGACGCCGGCTGGCCGGCAGCACCCGGGTGCCGGTCACCACGCTCAGCACGGACGGCAGCAACCAGGCGGACTGGACGATGGCAGCGACGGCGCCACGGGGGCTGGGTACCGACTTCACCCTTGCCGGTCCCGCTGGCGCCACCCTGAAAATCCACACAGGTTTGCCCGGAAGCTTCAACGTTGCCAACGCTGCCCTGGCTGCGCTGATGGTCCTCGCCTCCGGCGTGGACCTGGCCGACCTGCAGGCCGCCCTGGACAGTGCCGACCCCTTCACGGTGGCCGTGCCCGGACGCATGCAGCTGATCGCCGAGCAGCCCGCCGCCGTGGTGGACTTCGCCCACAACACCGACGCCCTGGCCCGGGCCCTGGAAGCAGTCCGCCCGCCCCAACCGGACTCCCGGCTGATCGTGGTGTTCGGTGCCACCGGACAGCGGGACCAGGGCAAACGACCCGCAATGGGTGCCATCGCGGCCCGGCTTGCCGACACCGTGATCATCACCGACGACGACCCCCACGACGAGGACGCGGCAGCGATCCGCTCCGACGTGATGGCCGGGGCACGCGAAGCCCTGGACAGCGGGTCATTGGGGGCCGAGCTGCTGGAGGTCTTCCCCCGCGACGAAGCCATCCACCACGCCGTGTCCCTGGCGCGCCCACAGGACACCATCCTGGTGGCCGGCCGGGGGCACGAGGTCTGGCAGGAAGTGAAGGGCGTCAATCTCGCCCTGGACGACAGGGTGGAACTGCGCAACGCCTTGACAGCCAGGGGATTCAACGTTCTCCATGACGACCGGATAGAGTCCTAGACCGAGATGATTGCATTTACTGCGGCGGAAATCGCCGAAATCACCAACGGGCGCCTGGACGCCGATCCCGGACTTACGCCCCTCTCGGTGGTGACGGATTCACGCGAAGCCACCCCGGGTTCGCTTTACGTCGCGAAGCCAGGCGAGCACGCCGACGGCCATGACTTCATCGACGCCGCCTTTGCCGCGGGTGCGGTGCTGGCGCTCGTCGAGCGCCCCGTGCCGGCACCGGACGGCGACGCGTACCCGTCGATCGTGGTGGCCGACGCCGTCCTGGCCATGGGCGCCCTTGCCGCCGAAGCCGTCCGCCGCATCCGGGCCGCACGTGCGGCAGCAGGAGACCAGCTGACAGTGGTCGGAATTACCGGCTCAGCCGGCAAGACCACCACCAAGGACCTCCTGGCCGGAATCCTGGCCACGCAAGGCAACACGGTGGCGCCGCAAGGCTCCTACAACGGCGAGGTGGGCGTGCCGCTCACGGTCTTCCGGGCCGGCACCGATACCCGCTACCTGGTCATCGAGATGGGGGCCACCGGCATTGGCCACATCCGCTACCTCGCAGAGATGGTCAAGCCGGACATCGGCGTGGTCCTGGCAGTGGGCACCGCGCACGCCGGCGAGTTCGGGGGAGTGGAAAACATTGCGCTTGCCAAGGGTGAGATGGTCGAAGGCCTGACCGCCGGCGGGACCGCGGTCATCAACCTCGACGACGAGCGTGTGGCCGCCATGCGCAGCCGTACCTCCGCTGCCGTCCTCGGCTTTTCCGCAGAAGGACGGGCGGACGCGCAGGTCCAGGCGCTCAACTCCGATACCAACGCCGGGGGCAGCCCCGAATTCGACCTCCAACTTCCGGATGGTGCCCCTCCCCGGCATGTAAGCAGCCGGCTCATCGGTGCGCACCACGTGGGAAACCTGCTCGCAGCCGCTGCAGCCGCGTGGGCTGCCGGCGTACCCGGAGACCACATCGCGGATTCGCTAAGCAACCAGGCGGCCGCGAGCCGCTGGCGCATGGAGCGCACGGAGCGGGCGGACGGCGTCACCATCATCAACGATGCGTACAACGCCAACCCGGAGTCCATGCGGGCAGCCCTTCGAACCCTTGCCGACCTTGGCCGCGGCCGCCGCACCTGGGCTGTCCTGGGTGCCATGCTGGAACTGGGCGAAGACTCCATCCGCGAGCACACCGCCGTCGGCACCCAGGTGGTGCGGCTCAACATCTCCAGGCTGCTGGTGGTGGGCCGGGAAGCCAGGGCCCTCTACGTTTCGGCCGTGCAGGAAGGGTCCTGGGGGGACGAGTGCCTCTTTGCCGAGACGGTGGATGAGGCCTTTGAAGTCCTGGACGCCGAGCTCCAGTCCGGCGACCTGGTGTTGTTCAAGTCCTCCAACAGCGTGGGACTTCGCCATTTGGGCGATCGGATAGCATTACCCCCAACCTCCACCCCTGCCGACGAAAGGAGCACTCTGCTGTGATTGCCCTGTTGATCGGCGCAGGCCTGGCCCTGCTGTGCTCCCTGGTGGGCACCCCGCTTTTCATCCGTCTCCTGGTGCGTCGCGGCTACGGCCAGTTCATCCGTGACGACGGGCCCACATCGCACCACACCAAGCGCGGTACCCCCACCATGGGCGGAACCGTGGTGGTGGCCTCCGTGCTGCTCAGTTACGGCCTTACGCATCTCATCATGCTCATGATGAACCCTGACTCGCCTGGACCATCGGCCTCGGCCCTGATCCTGTTGTTCCTCATGGTGGGCATGGGCCTGGTGGGCTTCCTGGACGACTTCATCAAGATTTCCCGGCAGCGCAGCCTTGGCCTCAACGCCAAGGCCAAACTCATCCTCCAGGCCGCCGTAGGCATCATCTTCGCCATCCTGGCGCTGAACTTCCCCAACGGCGCAGGCCTGACGCCCGCGTCCACAAAGATCTCCCTGGTCCGCGACCTGCCCTGGCTCGACCTTGCCTTCGGCGGGACGGTCCTTGGTGCCATCCTCTTCGTCATCTGGTCGAACCTGATCGTCACCGCGGCCACGAACGGCGTGAACCTCACCGATGGCCTGGACGGCCTGGCCGCCGGTGCGTCAATCATGGTTTTCGGCGCTTATACGCTGATGGGCATATGGCAGAGCAACCAGGCCTGCGGATCCCCCAGGGAGGCCGGCAGCGGCTGCTACCTGGTCAGGGACCCCCTGGACCTGGCGCTCCTGGCCGCGATCCTCAGCGCCGCGCTGGTGGGGTTCCTCTGGTGGAACACATCGCCGGCCAAGATCTTCATGGGCGACACCGGTTCGCTGGCCATCGGCGGCGCGGTGGCTGGTTTCGCCATCCTGTCCCGGACCGAACTCCTGCTGGGCATCGTGGGCGGCCTCTTCGTGCTGATCACCCTGTCCGTCATCATCCAGGTGGGCTACTTCAAAGCCACCGGCGGGAAGCGCGTGTTCAAGATGGCACCGCTGCAGCACCACTTCGAGCTAAAGGGATGGGCCGAAGTGACCGTCGTGGTCCGGTTCTGGATCCTGGGCGGACTCTTCGTCGCCGTCGGGTTGGGCATCTTCTACGCTGAATGGGTTGTACTGCTGTGACCGTTTCCCCACGCCTGGCAAACCTCGTCTCCTGGGACTCCGACTGGGCCGGCCTGCGCGTCGTCGTCACCGGCATCGGGGTATCCGGTTTCGCCGCTGCGGACACCCTGATCGAACTCGGTGCACGCGTCGTCGTGGTCGACGCCGCCACCAGTGACACAGCCCGCGCCCACGCGGACACCCTGAAGATCGTGGGCGCCGCCGACGTGCTGCTCGGCCCCGACGCCGTGACGCACATCCCGCGCATCGACGGCGAGCTTCCGGAACTGATTGTGACCTCGCCGGGATGGCGCCCGGACCAGGCGCTGCTCGCCGCAGCGGCACGGGCACACATTCCGGTGTGGGGCGACGTCGAACTCGCGTGGCGGGTGCGGACCAGGGAAGGCCGGAAGACGGCCGACTGGCTGGCAATCACCGGCACCAACGGCAAGACCACCACGGTGGGACTGACCGAATCCATGCTGCGGGCAGCGGGCCTCAAAGCCGTCGCCGTCGGCAACGTGGGCACCCCCATCTTGGATGCCCTCCGCGACCCCGTCGAGTACGACGTCTTCGCCGTCGAACTCTCCAGCTTCCAGCTGCACTGGGCGGAATCCGTTTCGCCGGTGGCCAGCGTCTGCCTGAACGTAGCCGAAGACCACGTCGACTGGCACGGCTCCTATGATTCCTACCTCGCGGACAAAGCGAAGGTGTACGAGCGGACCCAGAAGGCCTGCATCTACAACGCCGAGCAGATTGAAACCGAGCGCATGGTGGAAAACGCCGACGTCGTGGAAGGCTGCCGTGCGGTGGGCTTCACCACTGTCACGCCGGCAATCAGCATGCTCGGAGTGGTGGAGGGGCTGCTGGTGGACCGCGCCTTCATCGAGGAGCGCAGGAACAGCGCGGCTGAACTGGCCTCCATGGCAGACCTGGGACCGCTGGCCCCACGCCATATGGTGGCCAATGCCCTTGCCGCAGCCGGCCTGGTGCGCGCCTATGGCGTGGACGCCAAGGCAGTCCGCCAGGGCATCCTCGACTACGTCCCGGGCGACCACCGCATCCAGCCGGTCGCCCGCATGAATGGCGTCCTCTGGGTCAACGACTCCAAGGCCACCAATCCGCACGCAGCTTCAGCATCCCTGTCGGCTTTCAGCAACGTTGTCTGGATCGCCGGTGGCTTGTCCAAGGGCGTGAGCTACGACGAGCTTGTAAGGGACCACGCCGCGCGCCTCAAGGCCGTGGTACTGATCGGGACGGACACCGCCCACCTCCGGGAAGCCCTCCAGCGACACGCGCCCGATGTCCCGGTGATCGAACCGGGGGCAGGTGAGACTGAAGGGGTGCAGACTGCTTCCGCGTCCGGTGGCACCTCCGGCGGTTCCCCCGCAAAGGGAGAACGGGTGATGTCCTGGGCCGTTGAGTCAGCAGCACGGATCGCCGAGACCGGGGACACCGTGCTGATGGCTCCGGCAGCTGCTTCCATGGATCAGTTCTCTTCCTACGCTCACCGTGGTGGTACTTTCATCGACGCTGTCCGCGAGCTGGTGGAAGGGCAGGCCCACACCGGCGAGGAGTAACGATGGCCAGTACGCCCACCCGGCCCCAGGCCGGCAGGCCGCGCCTTGGCTCCACTGCTTCCGCCTCCCGGCAGCCAGCCTCTGCAGGCAGGAAACTGCGCACTCTGTACCGGCGCTTCTGGGCCGCCCTGGAGGGAACGGGCACGTCCCGGAACGGCTCCACGTACTACCTCATCCTTGGCGCCACGCTTGCGTTGACTGCCATCGGGATCATGATGGTCCTCTCTGCCTCCAGCGTCGAATCGATCGCCGCCGGAAAGTCGCCCTACGGGGACGCGCTGAAGCAGGGCGTCTTCGCCGCCATCGGCATCTTCACCATGTTCGTGTTGTCGCGCATCAACGTCACCTGGCTGAAGCGGCTCGCGTGGCCCGCTGTCGGGTTGGCCGTGGTGCTCCTTGTCGTGGTGCAGTTGGTTGGCACGGAGATCAACGGCAACCGGAACTGGGTTGACCTGGGCGGCATCACGTTCCAGCCTTCCGAGGCGGCAAAACTCGCCCTGGCGCTGTGGCTTGCCACGGTGCTGGCCAGGAAAGGCAAGCTGCTCAACCGTTGGCAGCACGTGCTGGTCCCCGCCGTCCCCATGGCGGCCATCATCGTCGTGCTGATCCTGGTGGGGAACGACCTGGGCACTGCCATGATCATCATGATGATCATGGCAGCCGCACTCTTCTTCGCAGGCGTTCCCCTCTACCTCTTCGGCATCGCGGGCCTTATCGCCGCTGCCGGCACGGCGGTCATGGCGGTCACCAGTTCGAACCGCATGTGCCGCATCACCTCATGGTGGACCGGCCAGTCCTGCGCCGACGGCATCGACGCCAACTACCAGGCCACCAACGGCATGTATGGCCTTGCCTCAGGGGGCTGGCTGGGAGTGGGCCTGGGACAGAGCCGGCAGAAGTACAGCTGGATTCCCGAAGCCCACAACGACTTCATCTTTGCCATCATCGGCGAGGAACTTGGCCTGGTGGGGACCGTCGTCGTCCTGGTTCTCTTCGCGATCCTCGGCGCTGCGATCTACCGCGTGGTGGTGGCACAGGAGGACATGTTCCACCGGGTCCTTGCGGGCACCATCATGGTGTGGCTGCTGGGCCAGGCCACGGTGAACATGTCCGTGGTCACCGGCCTCATGCCCGTCATCGGCGTGCCGCTGCCGTTTATTTCCTATGGCGGCTCGGCCCTGCTGATGTCGCTGTGCGCCGTGGGGGTGGTCCTCTCGCTGGCCCGGGAGCAGATGGCCCCGGCCATGCGCCCCAAGCGGATCCTTAAGTTCAGGATCCGGCCGGGGCGGGACAAGAGCCAACCAAAGAATTCCAGAAAGCGTGCCTACCCCAGATGACTTCGACAAAACCCTCTATCGTCCTTGCGGGCGGCGGAACCGCCGGCCATATCAGCCCCCTGCTCGCAATCGCCGCCGCCATTCGCAGCGAAGCCCCCGATGCCGCCGTCCTGGCCGTCGGAACGCCCGCCGGAATGGAAACCCGTCTGGTTCCCGCCGCCGGCGTGGACCTTGCCACGATCGACCGCGTGCCTTTTCCGCGGAAGCCGTCCGCGGACCTGCTCCGGCTGCCCGGAAGGCTGGCCGGCGCGGTCCGCCAGGCCGGAGCCATCCTGGACCGGGCTCAGGCTGACGTGCTGGTGGGCGTGGGCGGATACGTCTGCACCCCGATGTACCTGGCGGCGAGGAAGCGCGGCACGCCCATCGTGATCCATGAGGCGAATGCGCGCCCCGGACTGGCCAACCGGGTGGGAGCCTTCCTTGGCGGACGGGTAGCTGTGGCTTTCGACGGCACACCACTCCGCAACGCGGCGCACGTGGGGATGCCCATGCGCAAGGAGATCTCCGGCCTTGACCGGAAGACCGCCCGTACTGCCGCGCGGGAGGCGCTGGGGCTTGATCCCCAGCAGCCAACCTTGATTGTCACCGGCGGATCATCCGGGGCGCAGAGCATCAACCGGACCATTGCCGCCGCCGTGGACCTGCTTGCCGATGCCGGCGTCCAGACCCTGCACATCACCGGCCGCGGCAAAACCGTCCTGGACCAGGCCGGGCAACCCCTCACTGCCAAGGGGTACCGGCAGGTGGAGTACATCGACGGAATGGAACTTGCCTATGCTGCCGCGGACCTGCTTCTGGCACGGTCCGGGGCCGCCACAGTGTCCGAGGTTGCCGCCGTGGGGGTTCCGGCTGTCCTGGTACCCCTGCCCATCGGCAACGGCGAACAGGCGCTGAACGCAAAGGGCCTGGTAGCGGCCGGAGGCGCACTGCTGGTGGCTGACCGCGACTTCACGGCTGCATGGGTTGAGCGCGAGCTGCTTCCGTTGATCACCGATAAAGCACGGCTCGCCGCCATGGAAGCCAAGTCCTACCGGCTCGGCATCCGAAACGCCGACCAGCGAATGGCTGGTCTTGTCCTGGAAGCGGTATCAGCATGACCTCCCACAACACGCCCGGCCTGGACTCCCTTGGAAAGGTGCACTTCATTGGCATCGGGGGAGTAGGCATGTCCGCCGTGGCCCGCATCATGGTGGCACGGGGCGTCCCCGTCAGCGGCTCCGATGCCAAGGACCTGCCGGTCATGGCGGACCTCGCCGCTGCCGGAGCGCGCATAGCGGTGGGCTACGCGGCCGGCAACCTGGGCGACGCGCAGACCGTCGTGGCCGGATCGGCAATCCGTGAAGACAATCCTGAACTGGCGGCAGCGCGGCAAGCGGGGCTGCCGGTGCTGCACCGTTCGCAGGCGCTGGCGGCCACCATGGGCGACGACGTTGTGGTGACCGTGGCCGGAACGCATGGCAAGTCCACCACGACGTCGATGATCACCGTCCTGCTGCGGGCAGCGGGCCTGGATCCCAGCTTCGCCGTGGGAGCCAACATTCCCGCGCTTGGCGTCAACGCTGCGCACGGGGCCTCGGGAATCTTCGTCGCCGAGGCAGACGAGTCCGACGGCTCCTTCCTGAACTACCGGCCCCGCATCGCCGTCGTCACCAACGTGGAGCCTGACCACCTGGACTACTACGGCACCGCTGAAGCCGTTTACCAGTCCTTTGACCGCTTCACTGAGCTGCTGCCCGCGGACGGCCTGCTGGTGGCCTGCGCGGACGATGCCGGCGCCCTGGCCCTCGCGGACCGGACCAAGGCGCGGGGCAACACGCGGGTGGTCCTGTACGGTACCGGCGAGGCTGCGGACATCAGGCTGGACGACGGCGGCCCCGGCCAGGTTGCGGTGGCAACAGGCGGTGCCCGGTACGGTCTGTCGCTGCAGGTTCCCGGCAGGCACAACGCCCTGAACGCCGCTGCCGCCTTTGCCGTTGCCCTTGAACTGGGCGTGGACCCGGCCGCAGCGGCCGAGGGCCTGGCCAGCTTCGCCGGTGCCTCCCGCCGCTTCGAGCTGAAGGGCGCGGAGCGGGGGGTGCGGGTGTTTGACGACTATGCCCACCATCCCACTGAAGTCCGTGCGGCCCTGACCGCAGCCCGTTCGGTGGCAGGGGGCAACAAGGTGCATGTCCTGTTCCAGCCGCACCTGTTCTCCCGCACCCGCGAGTTCGCCGCAGAGTTTGCCGATGCCCTCAACCTCGCAGACACCGCCCTGGTCCTGGACATCTACCCCGCAAGGGAAGACCCCATTCCCGGCGTCACCAGCCAGCTCATTGCCGACCACCTCACGGAGGGTGGCCGGTTGGTCAGCGCAGAGGACGCGGTGAAGACGCTCGCCGGAGTGGCAGGGGAAGGGGACGTTGTCCTCACCGTTGGCGCGGGCGACGTCACGGCTTACGGGCCCCGGATCGTGGAGGCGCTGCGTGCCTAGCTCCCGGCGTCCCACTTACGCCCCGCCCAAACGGAACACCCGCCCGGCTCCCGGGCAGGGGACCGGCACGCCGAATGAGGCGACCGGCGGCGCCGGCGGGGACGTGATTACCGCATCGCGCAGCATTCCGGAGCAGGCGGCACAGAAACCCGCCCGGAAGCCGGCGCAGGAGCAGAAACCGGCCGGGGCAACCGTCCTGGCGTTCCCCGAGCCGAAGGGCCGGCGGCGCCGGAAGAAAGTCCTGCTCGCCGTCGGAACCGTGATTGCGCTGGTGGCCGCCCTGCTGGCCGCCGCCGTCTACTCACCTGTCCTTGCCCTCAAGACCGTCTCGGTCTCCGGCACCCGGCTGGTCACCCCGGAGCAGGTGCAGGCCGCGCTGGAGCCCCTGCGCGGAAAACCGTTGCCGCAAATCAGCGACGACGACGTGCGCGGCCTGCTTGGTTCACTGATCCAGGTGAAATCCGTTTCCGTTGAGGCGCGCCCGCCATCCACCCTTGCCGTCGCCGTGCACGAGCGGGTACCCGTGGCTTTGGTCAAGCAGGGGGAGCAGTACCAGCTGGTCGACGTCGATGGCGTGCAGTTGGGCACCACTGATGATCCCTCGGCGGCCTCCCTTCCCGTGATCGACGGCGGCGCCGGGGCGATTGGCCAGGACCTGTTCCGGGCCACCGCGGCGGTCCTGGGGGCGCTGCCCGCAGACGTGCTGGCCAAGCTGTCCAATGCCTCAGCGCAGTCCGTGGACGCCGTGGAACTCAAGCTGGTGGACGGCCAGACCATCGTGTGGGGCAACGCTTCGGAGAAGGAACTCAAAGCCAAGGTCCTGGCCGCGCTCCTCAAGGCTCCGGCAGATCCCAAGAACCCGGTCAAGGTCTACGATGTCAGTGTGCCCCGGCACCCCGTGACGCGCTGAGCGCTTTCTTTCCCGGTATTAATCCGACACGCGGACCCGGTTATTGAATGTGTCTTCCAGAGGAAATACCGTCACAGACAAGAGTTACTTGACATAACTCTAACCTTCAAGTGGAGGGTTAGGGTTGAGGGTTTCAAGCTCACCATCAGTTTTCGCAATAAGACACGAACAAGGGACACGTAACGTGGCAGCTCCGCAGAATTACTTGGCCGTCATCAAAGTCGTCGGCATCGGCGGCGGTGGCGTGAACGCAGTCAACCGCATGATCGAGGTCGGCCTCAGGGGTGTTGAGTTCATCGCCATCAACACCGACGCCCAGGCCTTGCTGATGAGCGACGCGGACGTGAAGCTCGACGTCGGACGCGAGCTGACCCGCGGCCTGGGTGCAGGCGCCAACCCCGAGGTGGGCAAGCAGGCCGCCGAGGACCACGCGGACGAAATCGAGGAAGTGCTCCGCGGCGCCGACATGGTCTTCGTCACCGCCGGCGAGGGCGGCGGCACGGGCACCGGCGGCGCGCCGGTCGTTGCCCGCATCGCCCGCTCGCTTGGAGCCCTGACCATCGGTGTGGTCACCCGCCCCTTCACCTTCGAGGGCCGCCGCCGTGCCGGTTCGGCCGAGGCGGGCATCGATGCCCTGCGCGACGAGGTGGACACGCTGATCGTGATCCCCAACGACCGCCTGTTGTCCATCAGCGACCGCAATGTGTCCGTCCTTGACGCGTTCCGCTCCGCTGACCAGGTCCTGCTCTCGGGCGTCCAGGGCATCACGGACCTCATCACCACGCCGGGCCTGATCAACCTCGACTTCGCGGACGTTAAGTCCGTTATGCAGGGCGCCGGCTCAGCCCTCATGGGCATCGGCTCCGCCCGCGGCGAGGACCGCGCAGTCAAGGCAGCCGAACTGGCCATCGCCTCGCCGCTGCTGGAAGCATCCATCGACGGCGCGCACGGCGTGCTGCTGTCCATCCAGGGCGGCTCCGACCTCGGCCTGTTCGAAATCAATGAGGCCGCACGGCTGGTCCAGGAAGTGGCCCACCCCGAAGCCAACATCATCTTCGGCGCCGTTATCGATGACGCCCTTGGCGATGAAGCACGCGTGACCGTGATCGCGGCAGGGTTCGACGACGTCAAGGCCACCTCGCCCTCCATGGACCAGTCCCAGCCGCAGGCCGCCCCGCAGCGGCCCGCTGCCCCTGCCGCCGCTCCGGCCTCGGCCCCGCAAAACGGAAACCACCAGGGCAACGGAAACCACCAGCAGAACGTCCAGCCGCTCCACGCCGGCATTGGCGCCGCGGGACTCAGCAACTGGGGCCAGCAGCGTCCCTCGGCTGTCCCCGCGGACTCCGGCTTCGACGTCGACCTGCCTTCCGTGGTGGAGCCGGACCTGACCGGCAACCACCCGGATGACCTGGATGTCCCCGACTTCCTGAAGTAGGCGGCGGCTTGTTCCATTGGCGTGCCGACATCCTGCCCGGGGTGTCGGCCGCATTCACCAATGTGGATGCCGGGAACCTGGCACTGCACGTGGGGGATGATCCCGCTGCGGTCCAGGGGCGCCGCGCACGTTTGGAGCAGTCCATCGGCGTGGCACCGCAGTCTCTGCGTTTCATGAACCAAGTCCACGGCACCACGGTGGCGCTGATGGATACCGAGTCGGCGGCGCCTGAAGCCGACGCCATGGTGTCCCGCCGCCTGCCCCTGGCGGTCATGGTGGCGGACTGCATTCCGGTGCTGCTGGCGGGGGAGTCCGGCGACGGCCCTGTCCTTGCGGCCGTTCATGCCGGCCGCCCCGGTGTCGCAAACGGCATCCTGCCTGCCGCGGTGGAGCGCATGGAGTCCCTTGGCGCTACCCGGATCCGTGCCTGGCTGGGACCGTCGATTTGCGGGGCCTGCTACGAAGTTCCCGCTGCCTTGCGCGATGACGTGGCCGCCCTGGTTCCCGCAACCCGGAGCACCACGTCCTGGGACACCCCCGCCCTTGACCTTCCAGCCGGGGCGCGGAGCCAGCTGGAGGCCGTTGGGGTGGACGTGGAATACACAGGCGCCTGCACGCTTGAGACGGAAACCCTCTATTCATACCGCCGGGACCGCCATACGGGCCGTTTCGCCGGGCTGGTCTGGTGCCATGACTGAGCTGTCGGCGCCAGGGCAGGGCCAGGGTGAAGACACCCGCACCGCAGAACTTGCCCAGCGGATCTCCGCGGTACGGTCCCGGATCGTGAAGGCGGCTGACAGGGCGGGCCGCAGCGACCGGCTGCCCGCCCTGATCGTGGTCACCAAGTTCCACCCGGCAGAGGATATCCGGCGGCTTGCAGCCTTGGGGATCAAGGACGTCGGTGAGAACCGCGACCAGGAAGCAGCCGCCAAAGCCCTGGAGCTGGCCGACCTTGCCCTCACCTGGCATTTCGTGGGCCAACTGCAGACCAAGAAGGCCAAGTCCGTGGCACGCTATGCCTCCGCGGTCCACTCGGTGGACCGGACGCCGCTCGTGGATGCGCTGGCAAAGGCGGTGGGGAACGAGATGGAGTCCAGCGGCCGCGCCCCGCTGGACTGCTTCATCCAGGTCAACCTGGATGATCAGACGGACGACGCCGGCACGCACCGCGGCGGGGCTGCCCCCACCGATGTGCCGGTCATCGCAGAACGTATCGCCGCCTCGAAAGCCCTTAGCCTGGCCGGCGTGATGGCAGTTGCCCCGCTGGGGATGCCGCCGGAGCCGGCGTTCCAAAAGCTTGCCGGGATTTCCGCCCGGCTCGCAGCGGCTTACCCCGCCGCGACGGCCATTTCCGCAGGCATGAGCCAGGACCTGGAAGCTGCCATCAAGTTCGGGGCGACACACCTGCGAATCGGTTCCGATATTCTCGGTTCCCGTCCCGCCGTGGGGTAGCGTCGGACCTATTGGAAGTGATGGGCGGGGGACTCCAGTGCTGTCAAATCATTGGGCGGCCCGCTTACGGGACACGATTAGGAGTCGACCATGGCCGGCGCTCTGCGCAAGACAATGATCTATCTTGGGCTCGCCGACGGCGACGAGCATTACGAGCCCGAGCAACAGACCACACGTAAGGATGAGGACGAACCGATGGAAGTTGACCGCGAGGAACGCCGTGCCCCGGCACCGGTCCGCGAAGTCAGCCGCGAGGCGTCCTACGCCCCTGAAGAGGAATACCGCGCCCCTGTGACCCCGATTAAGCGTGCGGCCTCGAGCCGCGAAGAGAACACCGGTCTGCGCCAGATCACTACCATCCACCCGCGCTCCTACAACGATGCCAAGCTCATCGGTGAGAGCTTCCGGGACGGCATTCCGGTAATCATGAATGTCACGGACATGGGTGAGGCTGACGCCAAGCGCCTGGTGGATTTCTCCGCCGGCCTCGTCTTTGGCCTCCGGGGCAGCATCGAGCGGGTGACCAACAAGGTGTTCCTGCTCTCACCGTCCTATGTCGAAGTGATCGGTGACGACAAGAAGGCCAGTGATACCCAGGCCAGCTTCTTCAACCAAAGCTGAACATCAGGGCTCGTCAGATGCCAGGCAGGGACACCTGTCTGGCATCTGTGCTGAAATAGACAAGACACCGGCAGCACAACAGCGGCATCCATCATGGACGTGCCGCACGAATATGGAGATATGAAATAAGTCATGGGAATTGTTTTCGGACTTCTCTATCTCGCCCTGCTGCTGTTCTTTGTTGCCCTCATCATCCGCCTGGTGTTCGACTGGGTACAGATGTTCGCCAGGGAATGGCGCCCGCGGGGCGCGGCCCTGGTGGTGGCACATGCCGTGTACTCCATCACGGACCCTCCGCTCAAGGGACTGCGGCGGCTCATACCGCCGCTCCGGCTGGGCGGCATTTCCCTGGACCTGGGCTTCCTGATCCTGTTCATCGGCGTCAGCATTGCGATGAGCGTCACCAGGAGCCTGGCCTGAGCCAGCAATTAGACCGGCAATGCAGGTTGTTCCGCTAATGAGCGGCTACTGTAAAGCGAAGAAACCTCCGGTTTGACACTGCAGTGTTGAATTAGAGTAAGCAGACCAAATTTAGGTACCGTAGTTTTGACGGCCGGAAGGCCTACTGACTAACCAGACCAGTGAGGTGACCAGATGGCTTTGACGCCAGAAGACGTTGTCAACAAGCGCTTTCAGCCCACCAAGTTCCGTGAGGGCTATGACCAGGACGAGGTTGACGACTTCCTGGACGAAATCGTCGTTGAACTCCGCCGCCTGAACCAGGAAAATGACGAGCTCCGCAAGAAGCTCGCCGAAGCCGGTTCCAGCGTGCCGGCAAGCTCCGCTGCCGCACCTGTGGTGGAGAAGGTCCCCGCGCCGGTCAAGGCCGACAAGGACGAGGCCCGCGAGAAGGCAGAAGCGGAAGCCAAGGCCGCCGAAGCCAAGAAGAAGGACGTCGAGCCCGCTTCCCCGGCTGCTGCCGCACCGGCCGCGCCCGCAGCTGTCGCTACCCCCTCCGCCGAATCCGCCGCAGGTCTGCTCGCCATGGCACAGCAGATGCACGACCGCCATGTCGCCGACGGCCAGGCGCAGAAGGACAAGATCATCGCCGAGGCGCAGATCGAAGCCAGCAGCCTCGTCAACGACGCCCAGGAAAAGTCCCGCAAGATCCTCGGCGCACTCGAGCAGCAGCGCTCGGTCCTGGAGCGCAAGGTGGAACAGCTCCGCGGCTTCGAACGCGATTACCGTTCACGCCTGAAGGCCTACATCGAAGGCCAGCTCCGCGACCTGGATGCCCGTGGCTCCGTTGCGACGCCGGAAGTCAGCGAAGCGAACTAAGTCTGGCAGCACGTATTCTGAAAGCCGGTGGCTGAGGATTCCTCGGCCGCCGGCTTTTGGCATTGACGCCCAGTTCCCCGAATTGAAAGCACCATGACTGACGAAATTGCCGCAGGCGCGGCACGCCCTGTCCCTCCCTCGCCCCGCCCCCGCCGGGCAGTCCTGCTGTCCCTGTTTGCCGGCTTCGCGGTTTTCGCCTATGTCCTGGACCAGCTGACCAAACTCTGGGTGACCTCCACCATGGTGGAAGGTGAGCGGATCCCCGTGCTGCCACCCCTGCTCCACTGGTATTTCATCCGCAATTCAGGTGCGGCCTTTTCCATTGGCGAGAACGTCACCTGGGTCTTTTCCATCATCATGGCAGGCGTTGCCATCGCCATCCTGTTCCAGGTGCGCAGGCTGGGCTCGGCCTGGTGGTCGCTGGCATTGGGCCTGCTGCTTGGCGGCGCCCTGGGCAACCTCACGGACCGGCTTTTCCGTGAGCCGTCCTTTGGCATGGGGCACGTGGTGGACTTCATCCAACTCCCCAACTTCGCCATCTTCAATATCGCTGATTCCGCCGTGGTGTCCGCTGTCGCCATCATCTGCATCCTGACCCTGCGGGGGATCGCCCTCGACGGAACGCGGCTGGGGAGCGGACACAGGGACAAGCCCGACCATGAGTGAGCGCATTGTCGTCGCCGAAGAGTTTGGCGGCACACGGGCCGACGCCGGTCTGGCCGGCATCCTGGGTGTGTCCCGTTCCGTTGCCGCGACCCTGCTGGCGGAAGGTCACGTGCTGAACAAGGGCAAGGCGTTGCCGAAGTCGGCAAAACTCGTGGCAGGGGAAATCCTGGACGTCACCGTGCCGGAGCGCCGGGACCCGCTGGAAGTCGTGGAGGAAGCTGTGGAAGGCCTGAACATCCTGCTCGACGATGACGATTTCGTCGTCGTCGACAAGCCCGTCGGTGTGGCAGCCCACCCCTCGCCGGGCTGGGTGGGCCCCACCGTGGTTGGCGGGCTCGCCGCTGCCGGCTACCGGATCTCCACCTCGGGAGCCCCCGAGCGGGCGGGCATCGTCCACCGGCTCGACGTCGGAACTTCGGGTGTGATGGTGGTGGCCAAGTCAGAGCGGGCCTACACAGCCCTCAAGCGGGCGTTCAAGGAGCGCACCGTGGACAAGGTGTACCACGCGGTGGTGCAGGGCCTGCCCGACCCCCTGACCGGTACCATCGACGCCCCCATCGGCCGCCACCCCGGCCACGACTGGCGTTTCGCCGTCATCGAGGACGGGCGGCCCTCCGTGACCCATTACGAAGTCCTGGAAGCCTTCGGCAAGGCCAGCCTGGTGGAGGTCCACCTTGAAACCGGGCGGACGCACCAGATCCGGGTGCACTTTTCCGCCCTCCGCCACCCCTGCGCCGGCGACCTCACCTACGGCGCCGATCCCCGCCTGGCTGCCAACCTGGGGCTCACGCGGCAGTGGCTGCATGCCCGTCAACTGGCCTTTGACCACCCCGTGACGGGGGAGCGGGTTACGGTCACCAGCGAGTACCCGCAGGACCTTTCCTACGCCCTGGAAGTGCTGGAATCGGGCCAGGCCTGACACGGACTGCCTGGCAAAACTGCACCGGGGCAGCGCTTAGAATAGTGCGGTGAGTTCCAGCAATGATTCGTTTGTCCACCTGCACACCCACACCGAATATTCCATGCTGGATGGAGCTGCCCGCCTGGGGGAGCTGTTCGATGAAACCGAGCGGCTGGGCATGCCGGCGCTGGCAACCACCGACCACGGCTACCTGTTCGGCGCGTTCGACTTCTGGCGCAAAGCCACGGACAAGGGCATCAAGCCGATCATCGGCGTCGAAGCCTATGTGACGCCCGGAACCGCCCGTACGGACAAGGAACGTGTGCGCTGGGGCGATGAATCCCAGCGCAAGGACGACGTGTCCGGCGGTGGCTCCTACACCCACATGACGCTCCTGAGCTACAACAACGTGGGCATGCGGAACCTCTTCCGCGCCTCATCCATCGCCTCCCTGGACTCCGTCTTCGGCAAGTGGCCACGGCTGGACCGGGAGCTGCTGAACACCTACTCCGAGGGACTTATCGCCACCACGGGCTGCCCCTCCGGCGAAGTCCAGACCCGGCTCCGGCTGGGCCAGTACCGCGAAGCATTGGAAGCCGCGGCAGAATTCCGGGACATCTTCGGTGCGGAGAACTACTTCTGCGAACTGATGGACCACGGGCTGGACATTGAACGGCGGGTCACCGGCGACCTGCTGCGGCTGGCCAAGGACCTGAACCTGCCACTGGTGGCCACCAACGACCTCCACTACACCCACGAACATGACGCGAAGGCACACGAGGCGCTGCTGGCCATCCAGTCAGGCTCGACGCTGCTGGAACCCACCTATGACAACGGCGGGTCCCGGTTCGCCTTCTCCGGCAGCGGCTACTACCTCAAGTCCCCGCGGGAGATGCGCGAGCTGTTCCGCGACCACCCCGATGCCTGCGACAACACCCTGCTGATCGCCGAGCGCTGCGAGGTGTCCTTCAACACCGACGCCAACTTCATGCCGCGGTTCCCCTGCCCGCCCGGTGAGGACGAGACCTCATGGCTGGTCAAGGAAGTGGACAAGGGCCTGCAGTACCGCTACCCCGGCGGCGTCCCGGACGCGGTCCGCAAGCAGGCGGACTACGAACTTGGCGTCATCACCTCCATGGGGTTCCCGGGCTACTTCCTGGTGGTTGCAGACTTCATCAACTGGGCCAAGAACAACGGCATCCGCGTAGGTCCCGGGCGTGGCTCGGGTGCAGGGTCCATGGTGGCGTACGCCATGCGCATCACCGACCTGGACCCCCTGCGCCACGGCCTGATCTTCGAACGGTTCCTGAACCCGGACCGCGTCTCCATGCCCGACTTCGACGTCGACTTCGATGACCGGCGCCGTTCCGAGGTCATCGACTACGTCACCCGCAAGTACGGCGACGAGCGCGTGGCGATGATCGTCACCTACGGCACCATCAAGACCAAGCAGGCCCTCAAGGACTCCTCCCGCGTGCTGGGCTACCCCTTCAGCATGGGCGAGCAGCTCACCAAGGCACTGCCGCCGGCCGTCATGGCCAAGGACATTCCGCTGGCGGACATCCAGAACCCCGAAGCCAAGCGCTACGGCGAAGCGGGGGACTTCCGGCAGCTGATTGCCACCGACCCCGAGGCTGCCAAAGTCTTCGAGACCGCATTGGGCATCGAAGGGCTGAAGCGCCAGTGGGGCGTCCATGCCGCCGGTGTCATCATGTCCTCGGACCCGATCATCGACGTCATCCCCATCATGCGCCGTTTCCAGGACGGCCAGGTGATCACCCAGTTCGACTACCCCACGTCCGAGGGCCTGGGCCTGATCAAGATGGACTTCCTGGGCCTGCGGAACCTGACGATCATTTCCGACGCCCTTGAGAACATCAAGATGAACCGGGGCATCGACCTGGACCTGGAGAACCTTGAGCTGGACGACGCCCCGTCCTACGAGCTCCTGGCCCGCGGCGACACCCTGGGCGTGTTCCAGCTCGACGGCGGTCCCATGCGGTCGCTGCTCAAGCTGATGAAGCCTGACAACTTCGAAGATATCTCCGCCGTCCTGGCGCTCTACCGGCCCGGCCCCATGGGCGCCAACGCGCACACCGACTACGCGCTGCGCAAGAACGGCATCCAGGAAGTCATCCCCATCCACCCTGAGCTGGAGGAGCCGCTCAAGGAGATCCTCGGGGGTACCTACGGCCTGATCGTGTACCAGGAGCAGGTCATGGCCGTGGCACAGAAGCTCGCCGGCTACTCGCTGGGCCAGGCAGACATTCTGCGCCGCGCCATGGGCAAGAAGAAGAAGTCCGAACTGGACAAGCAGTTTGCCGGCTTCTCCCAGGGCATGCAGGACAACGGGTACTCCATGGAGGCCGTGAAGACCCTCTGGGACATCCTGCTGCCGTTCTCCGACTACGCCTTCAACAAGGCCCACTCGGCAGCGTACGGCGTGATCTCCTACTGGACCGCGTACCTCAAGGCGCACTACGCCCCGGAGTACATGGCCGCCTTGCTGACCTCGGTGGGCGACGACAAGGACAAGTCCGCGATCTACCTCAACGAATGCCGGCGCATGGGCATCACGGTGCTTCCGCCGGACGTCAACGAGTCCGCGCTGAACTTCACCCCGGTGGGCAACGACATCCGCTTCGGCATGGGCGCCATCCGCAACGTGGGCGTCAACGCCGTAGAAGCCATGGTGGCTACCCGGGAAAGCGAAGGCGCGTTCACCTCCTTCAAGGACTACTTGATGAAGGTTCCCGCCGTGGTCTGCAACAAGCGGACCATCGAGTCCCTCATCAAGTCGGGTGCCTTCGACTCGCTGGGCCACCAACGCCGCGCCCTGGCGATGATCCATGAAGAAGCGATCGACTCCGTCATCACCCTGAAGCGCAACGAGGCGATTGGCCAGTTCGACCTTTTCGCCGGTTTCGAGGAGGCCGAATCGGAGGCCTCGCTGAGCATCGAAATCCCGGACCTGCCCGAGTGGGAGAAAAAGGACAAGCTCTCCTTCGAACGGGACATGCTGGGCCTGTACGTGTCGGACCACCCGCTGCAGGGCCTGGAGGGGCTGCTCAGCCAGCACGCCGAAATGAGCATCACCACCATCCTGGGTGAGGACGGGCCGCAGGACGGTGCGATCATCACCATCGCCGGCATGATCACCTCGCTGAGCAGGCGCATCGCCAAGGCCAGCGGCAACGCGTACGCACGGGCCGAGGTGGAGGACCTGGGCGGTTCCATCGAGGTCATGTTCTTCGGCCAGGTCTACGGGCCCATCGCATCCGTGCTGGCCGAGGACCTGATCGTGGTGGTCAAAGGCAGGCTGCAAAAGCGCGACGACGGCGCCATCACCTTGAACTGCATGGAGCTGTCCGTGCCGGACCTCAGTGAAGGGCTGCACGGGCCGCTGGTGATCACCATGCCCACGCACAAGGCCACCGAAGCGGTGGTCACCGAGCTGGGCGACGTGCTGCGCACCCACCGGGGCAACTCGGAGGTCAGGCTGCACCTCCAGGGCGACACCCGCACGGAAATCATGGGCCTTCCCGTCCACCTCCGGGTCAACCCCAGCCCGTCGTTGTTCGGTGACCTGAAGGTCCTGCTGGGTCCGGCCTGCCTGGACGCCTGACAGACCAGGCGCCTGACAAAGACGCGGACGACGGCGGGAAGCGCTTCCCGCCGTCGTCCGCGTCTTTTGGTCCGGGACGCTTTACCCGGGGCTAGATTTCGTAGTCGAGTGGCACCGGCTGCCCGTAGGCGCCGCCGTGGTACAGCAGGGGTGACCCTTCGCCGCCCACCTGGCCGTCCACCACCTGGACCACCACCACTGCGTTGTTCTCGAAGGAGAGGCGCATCTGCACCTCGCCGATCAGCCACCCGGCGACGTCCTTGAGGATGGGCACCCCGTGCGGGCCGGTCTCCCAGTGGTTGCCCTCGAACCGGTTGCCGGGCCGGGCAAAGCGCGCTGCCAACTCCTGGTTCTCCAGCCCGAGCATGTGCACGCCCAGGTACTGGGTGTTGGCCACCGCGGGCCAGGACCTGGAACTGCGCGCCATGTTGAAGGTGAACCTCGGCGGCTTGGCGGACAGTGAGGCCACGGAGGTGGCGGTGAAACCGTAGGGCTCGTCCTGGTAGTTCACGGTGATGATGGCGACGCCCGCAGCGTGCCGGCGGAACATCTCCCTGAAGGTCTGCTCGAACGGCTCGCTGTTGTCGGTCACCGGGACTCCTGTACTAGGGGGCGAATCTCTTTCTCCAAGCGTATTGGCCCGCGGTCACGGCGGGAAAACCGGCCGCGCCGTCAGCACGCAGGATGGCGTCCCAGGAAGCTTTGTTAAGGTGTGTTGCATGACAAACTTCGCCCGCCCCGCCAGGCGGCTGCTGCCATGGTCCCTGCTGCTGGTCCCGGCGGCGGCGGGAATTCCGGCCGGCCTCCTGTGGTGGCTTCTGGCGCCGGGCGGCTTGAACCTGATCACGCGCGATCCAGCTTTGGCCTCCGGCAACGCCCCCCTTGTCTGGCTGCCGCGCGACCTTACCCTCGCCGGCATCCTGGTGCTGGCCGGCTGCCTGCTGGCCGTGTTCCTGGCCGACGGCAAACGCCCTGACCCGCAGGCAGCGCTGCTGGCCGGCCTGCTGGGAGCCGCGGCCGGCAGCCTGGTGGCCTGGGGGACAGGCATCCTGGCAGCCCGGCTGTGGGGCCCGGCAGTGGATGCCTCCGCCAACGCGAGCATTGCCTTCTCGCTGCGGGCGTGGCCGGTGCTGCTGCTGTGGCCGGCCGCCGCGGCCGTGTCGGTCTTCGTCCTGGAACTGGTGGGCACGGCGGGCAGGAAGCCGCACGCCGGCGGTCCCGGAACCGGCGGCACCATCAGCCCCGTAAAATAGACGGGTGACCACTTCCCCGGACCTTCCCGCCCCCGTGACAGCCGCCGTCGACTTCCGCACCATCGATCTCCGGGGCCGCAACCTCACCCTCGCGGCCCTGCGCGCGGCTGTTCCCCGCGCCAAGGGCCAGACCGTGGCGGACGCCGAGGACAAGGTCCTGCAGATCATCTCGGCCGTCCGGCAGCGCGGCTTTGCTGCCCTGGCCGAGCTTGCCGCGAGGTTCGACAGTGTGGCACAGGAACACCCGCTGGTACCGCAGGAGGCCATCGCCGAGGCCCTGGACCAGCTGGACCCGGCCGTGCGGGCTGCCCTGGAGGAGTCCATCAGCCGGGCACGGAAGTTCGCCGACGGGCAGCGGCCACGCAACGTCGATGTCGAACTGGGCGACGGCGCTGTGGTGAGCCAGAACTGGGTGCCCGTGGCCCGCGTGGGACTGTACGTTCCGGGCGGCCTTGCCGTGTACCCGTCGTCGGTGATCATGAACGTGGTGCCCGCCCTGGCGGCGGGCGTGGAATCCATCGCCCTGGCCTCGCCGCCGCAGAAGGAGTTCGGGGGCCTGCCGCACCCCACCATCCTGGCCGCCGCGGCCCTGCTGGGCATCACCGAGGTCTACGCCATCGGCGGGGCCCAGGCTATCGCCGCCTTCGCCTACGGCGTTGAAGCCACGGACGCCGGCCCGGCACTGGAGCCGGTGGACGTGGTTACCGGGCCGGGCAACATCTTCGTGGCCACGGCCAAGCGGCTGGTCAAGGGCGTCGTGGGCATCGATTCGGAGGCTGGAACCACGGAAATCGCCATCCTGGCCGACGACTCCGCCCAGCCGGCGCTGGTAGCCGCGGACCTTCTCAGCCAAGCCGAGCACGACCCCAAGGCGGCATCGGTCCTCATTACCGATTCCGAGGAGCTGGCCGCGGCGGTGCGCGCGGAACTGGCGCTCCAGGCGGCAGCCACCAAGCACTCGGCCAGGGTGCAGGAGGCGCTGTCCGGCCCCCAATCCGGCGTGGTGCTGGTGGACGGTTTGGAGCAGGGCATCGCAGCCTGTGACGCCTACGCAGCCGAACACCTGGAAATCATGACCCGGGACGCAGCAGCCGTGGCCGCGCGCATCCGCAACGCCGGCGCGATTTTCGTGGGCGACTACAGCCCTGTCAGCCTGGGCGACTACTGCGCGGGCTCCAACCACGTCCTGCCCACCAGCGGCACCGCAGCCTTCTCGTCAGGGCTGAACGTCACTACCTTCCTGCGGGCCATCCAGGTGATCAACTACAACAGGGAGGCCCTCGCCGAGGTCAGCGGGCACATCGTGAGCCTGTCCCGGGCGGAGGACCTTCCCGCCCACGGCGACGCGGTCACAGCGCGTTTCCCGGGCCTTGGATGACACCACTACATGTAGTAATTACAGGATTGTTATTACCCCACATCTGCCCGTAAACTGAAAGACGCCACGGCATCGCCCCCCGGCGGTGCTGATGGCTTTCACAGACGTTGCACACCACAAGCGAAAAGGGGGAACGCCATGTACTGCCCGTTCTGCCGCAACCCCGATTCCCGTGTTGTTGACAGCCGCATGGCGGATGACGGCTCCGCCATCCGGCGCCGCCGGCAGTGCCCTGAATGCGGCCGCCGGTTCACCACCGTGGAAACCACCAGCCTGTCCGTCATCAAGCGGTCCGGCGTGGGTGAACCCTTCAGCCGCAGCAAGGTGATCAACGGTGTGCGCAAGGCCTGCCAGGGCCGCCCGGTCAGCGAGGACGACCTCGCCATGCTGGCGCAGGAAGTGGAAGAGCAGATCCGCGCATCCGGTGCCGCCGAGATTGACGCCCACGAGGTTGGGCTGGTGATCCTCGGGCCGCTGCAGAAGCTCGACAAGGTTGCGTACCTGCGCTTCGCCAGTGTCTACCAGGCGTTCGAATCCCTTGAGGATTTTGAAACTGCTATTGCCCTGCTGCGCCACGAGGCGGAGGAAGAAGCCAAGGGCACGGCAGGCGCCAAGAGCTCCGAGAAGAGCCCCCTCTAGACTCCGGTGGCGGCAGCGGAGGGGAAGCCGCAGCCGCCACCGGCACCACTCCTATTTGGACAGCTGGTGCTTGATGGCTATTTCCAGCGCCGCACCCACAATTCCCGCTTCGTTGCGCAGGACGGCCGGAACAATCGGCGTGCGCAGCTTGAGGTTGGGAAGATACTCGTCGGCGCGCTTGGAGATGCCGCCGCCCACGATGAACAGTTCCGGCGAGAACAGGAACTCCACGTGCGAGAAGTAGCGCTGCAGCAGGACGCTGTACTCGTCCCAGGACAGGCCATCCCGTTCACGGGCCACGGCGGACGCCTTGGATTCGGCGTCGAAGCCGTCAACTTCCAGGTGGCCCAGCTCCGCGTTGGGCACGAGCTTGCCGTCGAAGATGAACGCTGAACCGATGCCGGTGCCCAGCGTGATCACCAGGACGGTGCCGGACACTCCGGCGCCTGCGCCGTAGCGGGCCTCGGCCAGGCCGGCGGCGTCGGCGTCGTTGATGACCTCCACGGGGCGGCCCAGCCGTGCCGTCAGGAGGGCGTCGATGTCGGTATCCAGCCAGCTCTTGTCCACGTTGGCGGCCGAGTGGACCACGCCGTGCTGGATGATCCCGGGGAAGGTCACGCCCACGGGGGAGCCGGCTTCCGGGGCCTCAGGGCGGGCCGAGAGTTCGGCCACCACCAGGGCCACGGCCTCGGCAACGGCCTCCGGGGTAGCAGGCTGGGGAGTGGGCACGCGGAAGCGTTCACCCAGGAGCTTGCCCTTCTTCAGGTCGACAATGCCGCCCTTGATGCCCGTACCACCGATGTCGATTCCGATCAGCGGTGCGTTCTTGTGCGACTTCTCGTCCTTCTTGGCCAATGGGATTCCGTTCTTGACAGGGGCGGGCGGGATAAAGGGGCCGGTAGGGGCCCATAACAGGTGTCCGGTCTGCACCGGCAGCCATGCCCTGCGGGCATGGGACAGGCTACGGCAGGGTGAGGACCTCGGCGCCGGTCTCGGTGACCAGCAGGGTGTGCTCGAACTGGGCGGTGCGCTTGTGGTCCCGGGTGACAACGGTCCAGTCGTCGCTCCACATGTCCCACTCCACGGTGCCCAGGGTGAGCATCGGTTCGATCGTGAACACCATGCCGGTTTCGATTACCGTGTTGTAGGCGGGGGCGGCATCATAGTGCGGGATGATCAGGCCGGTGTGGAAGGCCTCGCCAACACCGTGGCCGGTGAAGTCGCGCACCACGCCGTAGCCGAAGCGCTTGGCGTAGGACTGTATGGCCCGGCCGATGACGTTGATTTCACGGCCCGGCGCCACCGCCTTTATGGCACGGTTCAGCGACTCCTGGGTGCGCTCCACCAGCAGCCGCGATTCCTCGTCCACGTCACCCACCAGGAAGGTGTAGTTGGTGTCGCCGTGGACGCCATTAATGAACGCGGTGATGTCGATATTGAGGATGTCGCCGTCCTGGACCACCGTGCTGTCCGGGATGCCGTGGCAGATGACCTCGTTAAGCGACGAGCACAGCGATTTGGGGAAGCCCCGGTAGCCGAGGGTGGACGGGTAGGCGCGGTGGTCCAGCAGGAATTCGTGGCCCACCTCGTCCAGCTCATCCGTGGTGACACCGGGCTGGATGTGCTTGCCCACCTCCACGATGGCCTGCGCTGCGATCTTTCCGGCGATCCGGATTTTTTCGATGGTCTCGGCGGACTTGACCTCCGAACCGGTGAACTTGGCCGGGGCAGGCTTGCCGACGTACTCGGGACGGGGGATGGACGCCGGTACGGGACGCTGCGGGCTCAGGGTACCCGGGGTGAGGGTGCCAATGGGTGCAGTCGAGGCAAGGGAAGGCATAGATTGATCATATAAGGCACCACAGAAGGCCTAACAACCGACAAGCGGCGGAGGGACGCGTAAGTGTTTGTGTTACGTGGATCACCTCCCGCTTCCCCTGTCGACGGAACGAGGAGCAACGATGACTGAGTACTGGTTCAACATCAACACCCACGAAGTGGAAGAAGACCGGCTCTCGGACTGGAGCCAGCTCATTGGGCCGTACAAGACCCGCGAAGAAGCGGAGCACGCCATCGAAAAGGTCAGGGCGCGCAACGAGGCCTGGGAAAAGGGCGACGACGACTGAACAGTCGGGTGGGTGCCGGCCTAAAAGGAGTGCTCCGGGCCGGGAAACTCGCCTGACCTGACGTCGTCGCCATAGGCGGTGGCGGCGTCGAGCAGTGTTTTGCGCAGGTCCGCGTACTGCTTCACGAACTTTGCCATCCGGCCGCCCCGCAGTCCGGCCATGTCCTGCCACACCAGGACTTGTCCGGTAGTTGCATTCCCCGCACCGATTCCTACGGTGGGAACACTGACAGCTGCGTCCACGGCCGCTGCCGTCTCTGCAGGCACCATTTCCATCAGCACGCAGAACGCCCCGGCATCGGCGAGTGCGCGGGCGTCGTCAATCAGCCGCTGGGCGTCGTCGCCACGGCCCTGCACGCGGTAGCCACCCAGTGCGTGCTCGCTCTGCGGTGTGAAGCCGATGTGCGCCATGACGGGAATGCCCGCCTGCACCATGGCCCGGACCGTGGGTGCGTAGTACTTCCCGCCCTCCATTTTGACCGCGTGCGCCAGGCCTTCCTTCAGGAACCGCACACCGGTTGCCACGGCCTGTTCGGCGCTGACCTCGTAGCTGCCGAAGGGCAGGTCCGCCACCACCAGGGCGCGTCGTGCCGAGCGTGCCACGGCACGGCACAGGGGCAGCAGTTCGTCCACGGTGACAGGGAGGCTGGTCTCGTTGCCGAAGACATTGTTGGAGGCCGAATCTCCCACCAGGAGCACTTCGATGCCGGCGGAATCAAAAATCTCGGCCGTGTATTGCTCATACGCGGTCAGCATGGCGAACCTGGTGCCGTCCCGCTTTGCCTGCTGGAGGTGGTGGAGACGGACCTTTGCCGGCTTCCGTTCGGCCGGGGCCGGCACGCCGGGGCCACTGCCGTAGGGGGCGGGTACTTCTGCGGACGCGCTGGAGTCGGAGCTGTTGGAGGCCATGGGATGAGCGTAATGCGGTACCGGGCGTCCTAGCTACCGCGCCCATCCTCCCGGGAGCAGTGATATGCGTCATGGCGTGGTCGGTTGCGCATGGCAGCGGGCGCCGGAAACGGGACCCGGGGGTGGCCTGGAGGCAGGATTATGGGACTGGGAGGTTAATGCTGTGTTACGCACGGCGCAGGCTTCGGCATCGGCGCAGAATGATTAGTACAGTGTTGATGAACTGCTGCCGGCTTTCCCCTTGCATGGGCCCGGAGCATGGACGTTGACCGGAGAAGAGGCCATCATGGACCGCCAGCAAGAGTTTGTCCTGCGCACAATCGAAGAGCGCGACGTACGTTTCGTACGCCTGTGGTTCACCGACGTCGTGGGATCGCTGAAGTCCGTGGCACTGGCCCCGGCGGAAGTCGAGGGCGCGTTCGAGGAAGGGCTGGGCTTCGACGGCTCCTCCATTGAAGGCCTGGCCCGGGTCTTCGAATCGGACATGCTGGCCCAGCCCGATCCTGCCACCTTCCAGATCCTCCCGTGGCGCGGCGAGACTGAACAGACGTCGCGCATGTTCTGCGACATCCTCACCCCTGACGGCGAGCCCTCCGCCGCTGACCCGCGCAACGTGCTGAAGCGGACCCTGGCCAAGGCCGCTGACATGGGGTTCACCTGCTACACCCATCCGGAGATCGAGTTCTACCTGCTCAAGTCGCATGAGCCGGGCCCCAACGGCGCTCCGGTTCCGGTGGATGAAGGCGGCTACTTTGACCACGTCCCCGGTGGGGTGGCGCAGGACTTCCGTCGCACCGCGGTGACCATGCTGGAATCAGTGGGCATCTCCGTGGAGTTCAGCCACCACGAGGCCGGCCCGGGCCAGAACGAGATTGACCTCCGCTACGCGGATGCGCTGCAGACGGCAGACAACATCATGACGTTCCGCACCGTCATCAAGGAAGTGGCGCTCCAGCAGGGCACTTACGCGACTTTCATGCCCAAGCCGTTCACCGACCACCCCGGTTCCGGCATGCATACGCACTTTTCCCTGTTCGAGGGCGACAGCAACGCGTTCTTTGAGGCCGGTGCCGAGTTCCAGCTGTCCAAGACCGCCCGCCAGTTCATCGCGGGCATCCTCAAGCACGCCCCGGAGTTCACCGCCGTCACCAACCAGTTCGTGAACTCCTACAAGCGGCTGTGGGGTGGAGGCGAGGCCCCGAGCTACCTGAGCTGGGGCCACAACAACCGCTCCGCGCTGGTCCGCGTGCCGCTGTACAAGCCCGGCAAGGGCCAGTCAGCCCGGATCGAGTACCGCGGCATCGACTCCGCCGCCAACCCCTACCTGGCCTACGCCGTCCTCCTCGGCGCCGGCCTCAAGGGGATCGAGGAAGGCTACGACCTGCCCGCCGCTGCCGAGGACGACGTCTGGTCGCTGAGCTCGGCCGAACGCCGCGCCATGGGCCACGATCCACTGCCGGCAAGCCTGCACGACGCCATCCGCTCCATGGAGGATTCGGAGCTGATGCCGCAGATCCTGGGTGAACAGGTCTACGAGCACTTCCTGCGCAACAAGCGCGCCGAATGGCAGGACTACCGGCTGCAGGTGACGCCCTACGAGCTGCAGCGCAACCTCGGCATCCTCTAGGTGCCCGGCGTGAGCCTGGCCCGCCGCCTCATCGCGGCCGGATTCAGCGACCTGGAAAAGGGCGAGCGGTTCCTTGCCGCGCGCGAACTCGAGGGGTTGGACCAGGACAGGCTCTTTGCCGGGCTGCAGCTTGCCGCCAGCCCGGACACCGCCCTGCAGTCCCTGGTCCGGCTGATCGAAAAGCACCCGCAGCTGCGCGACCTGGCCGCCGCCGAGCCGGAGGCCAGCGAGCCGATGTACCGGGTCCTCGGCGCCTCGGAAGCGCTGGGGGAGTTCCTCATCCGGCACCCTGAGCACCTGGAAGCTTTCCGGGTCCGGGCCAGTCCCGAACCCCTGCCCGCCGACCCGGGCCGGCTGCGCGCCACGCTCCTGCAGTCCGTCGGCGCGGACCCCCGCGCCGCCCGGCCCGTTGCTTCCGTCACCGGTGTGGACGCCTACGCAGCCCTGCGCACGGCCTACCGCCGCGGCCTGGTGGACCTCGCCGTCAAGGACCTGTGCGCCGCGGATCCGCTGGACTTCCTGCCGGCCGTGGGCGGGGAACTCGCCGACCTGGCCGCAGCCGCCATCGAGGCCGCCCTGGCAGTCTCCCGCGCGGAAGCGGCGGAGCAGCACAGCCCTGCGGAGGTTGCCGACGTCGGCCTGGCAGTGATCGGCATGGGCAAGTGCGGAGCCCGGGAACTAAACTACATCTCCGACGTCGACGTCATCTACGTGGTGGACCCGGGCAGCCTGGAGGACGCCCACGCCAACACCATCGGCACGGCCCTGGCCAGCGGCATCTCCCGTGCCATTTCCTCCGTGGCCCGGGAACCCGGCCTCTGGGAGGTGGACGCCAACCTGCGGCCCGAGGGCAAGTCCGGGCCCCTGGTCCGCACCCTCGCCTCCCACGAGACGTACTACGCCAGGTGGGCGGAAAGCTGGGAATTCCAGGCGCTGCTCAAGGCCCGAGCCATCGCCGGCGACGCCGCACTGGGCCAGGCCTACGAGGACGCCGTGGCGCCGCTGATCTGGAACTCCGCGGGGCGCGAGGGCTTCGTTGAATCCGTCCAGGCGATGCGGCGCAGGGTGACCGAGCACATCCCGGTCGCCGAGGAGCAGCGCCAGATCAAGCTAGGCCGCGGCGGACTGCGCGACGTCGAGTTCACCGTGCAGCTGCTCCAGCTGGTGCACGGCAAGGCGGACGAGTCATTACGACGGCGGGACACTACTTCCGCGATCGCCGCACTGTCCGCCGGGGGTTACATCGGCCGCTCCGACGCCGCAGCCTTCGACAACGCCTACCGCTACCTGCGGCTGCTGGAACACCGGATCCAGCTGTTCCAGCTGCGCCGCACCCATCTCATGCCGGTGGCTGAGCCGGCGCTGCGCTCCCTGGCCAAGGCCGTGCTGGGGCCGTTCTCCAATGAGCGGCCCACCCCGGACTCATTGCTTTCCGCCTGGCAGCGCACCAAGCGCTCGGTCCGCGAACTGCACGAGCGCATCTTTTACCGGCCACTGCTGAATTCGGCGGCCAAGCTCAGCAGCGAGGACGCCAGGCTGACTCCCGAAGCGGCGCAGGGCCGGCTTGCCGCCCTAGGATACCGGGATCCGCAGGGAGCGATGCGCCACATCGAGGCCCTGACGGCCGGGGTGAGCCGCCGCGCCGCCCTGCAGCGCCAGCTTCTGCCCATCCTGCTCGACTGGCTCGCCGAAGGTGTGGACCCTGATGCGGGGCTGCTCGCCTTCCGCCGCGTCAGCGAGGCGCTGGGCACCACCCACTGGTACCTCGGCCTGCTGCGCGACTCCAATGCCGCCGCCGAACGCCTGTGCCACATGCTCTCCAACTCCCGGCTGATCGCGGACCTGTTGGAAGTCTCGCCGGAGTCCGTGGCATGGCTGGGACAGGACAAGGACCTGGTGCCCGTGGGCTTCGAAGCCCAGTGGCAGGAGATCACCGCCAAGATGTCCCGGCACTCGGACCCGGAAAGCGCCATGCGGCTTATCCGGCTGATCCGGCGGCGGGAGATCCTCCGCATCGCCATTGCTGACTCAGCCGGCCTCCTTGACCAGGACCAGGTAGGCAGGGCCCTGGCGGACACGGACCGGGCGGCCGTCCTGGGCGCCCTGCGCGTAGCGGAAGGCATCGTCTCCGCCGGCGGGCCGCTCAAGACCACGGTCCTGGTGGTGGCCATGGGCCGCCAGGGCGGCCGCGAGATCGGCTATGGATCCGATGCTGATGTCATGTACGTTCACCGCGCCCTTCCCGGCTTCTCCGACGCTGAGGCCCAGGAACAGGCCGCCCGCATCGTGGCGAAGGTGTCCAGCCTGCTCACCCAGCCGCTGAAGCCGGCCATCATGGCAGAGCGGGTCCTCCAGATGGACGCCGACTTACGGCCCGAGGGCAAGAACGGCGCAATGGTGCGCTCCCTGGACTCCTTCGCCGAGTACTACCGCCGCTGGTCCCTCATCTGGGAAGCCCAGGCCCTGCTGCGGGCACGGCCCATGGCAGGCGACGACACCCTGGCAGCCGACTTCCTCTCCCTCATCGACCCCATCCGGTACCCGGAAACCGTGGCGGAGCAGGACGTGCGTGAGATCAGGCGCATCAAGGCAAGGGTGGAATCAGAACGGCTGCCGCGCGGCGCCGACCCCGCGCGCCACCTCAAACTGGGACGCGGTGGCCTCAGCGACGTCGAGTGGCTGGTCCAGCTGCTCCAGCTCCAGCATGCCGGGAAACATCCGGAGCTCCGGACCACGTCCACGCTGGAGGCCCTGTTCGCTGCCGCGGAACTTGGCCTGCTTGATGCTGCGGATGCCAAGCTGCTGGCGGAGGCCTGGCGGCTGGCGAGCCGCATCCGGTCCGCCAACGTCATCTGGAATGGCAAGGCCTCCGACCTTCTCCCTTCCTCCCGCCGGGACCTGGAGGCCGTGGCGCGCTGGTGCGGCTACGAGCCCGGAAACGCTGCCGCCCTGGAGGAGGACTACCTGCGGGTGAGCCGGCGGGCACGTGCTGTTTTCGAGCGTGTCTTTTATGGGCACTGACTGGGTCTGGCTCATCCCGCTGCGGGACCTGGACAACGATGCCCGCGCCATACAGTTCGGAGCCATTGCGGGGATGTCGCTGCTGCCGGGCCAGGACCGCTTCGTGGGCGACCCGCTGCGGATGGCCCTGGCAGGACTGGCCGAAGCATCACGCCGGCCGTACGTCGTGGAGGCCGGCGGTGCCGCCGTTGGGCTGTTGACTTTGCAGGCAGGGGCGGCGGGGCTCGCCGGCTGGCCCGACGACCAGTCGGCCTGGCTGCTGCGCGGGTTCCTCATCGACCGGCGGCACCAGGGCAAAGGGCTTGGGACCCTGGCAGCGGCCGCGGCCGTGGAGGCAGCCCGCAAACTTACCGACCGGCACCAAAGCTGCGAGACCGGCGTCGTACTCTCCGTCAACGACGAGAACCCGGCGGGACTGTCCGCTTACCGCCGTGCCGGTTTTGTCGATGCAGGGCCCTACCTGGGCGGCCCGGCGGGGCCGCAGCGGACCATGTTCCACAGCTTCGCCGAAAACCTGCATCCGTAAGGCGTTTGACGTAACCCGCCGTGCCGGCATTGCGCTTAGCAAGCGTTTGCCCGATTATGTGGATTGGCGGTGTTCTCCAACCTTGTTGGGGGGAAGGCTGGATAGTCTTCGTCTCGGGGGGCATTCGTCAGGGGGTCCGGCTCCCGGTCTCAGCACGTCTGGAGGCGGGCCCCCACCTTATGGTCTCCGTCCGCGGCCGCGACGCCCCCGGACACAACGAAAGGCGGCCACCGGTTGAACACCGGTGGCCGCCTTTGCTGTATCAGCTGTCCTGCAGGGCAGGCTGCTGACTAGACGCCGTAGTAGAGCTCGAACTCGTAGGGGTTCGGGCGCAGGGACAGCGGGCGGATCTCGTTCTCGTACTTGTACTCGATCCAGGTGTCGATCAGGTCCTGGGTGAAGACGCCGCCGGCCTGCAGGAACTCGTTGTCCTCGCGCAGTGCCTCGAGGGCTTCCTCAAGCGAGCCCGGAGCCTTGGGGATGTCCTTGGCTTCCTCGGCGGGCAGCTCGTAGAGGTCCTTGTCGATCGGAGCCGGGGGCTCGATGCGGTTGCGGATGCCGTCGATGCCGGCCATCAGCTGGGCAGCGAACGCCAGGTACGGGTTGGAGGAGGGGTCCGGAGCGCGGAACTCGATGCGCTTGGCCTTCGGGTTGGAACCGGTGATGGGGATGCGGATACCGGCGGAGCGGTTGCCCTGCGAGTAGACCATGTTGACCGGAGCCTCGAAGCCCTTGACCAGGCGGCGGTAGGAGTTCACCGTGGGGTTGGTGAAGGCCAGGACGGCGGAAGCGTGCTTCAGCAGGCCGCCGATGTACCAGCGGGCGGTGTCGGACAGGCCGGCGTAGCCCTTCTCGTCGTAGAACAGCGGCTCGCCACCGTTCCACAGCGACTGGTGGCAGTGCATGCCGGAGCCGTTGTCGCCGAAGACCGGCTTGGGCATGAAGGTGACGGACTTGCCCCAGGCGTCAGCGGTGTTCTTGATGACGTACTTGAACTTCTGGAGGTCATCGGCGGCGTGGGTCAGGGTGGTGAACTTGTAGTTGATCTCGGCCTGGCCGGCGGATCCAACTTCGTGGTGGCTGCGCTCGACCTCGAGGCCGGCTTCGTCCAGGGCAACACACATGGCGTCACGCAGGTCAGCCTGCTTGTCGGTGGGGGAGACCGGGAAGTAACCGCCCTTGACGGGGGTCTTGTAACCCAGGTTGCCGCCCTCTTCCTCGCGGCCGGTGTTCCAGTGGGCTTCCTCGGAGTCGATCTTGTAGAAGCTGCCCTGCGGCGAGGACTGGTACTGGACGTTGTCGAACACGAAGAACTCGGCTTCGGGAGCGAAAAATGCGGTGTCGGCGATGCCGGTGGAGGCCAGGTAGGCTTCAGCCTTCTCGGCCACGCCGCGGGGGTCGCGGTGGTAGGGATCGCCCGTGCGGGGGTTCACGATCGAGAAGTTCAGCGCGAGGGTCTTCTCCATGCGGAAGGTGTCCAGGAACGCGGTGGTGACGTCCGGGATCAGCTGCATGTCAGACTCGGCGATGCCCTGGAAGCCGCGGATGGAGGAACCGTCGAAGAGCTGGCCGTTGACGAAGAAGTCCGCGTCGACGCTCTTGGCGGGGACGTTGAAGTGCTGCTGGACGCCCGGAAGATCGGTGAAGCGGATATCGACGAACTTTACATCTTCGTCCTTGATGAACTTGAGGACTTCGTCCGCAGTCTTGAACATCTATGCTCCTAACGCATATGTAAATATCTGGCATGCAAGCCATACGACCCAGCGCAATCCAAAAGCAGGGAGAACGCGGGGTTTTCCCTGCTGCGCTTACCTGCCGGGGGATTGCTTGAAACTGCTAACAGCCTATGGATACGGCATTTCCCGTCCGTGTCCGCATTGTTTCGGGCAGGTTACAGAATGCCCTGCTATGACCACGCTATCGTCCGTCCACACTGTGGTCGAGCCCCATCCACACTGTGGGCGTGGTGGACCTGCCATGCCCGGTAAACTTGGGTGGTGGTAGATCGCAAAGACATTGGCTCCTGGCTCAGCGGACCAGACACCTCCGGCATCTCGAAGTATCCGGGGGAGCGCCTGGGCCTGCCGGAGTCCGGCCCCGGGTCCATCGCCCGGGCGGGCCGGCGCATCGCGGCCCTCTGCATCGACTGGGGCATCGCGCTGCTGATCAGCAACTTCGCTTTCGGCGGCGACTCCTGGGCCACCCTGGCGGTATTCGCCATTGAACAGATCCTGCTGGTGGGAACCCTCGGCTACAGCATCGGCCACCGCATCATGGGCATTGCCGTGATCAAACCGGGCGGCGGTACCCCCGGCCCGCTGGCCGCCCTGGTCAGGACAGTGCTGCTGTGCCTGGTGATCCCCGCCGTGATTTTCGACCCGGACCAGCGCGGCCTCCACGACAAGGCCATGAATACGCTCCTGATCCGGCGCTAGCTGGTCCCGCTTATGCTCCCGGCAGTTCCCTGATCCGTTTCTGCCGCCGGAACGCCGGGGCGTTGGTCACCACCACGCCCGCAATGACGACGGCGCCGCCCACCAGTTGGGCGGTGGTGTGCACCTGTCCGGCAAGGACGGTCAGGATCGCGGTGAAGACGGTGATGAGGTTGAGGAACACTCCTGCACCGCCCGCAGGCAGGACCGTCAGTGCGCGGTTCCACAGCAGGTAGGACAGCACTGACGGGAAGATGGCGATAAACAGCAGTGATGCCAGCACGGTGCCCGTTGAGGGAAGCGCCACGCCGCCCGTGGCGAAGCGGACCGGGCCCAGAATAGCCACGACCACCGCTGCCTGGACCGCCGTTGCGGTGATAGGCGGGATCTTCGGCGCCAACCGGCCGATGATGGTGTACGCCGTCCAGACCACGATGGCGCCCACCATGATCACCTCACCGGGGCCGAAACCGGTGGACACCAGGCGCCCAATATTTCCTCCACTGATGACGATCAGGACGCCGGCCAGGGCCATCAGGACGCCTGCCACCGCCAGCGGTGTGAGCCGCTCACGCAGGAAGACCGCAGCGGCAAGCGTGATCAGCGCAGGATTGAACGCGTTGATCAGCGATGCGTTGAACGCGTCCGTGTGCTTCAGGGCGAAGTACAGGAGGAGGTTGTAGCCGAGCAGGCCGCAGACGCTCAACGCGAGCAACCAGGGCCAGGCGGCCAGGACGGACCGCCAGGACGGCCGCTCAACCACTTGGGCAATCACCAGCAGCGGCACCAGCGCGATGGCCCACCGCAGGAACACCAGGCTCAGGGGGTCGATGCTTTGGACCGCGCCTGCGCCCACGACATAGTTGCCGGCCCAAAAGAGCGTTGCCCCGAGCAGGGAGAGGACTGCCACCACCCGCCGCCGGCCCTGGGTGCCCTTCACCGGCGCAGTCCCTGCCTCAACTGACTTCACGTCAGGGGTCCTGATCAGCTAAGCCCGGCTGGGTTCGAGGGTGGCGTCGGCCTGGTCTGCCCGGGAAGCAGTGAGGTAGCCGCGCCGCCCGGCCCAGCGCTCAAAGAGGATGGTGGCGAACGGGAAGACAGCGGAGACACCGGCCAGTACAGCCACCAGGAACGGCCAGCGCTGCAGGCGCCACAGCGTAAGCGCAGCCACCCCGTAGCCGATGAACAACGCACCGTGGACAGGCCCGGCAATCTCCACGCCAACCTCCGTGGTGCCGGCAATCCATTTGAAGTACATCCCGGCCAGGAGTGCAGCCCAACTGCAGGCCTCGGCCACTGCGAGAATACGGAAGGCACGGATCACTGTTGTCCTGAGGGGCATGGTCAAGTCCTTGTCATAGCTGGAAGCGCGGGGCCGGTCCGGGCGCAAGAAAAAACGCCCCGGCGGCCGGCTGTGCCGGTACCGGGGCGTCCTCTTGGCTAGCGCCCGCGGTTGGGGCGGGCTTTGTAGGGATCGATGCCCTTGGGGATTGGAAGCCTGTTGCCCATGGAGGCGATGCGCTTGGACACGGTGCTGACTTCCAGTTTGGTCAGTTCGTTCTTCATCTTGCCCATCTGCTTGGCCACCTGGCTCAGCGGCACCTGGCCCTCGCCGCGTCCCGTCTGGATGGTGTGCACGGGGACGTTGGGCAGGATGCGCGCCAGGCGCTTCCGCTCAGCATCGAGCAGCGGCTTCACCCGGTGGGTGGGGCCTTCGCTGACAAGGACGACGCCGGGACGTCCTACCGCGCGGAAGACGGCATCCTGCGTGCGGGGGTTGACAGCCACCGGCTGTTCTTCGGTAATCCAGCCACGGCGGAGGGTCCCCAGAGCGGCACCGGAGGCACCGGGCTGGTTTTCGATCTGCGCGAACGCCGCACGTTCGGCGCGGCGGGACAGGATGAAGGTGGCGGCCAGCAGGCCGAGCGGAATGCCGATGATCAGGCCGGTGATCCAGTTATCCAGCCAGAATCCCACCAGGAAGCTCACGGCCACAACACCCAGGAAGACTGCGAGCATCAGCCACGGAACCATGGGGTCGTGGCGGCGGGTCATGGTGAAGACCTCGCCGATCTGCTTGAGCCTGCTGGGCTTCTTGGCCTTTGCTTCCTTCGGCTTGCGCGAGAAGATGCTGCGCTTCACCGCGCTTGAGCCCGCGGAGGTGGAGTTGCTGGAGTCAGGGGATTTCGCCATAGTGCCTCAATTCTACGTGACTTAAACGCGAGGGCCGGACGCTGGGAACTTCCGGCGTCCGGCCCTTGGCGGCTTCACGAATCCGAGGTCAGGAGTGCGCTGCCAGGAGGGTTGCGGCTTCCTGGCGGGTGGTGCCGGAGTCCTGGATGCCTTCGGCGATGTGGGCGAGTTCGGCGGGGATGTCGCGGCCTTTTTTGCGCATGGCGGTGGCCCAGAGGCGTCCGGCGCGGTAGGAGGATCGGACCAGGGGGCCGGACATGACGCCGAGGAAGCCGATTTCTTCGGCTTCGTGCTGCAGGTCGACGAATTCCTGGGGTTTGACCCAGCGGTCCACGGGCAGGTGCCGCTCACTGGGGCGCAGGTATTGGGTGATGGTGATCAGGTCGCACCCTGCCTGGTGGAGGTCTCGGAGGGCTTCGGAGATTTCCTCGCGGGTTTCGCCCA
>NZ_JBHSDQ010000010.1:0-107338 GCF_042652025.1 Arthrobacter sedimenti | reverse complement strand
AGCTGCATGTGGGGTTGGCGATCCATAACTACGGGATCCAGGAGTACATGCAGCACTCGGTGAAGACCAACGAGGTCTTCGAGCAGTCCATGACGTTCGTGGACGGGTACCTGCACCCGGGCGACAAGCCCGGGATCGGCGTCGAATTCAACGAGGAAGCCGCCGCGGCCTACCCGTACCAGCAGGCCTACCTGCCCTACAACCGCCTCGTCGACGGCACCGTCCACGACTGGTGAGCGTGGCCACGGCTGGTAACAGAAACCACGACCGGCAAGAAGGACAACTTTGGTGAGCAACAATATTCCCGCCCCTGCTAAACCCCGCGTGGTGGTCATGGGCGTCTCCGGCTGCGGCAAGACGACCGTGGGCGGCCTCGTGGCCCGCGAACTCGGGGTGCCCTTCCTCGACGGCGACTCCCTGCATCCGGTGGAGAACGTTGCCAAGATGGCGGCCGGTCACCCGTTGACCGATGAGGACCGCTGGCCCTGGCTGGCGATCGTGGGACGTGAGCTGGCTGCCGCCGGTGACAGCGGGATGGTCCTGGCCTGTTCGGCGCTGCGGCGAACCTACCGCGACGCGATCCGGGAACAGGCGCCGGACACCATCTTCCTGCATCTGAACGGCAGCAAGGAGGTCCTCGCCCAGCGTGTGGGCGGCAGGGCCGGGCATTTCATGCCGCCCGCGCTGCTGGACTCCCAGCTCGCCACCCTGGAACCGCTGCAGGAGGACGAACGCGGCGTGGTGGTGGACATCGCCGCGCCCGTGCCGGAAGTGGTGGCCGCGGCACTAAAGGGGATTGCCGCCGTCGCACATTCAGCCGAAGGTGCCGCCGGGACCCGGCCGCGGCAGTTCGACGTCGACCTGGCCGCCGCCCCGTTCAATCTCGACGACGACGCGGTCGCCTGGGTGGAGGGCACGATTGGTGCGATGACGCTCGAGGAGAAGATCGGGCAGCTGTTCATCAACCACAACAACGACTACTCACCCGAGTACCTCGACGGGGTGCTGGAGAACTACCACGTGGGCGGCATGCGTTACCGTCCGGGTCCGTCCGCTGCGGTGCAGGAACACATCCGCTACGCGCAGTCCAAGTCCCGGATTCCGTTGCTGGTTGCGTCCAACCCCGAGATGGGCGGGGCCGGCAGCTGCGACGACGGAACGTTCGTATCCACGCATCTGCAGGCGGGCTCGCATCCGGACAAGAACATCGCCCGGCAGATGGGGCAGGTGGCCGGGGTGGAGACGGCGGCCCTGGGCTGCAACTGGGCCTTCGCACCGATCGTGGACATCCACTACAACTGGCGGAACACGGTCATTTCCACGCGCTCCTTCGGCAACACGCCGGAAGTTGTGGTGGAGCGGGCCAAGGAGTACTTCGACGGCATCAGCGAATCACCCACGGCATGCGCCATGAAGCACTTCCCGGGGGACGGTATGGATGAGCGGGACCAGCACGTGGTCACGTCCTACAACACCCTCCCCTACGAGGAGTGGAACCGGACGTACGGACACGTGTACCGGGAGATGATTGCGCATGGCGTGCAGTCCATCATGGCCGGCCACATCGGGGCGCCGGAGGTATCCCGGCATTTCCGGCCCGGGCTGTCCGACTCCGAGGTCCTGCCTGCCACGTTGTCCCCGGAACTCCTGCAGGACCTGCTGCGCGGGGAACTCGGGTTCAACGGCCTGGTGCTCACCGATGCTTCGCAAATGGTTGGGCTGACACAGGCGATGAAGCGCAAGGACCTGGTGCCTGCCACGATCGCTGCCGGCTGCGACATGTTCCTGTTCTTCCGGAACCCCGCCGAGGACTTCCAATACATGATGGACGGCTACAAGTCCGGTCTCATTACCGAGCAGCGGCTGCATGATGCGCTGCGACGGATCCTGGGATTGAAGGCGTCGCTGGGGCTGCACCGGAAATCTGCTGATGAGCTGGTTCCGCCTGCCGAGGCGCTTGCCGTTATTGGGTCTGCTGAGCACCGTGCCGTGGCCGCTGGGATTGCAGACAAGACGGTGACGCTGGTCAAGGACACGGCCGGTAACCTGCCCATCACGCCGGCCACCCACCCCCGCATCCGTTTGTACGGAATCTCCGGCGGGGCAGACTTTACCCGGGCGGATCCACTGGCCTACCTGGACGTGGTGAAGGAGGAACTGGAAGCTGCCGGGTTCCAGGTCCACCTGTTCCGGACGGCAGAGCAGCGCGAGGCGGCGGGGGAGGCCGGCATGAACTTCATGCGGGTGCTGTCCGAGGAAGCCACCGGCGACTACGCGGAGAAGTACGACGCAGCGTTTGTCTTCGCCAACGTGAAAGGTTTCGCGCAGGAGGCAGCCATCCGGATCAAATGGTCTTCTCCCATGGCTGCCGAGATTCCCTGGTACGCCACCGAGGTGCCCACTGTGTTCGTTTCCCTGAACCAGCCGAACCACCTGATCGACGTGCCCATGGTCAGGACCGCCATCCACGCCCATGCGGGAACACGGGAAGCGATCCGGGCCGCAGTGGAAAAGATCCAGGGCAAATCGGAGTTCCAGGGCACGTTCAACGAGAACGTGTTTTGCGGGTCGTTTGATACGCGGCTCTAGGCGCGCATGCAGGAGGCGCCACCGCAACAGCGATGGCGCCTCCTGCATGTGTCAGGCCTGGGTGACCCTACGCGTCTTCACGGTCCGGGTTCTCCAGCCGGAAGAAGGTGGACTGGTTTCCGTCCGTCCGCTCCTCCTGGTAAACGAAGTTCAGCCGCCGGTCGTCGAACGTCTTGAACCATTCCTCCCAGCTGACCTCGCGAAGGTTGGCGTCCCTGTCCTGGAAATCGATGCGCAGGACGCCCAAATGGTCGCCATGCTCGGTGCCCTCCACCGTGGCAGGGACACCGCCGCGTTCTTCGGCCCACTGCCTGATGACTTCATGGTGCGTGGTAGCCAGGCTCCGGCCTTCGCGCTCGGGTTCCTCCTCCGTGGAGGTGATCTCCTGCGAGTACTTCAGTGACTTGGACGAGTCATCGCCGTAACGGATCTTGCCGCCGTCGGGGCCGGCGCCGAGGTCCTCCGCGTCTCCGCCGGCATCCTCACTCCGGTTACCTCCGCCGCCCGCGCCCTCCTGGCGGGCCTTGGCCACCTCTTTGACCAGTTCTTCCTTCCGCATGCCGGAGGCGCCGGGGATGTGGTCTTCCCTGGCCTCCCTGCGGAGTTCATCCACTTTCATGCCGCGCAGCTCGGTTTCGCTCACGTCCGGGGTGTTGGGGGTTTGGTTGCCGGGCTCGTCACGGCCTTCCTTGCCGCTGCCTGACTTGCCGCTGCTGGCCCGTCCGGAGTTGCCTGAGCCGGACCGGGAACCTTCCTTCCGGCCGCCGTCGTGGTCCTCCTGCCGGGCCTTAGCCACAGCCTTTACCAGGTCTTCCTTGTGCATATCCGAGGCCCCGGCAATGTGTTCTTCCCTGGCCTCCTTGCGGAGTTCATCCACCTTCATGCTGCGCAGTTTCGTCTCGCTCACATCGGGCGTGTTCGGCGTCTGGTTGCCGGGCTTGTCACTCATGTCAGGTCCTCCCTTTGCAGAACTCTTTTGCAGAATCGACAAATAATAAGGCTGCTTACTTTCTAGCGTGTGCCGGATGGCGGCGTCAAGCATGGGCACCCGACGTGTCACGCAGGCGCCTGGTTCGCCGGGAGGCCGCGCTCAGGGTCATGGACTTCCTCCTCCGCCCCGGTTGCCTCGTCATGGACCCTGGCATGCTGCTGGGCATCAGGAAGCGCGCCGAGGGGCAATTCCCAGCCTGGAGCCGTCGCCGGCGTCGTGAGCCTGGTGGCGATCAAATTTCCGTTTGCCGCGCTTCGCGCGGAGCGCTTGCCCGGCTGCCCTGTTCGGACAACCATGTCAGGGCCTCGGATTCACTGGTGAAATATGCCGTGGGGGTGAGGGCCCGCTTGGAAAAGGCCGCTACGACTTTACCCATCGCCCCGTCCCCGATGAGGGCCACTGCCGAGAATCCGCGGTACGCATTCATGCCCGCCCTGGCCTGCGGCGTCAACCCGGCAACACCGGCGAGATTAACCAGGAGAGGTAACGCGCGCCCACCACTTAGACCCTCCAGAACCCGGGCTGCACGCACGGCGGTCTGGTACGTGATGTGGACTTCCGGGACCCACTGCAACCGCAGCATGTCCCCGTCGCAAGAGGCAGTAAAGAATTCCTTCATTCCTGTCCTGGTTCTCGTAGGCGGGCTTGTATTCCAGACATTTGACTAATTGAAACCCCATTCTGCCGGACAGGTAGGACAAAAAGTCCAGGGGTAGTGGTCCCTACCGGTGGGGCTGTGTCCGTGGATGCTGGAAAAGTGATCAGAAGGGCCACCACGTTTAACCTTGCCGTCGCGATCCGGAGGCCTCAATCGGCGGTGTTCGCTCTGCTCTCCGATATCCAGGACTTCGAACCGATACCTCGCGACGCCGCCGTCCGAATGGTCAAGGAACCGGCTGGCCCAACCGCGGTGGGCACACGCTGGCACGAATGGGTACGCTTGGCGCCGGGTTGCTGGTTCCACACCGAGAGCGTGGTGTCCGATTTCGACCCGCCGCACCTTCTCGGCATGGACTTTTCCAGCCACTGGCTCAACGGGCACCTCACCTACCAAATTGATACTTTTGGGGGCGGAAGCATCCTGCACCACAGAGAAACCGTCCGGTCCCATTGGCTCCTCCGGTGGCTGCTGCCGGCCATCACCCACAGCATGCGGCCCCGGCTGCTGCAGCGCCTCGCGGAGATCAGGCAAATCCTTGAAAGCGGCTGCGCCGGCGGTTCAACTGCGCACACCTCATAATTTTGGGGAGCGACGTCCATGTGGCGGTGGTCCGCCGGAGATCAGCCCAGCGCCTTTTCCAGCCACTGCACATAGCGCTCCGGTTCCAGCAGCGCCGCCGTGTGACCGGCAGGGCCCATCGAAATCGTCCGAACCCGCCTGCCCAGCAATCTCTGGAGCCGGGGGATGTCGCCGGCGTCCTGGGTGCGGTCGTTCTCCGCCCGCAGCACCACGGCGTCTCCCCTCCACTGCTGAAACCGTTCCGGACGCACCAGCTGCCTCCTGGCCACGTCAGCGGCGACCGAGAAATGCGACACCATATCCGCCCTGGTCAAGTCGTGCCGGACAGTGTGGCGAAGAACCGCTGCCCAGTTGCCATCGGGATCTGACCCGGCCGGGAGGAGTCCGGTTAGGCCGGCAAGTAGCAGGGAAGCCGACCAACGCTTCGGCAGTACCCGCGCCGCCAGGATTGCCACTGCCAGGGCCGGCACCCAGAGCCGGCCGTAGTCTGCCGGGCCGCTGCTGGAGAGCACCAAACGGTTGATCCGGCCGGGATGGGCAGCAAGGAACGCCTGGGCGAGCAAACCGCCGTAGGACTGGCCCACCGCGTCGCACCGCTCAATTCCCTCAGCGCGCAGGATCGCGGAGACGCCGTCGTCGAAATCGGTAAAGCGCTTCACTGGCGCGTAATCCGGCGCCACCACCGCGTGGTTGCGCGCAAGCCGCCCAAGGAAGTCGTACCCCAGCCCAGCCCGGCGCAGGCCGCCGGTTAGCCAGAGCACGGGCGGTCCCTCGCCCAGCCTTGCATAGCGCCATTCCACCTCACCGACCTTGAGTTTCCGGCCGTGGGCAGCGGTGAAACGCCGCGCTGCCGACAGGATTGCTTCCCCTGCCGGCACCGGCGGGAGTTGCGCGGTCACGTCGTCTCCCGCGGGTGGCGGCGTTCGGTGAGAAGGACGACGGCGGCAACCACCCAGAATGCCGCACCCCAGCTGAGGGACGGAACCAGGATGGCGATTCCCGATGCGTTCCCGGAGGCCGCCATGAAGGAGTTAATGAAGGCGCCCGCGGAGAGGGGCGCGTGCATCAGCATGGCCAAGGGGAGGCTCCCCGTCCGGTCGTAGAGCCAAACCATCAGCACCCGATAAGCGGGCAGCCAGCCAAACAGGAACACGGCCACGATGAGGGCGTTGGGTATGGCTCCTGACGGGTCAGTGCTGTTGGCGAACATGGGGTAGTGCCAGGCACCCCACAACACGGCCATGATCAAGGCTGTGGACACCACGCCGTGCCGCCGGCGCAGGCGGGGCAGCGCGAAGCCTGTCCAGCCCAGCTCCTCCAGCATGCCGACTATCAAGCCCACCGCAATCCCGGCCAATACGACGATCACCAGCTCGGCCGCCGTCGAAACGCCGCCGTAGAAACCGGGGAAGACGACGGCGACTGCCACGGCCGTCGAAGCCATGACGAGTGGAGCGGTCAGGAGTGCCAGCGCATACCAGCGGGCGCCCACCCGCCACCGGCGAAGGCGGGCTACCAGCTCCCGAAGGCCCGCCTTTCCGTCCAGGAAGCTCGTGAGGATGATGGATGCGGCGGCGGGTCCGAGGGGGCCAAGGGATAGTGCAACAGCCATCGGGGCCGGCGCGACGCCAATGACCGCTGCCATCAAGCCCCATGAAATGACAAAGGTCAGGGCGTAGTAGGCAGGTACGGGGTGCCGACGGATGAAGTAGGTGAACCCTTTCCCTGCAGCGCCTGGTACCAGCGGCAATCCATGTTGTGGCTGCGCAGTCATTCCAGACCTCCTGCCTGGCCTGCTGATGATCCTTAAACCCCAGCCTTATGGCATGCGGCCAGCGATAACAGGGCCTTTTGTCAGGGGGATTTCCCGGTGCTTGGCGTAGGTGCCCCACCTGTCACGCGTACTCCGCCCACGGCTCCTGTCCAGGGGGTATCGCCGGGCGCCGGCACCACCAGGTGGGCGAAAACGTACCCCTGCTGCAGCTCCATGACCTGCGTGGTTGCTTCGATGCAGTCCAGCGTCAGTTCGACGGGCTGGAAGGGAGCTCCGGGGTGCTCCTGCCCGATGGCGACCTGGGCACTGGAAGCGCCGACGCAGGCCGCTGTGAAGGTGTACTGCCCAGGCGCGGGGACTTCCGCCGTCGTGCCAAACCCCCTGACCGGGCCATCAAGCGGGCCCTCCTCAAAAAGGAGGACCGGCCCCGGTGTTGCCTTCAGGAGCCGGTCCAACTCACGGTAGTTGTGGACCTCGCGCTCCAGGACGAGAGGATCAATGGAAGGCACAGGGGAGCGCGTTTCGCGTGGAGATTCGGTTTGAGGCGTATGCGTTGGCTCGTCGTATTCGTAGGAGCACCCCGCTGTTGCGCCGGCTGGGATCAACAGGGACAAGGCGAAAGCAAGCCCGTGCCACCTGCCCATGGTTCCCACACTTCGAATGGTGCGCAGGTGTGTGGTGCAAAGTAAATACTGGATTAGCGGGTCGACAGCAGCGGGTGCGGGCCGAGGAAAGAGGACGGTCAGGATTCGTGTGCGGGCGGGCCGTGAAGGCCAGGGGGCGGTTCTTGGACGTTAAAGCGAAAGGCCCTGCCTCCCTTGTAACAAGGGCAGCAGGGTCTTTCTACCTGGCGGTGACGGTGGGATTTGAACCCACGTTGGCTTTTACACCAAACAACATTTCGAGTGTTGCACCTTCGGCCGCTCGGACACGTCACCAACCTCAATAGGGTACCGGAGCAAGGCCTGCATCCCCAAAACGGGTGCCTGCGCGCGCGTGAAGCAAGGATCGATTTTGCCTATGCACCTGCCGCACTCACGGCAGTGCCGTCGCGGATTACTGCCTTGAACGGCATCGCAGGTGAATGTCAGACCCTCGCACGATGATTAGTTCATGGGGAAGGCGGCGGTAACCAGGGCTTATGCGGACATCCGGGCTGCCCTTGCTGTGTTGAACGCTGAGGTGGATGGGTGCGGTTCTGAGCCGTTTTCGGTGGCTGATCCGTTGGCTGGGCTGGCTGATGGGTGCCTGGACGTTTTGGCCGGTGCCCGTGAGGTTGAGGCCGGGTTCGCTGGGTTGAAGGCGAAGGCTGCGGTGAAGTACGCGGAGAGCGCCTCTGTTGTTGCCGGGCCTGATGTGCCGGTGCTGGCGCAGGAGATGGCGGTCACGGCGGAGATTGGGTGTGTGCTGGCGTTAGGGCCGCGGGCGGCGTCATCGTTCCTGGCTGCTTCGCACGCCGTTGTTTCTTCGTTGCCGCGAACCCTTGTGGGGCTGCGGGCCGGGACGTTGTCGTGGCAGCATGCGGTGGTGATGGCGGACGAGGCCGCGTGTCTGGATGCTGCGGGGGCGGCGGCGTTGGAAGCGCATTTCCTTGACCCTGACGCCCAGGACCCTGCTCGGGGGTGCCCGGTGGGGCAGATGCCGGCGCACCGGTTTCGGGTCAAGGCCAGGACGTGGCGGGAACGCCACCACGCGGAGAGCATCGAGAAACGCCATGCGAAGGGGCTGGCGGATCGGCGGGTGGAGTTCCGTCCGGACCAGGATGGGATGGCCTGGCTGTCCGCGTGCCTGCCGGCGGCTGAGGCGTTGGCCGGGTGGAACCGGCTCACCGCGATCTCGCGTGGCATGCAGGGGCCGGATGAGTGCCGGACCATGCCGCAGCTGCGGGCCGACAACTTCGCCAGTGCGGTCCTTGGCAGCGGCAGTATCGTCCACGCCGGTGGTCCCTGTGCCACGCCCTTATCCGACGCAGGCAGTGACGTCGAGGCCGTCCACCGGGGCGGCGCTGGTGCCGTCCACGGTCCAGATGCCGGTGGACGTTACGGTGCCGGGCAGTAGCCCTGGTCTTCGCCGATCCATGCGCAGGTCCTGGTCACGGTCCCGGTGTACTCGCTGATGGGGTTGACCGATGAGCCGGCCGTGCTGGACGGGTACGGGCCCGTCCCGCCGTCGATGGCGCGGGAGCTGGTGGCGCAGGGGGCAACATCGTTTTACCGGGTGTTGGTGGATCCCCGGGACGGGGCACCGTTGGAGATTGGGCGGACGAGTTACCGGGTGACCGGGGCGATGCGGGCTTGGCTGCGGATGCGGGACGGTAAGTGCCCGTTCCCGGGCTGCAGCAACAACTCCCTGGACAACGACGCCGACCACATCCTCGCCTGGGCCAACGGCGGCCCCACCGGGATCAGCAACCTGGGGCAGCCCTGCCCCAAACACCACAAACTCCGCCACACCACCGGGTGGAAACCCACCCCGGCCACCAAGAACGAACCACCCGGCTGGACCTCACCCACCGGCCGGCAGTACCCAAGCGAACACCAGGACTGGGAACCACCGAAGTGGCCCAGGCAGCTGGTGCCGCAACTGAAGCCGTTGAAAAGGGCAATCGCAGGCTGCGCGGACTTGGTGGGCGTTGGCTTCTCCTTGGGTGAGGCATGCCTTGACGGCATCCTCCACCCGCCCTCTGCCTAGCAGCTTGCTTTGTGCAGGGGAACCTTGCCACCCGGATCGCATTCCAAACGGTCGCCTTGCGATGGAACTGCGTCGCTAGGCCGCGCGACGGACCCCATGCCTTTTCCACCGAGCGCGTTCCACCGACCGCGATGTTTGTCCGGACTGTCCCAAGACCGGGGCCACGAAACCGTGCCTTTCGTCTAAACGCGATGCTGTCCGCAGTGTTCCAGGAGGCCGCAATGAAAACCCGACACCCGCCGTCGGACTTTCCCCCTCGCCGTGCGTCCGGATAGATTCGTCAGCAAGATGACGAATTCAGAAACCCCCATCCACGCAACCGCATACTGGACCACTGCTAAGGAGCACGGCGAGCTCAGGGCGGAAGAAATGGCCGCCCCCGGACCAGGTGAAGCGCTGGTCCGTGCCCTGTATTCGGGCATCAGCAAGGGCACGGAAATGGTGGTCCACGCCGGGGCCGTTCCGCCGCGGGTGGCAGAGGAAATGCGCGCCCCGCACCAGGAAGGCGAGTTCCCTGCGCCAGTGAAATTCGGCTACCTGTCCGTCGGAGTAGTGGAGGAGGGGCCCGAAGGGTGGAAGGGCCAGCGCGTTTTCTGCCTGAACCCGCACCAGGACCGCTACGTGCTTCCCGTGGAATCCCTGACCAGGATCCCTGACGAGGTCCCCTCACGTAGGGCGGTCCTTACCGGCACAGTCGAAACGGCCGTAAATGCCCTGTGGGAAGCCGGGCCGCGGCTGGGCGACCGGGTCGCGGTGGTTGGCGCCGGCCTGGTGGGCGGCATGGTGGCCACGCTACTGCGCACCTTCCCGCTGCAGCGCCTGCAGCTAGTGGACCTTGACCCGGGCCGGAAGCAGTTGGCGGACTCACTGGGCGTCGAGTTCGCGCAGCCGGATGACGCCCTGGCCGACTGTGACATCGTGTTCCACTGCTCGGCGTCCCAGGAAGGCCTGGAACGCAGCTTGCAGCTTGTCGGCGATGAAGGCGACGTCATCGAGATGTCCTGGTACGCCAACCGGGAGGTCACCGTACCCCTGGGTGAGGACTTCCATGCGAGGCGCCTGTCCATCCGGGCCAGCCAGGTGGGCATGGTGGCGCGCGCCCGCCGCCACCGCCGCACCAACGCGGACCGCCTGGACCTTGCCGTATCGCTGCTCAGGGACCCCATTTTCGACGCGTTCCTGACCGGATCATCCCGCTTCGAGGACCTGCCGGACGTGGTTCAGAACCTGGCCGACGGCAGCCTGCAGGCCCTGTGCCACGTGGTCGAATACCCCGGCAGCAGTCCCGCACCCAGTCCAGCCACAGACAACAACGAAAACTTGAGGTAACCCATGTTCAGCCTGACCGTCCGCCGCCACTTCATGATCGCCCACAGCCTTCCCCGTGAGGCGTTCGGGCCTGCCCAGGGCCTGCATGGGGCCACCTTCGTCGCGGAGGTGACCTTCCGCCGTCGTGCGCTCAACGCCGACGCGATCGTCCTGGACATCGGTGCCGCCGGGACCATCATCGAGGAAGTGCTGGCGGGGCTGAACTACCAGAACCTGGACGAGCACCCCGACTTCGAAGGCAAGCTCACCACCACGGAAGCACTCGCCGAATACATCACTCAGCAGGTCGCCGCCAGGATCAAAGACAGCAACGACGGCCGCGAACTGGCGGGCGTCGACGTCACGCTGCGCGAGAATCCGGACGCCTGGGCCACCTATTCCCTGGACCTCACCGCCTAACCGTGCGCCCCATCCGGCTGCTGGTCCCCGGCAACATCCGCCACAGCTCAGGTGGAAACGTCTACAACGCACGCCTGGTTGCTGGACTGGAAGAGCTGGGTGCCGAAGTGGATGTCATCAGCGTCGATGGCAGCTGGCCGGATGCCAGTGCCGACGAACGACGCCGTCTGGGCATCTTCCTCGGGACACGGGAACCTGACGAGGGTCCCGGGCAGGCCGTACTCATCGTGGATGGGCTGGTAGCGGTAGGGGCCCCGGACGAACTGGAGTACGCCGCAAAGGCGGGGCGGCAAATATGGGTCCTGGTGCATATGCCTGTGCTGGAAAGTTCCGGGCCTGCAGCCCTGGAAGACGAAGCCAACGCCTTGCGTGCAGCAACCGGGGTCATCTGCACCAGCACTTCTGCGGCGTCAGTACTGACAAAGCGGGGACTTCCTCAGGCCCAAGTGGTCCTGCCCGGAGTCGACCCCGCGCCCCGCGCCGCCGGTTCCGCCCCTCCCCACCTGGCGGTCGTCGCCGCCCTGCTGCCCAACAAGGACCAGGTGCTGACCGTCGAAGCGCTGGCCCGGATCCAGGACCTTGAGTGGACTGCGTCGTTCGTGGGGTCGGACCAGGCGGACCCGGGCTACGCGCGGGAGGTTCGGGCTGCCATCGCTGCCAATGGGCTGCAGGAGCGGGTGCGGCTTGAGGGCGAACTGACGGGGGAAGCGCTCGAAGTCGAATGGGCCCGCACCAACCTGACCTTGCTGGTTTCCCGGACCGAAGCGTTCGGAATGGCAGTCACCGAGTCCCTGGCCCACGGGATCCCGGTACTTGTTCGCGAGGGGACGGGGGCAGTGGAAGCGCTTGGCACGGCCGGGCAGGCAGCGGACGACGGCGGCCCCCGCCTTCCGGGGGCAACGCTGCCACTTCCAGCAGGGGGAAATGAGAGTCCCGATCGTCTGGCAGGCTCCCTGCGCCAATGGCTGACGGACCAACAAGTCCGGGAAAGCTGGCGGAAAACAGCGCTGGACGCGAGGAGCAGGCTGCCGGACTGGAGCATCACCGCCCGAAAGATGCTGGGCATCATGGCGGGGACTGAATAAAACGGGTTAGAGGCTGCTCCGGTGCCCTGCGAAAAACTCTCGCAGCAACTGTGCGCACTCTTCCTCGCGGACCCCGGGGTAGACCTCAACCCAGTGGTTGAGCCGGCGTTCGCGGAGGATGTCGAACACCGATCCCGCGGCCCCGGCCTTCTCGTCCCACGCCCCGAACACCACCCTGGGGATCCGGGCCAGCACGATGGCGCCAGCACACATGGCGCAGGGCTCCAGCGTGACCACCAGCGTGCAGTCGGACAACCGCCAGCCGTGGTCGCTGCCGCCGTCGAGCCGGGCCCGTTCCTGCAATCGTCCGGCCGCCTCCCTGATCGCCACCACCTCGGCGTGGGCCGTGGGGTCGCCCAATGCCTCCCGTTGGTTCCGGCCGCTACCCAGCACCTCGCCGTCGGGCCCTATCACCACGGCCCCGATCGGCACGTCCTCCGTTGCGAGGGCCCGCCGGGCCTCAGCCAGGGCAAGGCCCATCCAGGCGTTGTGTTTCTTTTCCGGCAACAGCATGGCTCAATGATAGTTTCGAGAGATACTAAGCTTGCGTACTTTCCAGGGAGGCATGATGAGCAGAGTCCACGAGCGCATGGACAGATGGTTCAAGCCTTATGCCGCCCTCTGGCTGACCCTGATCATCGGCGGAACGGTGGTTGTCATCATGGCGCTCGCGGGCGCCGAGGTCTATGACGACGTGGTGGGCAAGGACGGGCTCGCGAACCTCGATGTCCCGGCCCTCCACTACGCGGAGTCGCTGCGAAACCCGGGCCTCGATGCCTTTGTCACCGGGTTCACCAACATCGGCGGTGGCGTCGGCATGCCCATCCTCGCCAGCATCCTTACCGCGTGGCTGACGTTCGTAACCCGGACCTGGCGGCCGCTCCTCCTGGTGGGCGGCGCGGCAACCGTCTCCATCCTGGCCACTACGTTCGGCAAGAAGCTCGTGGGCAGGACCCGCCCCGACCACGCCGATGCGGTGCCGCCTTACGAGGATTCGCCGTCGTTCCCCAGCGGCCATACCCTCAACACCACGGTGGTCATCAGTGTCCTCCTGTATGTCCTGTGCCTGCAGTTCCACCAGCTCTGGGTGAGGGTCACGGCCATCACGGCCGGCGTGATCTTCATCATCGCCATGGGGCTGAGCAGGGTTTTCCTGGGCCACCACTGGCTGACCGACGTCATGGCCGGCTGGACGCTGGGGCTGGCCTGGGTGGCCGTCGTGATCCTGGCGCATCGGTTGTTCCACCTGTTGAGGCGCAAGCAGCATGCGGGCCCGGCGCCCACGTTCGACCGTCCCGTGGTGCGCGATGTCGTCCTGGAATCCGTGCACGACGGCGGCGACGCCGGCAAGGAGGGCGCGTCCGGAAGCCGAGGCAAGGACACCGCCGGGTGATAGTTTTGGGGGATGCGCACTCTCGTTGTTGACCACCCCCTGGTCGCCCACAAGCTCACCGTCCTGCGGGACAAGAACACGCCGTCGCCGGTTTTCCGCCAGCTGACGGAAGAGCTGGTGACTTTGCTGGCGTATGAAGCCACGCGGGAGGTCCGCACCGAGCCCGTGACCATCGAGACTCCCGTCAGCACCACTATTGGCACCGCATTCACCAAGCCCACGCCGCTGGTGGTTCCCATCCTGCGTGCCGGCCTGGGAATGCTGGAGGGCATGACCAAGCTGGTGCCCACCGCCGAGGTGGGCTTCCTGGGCATGGCCCGGGACGAGGAAACGCTGGACATCATCACCTACGCCGAGCGCCTCCCGGAGGACCTGACAGGCCGCCAGGTCTTCGTGCTGGACCCCATGCTCGCCACCGGCGGCACGCTGCGCGAGGCCATCAAGTTCCTGTTCAAGCGGGGCGCGTCGGACGTCACCTGCATCTGCCTGCTGGCGGCCCCGGAGGGCCTTGCCAAGCTGGAGGAGGAACTGGGCGACGCAAACGTGCACATCGTCCTGGCCTCCATCGACGAGAAGCTCAACGAGAAGTCCTACATCGTTCCCGGCCTGGGCGACGCCGGCGACCGGCTCTACGGCATCGCAGGGTAGTTTTCACCCTTTCTGGATGCTGGTCCCGCCGCTAGCCTGTGCGGATGGACTGGAAACTGGAACTTGTCTTTGTCCCTGTATCCGACGTTGACCGCGCCAAGGACTTCTACGTCAACAAGGTGGGCTTCAACGCGGACTACGACGAGCGGCCGTCGGACGACATCCGTTTTGTACAGCTGACCCCGCCCGGCTCTGCCTGCTCCATCTGCATGGGCGAGGGGCTTTTGGACGCCCCTCCCGGCACGGGGACCACTCTCCAAATGGTGGTCGACGATATCCAAAAAGCGCACGACCAGCTGAAGAACAACGGTGTGGACGTCAGTGATGTCGAGGTGCTCCCATGGGGCCACTTCGTCTACTTTGCGGATCCGGACGGCAACAAGTGGGCCGTCCAGTACATACCGTGGCGGAACGCTGGGCAGGACAGCAGCGCGCAGGACGCTGGGCAAGGCAACAGTTAAAAGCAAACCGCGGGCCGCATCGTGATGATGCGGCCCGCGGTTTGTGCTGGAATTTCGCAGCTTTGCCCCGTCGCCAAGGCGTACGACGGCGGATGGCCGGCGACACGCCGTCGAACGCCCCCAAAGGTGGGGAGATTCAGCGGAAGAGTTCCCTTTGAGCCCCCGGCGCCAGGGGAGTGGTGCCTAGTACCAGTTGTGGGCGAGGTGGAAGTTCAGTGCGCCGCAGGGGGACTGGTAGCTCTTCTTGATGTAATCGAGGCCCCAGTTGATCTGGGTGCGGTAGTTGGTCAGGTAATCCGCGCCGGAGCTGGCCATCTTCTCCGCGGGCAGGGACTGGACGATGCCGTATGCCCCGCTGCTGGGATTGGTGGCCGTGGTGGTCCAGTCCGACTCCTTGGTCCACAGTGTCTGCAGGCACTGCATCTGGTCAGGTCCCCAGCCAAAGGTTGCCAACTGGCCGGCGGCGTAGGCCTGGGCGCCGGCGGGATCATTAACCGCGACGGCGGGTGCCGGCTCAGGTGCAGGAGCAGGCTCGGGTGCCGGAGCCGGTGCAGGGGCTGGTGCAGGAGCCGGGGCTTCTGCTGCGGGGGCTGCCGGTGCCGGCGCGGGGGCTGGTTCCGCTGCCTGCGGCGCAACGCTTATTGCCGCCGGAACGGACGCTGCCGGGTTGGAACGGATTTCGCTCTTCTCGATGCTCATTTGGGCGTCGGCCGCTGCCGTGGAAGAGTTTGAATCGGTGGATGACACCGGAGTCATGTTGCTGGTCGCCTGACCTGCCGCGCCTACCCCCACCAGCACCGCGCAGGATGCTGCGAGGATCCCGGCTCGCGTACCGAAGCTGGTCTTCTTTGCGGGCTTTGTAGCTGCTTGCTGCTCTGCCCGGTGTTTAGCCTTGGCATGCAGGCATGGTTCTGCCGTGTTTTTGGACATGATTGATCGCCTCTCACACCTGCGGAGTTAGCTGTCGGGTTCGGATGAGGGCATCCGGCCGCACGGAAAAATCACGTACTGGCTTAACCCCAAGGGCGTACATTGCCCGGGACGGTGGGTCCCCCGCCTCTGCCGTTGCTCAATCGGGATCCGGGGAAGCGGCAGAGCTTGGCGTCAACCCGGGATATGCGGCCCGAACGGGAGCCGCACCCAATCGACGGTACAGGAAAAGCATTCCAATGTCACATTTGGGTAACGGATGTCACGATCTTTGGCGCGCCGCTTTGCGGTCTGCGTCCGGTTGAGTCGTTACTTTCGGTACACCATGCCGTGTTGTTACCTTGCCAAGATGTAGAGGGTAGTGCCGCCGATGCTTTGCGGAGTGAAGTTTTCCGAAACCCACTGCGCGATCCGGGCCGAGGCATCCGAACCGGAGGCGGATCGCATGGTTCCGCCGCTGATGAAGTAGTGGATCCTTCCCTGCCTCACGAGGTCCTGGAATTGGGCCAGGGTGGGGGAGGGGTCGGTGCCGTTGAAGCCGCCCACCGCCATCACGGGCAGTTCCGTTGCCAATTGGTACCCGGCGGCATTGTTGGAGCCCACCACCGCTGCTGCCCAGGTGTAACCGGATGCGCCGTCTTTGAGCGCGGCCACGAGATCCGCTGATGGGGTGGGTGCGCCGAGGAGCCCGCCCATGCCGCCCGCAAATCCAGCACCGCCTTGGGTTGTCCCGCCGGTCCCGCCGCGGTTGGCCTGCTGCTGGAAGCCTTGTCCCGTGGAGTTCTGCCCGGCGAAGCCTTGTCCTGTAACTCGGCCGGAGTTGTTCCGGCCGGCCGCACTGAAGCCTCCCGGCCCGCGTCCGCCGGCGCCAAAGCCGGAGGCTGGCCCTGCACTCACGATTGCCCCGCTGTGTGCCGTCGCCGCGGTGGTGATGGAGTAGGCCAGCGGCCCGGCGAGCGACGCGGCAATGGCGAGGGCCGCCGTCGTCCGCTGCATGGAACGCAGGCGCAGGAACCTGTTGAGCCCGAGTCCTGCCGCGGCGGCCACACCTCCGGCGAGCACCAGCCAGCGCAGCCATGGGCCGTAAGCGGACGTGGTTCCCAGCAGATGGAAGGCCATAAGAGCTGCCGTGGCCACCGCTGCGGCCAGGAAGATGCCGGCAGCGGCCTGCCGGCGGTGCTGCCACAGCAGAACGGAGCCCAAGCCGGCCAGCGCGGCGATACCCGGCGCCAGTGCAACCGCGTAGTACGGGTGGATGATGCCGGCCATGAAGCTGAAGACGAGGCCCGTCACCAGGACCCACGAGCCCCAGACGATGACGGAAGCGCGGACGGCATCGGTGCGTGGCGCCCGTCGCCCAACCCACACCAGTCCCACCGCAAGGATGAGGGCGGACGGCAGCAGCCATGCAATTTGGCCGCCAAACTCGCTGTTGAACATCCTGAGTAGGCCGGGAACACCCCAGCCGTTGCCGCCGCCCACGCTGCCCGTTTCGTCGCCCGTCAACCGGCCCAACCCGTTGTAACCCAGGGTCAGCTCCAGGATGGAGTTGTTTTGCGACCCGCCAATGTAAGGCCGCATGTCCGCCGGAGTCAGCCCCACGGCCAGCAGCCACCATCCGGCGGAAATTACCATCGCTGCCGCTGCCGCTGCCAGCCGGAGCAGCCGCCGCCGCATCCTGCCCGGCCCCGCAACCATGTAGGCCAGGGCGAACCCGGGAAGCACCAGCAGGACCTGCAGTTGCTTGGCCAGGAACCCGAAGCCCAGGAACGCCCCGGCCAGCAGGAGCCAGCGCAGCCGGTCCTCCTGGACTGCACGCAGGACCGCGTATCCGGCGGCCGTCATGAGCAGCACCAGCAGGGCGTCCGGGTTGTTGAACCGGAACATCAGTGTGGCCACCGGGGTGAGGGCCAGGACTGCCGCCGCCAGCAGGCCTGCGCGGTGCGCGAGCCGGACGTCACCGGTGGCCGGTGCTGCGGCCCGCCGCACTGCCACGTAGAGCAGCCAGGCAGCGCCAACCCCCATCAGCGCCTGGGGAACCAGGATGCTCCAGGAGCTCAGGCCGAAGATCCGGACCGAGAGCCCCATGATCCACAGGGAAGCCGGCGGCTTGTCCACCGTGATGGCATTCGCGGCGTCGGAGGATCCGAAGAACCAGGCTGCCCAGTCCTGGGATCCGGCCTGGGCTGCGGCTGAATAGAACGCGTTGGCCCAGCCGGATGCTCCAAGGTTCCACAGGTAAAGCACGGCCGTACCGGCCAGCACAGTTGCCAGTTCCAGCCGCCGGCGGAAGGCCGCCCGGTCCAGGCGGGCGAACCCCGCGCGGTCCCTGAGGGCGAACCCGGCCCGGCGCGCCGGCGGCTTCCTCCGGGAGTGGGCTGCGGTGGTTACAGGCATGGTGTGCTGGCTGGCCATGGCGTCCTACTTGGTGAGCTGGTAAACGGTTGAGCTGCCCACGGTCTGGGCCTGGAAGTTGGCCTGGACCCAGGCGGCCACCTCGGAGTTGCCGCCCCGGCCACCCATGCGTCCTCCGCCCATGCCACCGGCGCCACCCTCGATGAAGTAGCCGATCTGGCCCTTGGCCACCATGTCCTGGAACTCGGCGAGTGTTGGGTATGGGTCACCGCCGTTCCAGCCGCCCAAGGCAATGACGTTGGTGTTCGTGGCGAGTTCCAGGCTTGCCGCCTGGCTGGCACCGGAGACGATGGCCGACCACTTGGTGGTGGTGCCGGTCAACAAGGCAGTCACCGCGGCGTCGGCAGTTCCTTCACCGGGACCACCCGCACCGCCTGCCCGGCCTGGGCCGTCCGTGCCGCCGTCGGGTGCGCCGCCGAAGCCATTCGTGGGGTCGAGTCCGTTGGTTCCGGTGGCAGAGTCCGTGGTGGAGTTCCTGCCGTCAGTCCGGTCGCCGCGGAATCCCGCGGCCCGGTTGCCGGAAGCGCCCGCCGAAGACCCCGCGGGCCCCGACGTCGGAATGGAGCCTGAGTGCGCGGAAGCAGCAGTGGCCAGGGTCCAGGCACCCGCTCCAAGCCCGCCGGCCAGGAGGGATACGACGACGACGGCGGCAGCCCCCGCGCGCCGGAACCGTCCGGCAGTACCCACGGCGTCGAGGCGGAGCAGGATTGCCGCGGCGGCAAGGACACCGAAGATGATGATCACCACGCGGAGCCAGGGGAGCCAGGATGCGTCCCGGCCCAGGAGGATGGAGGACCATACGGAGGTGCCCAGGACGGTCGCCGCCAGGACAATGCGCGCGGGCCAGTACGCCCGGCCGCGCCAGAGTCCTACTGCACCGATGCCCACCAGGGCCGCGATTGCCGGTGCCAGTGCCACTGAGTAGTAGGGGTGGACGATGCCGCTCATGAAGCTGAAGACACCCGCGGTGACCAGGAGCCATCCACCCCACAGGATCAGCGATGCACGGCTTGGGGAAGTGCGGACTTCACGCCTGGTGAACCACAGGCCCGCCACCAGCAGGATCAGGGCCGCAGGCAGCAGCCATGACACTTCGCCCGCGAAGCTCGTCCCAAACATCCGCAGCAGGCCGGCAGCCCCGCCGAACCCGGAATTGCCACCGCCGAAGCCGCCGGCGGGGCCTCCGGCCGCATCCGCAGCACCTCCGGCTCCACCGCCGGGCATGCCTTCCCCCGAACCGGTGATTCTGGCCAGGCCGTTGTAGCCGAAGGTCAGTTCCAGGAAGCTGTTGGTGGTGGAACCGGCCATGTACGGGCGTTCCGAAGCGGGGGTCAGTTGGAAGAGCGCAACGTAGCTGCCTGCCACCACAATGATTCCGCCCAGGGCGCCCAGCAGGTGGGCCATGCGGCGCCCGATCGAGGTGGGCGCAGCCCACAGGTAGGCCAGTCCCAGCGCCGGGACGATCAGGAAACCCTGGAGCATCTTGGTGAGGAACGCCAGGCCGATCACGGCTCCGGCCGCCACCAGCCATTTCCAGCCAGCCCGCTCGATGGCGCGGGTGGTGAAGTACGCCGCCAGCACCAGGCACAGCGTGAGCATTGCGTCCGGATTATTGAACTTGAACATGAGCGCCGCCACCGGCGTCAACGCCAGGGCGCCGCCGGCCAACAGGCCCGCCGCCGGCCCCGAGACCCGTTTGACGGCCAGATAGAGGAACCCGACGGCGGCCACACCCATGAGTGCTTCCGGCACCAGCATGCTCAGCGGTGAGAAGCCGAAGATCCGGCCTGCGAGAGCGGGGATCCAGAGTGCCGCGGGCGGCTTGTCGACCGTGATGGCGTTGCCGGCATCGAGCGACCCGAAGAGGAAAGCGGTCCAGTCCTTGGTGCCGGCCTGGATGGCCGCGGCGTAGAAGGAATTGCCGTAGCCGGTTGCTGCCAGGTTCCACAGGTACAGGACCGCAGTTGCCACCAGGAGCCCCGCCGCGGAGGGCCGCACCCAGCGTGCCTGGTTACCGAAGGCGTAGTGGGTCCAGCGGGGTGCGGGATTGGCTGTTCCGGCAGGACCTGCGGCGGGGCCGGCGTGCGGATGCTGGGGTCCGGCGGCGGAGGTGGCTCCTGCCGGGGAAATGGTGGAGGTCATGATGCTGCCGTTTCTGTGGAAGTGGTTGCCGTGATGTTTTCAGCAGTGGAGTCGGAACTGGTGGTGCCGGCGCCGGCCGGTACCGGGGGCGTCGTCCGGTCCCGGAAGACCCACAGGCGGAACAGCAGGAACCGGACTGCCGTGGCCGCAAGGTTCGCCGCCACCACGGTGAGGACTTCCGCCCACCGGTCGGGCGTCGTCGTGCGGTGCACCAGGGCGAGCGCTCCGGAGGTGAGCACCAGGCCGATGCCGAAAACTATCAGCCCCTCGAAGTGGTGCCGGACCGGATTGCCGCCCTGGATGCCGAACGTGAAGCGCCTGTTGGCTCCGGTGTTGGCTACCGCGGTGATCAGCAGCGCCAGGAAGTTTGCCAGCTGCGGGTCCATGAAGCCGCGGCAGAACAGGAAGATCAGCAGGTAGGCAAGGGTTGAGGCGGCCCCGATGGCGGCGAACCGGACCAGCTGCCCGAACAGGCTGCTGCCGCGGGTCTGTTCGTCCGCCCGCGACGACGCCGGCAGCGGACCCCGCGCCAGGGCGGCGCGCAGCTCGGGTACCGGGATGCGGCCGTAGACCAGGTCCCGGGTAAGCCGGGCCATGCCCCGGACGTCCGCCAGCGCCGTCCGGAGCACGTCCACACTTGAATCCGGGTCGTCAATCCAGTCGACGGGAACTTCATGGACCCGCAGTCCGCAGCGCTCGGCAAGGACCAGGAGCTCGGTGTCGAAGAACCAGGAATTGTCCACGGTGTAGGGGAGGATCTGCTGGGCGACGTCGGCGCGGATGGCCTTGAATCCGCACTGGGCGTCGCTGAACCGGGCACCCATGAAGGAGTGGAGCATCAGGTTGTAGCTGCGCGAGATGAACTCCCGCTTGGGGCCGCGGACCACGCGGGAGTTGCGGGTGAGGCGGGTGCCGATGGCCAGGTCCGAGTGCCCCGAGATCAGGGGTGCCAGCAGAGGGGGCAGGGCGGCAAGGTCGGTGGACAGGTCTACGTCCATGTACGCCAGGACGGGCGACGGCGACGCCAGCCATACCTTGCGCAGCGCATTCCCGCGGCCCTTCTCGTCGAGGTGGACCACCGCAAGCTCGGGGAACTCACGGGCCAGCCGTTCGGCGATTTTCAGGGTCCCGTCCGTGCTGGCGTTGTCCGCCACCGTGATCCGGAAGCTGTGCGGGAAGGAATCGCGCAGGTGGTTGTGGAGCCTGCGGAGGCATTCCTCAAGATCGCGTTCCTCGTTGAAGACGGGAATGGTGACATCGAGGACGGGGACCGCGGTCCGGGTATCGACCGGCGCGCGGCGTACGCCGCGCCCGCGGGAAGGGAGGCCAGCGGATGGAAGGCCGGCAGAAGGAACGTCCGGCGGCGCCACCGCGGCGTCCTGCAGGGTTCCTGAAGTGGAGTCGGTGAGCGTCATGAATCAAGAGTGGCGCCGCCGGATTTGTGGGCTTTAGGCACAACCTGTGACGTGCCTGTGTAAGTATTGCTGCCCTGGTTTTATGCCTTGGCCGGCCCCGCGGCGGGGAGGCGCACGGCGAACTCGGTCCTGCCGGGCCGCGAGACCAGTTCCACGGTGCCGCCATGCGCGGCCACGATGGACTCAACAATGGACAGCCCCAGCCCTGATGACCCTTCCGAGCCGGAGCGGGCGGTGTCGGCCCGGGTGAAGCGGCTGAAAATGCTGCCCTGGAACTCGGCCGGGATACCCGGACCGTCGTCGGTAACCGTGACCACCACGCTCCCGTCTGCGGAGCGCATCACGCCGGTGGTTACCGTGGTGCCCGCCGGCGTGTGCTTCCGGGCGTTGGAGAGCAGGTTGGCCAGCACCTGGTGCAGCTGCGTGGTGTCCCCGCGGACCGTGACAGGTTCGTCGGGCAACTTCAGCTGCCAGGTGTGGTCCGGGGCCATGACCTTTTCGTCGCTGACGGTTTCGATGACCAGCTGGGTCAGGTCCACATCCGTGGTCTCGGTTGCCTTGCCCTCGTCCAGGCGGGCCAGCAGCAGCAGGTCCTCCACCAGCGCAGTCATCCGCTCCGACTGGCTCTGGACGCGGCCCAGCGACTTTTGTCCGTCCTCGGTAAGGTGCTCGGTCATGCGCATTAGCTCGGTGTACCCGCGAATGGCGGTCAGCGGAGTTCGAAGTTCATGGGAGGCGTCGGCAACGAACTGGCGCACCTTCATTTCGCTGCGTTGCCGGGCTTCCAGCGCGCTGGAGACGTTGTCCAGCATCAGGTTCAGGGCGTGGCCCACACTTCCTACCTCCGTGGTGGGGTGCGCTGCGGAGGGCGGCACGCGCACGGCGAGCGCCACCTCACCGGCATCCAGGGGCAGCTTGGAAACCTTGGTGGCAACGTCCGACAGCTGTTCCAGTGGCCGCATGGTCCTACGGATCATGGCAGTGCCGGCCAACCCGATCAGGACCAGGCCGCCCAGCGAGACCAGCACCATGGTCAGCACCAGTGAGGCCTCGGTGCTTTGCTTCATCGACAGCGGCAGTCCCGTGATCACCACGTCGCCGTACGCGGTCTGGGTGGCCAGCACCCGGTAGTCGCCGTTGGACAGCTCGCGGTCCACCGGCAGGCCATCGTGGGGGAGTGCCTGCAGGGTGGCAACATCAGAGGAGGTCAAGGATGTCCGCGTGAAGTCGGAGGAAAGGAAGCCAGCCTCCCTGCTTACCTGCCCGTTCACCACCCTGGCATTCAGCGTTCCCACACTCTGCCCGCGCGCGTCGAGGGGATCGGGGCGGCCGGACGGGTTGCCTTCGGGCGGCCGGCCGCGGGACGCCAGCTTCAGCTGCGCATCCAGTTGATTGGTGAGGACCACGTCCATCGAGGCATAGCTGACCACGCCGATCGCGCCGGAGATGGCCACCAGGAGCGCCATGGAGAGCAGGATCAGGCGGGTGCGGAGGTGCCAGGTGGAGGGGTTGAACCAGGACCGGCCGGCAGGCCGGGGGACACCGGAAAGCGATGACATGCTTTTCCTTGGCTAGTCTGCGGGTTTGATGACATAGCCCGCCCCGCGCACGGTGTGGATCATCGGCGGATGGTTGGCTTCGATCTTCTTGCGCAGGTAGGAAATGTACAGTTCCACGATGTTCGCCTGGCCGCCGAAGTCGTAGTCCCACACGTGGTCCAGGATCTGGGCTTTGCTGACCACGCGCTTGGGGTTCTCCATCAGGTAGCGGAGCAACTCGAACTGGGTTGCCGTCAGCTGGATCTCCTCTCCGGCGCGGGTGACTTCCCGGGTGTCCACGTTGAGCACCAGGTCGCCCACCACCAGTTCGGCGGTGTCCATGGCGGCCACCCCGGAGCGCTGCACCAGGCGGTGCAGGCGCAGCAGCACTTCCTCCATGCTGAATGGCTTGGTGACGTAGTCGTCCCCGCCGGCGGCCAGCCCCACGATGCGGTCCTGGACGGCGTCCTTTGCCGTCAGGAAGAGCGCAGGCACCTCCGGGGCAAAGGCGCGGATCCTGCCCAGCAGCTCCACGCCGTCGAACCCGGGGAGCATGACATCAAGCACCAGGACGTCCGGGTGGAAGTCCTTGGCCAGTTTGACTGCGGTGGGCCCATCCCCGGCCACGGCCACCGACCACCCGGCCATGCGCAGCCCCATGCTCATGAGCTCGGACAGGCTGGGCTCGTCATCCACCACCAGGGCACGGATGGGGGAGCCGTCGGGGTGGGTGAGCTGCGGAAGGTTGTTGGTCATGGGGTGCGGGGATGCCATGGGACAACCCTCCGATCTGCCGGTTTGCCGATGCTTTGCCGTTGCTGTGTTCCAGCTGTGAGCTCCAGCCTAGCCAGCGGGGACGCCCAGCACACGGAGCCCGGGCTTAGTCCGGACCGGGGCTGTCCCGCCAGGTCACAGGCAGCCTTGGCCTGCGGCACAGGCGCCGCACAGCAAACCGGCAGAACCTGATCGAACAACAGGACAGCAGCATCACCACCATCAAATCAATTCTTGGAGAAAGCCATGGATCAGCAGGACAACCGAGCCGTCCCCGACGCGTCAGCACAGAAGGGGCAGCCGGCACCCGTGTGGGGCGGCGCCCCGGCCGACCACGCCAACGACGCCCCGGACCACGCCACGTACGAGCCGATTCCGCAACAGCCTGCACAGGGCTGGGGCGCGCCCGTACCCGGTTCGCCTTCCGCAGGATGGGGCACGACGCCGGCAGCCGGCCAGGAGCCCCGCCCCGGCACAGGGTGGGGCGCGGCGCAGCCGTACGCACCAGGCGCTACGCCGCGGACCGGGAAAGGAAGCTGGACTGCAAAGAAGGGTTTGCTGGTGGGTGGAGTGGCGGTGGTAGTTGCCGCAGCAGCCGGTGCCGGCGCCTACGCCGCCGGAAACGGCTCCACTGCTGCTTCAGCCAACAACGGCTTGGGCGCAGGTGCCAACGGCCAGTTCGGTCCCGGCGGGCAAGGCGGCATGAACGGGCAAAGCGGTATGAACGGGCAAGGCGGCATGGCGGGCCCGGGTAGCCAAACCGGCACAGACGGTGGCGGGACAGGGCGCGACATGGACGGCGGCATGGGGCTGGACGGCGGTCCCGGTGGTCTGGGGATGGGCGGAGCAGGCCTCAATGCAGCCGTCCACTCTGAATATGTGGTCCTGCGGGACTCCAGTTACGTGACCATGGCAGGACAAACCGGCACCGTGACGGAGATTTCGGGAACCTCCCTGACCGTCAAGAGCGAGGACGGTTTTTCCCGCACCTACGCCGTGGGCAGCGATGTCCAGGTGACACAGGGTATGCGGCAGCGCGGCGGTTCCACCGGCAGCACGCTCAGCCTGTCAAGCGTGACCACCGGAGCGACTGTCCGCATTACGGCGCTGAAGAATTCGGACACCTACACCGCGCAGACCATCCAGCTTGCAGCGGCCGGCACTGCAACAACTCCCAACCCGGGAACCAGCAGCAACTAAGGGCCGGGACAACGAGCACCGCCGTCACTTCCCACTCATCCTGCCTCCGGCCGGAGGATTTTCAGCAGAAAAATATGCCGGGGGCAGGACGGTGGCTGGACACGGGCTAACCGGCGGTAGGCGATTCCACGTCAAACGGTTGAATTTCGATGCTGTTCGGCGTTGCCGCAAACAGGCGAATAATATTTCGGGAACGGGCCAAAATAGGTGGTCCCACCGGATAAGAGTCGAAATATAAGCCCGCTGCCGAACTAGTGACATCGACCACAATTCCGGGATTTGTCTCACAATGCGGACCCTTCGGTCCATTGTTACTTGCAAGTTGGCATTGTTACGCTGCACACTTCCAATGTGAACAAGAACTCAACAGCACCTGCAGCCGCAGAATATTGGCCCAGCACATCCGCTGCTGCCGACATGCGCTGTTGTCGAATGCACGCCTGACCTTCCCACCCACCGAAGTTCTTAGGCATTCGCCCCCAAGCCCAGCGTCGGGCGCCCCTCCCCGCTCTGTGCAATCGGGGAAGTCAGCATTCGAGCCGCGAAGACGGCCATTTCACATTGAGGTAAGCATTCCATGTCAGTAGCATCCGGATACGTCCACATCTCTGTCCGTAACGCCGCCAAGGCAGGCCAGTCTTCGGGCCTCCGTCCCGGTTTCGGCCCGCGGCAGGCGCTCGCTCCCTCCACCTCCGGAAGCAGCTTTCCCGGCCAGGGTTTCGCCCCGCAGGGATACAACCCCAACTCCTACGGCCAGCTCCGCGCCGTGCACCCCACTGAGCCCGCTCCCGTTACTGCCCCTACCCCTGTAGTGCCCGGCGCAAACTCTGTCCGCCCGGTAGCCAACGAAAACGTGGCCCGCGGCTTCGTCCTCTACATGGGCATCGACGAGGAAACCGCAGCCGCAGCCGGCACCTCCATCGCCAAGCTCGCCCAGGAAATCCGCGCTTACGCCCAGTCGCTGGTCTCCGGCGCCGAGAGCTACGCCGCCGTGGCAGTAGCCCCCGCAGGCACCCCAGGTTCCGCGCTCGACGTCGTCCGCTCCACCTTCGGCGACCCCACCGTCAACTCCCGCCAGCGCACCGAGGCCCCACGCCCTGCCCAGCAGCAGGAACCGCGCCCGTCCGGCGTCCTCATCGACCTTGCCCGCCGCGAAGTCCACCTCGACGGCGAATCCCTCAACCTCACCTTCAAGGAGTTCGAACTCCTCAACTACCTCGTGGAAAACGGCACCCGCACCGTGGGCCGCGACGAACTCCTCGAAGGACTGTGGCGCAACGCCGAAGAAGTGCCCAACGAGCGCACCATCGACGTCCACATCCGCCGTCTCCGCTCCAAGCTGGGCCGGCTCGCCAACACCGTCCGCACCGTCCGCGGCCAGGGTTACCGGTTCTACGAGCACCCGGAAGTTGTTGTCTGGGCCGCTCCGGAGTACTCGATCTAAGTCTCTTGCGCACGAAGGCGACCTGTTCCCGTGGAACTGGTCGCCTTCGCTCTCGCGAGGCATCCTTCGGCGCCTGCGCTCGTTCCTCCCCACCGCCACCCTCGCCTCGCAAGCTCGGCCAGGGAACCCTGGCGGCGTGGGCCCAACGCAACAACGGCGCTGTCGGGACATGCCGCCTTTCGGCGTTAGGACAGCCCTCTCCAAGCACTGTGCCTTCCCGCCTGCTTGGCCTCGCGTCACTGTGGGCATGCTTTGGGAACCTTGTCTGTGGCTGCGCCCTGATTTCGCGGGCCTTGTCTCGTTGCCTGCTCATGAAAGCGTGCTCTGCGTGACGCCCGTGTCTGCTGTTCCCTCCTGTCCTTTGCTGCGCTTGCTGGGGCTAGGCTTGGGCCATGAGTTCGCACCATGTCCGACGCCTTGTGATCATGCGCCATGCCAAGGCGGACTGGCCGGGCGGGGTGGACGACCATGAGCGGCCCCTCGAGGAGCGCGGGCACCGGGAAGCTCCGCTGGCCGGCCGTTGGCTGCTGAAGCACAACATCGTTCCGGACTTCATCCTGTGCTCCAGCGCCTTGCGGACCCGGCAAACCTGTACATGGGTCTGCTCAGAGCTCGGCGACAAGGCCCCCACGCCCAAGCTTGAAGACGGCCTCTACGCGGCGTCGGCCCTCCGGATGCTCACCGTGGTCAACCATGTGCCGGACACCGTAACCACGTTGATGCTGATCGCGCACCTGCCGGGCGTCCAGGACCTGGCGATGCACCTCGCTTCACGTGACTCCGACCACGACGCCTACATGGACGCCGCCACCCGTTTTCCCACCAACGCCCTGACGGTCCTGGAAACGGAGAAGCCGTGGGCCGAACTGGACGGGCAGGACGCCCGGATCACCCGATTTACAGTTCCCCGCGCACACTAGGATCCGGCCAAACCAGCCCGGGCCCACTAGGATCCGGCCAAACCAGTCCCGGGCCCGCTAGGCACCTGGCACGCTGGCGGCAATCTCGCGCAGCAGTCCGGCGACGTGCCTGATCCCTGGGCTGGCCGTCATGGTCCGGCGGTGGACCAGTCCCACGTGCCGGGCCTGGACCGGGTTGACCACGGGAACAGCCGCAACCCCTGACGGCAGTGCCGGCCGCCCCAGCCGGGGGACGAGTGCAACCGCCACCCCCTGCTCCACCAGGGCGATGTGCGTGGCGAAATCGGGATCGTAGACCCGGATGTCCGGCACGCGCCCCAAGTCGGCGAAAATCCGGAGCAACGCCTCATTGCAGATTGCTCCGGCCGGCGTGCTGATCCATTCCTCGTCGACCAGCTCGGCCGGCTCAACCTCAGGCCGCTGCGCCAACGGGTGGCTGCGGTGGACCAGGAGGTCGGCGACATCCTCGCACAGCCATTCCAACGTCAAGTGTTCCGGTATCACCAGCGGCACGGAGTTCCAGTTGTGCACCAGGCCGAGGTCCGCTTCGCCGTTCGCCACCCGGGCCACGGCTTCGCGCGGATCCTCCGCCAGGACGGCAACGCTCAGCGCCGCGCCTGACTGCTCCAGCCGCGCCAGCAACGGGCCTACAAGCCCGCGGCAGGCGGTGGAAAATGACACAATCTTCAGGCTGCCGCTGGGCTTTGCTGGGTCCGCCAACAGCGTGGACTGCAGCTCTTCCAGTTCGGCCAGGATGCGCCGGCCGTACGCGGCCAAGGCGAGCCCGCGCTCTGTCAGCAAGACGCCGCGGCCACGGCGCTCCAGGACGGCGAAGCCCGCTTCCTTCTCCAGCTTCTTCACCTGCTGGGACACGGCCGAGGGGCTGAACCCGATGGCCTCGGCGGCAGCAATGACGGAACCGTGTTGCTCAATTCCTGCCAGTGCCCGCAGTGAGCCAATGTCGATCATGAAGCAAAGGTACATGATCGAGCGCATAAATGAGCGCTGGTGCTTCATCCGCTGCTCTGGGACAGTGGAAGCGTGAACCTGCGAGACTCCCTCCTTGCCGTCCTCGTGGCCCTGCTCTGGGGCCTGAACTTCGTTGCCATCGACATCGGGCTGCACGCGGGCGGACAAGACTTCCCGCCGCTGCTGTTCGTTGCCATGCGCTTCGTCCTGGTGGTCTTCCCGTGGATCTTCTTCATCAGGAAACCGGATGTCAGCTGGAAGGCCATCATCGGCGTCGGACTCTTCATGAGCGCCGGACAGTTCGGCCTTCTCTACCTTGCCATGGCACTGGGCATGCCCGCAGGGCTCGCTTCCCTGGTCCTGCAGGCGCAGGTTCTGCTGACAGTCCTCCTCGCTGCCGCCTTCCTGGGCGAACGCCCCACCCGGCGGCAGCTCGCGGGAGTGGTGCTCGGCGTCGCCGGCCTCGCGCTCGTGGCTGTGGGCCGCAGTGCCGTGGCCCCGCTGCTGCCGCTGGTCATCGTCCTGGCCGCGGCCCTGTCATGGGCAGCCGGCAATGTCATCGTCCGCAGGGCCAAAGCAGCGTCGGGTCTGGGGCTGGTGGTCTGGTCCGGCGCTGTGGTTCCACTCCCGCTGGGCGCGCTGTCCCTACTGCTGGACGGGCCGGACACCGTGTGGCAGTCACTGTCCACCCTCCAGGCCCCGACTGTCCTTAGTGCCCTCTATACCGCAGTTTTCGCTTCACTGGTGGGCTACGGAATCTGGAATCGGCTCCTTGCCAGCCACCCGTCGTCGGCCGTTGTCCCCTTCACCCTGCTGGTCCCGGTGGTGGGCATGACCGCTGCGTGGCTGGTCCTCGCGGAGGTGCCGTCGCCTACGGAGATGGCGGGCGGACTGCTCCTGCTGGGTGGTGTTGCGACGGCGGTGCTGACCAGTGGGGGCCGTCGGCGTCAGCGTCGGGAGGCGGAGCCGCTGCCGGACCTGGGTGCAGGCCTGGCCGCAGGGGATCCCGACGACGGCTGGCGCTTGGCTGCCGCAGCCGGGCCTCCGGCCGGGGGCCGGGAAGCGGAGGGCCGCTGAAGGGTGGCTGCCTGGGTGCCGGCCCGCGGAGCCACATTCCGCTGGCCCGCCTGCGGACGCTGAGCCGCTGACCTGCCTTGGCCCTGGGCGGTTCCCCTGGCCGCGGGGCGGGCTGCAGGAGAAGTCCCGCGGCCTGCGGACGAAGGCCTGCGCGCCGCCGTCGTCCGTCCCTTGCCCGGCCACAAGGCACCCAGGAACAGGATGCCGAAGGTGGCGGCAAGGGCACCGGCAGCGCCGATGAAGTAGTTGTCGGGGTCGCGGGTGGGGAGCGGGGTGCCCAGGAAGGACGACTGGCCGTCGAACGCCAATTCCCAGGTGCTGAGGAACGCCAGCGAAAAGCCGAGGGCCAGGGCGGTCCCGGCACCTGCGGCCAGCAGGGCAAAGCGCCGCCGCCGGAGCAGGATCTCGGCCAGCGCGGCAAGGTAGGCCAGCGCCAGGACACCCAGGAATGCGACGAACACCGGCTCGGCGAGGGTCATTGCGGTGAGCACCAGCAGTCCCGCAGCGACGATGCCGCAGATCACCGCAAACTTTCCGCTCTTTCCCGTATGGCGCATGTGCTCCATCATCCCCGAGGAGCGGGGACCTTCAGGACGTAGCCGCGCATGATGGCCATGATTGCTGCAACACTTTGGTCACGGGTGCGCTCGGGGTTGTACGTCTGCCGGTCCAGGCCCACCACGAAGCAGGCGCCAAAGATGGCGGTCTCCAGGCTGCCCCGGGACACCGAATCGTCCACCGGGTATGCCTTGGCCACCTTCTCCACGGCCTGGCCGATGACTTCAAGGAGCTCCGCACGCAGGACGGAGAACGTGCCCTGCCACTCGCTGGGGATCCGCCAGTTCTCACTCACCCAGAGGCGGGCGAAGGAAGGGTACTCCGCCATGAAATCCATGGCCTGCCCAATCATCGCCTCCATGGCCAGCAGCGGGTCGCTGCCCGTTCCTTCGGCGTCGGCGGCCTCGAGGAGCCTCGCCTTGAGGATGTCCACGCCATGCCGCAGGAGCTGCGCGATCAGCTCTGACTTGCTGCCGAAGTTGTAGTACACCGTGCCCTTGGAGACCCCCGCGGCCGCCGCGATCTCGTCGACCGTGACGCTGGCCGCCCCGCGCTCGCCGATCAGCTCCATGGAGGCATCGAAGAGCTTCTGGCGGGTGGCGTTGGTCCGGGCCGGGCGGAGGCTCTTGGCAGCGGCCATGGGTTCTGTGGTCATACTGCGATCTCCGGTTTCAGCGTCTTGAGCGTCCAGAACTTATTCTTGCGCACTGCGAGCGTGGACAGCACAGCCCCCAGCAGGGTGTAACCCACAAGACCCGCCAAAGTGGGGAGGATCATCGACAGGTCACCGCCGTAGATCAGGTGCCGCATGCCGGTCACTACATATCCCATGGGCAGGACCTGGTGCACCACATGCAGCGGCTGCGGGGTGGTCTGCCACGGGAACGTGCCGCCGGACGACACCAGCTGCAGGACCAGGAGGATCAGCACCACCAGCTTTCCGGGGGAACCCAGCAGCGCCACGATGCCCTGGATGAGGGCGCTGAAGGCCATGGCAGCGGCCAGCATCAGCAGCCACATCAGGACCGGGTGGGCGGGATTGAGCCCCAGTGCCACGTCCGCCACCAGGGTCAACAGCGAGGCCTGGACCACCGAGACCAGGAAGAAGGGCAGCCAGCCGCCCAGGGCGATCTTCCACGACGGCGCGTTGGAGACAAGTGCCCGCTGCGTGATGGGGCGCATGGCCTGGACCAGCATGAAGATCCCGATCCACATGGCCAGCGTGAGGAAGAACGGTGCCAGGCCTGCGCCGTAGGACCCTGCCTTGGCCTGGGAGACGTTGCTGACCGCCACGGGATCGGCCATCACCTGGGACAGGTTGTTCTTTTGGGCGTCGTCGGGGTTGGGGACCTGCCCGGCGCCCTTCCCGATCTCGTCCGCCAGGGTCCGTGAGCCGGTGGCTGCCTGCGCCGCGCCGTCGGAAACCTGGGCTGCGCCGATGTCCACTTTGTGTGCCCCGTCGGCAAGGCCTGCGGCACCGTCGACGGCTGACTGCTCACCGGCTGCCAGCGCTGCGGCCCCGCTGTGCAGCTGGTCAGCCCCTGCCGAGGCCTGCCCGATGGCGTCCGTGAGTGCCGGCATGCCGGCCGCCAGCTGTGCGGCCCCCGCGCTGACTGCCTGGGAACCGTCGGCGAGCTGCTGGACCTGGGCCGCGTCTGTGTGGATTTTGCTCTTGGCGGCTGCCACCGGACTGGAAGCCGCTGCCGCGTCGAAGTCTGCCAGGACCTTGTTGGCCTGGTCCTGGGTCAGGACGCCGGAGGCCACCAGTTGGCTGTTGGACTCCACCACGCGGGACCGGAGGCCCTGGTCTGCGGCGTCCAGCTGCGCGGCCACATCCTGGACCCTGGCGTTGAGCTGGGCGTTTCCGGCCGCGACCTGGGCGGCACCGGAAGCAAGCCTTTGCGTGTCTGCGGGCAGGGTGGCCGTCTTGTCCTTGAGGACCGCCAGGCCGCTGCTGAGCTGCCCTGCGCCGTCGGACAGTTGGTTGGCGCCGTCCCGCAGCTTCAGCTGGCCGGCGTACAACTGGTCCGCCCCGCTGCTCAGCGCCGAGGTCCCTTCGTGAAGGGTAACCGTTCCGTCCCTGAGCGTGGCCACACCGTCGGCCAGCTGGTTGGCGCCGTCCGCGGCCTGGACCATCTTGGAGTGGATGGTGCCGAAACCTGTCAGCAACTGGTTGGCGGTCTCCTCACCCACTTCCTTCGCCACAGTGGAGTGCACGGCAGTGGTCAGCTTGTCCACGATGGTGCTCAGGAGGTAATTGTTCGCATCGTTGGTGGTGACGTTCAGCATCGCCTGGCTGGCCGAGTCGAAGCTGCCCGGGGACACCAGATTGGCGGAAAAGTCCTTGGGAATCCGGAGTGCAAAGGCGTACTGCCCGCTCCTGACGCCTGCATCGGCCGCCGCGGAGCTGTCCACAGGAATCCAGTGGAACACGTTGCCGTCCACCAGGCTGTCCGCCACCTTGGTCCCGGCCTCCAGCCGGGTCCCGTCTGCAGCTGTCGCGCCGGAGTCCTCCACCACCAGGGCGGCGTCCAGGTTGTTGAGGTGCCCGTAGGGATCCCAGTTCGCGTAGAGGTAAACAGCGCCGTAAAGCAGCGGGACCATGGCCAGGGCCAGGATGGTCAGCTTTGGCAGCAGCCCGCCGGTCATGCGCTTGAGTTCGGAGCGGGCCAGCCGCAGGACAGTCACTTGGCAACCTCGGTTTCGAGTGTGGTTCGGGTGTGTTCCGGGTGCTGCCCGGCTTCGGCGGCGTGCTTGCCGGAGGAGGCCGTGTCGTCGTCGGCGTGGTCGTCGTCGAGCGGGTCGGAGCCGTCGGAAAGGACAGGGGCGGGCACCTCATTGCCGATTGCGGCAACCGGGCCGTCCCACCAAGCGGGGACGGCACTGACTGCCGCCACGACGGCGAGCGGCCGCCCGGCGTCGTACGCCAGCTCCTGGAGGCGCGGCAACCAGGTGAGCGCGTCTGCACTGTGGCGGTCCGGAGAGTCCACCACCAGCAGGTCGGTGCGCGGGTTGGCCAAGGCCAGTGCCGTCAGCAGCTCAAGCCGCCGCTGGGGGTCCAGCTGCTCCGTCCACAGGTCCGCGATGTCCTCGAAGCGGTTGACCTTCAGCCACGGCCCGCTGAGCAACGCCCCCCGGTAGCGGCGGGGTATCAGGGCCAGGTCCTCGGTCACCAGGTCGCGGACGCTGAGGTGTTCCTCGGGCTCGTTCACGGCGGGGGAATCCACCAGCGCCGCCGCCAGCCGCAACTGCTTGGTCCGCGGGCTGTTGTCCCAGCTGACGTCTCCGCCTGAGGCCTTCATCCGGCCGCTGAGCAGGAGGGACAGCGCGGTCCGCTGGTCCTGGCGCTCGCCGGTGACGAGCAGGAGCCCGCCCCGGCGAACCGTCAGCGAGGTAGGCGGAAGCAGCGGGTCCCGGCGTCCTTTGGCGTGGAGCTGGCGTGCTGAGAGCAAGGATTGCCTTTCGCAGAAGAAGTCTGCATCAAGGCTAACCGAACTGACTGGTCAGTTCAAATAGGGTCAGAGGCCGTATTTCTCCAGTAGGCGGAGCCATACCTCGCTGATGGTGGGGTAGGAGGGGACCGCGTGCCAGAGCCGGTCCAGGGGCACCTCGCCCACTACGGCGATGGTGGCCGCGTGCAGCAGTTCGGCCACGTCCGGGCCCGCGAAGGTGGCGCCCAGCAGGACCTTGCGGTCCTCGTCCACCACCAGCTGCGCCCAGCCTTCGTAGTTCTCCGAGTGCAGTGAGGACCCCGCCACCTGGATGGGCAGTTCCACCGAGGACGCGTTGAATCCGTCCTTGCGGGCGGCCTGCAGCGTGCGTCCGACGCTGGCCAGCTCCGGGTCCGTGAACACGACGCTGGGCACGGCATGCTGGTTTGCCGTTTGGGCGTACCGGCTCCAGTCGCCGGGGGAGCCCTTGAGTTCGCCTTTGGCGCGGGCCGCGATGGCCGCCCCGGTGGCGCGTGCCTCGTACTTGCCCTGGTGGGTGAAGAGATTCTTGCCCGCCGCGTCTCCCACGGCGTAGAGCCAGGGCTCGTCGCCGGGTGTTTGCTGGACCAGGCCGGACATGTCCGCCGTCAGGGAAAGGTGCCCGTGTTCATCCGGCTCAAAGCCGACGTTTTCCAGGCCAAGGCCCTCCAGTGCAGGGTGCCTGCCGGTGGAAACCAGCACCTTCTCCGACGTGACCGTGGATCCGTCGCCCAGGCTGACGGTGATGGTGCCGTCATCATTCCCGCTGATCCGTTCCGTGGATGTATGGAGTCGGAGTTCCACCCCGTCCGCCCGCAGTCCCGCCGCCACCAGTTCCGAGGCCTCTTTCGGAAAGCTGCCCAATAATCCGCTGCGCGCCACCAGTGTGACGCTGGAGCCAAGCCGGGCGAAGGCCTGGGCCAGTTCGGTCCCGGCCACGCCGCCGCCCAGTACTGTCAGCCGGTCCGGCACCTCGCTTGCCGAGGTCGCCTCACGCGTTCCCCATACCTGCACATCCTGCAGGCCTTCGATTGGCGGCGTGTTGGGGGCTGAACCGGTGGCCAGCACCACGGCATGCCGCGCCCGCAGCAGGTGTTGCGTCCCGTCCAGGCCGGCCACTTCCACCGTCTTTGGTCCCGTGAGCCAGCCGTGGCCGCGCACCAACTCGATGCCGGTGTCCTTTACCCATGAAACCTGGCTTTCATCCTGCCAGTTGGACGTGAAGTAGTTCCTGCGTTCCAGGACGGCGTCGGCATCCAAGGTCCGGGTCACCGCTTCCTTGGCGCCAGGGGTAGTCTGCGCTCCATGCAGTGCGGTGCCGGGGCGCAGCAGGGCCTTGGAGGGCATGCACGCCCAGTAGGAGCATTCGCCGCCCACCAGTTCCGCTTCCACGAGCACGGCCGTGAGCCCGCCCTCGACGACGCGGCCCGCCGCGTTTTCCCCCACGGCGCCTGCGCCGATAACAACAACATCAAATTCGCGCTCAGCGGCCTCGGGCATCATGTGCAAAGCCTAGCCGGGGATGACCTGGCTGACAGCACAAAAAAGGTCCGCACCGGCGAACCGGTGCGGACCTTGTTGGTGCGCCCAAAGGGATTCGAACCCCTGACCTTCTGTTCCGTAGACAGACGCTCTATCCAGCTGAGCTATGGGCGCATTCCGTGTCCCGGGAGAAGAACCGCTCTCCCTGAACCTCGAATTACTTTACGCGAGCCGGGGCGTGATGCCAAATCGAAGCGGCTGTAATCTGCGCGACTAGACCGGTCTAGGTGACCTTTGTCACTTAATGCGCCTTTTCGCGGCAATAATTCCTTGATTTCCCGGGGAATTCACTTTTGGTGACCGGAAATGTCAGTCAAGCTCCCCAAAAACTCCACTGGTCCGGACCATAGCATTTAGGACACACCGATGAACCCGAGGAAGGGAACTGCAATGGGCGATCTGGCGCAGAAGCCGCTGCTTGAGAAAGCACCCACCACACATGCCGGCCTGCTGGCATGGGTCGAAGAGGTTGCTGAGCTTACGCAGCCGGACCGCATCTACTGGGTTGACGGCTCCGAAGAGGAAAACACCCGCCTCACGGACGAGCTCGTTGCTGCCGGCACCCTGACCAGGCTCAACCCGGACCTGTTCCCGAACTCCTTCGCCGCGTTCTCGGATCCCGCTGACGTTGCCCGCGTCGAGGAGCAGACGTTCATCTGCTCCGAAAACAAGCGCGACGCCGGCTTCACCAACAACTGGATGGATCCGCGGGAGATGAAGGACAAGCTGCGTGGCCTGTTCGCCGGTTCCATGCGTGGCCGCACCATGTACGTCATCCCGTTCGTCATGGGCCACCTCGACGCCGAGGACCCCAAGTTCGGCGTCGAGATCACCGACAGCGCCTACGTGGTTGCCTCCATGCGCATCATGGCCAACATCGGTACCGCGGTGCTGGACAAGATCACCGAGACCAACGCCTTCTTCGTCCCGGCACTGCACTCCCTGGGCGCGCCCCTCGAGCCCGGCCAGGACGACGTCGCATGGCCCTGCAACCCGGACAAGTGGATCGTCCACTTCCCCGAAGAGCGCTCCATCTGGTCCTTCGGCTCCGGCTACGGCGGAAACGCCCTGCTGGGAAAGAAGTGCTACGCGCTGCGCATCGCCTCGGTGATGGCCCGCGACGAGGGCTGGCTGGCCGAGCACATGCTCATCCTCAAGCTGACCTCGCCGGAAAAGAAGAATTACTACGTTTCCGCCGCCTTCCCCTCCGCCTGCGGCAAGACCAACCTCGCGCTGCTCGATCCCACCATCGAAGGCTGGGAAGTGGAGACCCTGGGCGATGACATCACCTGGATGCGGATCGGCAAGGAAGGCGAACTCCGCGCCACCAACCCGGAAGCGGGCCTCTTCGGCGTTGCCCCCGGCACCGGCTGGGGCACCAACCCCAACGCCATGCGCGCCATCGCCAAGGGCCACAGCATCTTCACCAACGTCGCCCTGACCGACGACGGCGGCGTGTGGTGGGAAGGAATGACGGACGAGGTTCCGGCGCACCTGACCGACTGGCAGGGCAATTCCTGGACCCCTGATTCGGACAAGCCGGCTGCTCACCCGAACTCCCGGTTCTGCACGCCGATCGCGCAGATCGACATGCTTGCCGAGGAGTACTACAGCCCGGAAGGCGTGGAGCTTTCCGCCATCCTCTTCGGCGGACGCCGCAAGACCACCGTTCCGCTGGTCACCCAGGCCCGCAGCTGGACCAACGGCATCTTCATGGGCTCCACGCTGTCCTCCGAGACCACGGCCGCGGCCGCGGGCCAGGTGGGCGTGCTCCGCCGGGACCCCATGGCCATGCTGCCGTTCATCGGCTATGACGCCGGCGACTACCTGAAGCACTGGATCAGCGTCTCCGGCAAGGCCAACCCGGAACGCCTGCCCCACATCTTCCTGGTGAACTGGTTTCGCCGCACAGCTGACGGCGGCTTCGCCTGGCCCGGCTTCGGCGACAACGCCCGCGTCCTCAAGTGGGCCATCGAACGCATCGAGGGCAAGGCCGACGCCGTCGAGACCCCCATCGGATACGTCCCCGCCGGGCACGCGCTGGACGTCACCGGCCTGGACTTGACCCACGCCCACGTTGAAGACGCCGTCCGCGTCGACCGCGAAGAGTGGGATGCGGAGCTCGCCTCCATTGAGGAGTGGTACGCCAAGTTCGGCGACTCGCTGCCGGATGCCCTGCGCTCCGAGCTCGATTCCCTGAAGGACCGGATGTCCAGGCACTAGCAGCCGCCCGACCTTCCATACGACGACGGCCCCGCACCTTTGCGAAAAGGTGCGGGGCCGTCGCCGTTCTCCAACAGGGGCCTCCGCCGCCGTGGGTTCCCTGGCTGAGCGAAGCGAAGTCAGGGAGGCGGTGGGGACTCAGCTGGCGAGCCAGATGTCCGGACCGAAGACCTCGTAGTGGATCCGGGTGGCGGGGATGCCGGCGTTGATGGCCTCATTGCGGATGTTCTTCATGAACGGCAGCGGACCGCACAGGTAGAGGGAGGCGTTCGCGGGCAGGTCGACCTCGCGCAGGGACATGAAGCCCTCCTTGGCCCCGTCCACCGGCTTTTCCAGCCAGAGCTGCAGTTCGGCGCCGTCGAGGCGTTCCACGTCGTCCGTCATCTGGCTGCGCAGGGCCCAGCTATCCAGTGTGCTTTCGGCATGGAGCACCAGGACCTGCCGGTCGGATCCGGACTCGGCAAGGAAACGGAGGATGGAAGCGGTGGGGGTGCAGCCGATGCCTGCAGAGGCCAGGACCACCGGGCCGTCGCCCTCCTTGAGCGTGATTTCGCCGTAAGGGTTGGAAATCTCGACGACGTCGCCCACCTGGACGGTGTTGTGCAGCACGGGGGAGACCTCGCCGCCGTCGTCCAGCTTGGTAGTAAAGGTGCGGCTGGTGCCGGCGTCGCCGGAGAGGGAGTACTGCCGGACCTGGCGCAGCCCGTCTGCAACGGCGACCTTGACGCTGACGTACTGGCCGGGAAGGGCCGGGGTGACGGGGGTGTCGTCCGCGGGCTCCAGGGTGAAGGTCATGGACCCGGTTCCCGCGGGAGTCTTCGCGGCCACGCGCCAGGGAGTCCACATCTTATCGTTGGCCTGTGCAGCGTAGAGGCCCTTCTCGAGCTTGATCAGGGCGTCTGCCATGAGCCAGTACACCTCGGTCCAGGCTTCGGCGATCTCGGGGGTGATGACCTCGGCCAGGTCCTCGGCGATGGCTGCGAAGAGGTGCTCGTAGACCACCTGGTACTGCGGTTCGGTGATGCCCAGGGAGGCGTGGCGGTGGGCGATGCGCGAAAGGACGGTTTCGGGCAGGGTGCCCGGGTTGTTCACCAGGTGGGTGGCGAAGGCAGCGATGCTGCCGGCGAGGGCCTGCTGCTGGTTGCCGGAGCGCTGGTTGGAGCGGCTGAACAAGCCATCCATCAGTTCTGGGTGCGCCGCGAAAAGGCGGGCGTAGAAGTTGGGAGTGATGGATCCGATCCGGGAGCCGACCAGCGGCAGGGTGGCCTCGATGACGGGGCGGGACTTGTCCGAGAGCATCTGTACTCCTGAGGTTATGGCCGGGGCCTTCGTCCGGCCGGAGGAAACTCATATTTGAAATACGAGTATTTCTGCCTCATTTCTACACCTTGTAGAAGTTTGAACCAAACTGATAGCGAGCGACCGGATATGGGGAGGCTAGAGCCCGGCGCGGAGGCCGATCATCTGGAAAACGGGTGCCATCTGGCGGGCCTGCGGAAGGTCCCCGATGACCACCGAATCGAGCTCGGCGTAGAAGGCCTCGCGTGCGCGGGCCAAGGCGCCGCGCAGCCGGCACTCGTTGATGAGGGGGCAGTTTCCGGCGGGAGACACGCAGTCCGCGGGATCAGTGCGGCTATCGAGTTGCCGGAGGATCTGGCCTACTGTTGCGATCCGCCCCGCATGACTGAGCCGTGAACCTCCGGAGCGGCCGCGGACCACCTCGATCAGGCCCATGCTGCGCAGCTTGGCCATGGCCTTGCTGACGTGGTTGTAGGGCGTCCCCACCGAGTCCGCGATGCTCTGGGTCGTGAGCAGCGTTCCGTCGGGTACGGCCGCGAGCACCATGAGCGCGCGCAGGCTGACGTCAGCAAAGGCATTGATCTTCATGGCTGCAGTTCCGGTCTAGTCCACCCAGATAGTGGGCTCGCTGGCGTCCGCGCCCAGCTCGCCGAATTCCCAGGACTGGGTGGTGGCGTTGGCGGAGTAAGGCAGCACGGCTGCGAAGAGGGAGCCGTCCCGGTGTTCGGCGGCGACGTGGATGGCGTCCGAATCCTCCTCCACCAGGAGGATGTCGCAGACCACGGCCGCCGCACGGAAGTCGTCACGGTTCTGGCGCAGGAGTGCCTGCAGGTCGCCGATCATGGCGTCGGCGTCGAAGTCTCCGTCCGTGCCTTCCCCGGCATCCGCCGGGGAGACGGCAACCAGCCGCACCTCGCCGTCGTTCTGGACTGTCAGTGCGAAGGGCAGGAAGCCGCCATTGCGCTGGAGCTGCTCCTGGGCCGCGCTGACGCCTGTGCCCAGGAGATTCTCCAGGTCAGTTGCCGTGGCTTCGGAGACGGAATCGCGCCAGCTGTCCTGCCCGCCGTTGCCGTCCGCTGCCTGCCCCGTGTTGTCGGTCATCCGGTCCTAGGCCCGCACCAGGGAGAGGACGCGGTCGCGGATGCGTTCCATGGTGGCCCGGTCCGTGGCCTCGGCGTTGAGCCGCAGGAACGGTTCGGTGTTGGACGGGCGCAGGTTGAACCAGTAGCTGCCGTCGCTGGCCGTGAACGTGCTGCCGTCCAGCGTGTCGATAGTGAGGTCCTCGTCCGCGAAGGCCTGGCGCACGCGCTCCACCGCTGCCGGCTTGTCCTCCACCTCGGAGTTGATCTCGCCGGAGCTGACGTAGGGCTCGTACTCGCGGGCCAGGTCGGAAAGCGGGCCCTCCTGCTCGCCGAGGGCCGCCAGGACGTGCATGGCGGCCAGCATGCCGGTGTCCGCGTTCCAGAAGTCGCGGAAGTAGAAGTGCGCGGAGTGCTCGCCGCCAAACACGGCACCTTCCTTGGCCATGACTGCCTTGATGAAGGAGTGGCCCACGCGCGTGCGGACCGCGCGGCCGCCGTCGTGCTCCACCAGTTCCGCGACGGCGCGGGAGGTGAGCAGGTTGTGGATGATGCTGGGCGTTTCCTCGCCCTGGGCCTTGGCCCGGGCAATTTCGCGGCGGGCCACCATGCCGGTAATGGCCGACGGCGACACGGGCTCGCCCTTTTCATCGATGACGAAGCAGCGGTCGGCGTCGCCGTCGAACGCCAGGCCGATGTCCGCTCCGTGCTCAATCACTGCGGCCTGCAGGTCGCGGAGGTTTTCCGGCTCCAGCGGGTTGGCCGGGTGGTTGGGGAAGGAACCGTCCAGTTCGAAGTACAGCGGGACGATGTCGAAAGGCAGCTTGGGCAGCAGTGCGTCGCCCAGGACCGCCGGCGTGGTCAGCCCGGCCATGCCGTTGCCTGCGTCCACCACTACTTTCAGGGGACGGGAGGCGGAGAGGTCAACGAGCTTGCGGAGGTACTCGGAGTAGTCCTTCAGCACGTCGCGCACGCTGATGAGGCCCTTGGTGCCGGCAGCCGGAATGGACCGGGAGTTCAGGTACTGCTCGGCGAGCGCCTGGATGTCCTTGAGGCCCGTTTCGGAGGAGATGGGCACGGCGCCTGCCTTGGCCATCTTGATGCCGTTGTACTCGGCAGGGTTGTGACTGGCGGTGAAGGTTGCCCCGGCGCGGTTGAGGAAACCGCAGGCGAAGTACAGTTCGTCCGTGGAGATCAGGTCCAGCAGCTCAACGTTGGCACCGCGCCTTGCCGCTCCGTTGGCGAAGGCCTTGGTGAACTCGGGGGAGGAGGGGCGCATGTCGCCGCCCACCACGATGGTCTCGCCCTCAAGCTGCAGGACATCCACGAACGCGGCGCCCACGGCTTCGACGATTTCGGCGGTGATCGACTCGCCTACGATCCCACGGACGTCGTAGGCCTTGAAGGAGGCCGAGAGATCAAATGTCGTTGTCTGTTCGCTAGTCACGGGCTTTATCTTACGTGTGCGGCGCATGTGGCCAAGGGGACTTTGGCAGAACTTGCGTAACAGCTCTGCTTTGTAGCGGGTGCCGGGCCCGTTTCCACATGGCAGCGCGACGCTGTGCGGGGTGTCGGAGGGTGCTGGGATACTGAATCAATGGCCAATAACCAGTACGCTTCCCCAGTTTCCGCCGCCGCAGTTGCCACGGCAGGTCCGGACGCGCCCGGGACCGCCACGCATGCCGAGGCGCTTGAGGTGCTTCGCGGGCTGGTGGGCAACCCGGGCGCCGTCTTCCACGACGGCCAGTTCGAGGCCATCGAGGCATTGGTCGACGGCGGGCGGCGGGCTTTGGTGGTCCAGCGCACCGGCTGGGGCAAGTCAGCCGTGTACTTCGTGGCGTCCCTCCTGCTGCGGCGCCGCGGAGCCGGGCCCACCCTGATCGTTTCGCCCCTGCTTGCCCTGATGCGCGACCAGGTGGCCGCTGCCGCCCGGGCGGGGGTTCGCGCCGTGGCCATCAACTCCGCCAACCAGTTGGAGTGGGATACCGTCCGCGAGCAGCTGGCCGCCGATGAGGTTGATGTCCTCCTGGTCTCCCCGGAACGGCTCACCAACCCGGCATTCCGGGAGACCCAGTTGCCCGAACTCCTCCGCCGCACCGGGCTGCTGGTCATCGACGAGGCCCACTGCATTTCCGACTGGGGCCACGACTTCCGTCCCGATTACCGCCGCATCGCGGACCTCATCACGCGGCTGCCGGATTCGGTGCCGGTCCTGGCCACCACCGCCACGGCCAACTCCCGGGTGGTGCACGATATCGAAGAGCAGCTCGGTGCGGGGGTCCTGACCATCCGCGGCTCCCTGGGCCGTGACTCGCTGCGGCTGGGGGTCCTGTCGCTGCCGGACTCCAAGGCGCGCCTGGGATGGCTGCTGACCCACCTGGCCGATCTTCCCGGCAGCGGCATCATCTACACCCTGACCGTTTCCGCTGCGGAGGACACCGCCAGGCTGCTGTCCGAGGCAGGACACAATGTGCTTGCCTATACCGGGCGGACCGATCCGGCGGACCGGGAACGGGCAGAGCAGCTGTTGAAGGACAACCAGGTCAAGGCGCTGGTGGCCACTTCCGCCCTCGGCATGGGCTTCGACAAGCCGGACCTTGGCTTCGTCGTCCACCTCGGCGCGCCGTCCTCGCCGGTGGCGTACTACCAGCAGGTGGGCCGCGCCGGCCGTGGCGCTGCCAACGCCGATGTCCTGCTGCTGCCAGGCTCCGAGGACCGGGAAATCTGGCAATACTTCGCCACCGCGTCCATGCCGTCGGAGGAGAAGGCAGCGGCCGTGCTGACGGCGCTGGCCGAGGCCGGTACCGCGCTGTCAACGGTGGCCCTGGAGGCCAGGGTGGACCTTCGCCGCACGCCGCTGGAGCTGCTGCTGAAGGTACTGTCAGTGGACGGCGCTGTTGAACGGGTCGGCGGAGGCTGGCGGTCCACGGGCCAGCCGTGGGTTTACGACGCGGAGCGGTACAGCCGCATCGCCGAGGCCCGCGTGGACGAGCAGGACTCCATGGTGATCTATCAGGACACCGCAGGCTGCCGGATGGAATACATCACCTCCGTCCTGGATGACGAGACAGCCCGTCCCTGCGGCCGCTGTGACAACTGTGCGGGCCGCTGGTTCCCGGCAGACGTTGCCGCGGACGCTACAGCGGCGGCAGGCCAGACCTTGAGCAGGGCAGGAGGCGTCCTGGAACCGCGGCTGCAGTGGCCCAGCGGCATGGACCGTTTGGGAGTTCCGGTGAAAGGCAAACTCAAGCCGGGCGAAGGCCTGGCGGAGGGACGCGTCCTGGCCCGGCTGACGGATCTTGGGTGGGGCGGTGCCCTGCGGGAGCTGTTTGCCGCCGGTGCGGAGGACCGGCCGGTGGACCCTGCGATGCTCCAGGCATGTGTGCAGGTCCTGCGGGAATGGGGAACCGGGGACAGCCGGAACCCGGGTTGGAGTGGGGCGGGCCGGCCTGCCGCCATTATTGGTGTCCCGTCGCGGAGCAAGCCGCAGCTGGTGGGCTCACTGGCCCGGGGAATCTCCGATATTGGGCGCATCCCCTACCTGGGCGAGCTGCAGTTGGCGCACGGTGGGCCTACCGGCGGCCGCGGCGGCAACAGCGCCTACAGGCTGGCAGGGGTTTGGGACCGGTTGGTGGTGGGTCCTGAACTTGGCGCAGCCCTGCAGTCGGTCCAGGGCCAGAGCGTGATGCTGATCGATGACCTTGCCGACAGCCGGTGGACCCTTACCGTCGCGGGGCGCGCCCTCCGGCAGGCCGGGGCGGGTGCGGTGCTTCCCCTGGTTCTGGCGCAGGCAGGCTGACCGCGGGCTGGGTGCTGCCGGCTTGGGCAGGCTTGGACACGGCGTCGGTGCCGGAGGCGGTTGGCTGCGCGGCCCCGTCTGCGCCGGTACCGGGTTTGGGGGACTGGTCCCGCTGGCTCACTGCCGCCCCGGCGTGCCGGGGGAGCAGCAGGCTGTCCGCCGTGCTGGCGAGCATCAGGACGGCCATTGCCAGGAACGCGCCACGGAAGGGCCCGGCCGGATCCTGTGGGACCAGCGCCGGGCCGTTGAAGGTTCGGATGAGCAGGGCTGCGAGGGCGATGCCCGAACCGGTGCCCAATTGCACGATCGTGGCCGAAACCGTATTGGCGGACGTGAGTTGTGCCGGCGGGATGTCCGCGTACTGGACCGACGCGTACGCCGAAAAGCCGATGGAGCGGAAGGCGCCGCTGCATACCAGCAGTACGAACATCAGTGCTTCCGGAGTCTCCGCCGTCAGGAAGGCGCAGAGGGCGAAGGTGATGGCTGATGCCACGGAAGCGAACACCAGCATTGCCTTGAACCCGAACTTCCGGATCAGCGGGGTGGTGGCGGGCTTGATCCCGATGTTTCCGACGAATACCGCTGCCACCATGGCACCAGCCTGCAGCGGTGACCAGCCGAACCCCGTCTGGAACATCAGCGGCAGCAGGAACGGGACCGAGCTGATGGTCACCCGGTACATGAACCCGCCGGTGGCCATGGCCCGGAACGTCCGGGCGTGGAAAACCTGGAGATTGAACAGGGGGTGGGGGGCCCGGCGCATCCAGAGCACGGCGGCGGTTAGTGCTGCGGCTCCGGCCAGCGCGCTGATTCCGGCCCAGGGCAGCTCCGGATGGCTGCTGGCCAGCTCCAGGCCGGCCACCAAGGCACCCACCCCGACGGTGGTCAGCGCCATGCCGGTCCAGTCCAGCCGTCGGCCGGGATCTCCCGGCGTTACCGGAACCAGGCGCAGGGCAGCGGCAAACGCTGCTGCGCCGAGGGGGAGGTTCACCAGGAAGATCCAGTGCCATGACAGGTAGGTGGTGAGCGCGCCGCCCACCAGCGGCGCAAGGACCGGTGCGAGGAGCCCCGGCCACACCAGGAATGCGGTGGCCCGAAGCAGCTCGGACTTCGGGGTACCGCGCAGGACCACCAGGGTTCCCACCGGGACCATCATGGCCCCGCCGGCTCCTTGGGCGATGCGGCTCAGGGTCAGCGTGGCCAGGTCCTGGCTCAGGGCGCAGGCCAGCGAAGCGACGGTGAACACGGCGATGGCGGCACAGAAGATCCGCCTGGCACCGAACCGTTCAGCCAGCCAGCCGCTGATCGGAATTCCAACAGCCACTGTCAGGAGGTAGGCCGTCATGGTGATGTTGACGTCGGCAGCGGGGATGGCGAAGTCCGCCGCGATGCTGGGAATGGCAGTAGTGAGGACCGTGCCGTCCAGGAATTCCATGAAGAAGGTCGCCGCCACCAGGAGCGCCAGGCGAGGGTTCCATCCTGAACGGGTGCCGTCCGGCTGCTGTGGGTTGCTGCGTGCCGCCATGGGCTAATCCTGCCACCGCGGCATCAACTGGCGCCCTGCACGTCCGTGTGCTGGACAGCGCGTTCCCGGAAAGTGCCGGTTAACGCAAAAGGCCCCGGTCCGAGGACCGGGGCCAAACGCGGAGACGGGGGGATTTGAACCCCCGGTCGAGTTTAACCCCGACCCTTCATTAGCAGTGAAGTCCATTCGGCCGCTCTGGCACGTCTCCAATTGCTATTGCTAGCCCACCAAGGATACGCAGATCCGGCCATGCAGCGCAAAACGGTTCCCGCCATTGACCGAGCCCGGTACTGCAGGCGTGCTGCCCTTACAGGAAATGTTGGGCCGGGCGAACCATGCGGATCTCGGGCAGGTTCTCCCAGTCAGCCAGGACGTCCTCGGCCCCGTCGGGTTCAAAGCCGAAACGCCGGTAGAAGCCGATGGCCCTGCTGTTGCCGGCCGCCACCCACAGGCTCGCCGCGCTGGTGCCGATGGCCGCCTCCAGCAAACGGCCGCCCAGCCCAAGGCCCTGGTGTGAGGCCAGTAGATAGAGGCCCCAGAGTTCCAGGTCTCCGGACGACGGCGGCGGGTGGCCTTCCGGGGAACCGGGAGCAGGCAACCGGCGGGCGCCGGCGAACCCAACGACTTTCCCGCCGTCGCACGCCACCCAGGCCTCGGCAGGCTCCGGGCGGTCCAGCAGGTGGCGCCACAGCCGCAGCCGGCCCGCCGGATCCACTGCAGCCAGGAAGGCGTCGGACAGCATCCCCCGGTACGTTTCCTGCCAGCAGAGGACATGCACCTGGGAAAGCCGCTCAATGTCGCCGGCGCCTGCCCGCCGGACCGTCAGGGCAGAATGCAAAGCGTTCAGCCTGCCAGCGCCTTCCACAGGAAATGCTGGCTGCGGGCCTGCAGCGCGGCGGCCTGCCGGTTGTCCGATGCGCCCGCATGGCCGCCTTCCAGGGCCTCGTGGAACCACACGTTCGGGATCCCCATGGCCAGCATCCGGGCGGCCATTTTGCGCGCTTGGACAGGACCCACGCGGTCGTCCGAGGTGGCTGTCCAGATGAAGGTTTCCGGGTACTCCACGGCGTCCTTGAGCAGGTGGTAGGGCGAGAACGTCCTGATGTACTGCCACTGTTCGGGAACATCAGGATCTCCGTACTCGGCAATCCATGAATGCCCGGCGGAAAGCTTGGTGTAGCGCCGCATGTCAAGCAGGGGCACCCCGCAGGAGACGGCCCTGAACAGTTCCGGGTAGCGGGTGAGCATGTTCCCCACCAGCAGGCCGCCGTTGGAGCCGCCCACGCAGCCCAGCCGCCGGGGCGAGGTGACGCCGCGCGAAATGAGGTCGCGGGCCACGGCTGCGAAGTCCTCATAGGCCCGGTGCCGGTTTTCCTTCAGCGCGGCGCGGTGCCATGCCGGCCCGTACTCGCCGCCGCCGCGGATGTTTGCCACCACGTAGACCCCGCCGCGCGAGTGCGGGGCCTTCCCGTCGCTTCCGTCCGACAGCGTGGTCCGCCGCTCCAGCCACGCCCTGCCCACGGTGCCGCTGTAAGCGGGTGTCCGTGAAACCTCAAACCCGCCGTAGCCGGACAGCTGCGTGGGGTTCTGCCCGTCCAAAGCCAGCCCCCGCGGCGCCACCTGGAAGTACGGGACCCGGGTGCCGTCGTCGGACACGGCGAAGTGCTGCTCCACCTCATAGTCACCGTCGGCAAAGAATGACGGCGAACTCTTGACCGTTGCGTGCCGGCTCACCACGCCACGCGTCCCCACGCCGGATTGATCAGCGCCGTCCCGCTCCAGCGTGCCGCGCATCAGCGTGGTGGGGGTGGTGAAGCCGGTGGCGATGAGCCAAAAATCGTCGCCGGCCCCGCCGTCGGCCGGTGCCTCATCCTCGTCGTCCACGGCGTAGGCGTTGACATCGTGCAACGGCGGGCAGGCGTCCAGGGGAGTGGCGGCCCAGCCACCGTCGGTGCCGCTGGCCCGGGACGGATCGAGTACCCGGATTTCTGAGGAAACGTCCTTGAGCAGGTTGAGCAGCAGGAAGTTCCGGGTCCAGCTCCAGGACTGCAGCGAGGTGTGGGCGTCCGGGGTGAACAGGACGGTCAGCCGGCGGGTGCCGCCGAGGTAGTCCTCGAAGCTGGCGGCCAGCAGGGACCCGGACGGGTAGGTGTTGCCGTCCAGCACCCAGTCCTGCTGCGGGCGGAAAAGCAGCCATTCCCGGTGCGCGCTGACGTTGACGTCGGTGGGGACGTCAATGGCCATCCAGGATCCGTCCCGCAGCACAAAGTTGGTGCGGTTGAAGAAGTCGATGTAGTCCACGGCGAAGGTCCGCTCAAAGCCGGGCGTGGAGTCGTGCGCGGCTACGGCCATCATGTGGTCTTCGGGTACCTCAAAAAGGCGCGGCGCTGTGGCAAGGGATTCGCCGCGCTTGAGCGTCACTGCCGTACGGGCGTAGGAGGACGCGGTCTTGGGCAGCCCGTCCGCGGTGGAGGCCACCAGCAGCGTGTCCTCGTCCAGCCAGGACACGTTGCCCTTGGCAGTGGGGAGGTCAAACCCGCCCTCGTCCGGATCAACGAAGCCGCGTGCCTCGACGTCGAACTCGCGGTAGCGGTTGGCGTCGCCGCCATCGGGGGAGAGGGCCAGCAGCGCCAGCCGGTAGGGCTCGCCGGCCGCTGGGCGCAGGAAGGTTGCGCCGTGGAACACCCACTCCACGCCTTCGGCGCGGGACAGCTCATCCACATCAAGCAGGACATCCCATTCCGGGGTGTCGGTGCAGTAGCTGTCCCAGGTGGTGCGCCGCCAGAGGCCTTTGGGGTTCCGGCCATCCTTCCAGAAGTTGTAGTACCAGTCGCCTCGCTTGCCCACCATGGCGATCCGGTCGGTGGAATCCAGGACTTCAAGGATGCCGGCTTCCAGTTCGGCGTAGCCGCCGTCCTCCAGCAGGTCCTCGGTGCGGGAGTTTTGCTCCTTGACCCAGGCCAGCTGCTCTTCGCCGTAGATGTCCTCCAGCCACACGTTTTCGTCGACGGGTTCCGGTGCGGTCTCCCGGGGTGCGGTGCCGGAAGTATCCCCGCCGGGACCGGGAAAGGGCGCTTGATCAGCTGCTGTGGTGGTCATGCGCCCCATCCAAACAACATCGCCCATGGCTGGCAAGTCACACGGTGGGCGCAGGCTCCGTCTTCAGCCCGTACGCTGGATCCGTGGAATTATCGCAGAGCAACCGGGCCGTCATCATCGGTGGCGGCCCCCGTGGCACCAGCGTGCTGGAGCGGCTGCTCGCCCACGCTGCCGCCGCGGGAAGCTCCCTGCGGCTGCACGTCGACGTCGTGGACCCCTACCCGGCCGGTCCCGGGCATGTCTGGCAGCCGGGGCAGTCCCGGTTGTTCCTCATGAACACCCAGTCCTTCTATCCCACCCTGATTCCCCAGGATCCGGCCCTGCCCGCGCCGGTTGCCGGCACTACGTTCGATCAGTGGCGGGCCAAGCAGCAGCGGGACCCGCTGCCTGACCTCACGGCCGATGAACTGGCGGAACTGGCGGTGCTGGAATCCACTGACTTCCCCAGCCGCGCCCTCTACGGACGCTACCTGTCCAGCACCCTCGCGGAACTGCTGGACAAGGCGCCCGACGGCGTCACGGTCGAATTCCACCAAACGTCCGCACAGTCGGTGCGCCCCGTGGGGGACGGAACGTACGACGTCGGCCTGGCCACCGGAGCGACCCTCCGCGCCGACTCGGTGGTGCTGGCGCTGGGGCACATTCCGTCCCGCCTTAACCCGGAACAGCGCGAACTGCAGGCATCAGCCGCGCAGCTGGGGTTGCAGTATTTTCCTCCAGCCGTGCCCGCGGACGTCGACTGGGCCCGGATCCCCGCCGGCGAACCCGTCCTGGTCCGTGGCATGGGCCTGAACTTCTTTGACACCATGGGCCAGCTCACCGAGGGCCGCGGCGGGAAGTTCGTTCCCAGCGGCAGCGGCCTGGAGTACGAACCGTCCGGCCAGGAACCGCTGATCATCGCCGCCTCCCGGCGGGGGACCCCGTACCGGGCCAAGGCGGCCCTACCTGGCTATTACGCCCCGTCCATCACGCTGCGCTACCTCACGGAGGCAGCGATCGGGCGGCTGGCCAGGACCGGCATCCGTCCGTCCTTTGACCACGACCTCTGGCCGTTGCTGCACCGGGACGCCCTGTGGGCCTACTACTCAACGCTGGTGCGCTCGCAGCCCGGGGCGGTGCCCGACGCGCCGGCGTTCCTGGCCGCGCTGGAGGAGGCGCTGCAGCCGCACGCGCACAGCGCTGCCAACTGGGAGGACAGCGTGGAGAGCGTCCTCGCCATCCACGTTGGGCCCCGGCACCGCCTGGACCTGCCTGGACTTACGGCTCCGCTGGCAGGCCGTTCGTTCGCGTCCCGCGGTGAGCATGACGCGGCAGTGGTGGAGTTCCTGCTCGACGATGCGCGCCGCTCGGCCCTGGGGGAGGACGACCCCGTCAAGATGGCCATTGGGGCGCTGCACCACGGACGGGCGGTCCTGAAGACAGCAGTGGCCGACGGCGGCATCACCGATGAGTCGTGGGTCGCCGGGCTGCGTGGCTGGTTCGAGTCCTTCGTTGAGGGCCTGGCCAGCGGGCCGCCGGCGCTGCGGGCCGAACAGCTCGCCGCCCTGGCACGTGCCGGCGTCGTGAGCTTTGTTGGCCCCGACCCAAAGTTCGGCGTGGACCGGAAAGCGGCGGTATTCACCGCGGCCTCGCCCTGGGTTGCAGGCCCGCCCGCCACCGCCCGGACCATGGTGGAAGCCCTGGCCCCCGGCAACCGGGTCTCAGCCAACGACTCCCCGGTGCTGGAACAGTTGCTGTCTGATGGGCTGGTCCGCCCCAAGCTCATGATGACACCGGAAGGCGCCCCCATCCAGTCCACCGGCCTGGACGTGGAGCCCCACCCCTACCGACCGGTGGCCGCCAACGGATCCGTAACGCAGAACCTGTACGTACTGGGACTGCAGTTGTCCTCCGCCCAGTGGGGCACGGCAATCGCCGCCGAGTCGGTCCAGGCGGCCAGCCCGACATACCGCAGTGGCCAGCGCACCCTCCGCGACGCCGACGAGATCGCGGCCGCCATTCTCAACCGGGCTTAAACGGCGATGCGCCATCACTTTGGTCCCTAAACCGGCGGAATAGGAACGAAAAGTGATGGCGCATCTGCTGTTTTAGCCGCGTAGGCAGGCCCGGTACTCGGCCATGGCCTGGCCGTAGTTCGCCTGGCCCCTGACGTCGGCCGGGCGGGTGGGCTTGACCGGAGGGACGCAGACCGGCTGCGCCGGGGTGTCCGCGCCAACCAGTACGGCAACCTTCACCACGGTGCCGGACTCGACGGCGGTGAGCACCACGGTTGCGGTGCCCTCCGCAGCGCCGGCAGGGACCGCCAGGTTCACTGATGCAGCGCCGGAAGCCACCGGAACAGTGCCGAGCGGCGTCACCGTGCCGGCGGCGTCAGTGAGTGAGGCCTCCAGCACGGTGTTCACAGGGCTGCCCAGGGAGGTCAGGTCCAGCTTGGATACTGCCAGGGTGATGGGCTCTCCGGGCTTGACCCCGGCGGCCGTGGTGTTGGTGACAGCCACGGAACGGCGGGCGAAATCCGGGGAGAGGGGGCTGCTCTTCTGCAGGTAGCCGATCCAAGCGTCCCGGTCCACCAGCCCGGAATCCCGGGTGTTGGTGCCTTCAGTGAAGACCCGGAAGTTGTCCCCACCGGTTGCCAGGAAGCTGAATGTGCCCACCCGGTAGGACTTCGCCGGGTCCAGCAGCTCGCCGTTCACCCGGACCGAGGTGATCCGGTCACCGGCCGCACGGGCGGCGTCATAGGTGTAGTTCACGTTCTTTGACAGGCCCAGCTGCAGGTAGGCGCGGCTGGGGACCGTGCCGTCCGGGTTGGTCTGCCACTGCTGCTCCAGGAGTGTCTTGAACTGCGCACCGGTCAGGGACGTGGTCCACAGGTTGTTCACGAACGGGAGCACCGCGTTGGCCTCGGCGTAAGTGATGGTGCCGTCCGGCGCGTAGTACAGCTCGTTGCGCAGGCCACCGGCGTTCACAACGCCGATCTCCGCGCCGCCGAGGTCGGCGGATTTCAGCGAATCAAGCAGCGAGTCGGCCACCAGGTTGCCCAGGGTGGATTCGCTGCCGCGGTCATCGCGCTTGGCGGTGCCGGTGGCATCCGTGGTGAACGCGGTGGTGATGTCCTTGGTAACCGACCCGACGGGCTGGTTGCCAACGACGGCGGCATCTGCCAAGGCCTTCTTGACGATGGCGTCGACGGCGGCCACGCGCGGGTAGGCGGCAACCAGGTCCGCGGCAGGATCCGTGCTGCGCTTGACGTTCCCGGCCTTGTACGCGGCCACCTCCTTGGTGGCGGTGTCCACGGTCAGCTGGATCTGGCCCACATTTTCGCCGTAGTTGCCGGTCTGCACGATGGGCCGGGTCTTGCCTGCCACGCCGGGAACGGGGGCGTCCCAGGCGTATTCCTTGTGCGTGTGGCCGGTGAAGATGGCATCCACCTCGGGGGACGTCTCGGTGACCAGCCTGGCGAAAGGTCCGCCGGCTGCCACTTCCTGTTCAAGGGTGGCGCCTTCCACCACGCCGGAGCCGGCGCCGTCGTGATCCTCAACGATGATCACGTCGGCGAGCTTGTCCGCCGAGATCTTCGCGGCTGCCCGGTTGATCGCCTCGATGGGGTCGCCGAAGTCGAGGTCGCCGATGCCGGCCGGCGTCACCAGGGACGGAACTTCCTGGGTAACGGTGCCGATCACGGCCACCTTGATCCCGTTCATGTCCAGCACGGTGTACTCCGGCAGGACCGGTTCGGTGGTGCCCTTCTTGTAGACGTTGGCGCCCAGGTAGGGGAACTTGGCGTTGGTGCCGCCGGCAATGACGCGGTCGCGCAGGTCCGCCCAACCGCCGTCGAACTCGTGGTTGCCTACGGCCGATGCCTTCAGCTCCAGGGCGTTCAGCACGTCGATGGTGGGCTGGTCCTTGGCAACCGCGGAGGCGAACAGGGAGGCGCCGATGTTGTCGCCCGCGGACAGGAACGCCGTGGCACCGGGAGCAGCCGCAGCGCGCAGCTTCTCGATGGTGCCTGCCGCCTGCACGGTGTTGGTGTCGATCCGGCCGTGGAAATCGTTGATGTTCAGGAAGTTCAGGTCAACGCTGGCAGGTATGGAGGGGAGGTTCAGGCCCACCACCACGGGGTCGTGGTCGCTGGCGCGGAACTGGTCCGGGGCGTAGTAATTGGTGATGTTGCTGTTGTAGCGGCTGTACTCCAGGGCCACGGATTCAACGGAGTTGATGTTCCAGATGTCCGCACCGGATACCACCGCATTGGCGGCGGGCGAGGCCAGGATGTGGTCCAGGGAGCCCGCCAGGCCCCCGAACAGGTAGGAGTGCTTGGCCGAGCCGTCGGCGTTCTTCGCCTTGTCATCCTGGTTGACGTAGCCGGCCCCGGTCAGGACGTTGATGGGATCTTCCTTGCCGTACGAGTTGAAATCGCCGATCAGGAAGACCTTGTCCGTGCCCTTGGTGGCCTGCAGGGAGTTGGCAAAGTCCAGCAGGGACGTGGCCTGGGCCGTGCGGGCGAGGTTGGAGGCGCCCTGGCCCTTGTCCGCGTCATCCGGCGTTGCGGCCGAGCCCTTGGACTTGAAGTGGTTGGCGATGGCAATGAACTCGCTGCCGGCAGCGCCGCCCACGGGCTTGAACACCTGGGCCAGCGGTTTGCGGGCGCTGGCGAAGGCAACGGTGTCGTTGTGGATGATCGATTCACCGACAGGTTCTGCAGCGGCCTTCTTGTAGATGAACGCGGTGCGGATCATGTCCTCGTCGGCCAGTGGCGGAGCGTTGGCAGGCGTGCGGACGTAGTCCCAGATACCGGGCGTGGGAACGTTCAGAGCCTCGACCAGCTTGGCCAGGGCGTCGTCGCGGTCCTTGCCGAACTGCGCCGAGTTTTCGACCTCCATCAGGGTGACCACGTCGGCGCCGGACTTGCTGATGGCGGCAACGATCTTGTCCTGCTGGCGCTTCAAGTTCTCGGCAGTGGCCGCACCGCGGGCGTTGCAGCCGCCGCGGACGGTGATCGGGTTGCCGGCCCGGTCCTCGTAAAAGGTGCACCCGGACAGGGTGTCGCCCGTAGTGGGGAAGTAGTTCAGCACGTTGAAGGAGGCGATCTTCAGGTTGCCGCCCACAGCTGCGGGAGCCTCGGTGCGGGTGGCGCCGAAGCTGGCCGGCTGGACCGTGGACTTGTTGGCCTCGGTCAGGTGGGTCAGGGGCTGCAGCTTCCAGGAGTTGTTGGCGTAGCCGAGCACCACGTTGGTGGTGAAGCTGACAGGCGAGCCCACCCGCACGGGGTCCGTGGTGGTGAGGTACGGCAGGACCTCGGCCTTGGTGGTGGCGTCCTTGAGGAAGTTGGTGCTGGCACCGTCGTCCAGCTTGATGCCGCGTGCCGCGTTCTCCGCCGCGACGGCGGTGTACTCCGCCGAGCCGTACGGTGCCACGGCGGTGGGCTGCTCGAGCGGGGTGGTCCCGCCTGCGAGGCCGATCTCGCCGTACTGGTTCAGGCTGTAGTTGTCGCTCACCGTCAGGGGGCCCTGCGGCGCCAGCAGCATGCCTTCCAGCGACTCGCGGAAGGTTTCCGTGGCGGGGAGGGTGAAGATGGTGGGCTTGACCTCGGGTGCGGCGTCGGTCAGCTTGGTAAGGCCCGATGCCGCCGTGACGTTGAGCTGGGTCATCCCGTAGTACTCGGCCACGGTGCCGGTCACCTGGACGTAGTCGCCTGCCTGCACCGAACCCACCGTGGCAGGGGAGTAGACAAAGATGCCGTCGGATGCGGCATGGTTGGTGGCCGTGAGGTCGCCGCCGGTGCCCGGGGTCTGGATGTAGTAACCATTGAGGCCGCCGGTGGGGAACGCTGCAGTGACCTTGCCCTGGGTGGTGACGGCTGCGCCTGTCAACGGGCTTTCCGTCCCGGTGCCCTGGATTTCGGCGATGGTCCTGGCAACTGGGTCAGGGGCCGGCGTGGGGTCCGGCGCGGGAGCAGCACCGCCGGTGGACGTCGGCGTGATGGCGGCGCTGAGGGTGAAGTCTGCGGTGTTGTTGTTGCTGTCCGCGCCGGCGCTCCTGTTGAGGCTCTTCACATCGGTGTTCGAGGCGGGCGCCGCGGCGGCCTGGGTCTCAAAGGTGTTCGAGGTTCCGTAGCCCAGGAGGTCGGCTTCGCCTGCGGTTTCCACCACTGAGCCGGTGGGAAGTCCGACGGCGGTGGGCTGCTTGGCGAGCACGATGGTGCCGGAGGCGCCGGCGAAGTTCAGGGCGCTGGCCACGAGGTCGGGCTTGGGCAGGTCGGCGCCGTTGGCGCCGTTGCTGCCGCCCTGCACCAGGTAGTAGCCCTTGGCCGGGATGGATCCCGCGAGGGCGGCCACCCCGCTTGGCGCCGCCGTGCCGCTGCCGGAGCGGTACTGCACGGACCAGCCGTCAAGGGACACCGGAGCGTCGGAGGTGTTGTAAAGCTCCACAAATTTGTTCTTGTAGGCGGCGCCGCTGCTGCCGCCGCTCAGGTAGGCCTCGTTGATCACAACGGGGGAGGTGCCGGCCGCGGCTGAGACCTCCGCGGCTGTGTTGTCCGCAATCGCCGGCACAGCTGCCAGCGGGGCTGCGATAAGCCCCGCCGACAACGCTGTGCCCAGCGTCAACTTCCATGTTTTTTGATGCATCCGCTCTTACTTTCATTGAGGTGTCCCGGGTGGGTGGCCCGGGAGGGTGCGTCCGGTTGTACCGGTCGGACCAGGTGTGCAGTCCTGCTCCTGGTCAAGTGGGTGTCCGGCTCATGACAGCAGCACTGAATGAACGCAAGGTGGCTGGCGCGTGCATTCGGCGGGACGTTCCCCAGCGGAACGCCACGCCTTCCGGTACGGGCTTCCCCAACCCGTACCGGAAATGCTGTTGGCGGGAGTGACGATGCCGGCAAACACGCAGGTGTGCCGGCAATCACAAACGATACCGGCGGGTAGCCTTCCGGCCGGGCTTTGGCAGGGGTTAGTCCAAAGAATTTACGTCCCGGCAACAGGGATCATCCGCAGTCGCGCCCGCTGGCGCCGAAGCAGTGGGGTTAAAGGCAAAAACCCCTGGCGGCCGTTTCCGGCTGCCAGGGGTTCCCTTTGCGGAAGGTAAGAGATTCGAACTCTTGGTACGGGGTTACCGCACACTGGTTTTCAAGACCAGCTCCTTCGGCCGCTCGGACAACCTTCCTCAGCTAGTAGTGTTTCATAGGCACTTGCCTGCAACAAAACAGGCCGGGGAAGGTGCCCGGTGCACACTGGTTGCAGCCAGGATTTGAGTCAGGAACGGGAGAGGTCCATGAAAGCCGTCTACATTTCGGAGCCGGGCGGCCCGGAGGTGCTGGAAGTCCGGGACGTGGATGCCCCCGTGCCCGGCCAGGGTGAAGTGCTGATTGATGTGGTGGCGGCCGGCCTCAACCGCGCCGATGTGCAGCAGCGCCGCGGGTTCTACCCGCCGCCGCCCGGCGCCTCCGAAGTTCCCGGGCTGGAAATTTCCGGCAGGATCGCCGGCTTCGGCCCCGGCGTCAGCAAGCCGTTCTCGCTGGGGGACAAGGTGGTGGCCCTGCTGGCCGGCGGTGGCTATGCGCAACAGGTGGCCGTTCCGGCCGAGCAGGTGCTGCGCGTGCCTGAGGGGGTGGACCTGGTCACGGCGGCAGCCCTCCCTGAGGTGGCCGCCACGGTTTACTCCAACCTGATCATGACGGCGCAGCTGCAGCCGGGCGAAACGGTCCTCATCCACGGTGCCACCGGCGGGATCGGCACCATGGCCATCCAGCTGGCCAAGGCGTTCGGTGCCAAGGTGGCCACGACGGCCGGCACCGAGGAAAAGGTCAGCACTGCCAAAGCGTTCCTCGGGGCGGACATTGCCATCAATTACAAAGAGGAAGACTTCCCGGAGAGCCTTCGGCGGCAGAATGACGGCAAGGGCGCGGACGTCATCCTGGATGTGGTGGGGGCCAAGTACCTCCAGCAGAATGTGGATGCCCTGGCGGACTATGGCCGCCTGGTGGTGATCGGCCTGCAGGGCGGGGCCAAGGGCGAGTTGGACCTGGGGCTGCTGCTGAAGAAGCGGGCTGCCGTGGTGGCTACAGCCCTGCGGCCGCGTCCGGTGGCGGAAAAGGGCGCCATCATGACCGCCGTCCGTGACGCCGTGTGGCCGCTGGTGGCCGATGGAAGGATCCGCCCGCTCGTTGCCAAAACCTTCCCGCTGGACCAGGTCAGTGCGGCCCACCGCTACTTTGACAGCGGCGACCACGTGGGCAAAGTCCTGCTGGTCATGTAGCAACTCCTGTTGCATACCCGGTATTGCGCCCGGAAGTCTTGGGCGTTACGCTGACCATACGCGGTATGCACGGGTCTTGGGGGCCTGTGCATACCGACAATGACCAGCCCGGGGGAGCACCATGTCGATACGCCACAGCCTCCTCGCCCTGCTGCAGGACCAGCCGCGTTACGGCTACCAGCTTCGGGTCGAGTTCGAGAACCGCACCGGAGCCACCTGGCCCCTGAACATCGGACAGGTGTACACCACCCTGGACCGGCTGGAACGCGATGCCCTGGTGGCCAAGGAAGGCGACGACGGCGAAGGGCACGTGGTGTACAGCATCACCCCCGCCGGAAAAGCGGAGGTGCGCAGCTGGTTCGCGGCTCCGGTGGAGCGGAACAACCCGCCGCGGAATGAGCTGGCCATCAAGCTCGCCCTCGCCGTCACGCTGCCCGGCGTGGACGTGCAGGCGATCATCCAGGCCCAGCGGGTGGCATCCATCCGGGCCCTTCAGGACTACACCAAGGCGCGCCGTGACACCGCGGCCAACCAGAGGGCCGGCGACACCGCCTGGCTCCTGGTCCTGGATTCGCTGATTTTCCAGACCGAGGCGGAGGTCCGCTGGCTGGACCTGTGCGAGGCCAGGATGGTCCAGCAGGCCCAGGCCGCTGCCACGGGTGCCCCGCGGAAGACGTCCAACGGGGCCACGGAAGACGCCCCGCTCAACGCGGACAGCCGCCGGTGAGCGTCCAGGGGCCGCAGCAGGTCCTTGAGCTCGCCAAGGTTGGCAGGACCTTCGGGGAAGGCGCGACGGCGGTCGCGGCACTCCGCGACGTTGACCTCACCATCTCCGCGGGGGAGTTCGTCGCGGTCATGGGCCCGTCGGGCTCCGGCAAGTCCTCCCTGCTGGCCCTTGCCGGCGGACTGGACCGGCCGACGTCGGGCGCTGTCTTCGTCGAGTCCACGCCCCTGGCCGGGCTGGGCCTGAATGACCTTGCCCGCCTGCGCCGCCGGGCCGTCGGCTACGTGTTCCAGGACTTCAACCTCGTCCCCACGCTGACCGCCGCGGAAAACGTGGCGCTGCCCCTGGAGCTGGACGGAACATCGGCCCGGAAGGCGCACCGCCAGGCCGCCGATGCGCTCCGGCAAGTGGGCATCCCTGAACTCGCGGACCGGTTCATGGACCAGATGTCCGGCGGCCAGCAGCAGCGCGTGGCCATTGCCCGCGCCATCGTGGGCCAGCGGCGGCTGATCCTGGCCGACGAACCCACCGGCGCGCTCGATTCGACCACGGGCCAGGGAGTCATGGAGGTCCTGCGGTCCCGCGCCGACGCCGGTGCCGCCGTCATGCTCGTAACGCACGAGGCCAGGCACGCGGCCTGGGCGGACCGGGTGGTCTTCCTGCGCGATGGACGCATCATTGACCAGGCGGCAGCCATGCACGACCCCACGATGCTCCTCACGCAGGCCGGACTCTGATGCCGCTTGACCTCGCTCCCGCGCCCCAGGGCCGCCGGAGCGGCCGCCGGGTTGCCTTGCGGCTGGCCCGCCGCGACATCGCCCGCCATAAGGGACGCTCGCTCCTGATCGTCCTGCTGATCATGCTGCCGGTGGCGGGCATGACCGGCGCCGCCACGCTCTACCAGAGCTCCCAGCGCACGCCCGGGGAGATTGTCCGGTACGAGCTGGGCAACACCCAGGCGCGGTTCAGTGTGTTGCCGGTTCCCAGCGCGGACTCCCTGCAGGACCCGCTTAATGACGGTGCGGTCGCTTCCAGCTCCGGCCGCTACGACCCGGACTTCCAGCGGACAAACCCTGCCGACGCCATCCCGGCGGGCTACGAGGTCCTTCCGCAGCGGACGCTTACGCTAACCACCGGTGTGGGCGCGGCCCTTGTTTCCCTGCAGGGCCGCGAGGTTGACGCGCTCAATCCGGCTTTTGAGGGCAAGTACAGCCTGCTGGCCGGCCGCGCACCGCACGACGGGACGGAGGTGCTGGTTTCGCCGGGGCTGATGGCGCGGTTCCACCTCGCCTTCGGCCAGGAATTTACGACGTCGGCAGGAACCTTTGTCCCGGTGGGTACCATCCGTGACGCTTCCGCCGCGGACAGCAACAGCATCCTGTACCTCAAGGCCGGCCAGGCGCCCGCGGAACTTGCGCCGGGCCCCTTGACCCGCCAGTCCGTGTCCTACTACCTGGTGGGCCCGGAACCGGTCACCTGGCAACAGATCAAAGAGGCCAACAGCGAAGGCGTAGGCGTGCTCTCCCGCAGTGTAGTGCTGGACCCGCCGCCCGCCGGCCAGCGCACTGTTCCTGGTTTCCGGCTACACGACAACACCCCGGTGCTGGTGAGCGTCTATGCCACTTTCGGCCTGGTCGGCGCGCTCGCACTGCTCGAAGTGGGCCTGCTGGCCGGTGCCGCCTTCGCCGTCGGCGCCAAGCGCCAGGTACGTGAGCTGGCACTGCTGGCCTCCTCCGGAGCGGATACTTCCACAATCGGAGCCGTCGTCACTGCCGGTGGACTGTGGCTTGGCAGCGTGGCCGTGGCCGCCGGCGCCGCAGTGGGGCTGGGGGCCGCTGCCGTCGTCGTCCACGTGGTCCGTTCCACCGGTTCCGCCCGGCTGGCAGGCCTGCACCCGGACCTCCTCCTGACCGCCCTGGCCATGGCCATGGGCTTGGGCGCCTGCGTGCTGGCCGCGTTGGTCCCGGCGCGCCAGGTGTCCAGGCAGGCAGTGCTGGGTGCGCTCAAATCCGGACGGGCGCCAGCGACCACGGGGCGCCGCACCACCTTGGCCGGCGTCATCGCGCTGGCATTTGCCGCTGGTCTGCTGGCGGCGGGCTGGCTTCTGGGCAGTTCCACCGCCGACCCGGACAGGCAGGCAGAGCAACTGCCGGTGGTGGTCACGATGCTGATTGCGGGGGCGGTCATGGGGGTCGCCGGCCTGGTGCTGCTGACCGGCTGGCTGATCCTCCGTCTGACGTCCCGGACACAATGGCTCTCCCTCTCCCTCCGGATGGCCGTGCGGGACTCAGCGAGGAACCGCGGCCGGAGTGTCCCCGCGGTGGCCGCCGTCCTCGCCGCCGCCACCCTGGCAAGCGCCGCCCTGGTGCTGTCAGCCAGCCAGCAGGCCGGGCTGCGGGACTCGCATTACTGGGGCGCCCTGGAAAACCAGGCGTACCTGCCCCTTACGGTGGACCAGCCACTCGCTGCCGATGGCAGCAGGCGGCCGCCGCTGCGGGTGGATGCGACCGCGCTCTCGTCCGCGCTGGCGGAGGCGCTGGGCACTGTCGAATCGACCCAACTCATCACGGCTCCTGAAGGCCTGCGCAGCTGCCCGGAAGGACCGGCCGATCCAGGGCTCCCGGCACGGACGGACACCTCTAATTGCCTGGTTTTTTCACTGGCCACACCACAGGCCAACGAGTGTCCCAAGACGCCGCAGGGAAGGCTCGTAGACCGGGCGGACTGGCGGTGCCGCGGATCCATGGTCAATGAACAGCCGTCCGACCGGGCCATCCTGGTGGGCGGCGGGGAGGAGATCCGGGCAGCGCTGGGCCGGGACGCATCCCCGGAGGCGCTCGCGGTGCTGAAGGCCGGCGGGATGGTGGTGACCAACCAGGTCTTCGTCCATGACGGAAAGGCCGTGCTGCAGGCCAAGGATGTGCGGACCCAGGGGCCGGCGCCCTCAGGACCCGGCACTGTCCCTTCAGTGGTCAGCAACACCACTTTGGCCGCAGCGGTCCTCGAACCGGCCGTCGCGGTCCCCTACTACGGCGTCGTCTCACCCGAAACAGCCCGGCGCCTTGACCTGCGCGCGGCACCCACCGGCGTGCTGGTGCAGTTGGCGAAGTACCCGGCGGCGGCTGAAGCGGATGCAGCCTCCGCTGCAGCCGCTGCCGTCTACGGGCAGCCCGGCATGCCCTTCCAGCCGGAACCGGGCATCTCCCAGGGCAGCCAGTGGATGGGCTGGTCCATCGTGGCCGCCGCCGCGTTCATCACCTTCAGCGCAGCCGGCATCACCACAGGGCTGTCCCTTGCCGACGCCCGCACGGACCATGCCACCCTTGCCGGAGTCGGCGCGTCACCCCGGCTGCGCAGGGCACTGGCAGGTTCCCAGGCCCTGTTCACCAGCGGCGTCGGAGCCCTGCTGGGGGCGCTGGCGGGAGCAGTGCCCGCACTGCTGCTGGTCCTGTCCACCGATATGCGGACCGCGGTGGAGGTTCCCTGGCTGCACCTGCTGGCCCTCGTGGTTGCCGTTCCGTTCGCCGGCGCATCGCTTGCGTGGGCCTGCACGCGCTCCGGCCTGCCGCTGTCCCGGCGCGGCCTGGCCTAGCAGGAAGCCCCCTCGTTCGTCGCCGGGTCGGTGCCGTTCACCGCACAGGCCGGCGCCGCGCCGCCGTCGGGCGTCTCCGCCGGGCTACCCGTTGGTAGGGTGCCCGTAGCAGAAGTGGGATAACTCTCAAGGAGGAGACATGGCCGGAGTGCCTGACCAACGGAAGAACGGATCCCGGGCGGAGGGCGGACTGGCCACAGACCCGGATCTTCCCCCGGCCGCCGTGGATGAGGCCCGGCTCGAGGCCGAGGACCGGAAATGGACGCCGGCAAAGATCGCACTCTGGGCCGCCATCGCCCTGCTGGGCGGCGTCGCGTGGTTCATGCTGGCGATCGTCCGCGGTGAAACCGTCAATGCCATCTGGTTCGTCTTCGCCTCCGTGTGCACGTACCTCATCGGCTACCGCTTCTACTCGAAGGTGATCGAGCGGTACATCACCAAACCTGACGACCGCCGCGCCACCCCGGCCGAGTACAAGGCCGACGGCAAGGACTACGTCCGCACGGACCGCAACGTGCTGTTCGGCCACCACTTCGCCGCCATCGCCGGCGCCGGCCCGCTGGTGGGCCCGGTCATCGCAGCCCAGATGGGCTACCTTCCCGGCACCATCTGGATCATCGTCGGCGTCGTCCTCGCCGGCGCCGTCCAGGATTACCTGGTGATGTTCTTCTCCATGCGCCGCGGCGGCCGCTCCCTGGGCCAGATGGCCCGCGAGGAACTCGGCGTCATCGGCGGCACCGCGGCCCTCATTGCCACCCTGCTCATCATGGTGATCATCGTGGCTATCCTGGCGCTCGTCGTCGTCAACGCCCTGGGTGAAAGCCCGTGGGGCGTGTTCTCCGTAGGCATGACCATCCCCATCGCCCTGTTCATGGGCGTCTACCTTCGCTACCTGCGCCCCGGCAAGGTCATGGAGGTCTCCATCATCGGCTTCGTCCTGCTGATGGCCGCCATCATCGGCGGCGGCCTCGTGGCGCAGACCGAATGGGGCGCAGCCGTGTTCCACCTGGACAAGGTGACCATCGCCTGGGGCCTGATCATTTACGGTTTCATCGCCGCCATCCTGCCGGTGTGGCTGCTGCTCGCCCCGCGCGACTACCTCTCCACCTTCATGAAGATCGGCGTGATAGTGATGCTGGCGCTGGCCATCATCGTGGTCCGGCCCGAAGTCACCGTCCCGGCCTTCAGCGAGTTCGCCGGCCGGGAGAACGGGCCTGTCTTCTCCGGGGCCCTGTTCCCCTTCCTGTTCGTCACCATCGCCTGTGGCGCCCTGTCCGGGTTCCACGCCCTGATCTCCTCCGGCACCACCCCCAAGTTGGTGGAAAAGGAACGGCAGACCCGGTACATCGGCTACGGCGGCATGCTGATGGAGTCATTCGTGGCCATCATGGCCCTGGTCGCCGCCATCTCGATCGACCGTGGCCTCTACTTCGCCATGAACGCCCCCACTGCCCTGACCGGCGGAACCGTCGAAACCGCGGCCACTTGGGTCAACAGCCTGGGCCTGGCCGGGGTCAACATCAGCCCCGACCTGCTGGCAGAGACGGCCCGGAACGTCGGCGAGCAGAGCATCGTGTCCCGTACCGGCGGCGCCCCCACGCTCGCCGTGGGCCTGGCCCACATCATGCACCAGTTCGTCGGCGGTACGGCGCTGATGGGCTTCTGGTACCACTTCGCCATCATGTTCGAGGCACTCTTCATCCTCACCGCCGTGGACGCCGGCACCCGCGTTGCCCGGTTCATGCTGCAGGACTCGATCGGCAACTTTATCCCGAAGTTCAAGGAAGCCTCCTGGCGGCCCGGTGCCTGGCTCTGCACCGCCATCATGGTCCTTGCCTGGGGCGCCGTGCTGCTGATGGGCGTTACCGATCCGCTGGGCGGCATCAACACCCTGTTCCCGCTCTTCGGCATCGCCAACCAGCTGCTGGCCGCCATCGCACTGGCCGTGTGCCTGGCCATCGTCGCCAAGCGGGGTACCTTCAAATACCTGTGGATCGTGGCCCTTCCGCTGGCGTTCGCCGCGGTGGTGACCATCACGGCCAGCTACCAGAAGATCTTCTCGCCCGTCCCGGCGGTGGGATATTTCGCGAACAACGCTGCCTTCAGCAAGGCGCTGGCGGACGGCAAGACCGAGTTCGGCACCGCCAAGAGCGTGGCCGCCATGGAAGCTGTAGTCCGCAACACCGCCATCCAGGGCTGGTTGTCCGTGATCTTCGTGGTGCTCAGCATCATCGTGATTGCGACGGCGGTACTCGCCACGGTCAAGGCCTTCCGTGACAGGGCGGCCGGGACAGCCACCACGGACAACGAGGACCCGTTCGTGCCGTCGCGCGTCTTCGCCCCTGCGGGGCTGGTTCCCACCACCGCCGAACGTGAACTGGCGGCCGAGTGGGAGAAAGTGCCCGCCGACGCCCGGCTGGAACGGGCCGGGCACTGATGAGCAGCGGCATCGCCCTGGTGGCCAGCGGGTTCCGCGGGTTCGCCCGCTACCTGGGCGGCGTGATGGGCGCTGACGCCTACGCCAAGTACCTGGAACACCACAGGGCCGCAGGGCACCAGGAGGCACCCCTGACCGAGCGGGAGTTCTGGCGGGACCGGACGGACCGCCAGGACAGCAACCCGCAGGGCAGGTGCTGCTGATTGTGCCGGCAGCGGACAAGCCCGCCAGGAGGCTTCCTGGCGGGCCCCGGGCGGATAGGCCATGAGAGTATGAACGCATGAGCGATCCCAAAGACACTCAGGCAGCTGAGGACCTCCCGGTAGAAGGCACCCCCGTTGACGACGCACAGGAATCCGTGCAGGATCCGTCCGCCGGGGACGGCAAGCCCCGGGGCAGCAGCCTGCAGGACCTGGTGGACGAGCCGGCCAAGGTGATGCGGATCGGCACCATGATCCGCCAGCTCCTTGAAGAGGTGAAGTCTGCGCCGCTGGACGACGCTGCACGTGGCCGGCTCGCTGCCATCCACGAACGCTCCATCAAGGAGCTCGAGGACGGCCTGGCGCCGGAGCTCGTGGCGGAACTGGACAGGATCAGCCTGCCGTTCTCCGACGAAGCCACGCCCTCGGACGCCGAACTCCGGATCGCCCAGGCCCAGCTGGTCGGCTGGCTCGAGGGCCTCTTCCACGGTATCCAGACCGCCATCGCGGCCCAGCACGCCGCCCAGCAGCAGGCCGCCGCGCAGATGCAGCTGCGCCAGCTGCCGCCCGGCACCATGATCGCGCCCGGCGTCGTGATTGGTGAGAACGGCGAGCCCCAGCGGGCACCGGCGGGCGCCCGCCCTGGAGCTCCGTCCCCGGCCAGCGGGCGTGACGAACCGGACCACGGTCCCGGCCAGTACCTGTAGGTTCCGCTTGGGCTTTTTCAGCGCCGCCCGGCAAGGGCGCAAGGATGATGCGGAACTGGGCAAGGGGTTGTGGCGCCGCGCCCACGACCGCTTCCACCGCGGACTGGACCGCTTCCACCAGGTGCTCGAGGGCGTGGAAGACGACCAGCTGTACGCCGAACTGGTGGAGATCGCCAACGAACTCGCCGCGCTCCTGCAGCGGGTCCGGGTGGTGTGCATGGAGGCGCAGCGCCGTGCGCCCAGTGAGGGCCTGGACATACCCGCCGCCCTCGCGGACGTGCACCGGTCACTGTCCAAGGCCGGAAACTCGCTGGCCACCACGGCCGAAGCTGCAGCGATGCTTCGGCTCGCCGTCGGCCCCGTGCCCGTAGGAGCAGCGTCCGTGCGGCGCCGTGCCGAGGCCGTCTTCCAGCAGGTTGAGGACGCCGAGAGGCAGCTTCGCGGGGAATAGCCAGCGGACGGCGTTTGGCAGCTGAGTGAAATATTCCCGATTTGCTTGGGAATTTTGGGGTTACGCGACTGGCTGACAAGGCGCGGATCGAGCGCATTCCCGGGCCCTGTTTTGGCAGGATGAAAGCATGACTCCTTCACCTACCTTGACTTTCAACGACGGAAACACGATTCCCCAGCTCGGCTACGGTGTGTGGCAGGTTGAGGACGACGTGGCTGAAAAGGTTGTCCGCCAGGCCTTCGAAGCCGGCTTCCGCCACATCGATACGGCCAAGATCTATGGCAACGAGGCCGGCGTGGGCCGCGCCATCGCCGGTTCCGGCCTCTCCCCGGAGCAGATCTTCATCACCACCAAGCTGTGGAACGCAGACCAGGGCTACGAGTCAACCCTCGCCGCCTTCGAGGAGTCCATGGACCGGCTTGGCCTGGAGACGCTGGACCTCTACCTGATCCACTGGATGCAGCCCAAGCAGGACAAGTACGTTGACACCTGGAAGGCGCTGATCGAGCTTCAGAAGCGCGGCCGGGTCAAGTCCATCGGCGTATCCAACTTCACCGTCGAGGGCCTGCAGCGCATCATCGACGAGACGGGCGTGGTCCCGGCAATCCACCAGATCGAACTGCACCCCTACTTCAACCAGGGTGAACTGCGTGAGTTCGGAGCCTCCAAGGGCATCCTCACCCAGGCATGGTCTCCGCTGGGCCAGGGCGGCGAGTTGCTGAAGGACCCCACCATCGCGTCCATCGCCGACAAGCACCAGGCCACCCCCGCGCAGGTGGTCATCGCGTGGCACCTGGCGATCGGCAACGTGGTTATTCCCAAGTCCGTGACCGAGTCACGCATCAAGGAGAACTTCGCAGCCCTTGAGGTGTCCCTGGACGCCGAGGATGTTGAGGCCATCAACAAGCTGGACCGCACCGCCAGCGGCGAAGGCCGCATCGGAGCCGATCCCGCGGTCTCCGACTTCGCCTAACCCGCGACGCGGGGAGCCGGGCCCACCGTGGCCTGCAGGCTCCCGTCAAACAACGTCAGCCCGCGCTGCCGGCAAATGCCTGGCAGCGCGGGCTGACGCCTTTAACCACTGGCAGCGACGCGGCTTTCCCGGGCACCGTTTTGGTGGGACTCCTAGGCAGCGACCTGGATATGCTCCACCACGACGGCGTCCACCACGGCCCAGTTGTCCTGGCCGTGGCAGTGCCGGCAGGCGAAGCGCTCAGCCTCTGCGAGCGTCTCGAAGACCTCTGACTGGGCCCGGCCACAGTCGGCGTCGAAGTACGTGACGTGAAATTCCTGTACAGCTTGGTTTTCCATGAATCCAGTGTGCAACCGGGGTCTGACATTCTGAGGAACCGTCCTCCGCGTGTTGTGGATGGAGGCCGGTCCCGCTGCAGATTCGACGCCCCTGACGGGCCCCTATCCGGTCCCTGGATCTCCGTCGGCGCCGGTCCCGGCCCGAACCTTCAACATGAGAGCCGCCAGTGCCAGCATTCCCAGCCCGGTCCAGACGAGCGTTCCGCTCCAGATCTCGGGGGAGAAGCTCAGGGAGCCGTCCCGGAGCGCCGCGCCGGCGAAATAGGGTGCCCAAAAAACGACTGGGGAGAGGCCTGCCACAGCCATGAGCCTGCCGGGACGGTCCGGCGCCGGCCGCACCACCGCCCACACCGCTCCCACCAGGACCGCGCCGGCAAGGGCCACCGGCACCAGCCAGGCGTCCCGCAGCGCCACCATGACCTGGAGGGCTGCCGAAGGGACAAGGGTCATTGCCGCGGGGATCACGGCGTGCAGGCGCCACCGCAGCGACAGCAACAGGACGGGAACAAAGAGCACCACCGTCGAGACCAGGAAAGTCGCTAGGGAGATCATGATGCCGGCCGACGTGGGGGCCGTCACCGCGGGCGGCGTCCCCGCAGCGGTGGTGTAGGTCTGGACGAGCCCGTGGCGGGCAAAGACGGCGAATTCCTGGAGGATGAACGCAGCGACCATCCCGGCGAGCGTGGCGCTGACGAACGCCGGCACCAGCCGGGGCCACGGGCGCACCGGTGACTGCCATGCTGCCGAGAACGGCGCACCGAGGATAAGGAATCCGCCCGTGGCAAGTCCAAGATGGGACGGGCTGAACAGCGCGCTGATGTTCTGCTCAATGCCCAGCACCGAATGCCACGCGAAGTCTCCCATCCCCGAGGCCAGGAAGATGGCGACGCCGGCCGCCGCAGCCCCGTAGCCCGCGGGCACGGCTTCAACCCACCGCGTGCCGGTGACGTGCCGGCGCCACGTCAGGGAGGCGATCCAGATGGCACAGGCAGCGAAGCCCGAGTACAGGACGGCGTGCCATGGCGTGAAGAACGTCTCGAGGTTGCGGAGGTTGTTGTGGGCCCAGCCATCAACATAGGTTCCAATGAGGAGCCAGACGCCGGCCGCGAGGGTGATGGCGTCCTCGAGGGCTGTGGTGGGGCGGTGTACTGCTGCCGGCGGAATGGCAAAGGCATGGGCTGCTGCGGCATCCATAGCTCCAGAGTAGGTCCCGCGAACGGCCTGCGGGAGAGGGAGCGGCCATGGGCTTTTTCCGCGCCTCAGTCACTGCCCAGCCGGAGCACCCGTTCCTGTGCCAGCACAGCGGTCCGGCTGGCCTTGTCCGCCGCCCGCGCCGCCTGCTTTGCTTCCGCGGACGTCGCCGCAAGGCGCTTGCGGGATCGCTCCAGGCGGTCTTCGGCGGCTTTAAGCCGGCTGCGCAGCTCAACCGTTTCCTGCTGCAGTTCCGCGATTTCCGTCCTGGCCTGCTCCTCCTGGTCCTGCAGTTCGCCGGCCAGGCGTGCCGCCTCATCTTCGGCGGACTGGGCTTCGGCCAGGGCCGCTTTGGCCTTTTCCAGCGCCGGTGGCGAGGCTGGCCGTGGGGTCTGCCGCACTGCCTCGAGCCGTGGCCTGGTGGGCTTTGGCTGGGAGGCGGGTTCCGGCGTCGTCCGTTTTTTCGCTGCTGCTGCGGCCTGTGCCTTCTGTGCAGAGGGGGGAGTGCTCACGGGGCGGCTGGACGGAGCCGCGGGAAGCAGCCCGGGGAGGGCCACCGCCCCCTCCAGGTCGACGTCGTTGACGCCGTCGGCGGACAGGACCTTCAGCAGCCGGCCACTGCCGACGGCGTTGGCCGCACCCCGGTCCGCCGTCAGGGCCCGGAGGGTCTCCTCCACGTCCGAGGCCATCACGTCACTGAGCGAACGGCCCTGTTCCCGGGCAACAGAGCGGGCAATGTCGACGGCGTCAGCCAGCATGGTGCGCCGCTCCCGGCCCAGTTCCCGGAGGGCAGGAGCATCCAGCGACTCCTGCGCGGCCTGCATGCGCGTCCCGAGATCGGCGAGACCGTCCAACACGTCCGGCCGGTGCCGAGCAAGCATGTTCAGGGCCCACGCGGCTACGGACGGCTTGGGCAGGCCGCGGACCGCTGCAGCCAGGCCTTTGTCCTGGCGGGCAACCTCCTGGGCGGCGGCCGCCCGGGCCGCGACGAAGCCGTCCAGCGTCCCGGCATAGAGCCTGTCCGCGATGTCCGCCAGGGCTTCGTCTTCCATGCCGCCATCTTAGGTGCCGGGAGGGCAGGGTTTTGAAGGTTGCCCGCCCGGCCCGGGACAAGATGTCCGCCATAACGCAGCGGCCGGGCACCCTGTTACTCGCCCGCCGGGAGGGGTATGTTGCACGAATGGACGATTCATATCAGGTCATCGTGGTTGGCGGCGGTTTTGCCGGAAAGACGGCGGCTGAGGAGTTAGGCCGCAAGGGCGTCCGGGTGTTGCTGCTCGATGCCAACAATTACCAGCAGTTCCAGCCGCTCCTCTACCAGGTGGCTGCATCCCAGATTGGCGTCTCGGCAGTCACCCGGCCGCTTCGGTCCGAGTTCCGCAGGATCAACAATGTCCGTGTCCTGACGGCGGAGGTGACCGCCATCGACGCGGCCAGCCGCACCGTCACCACCGCGGACGGCGCCAATTACCGGTCGCGGGCCCTGGTCATTGCCACTGGCGCGGTGCCCAACTTCTTCAATACGCCGGGCGCTGATGAGCACGCCTACCCGCTGTACTCGGTGGCGGACGCAACGCGGCTCAGCGCCGCGATAACAGCGGTGATGGACGAGGCTGACCGGGAACCCTCGGCAGACGCCGACGTGATCGTGGTGGGCGGTGGCCCAACCGGGGTGGAGACCGCCGGCGCACTTGCGGAAAACGTCAAGTACCTTGTGCCGAAGTACTTCTCGCCGGGGCTGGCCGCCCGGTGCCACGTGCACCTGGTGGACATGGTTCCCAACGTGCTGGCTGCTTTTTCTGAAAAGTCCCAGGCGTACGCGCGGGACCGGCTGACCAAGCTGGGTGTTCAGCTGCACATGGGCACCGCGGTGGGTGAAGTCCGGCCGGACGGGGTTACCCTCAAGGACGGGACGGTCATCCCTGCACGCATCGTCGTATGGGCCGGCGGACTGCAGGCCGGCCGGATCATTACGGAGTCCGGCCTGAAGCAGGGCAGGGGCGGCCGGGTGGACGTACAGCCTGACCTGACAGCCCCCGACCTCGAAGGTGTCTACGTCCTGGGTGATTCGGCCAACATCACCGATGCCGACGGAAACAAGCTCCCGCAGCTTGGGTCCGTGGCACAGCAATCGGGCAAGTGGGCGGCCCGCAACATCTACGCAGACCTTACCGGCGGTGTCCGGGAGCCCTTCCGCTACTGGGACAAGGGCTACATGGCCATGGTGGGACGCGGCGCAGCCGTAGCGGAACTGGGCCGCCGGCGACTGCAACTGCAGGGCCCGCTGGCGTTCGTTTCGTGGCTGGCGGTGCACCTTGCCCTGCTGCCCGGCTTCCAGCAGAAAGTCCGGGCCTTGTTCTCCTGGGCCAATGGCTACGTGACCCACAGCCCGGCACAGGTGGTGGTGGGCAGGCCGGACTAGCCGTCAAAATCCCGGATGTGCCAGGTAAACCAGCCCGGATTGCTGAACAGGGCCGTGTGGCCGCCGGTGATGGTGCGCACTACGGCGTCGGGGTAGGCCGCCCGCAGTTCAGCCTGCCGGTCGGCTGAAAAAGCTTCGTCGCCAGCGGACTGCAGGATCAGCACACGCCCCTTCCACGGTGCGAGCCACCCGGGGGAGGGGGTGTAGTGCGCCATGAAGTCGATCATGTTGGCCACCCCGGCGGTGTGCTGGAGGTTGCTTATCTGCTGAAGTTCCTCCTCCAACCGGCGGTCCCAGAATTCCCGGCTTTCAGGCACAGCGCTGGACCAGCGCCGCCACAGCCGCCGGGTGAACGACTGCTTGGCGCGCAAGGGCAGGCGTGCGAACACCGCGGCGAAGACGCGCATGGTGGTCAGGCCGAAGATGTGCCTGGTGCCGGTCTCCGCCAGCACCAGGTTCCGCACCCGGCTTGGAGCCTCCTTGGCAAAGACCTGGGCCACATAGCCGCCGTAGGACCACCCGCACACCGTGGCGCTCCCAACCCCTGCATAGTCGAGCAGCGCCGTCAGGCCGGCCACCACCAAGGGCAACGGATGGACTGCTGGGTAGGCGGGGGCAAGGATGCGGTGGTCCCGGGCGAGGTCCTCGATGAGCTGAAAATAGTTGTCCGGGCGGTAGGTTCCACCCGGGAGCATCAGCAGCACCGGCCCCTGCCCGCCGGTATCCAGGTAGTTCCATGCCGCCGGCCCCAACTGCACGGAACGGATGGGGAACCTGGCCTGGAAGCGCTCGAACCGCACCTGCAGTTCCTGGCTTCCCACGCTGCCCGCGGCGTCTCCTGCGCTTGTCACGGTGACGGGAATTCCTGGGTGTTGGTGGGCGGCAGCGGAATGACCGTGCGGAACTTCCCGCCCGCCGACTGCTCGGGAGGTTCTGCGTCAGCCTCCACCGCGATGTGGGCCAAGCCGAGTCCGGTGAGCAGTGCTGCCAGCCCTTCCACTACCGACCTTCGCACCTGATCCGGGTCCGTGCCCGGTTCGGGAAGCAGCCGCACCGATAGCCGGGCGGGAGCCGACTGGACTATCTGGAACAGTTCCACTCCCGGTGTCCTGTCGATAACGGTGCCCAGGGCCAGCGGGGGCACTGCGATACGGCCCTGGCGGTCGGCGGCGGGGAAGGTAAGCACGTCAGAGGCGCGGCCTTCCACCTTCAAGGCCGGGGCCGGGTTGCCGCACTCGCACGCGTCGGGCTTCACCAGCACCCGGTCACCTACGTCGTAGCGGAGGATGGGCTGGACCCGGTTTGCCAGGTTAGTCATAAGTACCGTGTGTGAGACCACTCCTGGTGGAACAGGGCGGTGGTCGGCATCGACAGGTTCCAGGATTACCCAGTCCTCAAGAAGGTGCAGCCAGCCCTCTTCGCAGCTGGCCGCTGCGTAGCTGGACTCGGTGCACCCGTAAACCTCCCGCACGGGGGCCGAGAAAGCCCGTTGGATGCGCTCAGGCTCTCCCGGCGGAAGGCCCTCGGCCGTGCTGACCACCAGAGTGGGGTGCAGGCGCAGCCGCCCGCTTTCCTGCTCAGTTGCCAGCAGGCGAAGGATGCTCGCGTAGCCTCCCAGCAAAACCGGCCGCACCAGGTTAAGGCCGGCCACCAGCTCCGGCAGTGGCCGATGGACGGAAAAGATCCTCAGCCGGCGGTGGCGCCGCGGCTTTTCCCGCCGCTCCCGGGTCCCGGCGGCTACAGAAAGGAAGTGGCCGCCGGTTGCGACAACCGTTGCAAAGCGGCCGCCGCGGACCATCAGCCGCACCAGCTGGGCCGGCGACAGCCAGCCTGCGCTTAGCTGGGCCATCATGCCTGACGTCACCGCCCAGTAGCGGTCATCCAGCACGAACAAGCCACGGGTTCCCGTGGTGCCGGCCGTGGTGGCCACCAGGTACTCGCCGGCGAACCGCTCCCCAATCCGGGCCGGATCCGCCACGAATGCCTCCACGCCCGCGCGTGTGACCGCCGGATCCGTGAGGGTGTCATCGAACCGGGCCATCATTTGCCGCTTGTCCGTTACGGGCAATACCGCGGGGTCGTCGACCCGTCCCGGCAGCGCCTGGTAAAGCTCCCGGTAAAACGGCGAGTGTTCGCGTGCAAAGGCCACCTGATCGGCCAGCCGCTCCCGCTGGCGGGCGCGGACCGCTTCCGGACCCCGCCGGTGCACCCGGAAGGCGTCCCACCAAACCCGCAGCGCATCACCACGCCGGTCGCGGAGCACGGCTCCCCGAGGTAAAACCATGAGTCGATATTAGAAGTGGATATTGCCCGCAGGAAGAGGCTGGTGGGCCAAGCCGCCGTCGTTAGTTCTTGTCGAAACCCACCAGGCGGCCCGCTTCGGTCCACCCGGACTCCTCGAAGTGGCCGGCAGCATCCGGCTCAACAACCATGTGCAGGTACTCCGCGCCGTGGAGGAAAGCCTCCTCGGCCATGGCTGCGAACAATCCGCGCTCGAACATCTCCTTCTCCGGACCCTCGGGAACTTCCGTGATGGCCACGGTGGCGAAGTCGTCCCGCACCTGGACACGTCCCCGGGCCACCGGGCGGTCAAAGACCGTTATTTCGACGGCGTCGTAGGTCTCCATGGGGGCCAAGGCCACTTGGGAGTTCTCAGGCAGCTCCACATCCGTGTTCAATTCGGCCGTGGGTGCCATGAGCAGAACCCTCTCGGACGCCCGGGTGAGGCCGCCTGGGGCCAAACCATCAGCACTGCCGGCGTCAGCGCAAAGCAGGGTCAGGCGGCCCCCTTCGCCAGCTGCCTTGGCGGCGAACTCCTCCGCGTCCTGGCCCGGCCAGAGTGCAACGTACTCCTGACCTTCTACCACCTGTCCGGGTTCGCCCCCGACAACGAATCCTGCATCGGCTGCCTCGGCAGTGCGTCCCAGAAGATCCGCCCAGGCAGGGACCCACCCGATTGCGGGCGTGTTGTGCTGTTCCGGCATGGGAATTCCTAACGTCTGGCTGCGGCTGGACCGCGGTCCAGCCGCGCGGTGGTGGGCAGGGCTTCCCTGTCAACGTATCGGATCAGCAGGCAGGCCGCCACCGGCATCGGGCATGAGCTCTCAGGGTAGGTGGGTGAAGGACATTCCGGCTGCCAGCAGCTTGTCCAACGCCTGTTTTACGCCTTCGGCCGTTCCGCCGTTGGGGTGGTTGCCGTGGCAGATCACCACGTCGCCCGCCCGGGCCTTTCCCACTTCTTTGGCTACGACGGCGGAGGGAAACGTTGCGCCGCCGTCGCCATTGATGCTGAAGCCGGCCGCTTTCACACCCAATGTACCGAGGATGTCCATAGCGACGTCGTCCATGTACGCGGTGCCCGGGCGGAAGTATCTGGGACGCTTGCCCGTCAGGCCGGCAAGGAGACCGTCATTCGGCATGATTTCGTCGTAGACCTCGCCGGCGTTCTTTGTGCCCGGGATTCCATAGGCGGAGTTGCCGGTGGTGGACAGCGGCTTATGCGACGTGCCGTGGTTGGCAACTTCGAAAAGCGGATCGGCTGCCAACTGCCGGGCCATGGCGGGGTTGGCCGTGATCCACCTCGAGTTAAGGAAGAGGGTGGCGGGCACGTGGCGCTGGCGCAGGGTGTCCAGAAGGGCCTGGTCGTAGCCGTTGCCGCCGGAGCCGCCGCAAAAGTCGAAGGTGAGAGCGATGCCTTGTTGGCCGGGCGGCAGCCGCGTCAGCACGCCTGGAGCCTCCAGGCCCCAATAGCGGGCCTGGTGCTTACCGTAGGTTTCGACGATCTGCGGGCGTGAGGGGACAGGCGTCGGCGTTGGCGTGGCCGGTGCAGGCTCGTCACCGTCCGGGCCTGTGTGTATCACTGGAGGGGAAAGATCGCCGGGCGGGGCTATATCGGGCGCCGCGCTTTCGCTCTGCGTTCCGGCCGCCTGCTTCGGATGCGGCTGCAGGTCCGGGACGGCGGACGACAAGGTGAGCACTGCTGCCAGCAGGACGGCCCTCCGGCCGGGGCCCTTGCCGTCCTGGCCAAGGTGACGGGGCGCGTTCGGTTCCACTGCTACGACCCCTGCCAGGACGCAGCGGTGCAGGCTGCAGCGCGCGGAACAGCGGCCTGGATGCGGGGAGTCATGACGGGAGGATACCTTGCCGGACTTGCCGTTTCCTGAACCCCGCCGCCCAACGGGGCGTCGGTCGTAACAAAGGGCGGTAGGAGGGTGCAGTGCACCGGTATCCGACGTGGATGCCGGGACGGCGCCGGGGATCGGGTTCGTTTCGGCGGATGATTTCGCGTACCACAGGGGGAGTGTCGCCCTGGCCGAGGAGCAGGTACCGCATCAGGTGCGCCAGCGGGTTTCCTTCGGACCACTCGAAGTAGCCCTGCGGAATGACACCGGTGGCGTCCCGCAGTGCCAGCAGGATGGCTGCGATGGCATTCGGCGGGGCGGGACTCTGTACACGCAGAACGCGGTGGTCACCCACCTCGACGCCCCTGACAACCAGTACCTTGCTGAAGCCCGAGGGATCGGTGACATCGATTTCAAGGAAGATCACGTCGGCGGTCCAGGGAGTTGGGTTGCTGTCCTGCTGGTCGGCCGATTTCCGGTCATACTCGGCGACGTCACGCGCCTGCGGTTTGTTGGCTATCAGGGTCAGGCGCCCGTCGTAGTCCAGGGAGTCCTTGATGAAGCGGCGTGCAGTTGCATCGAATTCGATACTGTCCACGCGGAGTTCGGTGGTCCTGCTGACCCTTGATACGAGTGACACGGTGATGATGCCGAGGATGAAGAAGGCGGAGATGGTGATGCCGTCCGGCTTCTCGATTACGTTGGCGCCCAGTGCATAGAGCATCACCAGCGTCAGCAGGGTGAAGCCTGTTACGGCTCCGGCGTGTTTCCGCTGGATGGCCGAGATCAGCACAGCTATGGCTGCGGACACCATCATCACCAGGATTCCTGTTGCGTACGCACCGGCCTGGGCGTTTACATCCGCCCGGAATCCTACTGTGATGTGGATGCTGACCGTGGTGTAGACCAGCACCACCGGCCTGACAGCACGGGTCCATTCAGGCGCCATGCCATATGACGGCAGATAGCGCGGGACGATGTTGATGAGCCCGGCCATTGCCGACGCCCCGGCGAACCAGAGGATAAGGATGCTGCTGATGTCATATGCGGATCCGAACACGCTGCCCAAGCGTTCGTGGGCGAGGTATGCGAGGGCACGGCCATTGGCTGCCCCGCCCGGCTGGAATGCTTCGGCGGGGATGAGGACAGTGGTCACGAAACTGCTGCCGATGAGGTAGACGCTCATGATCAGCGCCGCAGTGGTGAGCAGCTTGCGTGTATTTCGGATGCGCCCATTTAGCCTGTCTTCGCCAGTGGCGCCCCGGGATGCGATCAATGGCATCATGCTGACGCCCGTTTCGAATCCCGACAGTCCCAGGACCAGTAGGGGGAAGGCCAGGAGTGACGGGCCTGCGATGCCGCCCAGACCTGTTCCCTGGGCCGTCAGTGACCCGCTCCATGAATTCAACGGTCCCGGATCGGCGAAGATATCGGCGATGCCTGAACCGATGACCACGGCATTCAGCAGCAGGAAGACCCCCACCAGGGGTATTGCGACCGCTACGGCCTCCGAGAACCCGAGCAGGAACACCCCGCCCAGGATGACCAGCAGGAGGACGGTAATGGGTACCGCCTGTCCTTTGAGGAAGGACGGGAGGAAGGGGTTTTCGAGCAGGTGGACCGTGGCGTCCGCCGCAGAGAGCGTAATGGTGATGATCCAGGATGTAGCTACAAACCCGAGCAGTACCAGGACGAAGACCTTGCCGCGCCAGAAGGGCAGGAGCTTTTCAAGCATGGCCACTGAGCCTTGGCCGTGGGGGCTTTCAGCGGCCACCCTGCGATACATGGGCAGCATGCCGAAAAGCGTCAGGGCGACAATGAGCAGTGTGGCCAGCGGAGACAACGCGCCGGCAGCAAGGGCGGCGATTCCCGGCAAATAGGACAGTGTGGAGAAGTAGTCGACGCCGGTGAGGCACATGACCTTCCACCAGCGTTGTTGTCCGTCTTCGTGTTCCGGGGCTTCGAAGCCTTCCGGTTGCTGGACGCGGTTTTCAAGCAACCAACGGATCAAAGGGCTCCGTGGCGCCGCGTCCTGCGAAGGGCGGGGAACGCTTTCCGGTATGGAGTGCTGGATAGAAGCAGTCACGGGTTTCTCCCCTCTGCTGGTCCCGACACGGGCCTCACTCCAGGGCTGGGGAAGCCGACGCCCGTAAGCCGCGAGGTTAACACCGCCGCGGTGCCGCGAATGGTTTGGCGGGAGTATCTTGTCGCTTTCTTAACGGCACTGGTTCCGCAATCGGCTGTCTCCACCAAGTGCCCCGCGCCGGAAAGCTGCAAATACCGGGACTTTAGCCCCTGTGGGCTTTTTTAGGGGCCGGGTTTACTTGTGGGTTGAAATGGGCACGGCGCCCGCTCCCGGGCGACTTTCGCACCGGGAGGAGAGCAAGGAGGCAGCGCAGGAAATGAATCTCAAAGATCGCTGGGGCCGGCTCGATCCGGCCACCCGGAAGTGGTTCATGGACAATCCGGGATGCCAGATCCTCCCAAGAACCATCACGGCTGTGATCTCGAAGGAGACGGGGGAGAACCTGCCCACCGGGATGCACGGAGAGGCCCCGATGTCCCGCGAGGACCAGGACTTTATCCGCTCGAAGATGGATGAGCCCGGTAACTGACCGTGACCTGCAGTTTTTCAAGGGGTCCGTGCGGGACCATCAGTGGGCCCCGCGAACAGCAAACACCAACCGCTTAACCAGCGAAAAACCCCGGAAACCCCTGGAACCAGGGGCTGTCCGGGGTTTATCCCGAGCTTCCTATCAGAATCGAACTGATGACCTTTTCATTACGAGTGAAACGCTCTACCGACTGAGCTAAGGAAGCACCGCACGAAATCCCCGGCGGAACCGGGCGCCTCATGCAAGAGTCAACTGTAATGGAGTCTCCGCGCCCCGGTCAAAATGGGAGGTGCGGCGGCTCCCGGGGCGATCAGCAGACCGTATTGTCGGCCGGAACCTTGCCGTTCACCAGGTAGTTGTCCACCGAATCCTCGAGGCAGCTGTTTGCCCGCCCGTAGGCGGTGTGTCCTTCGCCCCTCCACGTCAGCAGGGAGGCGTTGCCCAGTTGCTTGCGGAGTGAGGCTGCCCAGTCAACGGGGGTAGCGGGGTCACCCGTGGTACCGATGACCACGATCGGAGAGTCCCCGGTGTATTCGACCGGCGCCGGGGTGCGGACGTTCTTGTAGGGCCAGTCTGCGCAGGTGGTGCCGCCGTAGGCAAAGAAGTAGCCAAGGGTGGGCGAGTCCTGTTCCAGCCGCTTCTCTTCGGCCCGCATACCTGCAGCGTCCGAAACCATGGGGTAGTCCAGGCAGTTGATCGCGTTGAAGGCGAACGTTGAATTGGAGGTGTATTTCCCGTCGGAGCCGCGGTCGGCGCCCAGATCGGCCAGCCGGAGCATGAGGCTGACGTCTCCGGACATCGCCGCCTCCAGCGCCTGCGTGAGGGCCGGCCAGCTTTGGTCGTTGTAGAGCGGGGTGATCAGGCCGCTGACGAACATGGTGGCGTTGACCAAGCGCCCGTCCTTGGCAGTGCGGGGCGTCTGCTGCACGGCGTTGATCAGGTCCCGGATCTGCTGCACTCCGGAGTCGACATCACCGCTCAAGGGGCACTTGCCCTGCTTCTGGCAACTGGCGACGTAGCTGTGCAGTGCTTTTTCGAAGGCCCGGGCCTGGCCGCTGGTCAGGTCCTCGTTGCTGATGGACGGGTCCAAAGCCCCATCGAGGACCATGCGGCCCACGTTGTCAGGGAAGAGCGATGCGTAGGTGGAGCCCAGGAAGGTGCCGTAGGAGTAGCCAAGGTAGTTCAGCTTGGAGTCGTTCACCACGGCCCGGAGTACGTCCAGGTCCTTGGCGGCGCTGACGGTGTCGATGTGGCCCAGGACCGGGCCGGTTTGCGCCGCACACTGGTCAGCGATCGCCTTGTTGTCAGCCAGCGCCGTTTTGAGTCCGGCGTCGGTTTCGAGGGCATAGATCTTGGCCCGGGCCGCATCACGTTCCGCGTCGGTCATGCAGGTTACGGGAGCGGAGCGCTTGACGCCTCGCGGATCAAAGCCGACGAGGTCATAGGCGTTGCGTACACCGGCTGAGAAATGGGTTGCGGCCGCGTCCTTGACGAAGTCGTACCCGGAGGCACCCGGACCGCCGGGATTGACCAGGAGGCTGCCGGTCTTCTTGCCTGTGCTGGGCGCCCGCAAAGCGGCAAGCTGGATAGTGTCGCCGCCCGGATTGGCATAGTCCATGGGCACCGTCACCTTGGCACACTGGAATTCCCCTTCGCAGGGCTGCCACACGACTTCCTGGGAGTAAAACTTTTCCAGCCCCGCGGGGGCCGACGCCACGATCGAGGGGTCGGCTTTGGCCGTGGCCGCCTCCGGCGGGTTCTTGTCGCCGCCGTTGAGCAGACTGCACGAGGCCAGGACCATGGCCAGGGCCATTGCTCCCGCGGCGCGGACGGCGACCGCCAGGGACCTGTGGCGTGCGGACAGGGGGCGGGCAGTCATCGGGTCTCCTTGGAGGGCTGGATCAAGCTGGCCGCCATGGACTCGATGGTCAGCAGCGGGGCAACGTTGGTGGTGGTGATGCGTTCGCGGGCTTTGTTGATGGCATCCATGCGGGCCAGGGTGGTTTCAGGAGTGCTGCGGGCGGCGAACTCTTCCAGCTCACTCCTCAGCTCAACGTTGACCAGTTCCACCGCGTTCCCCAGTTGGATGATCAGCACGTCCCGGTAGAAGGACAGTAAATCGGTGAGCGTACGGTCCAGGGAGTCCGTAATGGATCTCTTGGCCCGCCGTTTCTGGTCGTCCTCGAGTTGCTTCAGCTGGCCGCGCATGGCCGGGGGCAGCGTGCCCGATTCGGGCGCCCCCAGCGTTGCGAGGAGGGCGGCCTTTTCCGCTGCGTCCCGTTCCTCGTTGGAGCTGTTGGCCTCGGCGGTGGCGATCTTCACCAGCTTGTCCGCCATCATGACCGCCGCTGTGACGCCGCGGAGGCCAAGCGGAAAACGGACCGTTTCCAGCCGGCGTTCCCTTGCCGCTGGATCCCTGGCCAGCCGGCGGGCAATACCCACATGGCTCTGCGCTGCCCGGGCTGCCTGCTCCGCAAGGGCAGGGTCCACGCCGTCACGCCGCACCAGCAGGGCTGCAACGTCCGAGGCCGGCGGCAGCCGTAAAGCTACACTCCGGCAGCGGGAGCGGATGGTGACCAGGACGTCGGCGGGGGACGGCGCGCAAAGCATCCAGATAGTCCGCGGCGTGGGTTCCTCGATGGCCTTGAGCAGTACGTTGGTGGTCCGCTCGGCCATGCGGTCGGCGTCCTCCACGACGATGATCCGCCAGCGCCCTGATGATGGCCGGTTGCCTGCCGCCGCCACCAGTTCCCGGGCCTCATCAATGGTGATGGTGACCTTTTCGGTGCGCACGAACGTAACATCCGAATGGGTTTCGCCCAGGATCGTGTGGCACGCCTGGCACTGCCCGCAGCCACGGAGGCTGACGTCCTCCTGGTCGCAGTTCAGTGCGGCGGTGAAGGCCTTGGCGGCGTTGGAGCGGCCGGAGCCCGGCGGCCCCGTGAACAGCCAGGCGTGCGTCAGGCTTTCGCCGCTTGCGGCCTGGCGCAGTTGTTCGACGACGGCGGGCTGGCCCTGGAGGTCATCCCAAACGGTCACGCCCCACCGCCGTCCGTCGCTGCTTCAGGTACCGCCAGTTGCGGCACGGGAGCGTGCCCTGCCGCCGGGGTGGGCGCATCAAGCAGGGTTTCCACCCGGGCGAGGATCCGGGCCGCCAGGTCGTCGGCCGGCAGCTGGGCAGGGAGTACCAGGTAGGACTCGGGGCGGCCCGCGGCGAGGTCCAGGAAGGCGCCCCGGATTCGGGTATGGAATTCGTCAGCCTCGGATTCGAGGCGGTCCTCAGCTGCCTGCCCGGCGGTCCGGCGCTCGCGGCCAAGCCGAGGGTCCACGTCCAGGAGGACCGTGAGGTGTGGCTGCAGGCCCGAGGTGGCCCACTGGTTGAGGGACTGGACGTTGTCCTGTCCAAGGTTTCGGCCGGCCCCCTGGTAGGCGACCGAGGAGTCGATGTAGCGGTCAGTCAGCACGATCTCGCCGCGGCCAAGTGCCGGTCGGATGACCTGGGCGGCGTGGGCGGCACGGGACGCGGCAAAGATGAGCGCTTCCGTGTGGGCGTCAATCTCGCCATTGCCGTGGTCCAGCACCAGCGAGCGCAATTTTTCCCCGATGGGGGTTCCGCCGGGTTCACGGGTACGCAGCACTGTATGGCCCTGGGATTCCAACGCGGCCGCGAGACGGGCAGCCTGGGTGGACTTGCCGGCGCCATCGCCACCTTCGAATGCGATGAATAATCCGGCCCTTTGGTTGTTCACTTCTTAAGCCTACCGAGGCATGGGGACATTTCCGGCCTCCAGCCGGCGCCTGTGCAGGACGGGTGTAGGGGCCGCCGTCCACAAAACGTCACCGCTTGGCGGCAGATCAAGCGGGAACAGTACGCTTTGCACCATGAGTCTTTCCGAGCACCAGACCGCGTCCTTGTCACCCGAGACCGTGGTGGTGGCAGCGGGTCGGCCGCCGCGGGAAAGGGACCAGCCGGTCAATCCTCCCATCACCCTTTCCTCCACCTACTTCGGTACCGGCCCCCTCGGCGACGGCGACCGGGGGTATGGCCGCTATTCCAACCCCACCTGGGACCCTTTCGAAGAGGCGCTGGGCCAGCTTGAAGGATCCGGGCTTCCCGGCCTGCTGTACGCATCGGGGCTTGCGGCGGTTAGTTCTGCGCTGTCGCTGATTCCCGCAGGGGGCGTGCTGGTCATGCCCAACCACAGCTACTCCGGTTCGCTGGTGATGGCCTCGGAACTGGCCCAAAAAGGCTTCATCGAGCTCCGGACCGTGGACATCGCCGATACCGATGCCGTTAGGGAAGCACTGGCACCCACGGGACCGTCCGCGAAGGCGGCGGCCATGCTGTGGCTCGAAAGCCCCACCAACCCCATGCTCGGAATCGCCGATATGTCCGCGGTCGCAGAGGCCGCCCACGCCGCCGGCGCAATCGTCGTTACGGACAACACCTTCTCCACCCCCTTGGTCCAGCAGCCCCTGTTGCTGGGATCCGACGTCGTCCTCCACTCGGTGACCAAGTACCTGGCCGGGCACTCCGACGTCGTCCTCGGCGCGCTGGTCACCTCCAATCCCGACATCCGCGCCACGCTCCTCCACCACCGCATCATCCACGGCGCCATCGCCGGTCCCTTTGAAGCATGGCTGGCGTTGCGCGGCCTGCGGACCCTTGCGCTGCGCGTAGAGCGGTCCCAGGAGTCAGCCATGGTCCTGGCGGAACGCCTTGCCGCGCACCCCGCCATCGAATCGATCCGGTTCCCCGGCCTCAGCACCGACCCCGGGCACGTCCGCGCCAAGGAGCAGATGAAGGGATTCGGCTCCATCATCTGCATCCAGGTGGCGCCTGCCGCAGGCCTTAGCGGTGCTGATGCCGCCGACAAACTGGTGCAGGCCCTGGAACTCTGGCTGCCGGCGACGTCCCTTGGCGGGGTGGAGTCCCTCATCGAGCGCCGGCGCCGGCACTCGGCCGAACCCACCAGCGTGCCGGAGAACCTGGTGCGCCTGAGCGTCGGGGTGGAAAACGTTGAGGACCTGTGGGCTGACCTTAAGCAGGCGCTGGACACTCTTGGCGGCTAGGCTGGGATTGTGGACGGTCGAATAATCATTGCGTACGTGGAGCAGGCAGTGTTCTTCATCCTTGGCCTGGTGGCCTTGGGGCTTGAACTGTGGGCTTTTGTGGACTGCCTCCGCCACCGGCCCAACGCCTTCGAAGCCACCGGCAAGCGGACCAAGACCTTCTGGCTTGCCCTCACCGGTGGTGCAACCGCCGTGGGCCTGATCTCGCTGCTGGGCGCTGGTGGAGGCATCTTCAGCACCCTCGGCCTGTTCGGGCTCGCCGCTGTCGTAGCAGCCTCCGTTTACCTGGCCGATGTCCGGCCTGCAGTGAAGGACGCCGGCCGGGGCGGCAGCCGCAACATGGGTCCCTACGGCCCCTGGTGACCCTGCCGGCCTGGGCCCGTTCATCACCCGGCCGCATGTAACGGCGCCACGGACTCCCAGTCCACCGTCAGCTCACCCAGCCGCCACCTGCCCGGTCCGTCCTGGATCGGCCACCCTGCGGTGCGCAGGCTCCTGCACATGCCTACCCAGCGCTGCCTGTTGCCAAAAGGGGCCAGCGCCGCGCTCCCAAGCCAAGCCCGGTCCATCGCCTGCATGAAAGTGTGAACAGGTTCGCCGGGGACGTTGCGGTGAATCAGGGCTTTGGGAAGCCGTTCGGCGACGTCGGATGGCAGGTCGAAGCTCCCGAATCGGACGGAGATGCTGAGGGACAGCGGGCGGTCCCGGTCCAGCGCCACCCAGGTCACGCGCCGCCCGATCTCATCACACGTGCCGTCGACGAACAGGCCGCCAGGCGCCAACCGGTCCTGCACCAGCCGCCAAATCCCCGCTACGTCAGCCTCTTCGTACTGCCGCAGGACGTTGAAGGCCCGGACCAGGACGGGGCGCCCGGGAACAGGCAATTCAAAGCCGCCCACGTGGAACGTCAGTCCGGGACGCTGCAGCGGAATCGCCGCCCGGACGCGCTCCGGCTCAATTTCAATGCCGCAGACGCGCACGTCAGGCCGGACCACGGCGAGCCTTTCATAAAGTTCGACGGCGGTTGCCGGCGTTGCGCCATAGCCCAGGTCCACCACGAGCGGCTCGGATGCCCTCCTCAGCCGCCAGGCCTGGGGTCCGGCCAGCCAGCGGTCCACGCGGCGCATCCGGTTGGGATTGGTGGTGCCGCGGGTCACGTTGCCCACCGGCCGCCCCTGCCTGGCGACGGCGGACCTGCCGGAAAGTTGCGGGGCATTGACCCGTTCAGCCTTTTGAACCACCGCACAACCCTATCTTCGCTGGCCGCCATCGTGGGGCCGCCTTGTAACGCTGGGCGGGCGGCAACACTGCTCGGCTAGGATGAAAATCATGACTTACAAGCTGATTCTGCTGCGCCACGGCCACAGCGAATGGAACGCCAAGAACCTGTTCACCGGCTGGGTGGACGTTGACCTGAACGACCAGGGCCGCGCGGAAGCAGCGCGCGGAGGTGAGCTGCTGGTAGAGAACAACATCCTCCCGGACGTGCTCTACACCTCCCTGCTGAAGCGGGCCATCAACACGGCCAATATCGCCCTGGACAAGGCGGACCGCGGCTGGATCCCGGTCAAGCGCGACTGGCGCCTGAACGAACGCCACTACGGTGCGCTGCAGGGCAAGGACAAGGCCCAGACCCTGGCCGAGTTCGGCGAGGAGCAGTTCATGGAATGGCGCCGCTCCTACGACACCCCGCCGCCGCCGCTGTCCGATGACTCCGAGTTCTCGCAGGCGCACGATCCCCGCTACGCGGACCTGGGCGATGCCCTCCCGCGCACCGAGTGCCTGAAGGACGTCCTGGTGCGGCTCCTGCCCTACTGGGAATCGGACATCAAGGAAGACCTCAAGGCCGGCAAGACCGTCCTGGTCACCGCACACGGCAACTCGCTCCGGGCTCTGGTCAAGCACCTGGACGGCATCAGCGACGAGGCCATCGCCGGCCTGAACATCCCCACCGGCATCCCGCTGGTGTACGACCTCGACGAGGACTTCCAGCCGATCAAGCCGGGCGGCACCTACCTCGATCCCGAGGCCGCAGAGCAGGCCATCCTGGCCGTTGCCAACCAGGGCAAGAAATAAGACTTCGCGTTCTCCGCCGGGTGCTCGGTCGTTCGCCCCAACGTCTCCCTGACCTCGCAAGCTCGGCCAGGGAACCCTGACGTAGTGGGCCCACCCTTAGACGCACTCCGGCCGAAGAACGCGCTGCGTCAAAGGTGAAACGACGACGGCGGGCTGGCCACCTCAGGTGACCAGCCCGCCGTCGTTGTTCTACTTGGCTTAGCTGTGCTCGGTGGCGTTCGGCTGCCACGCGCCTGTGACCAGGTAGGTCACCTTCTGGGCGACGGAAACGCCGTGGTCCGCGAACCGCTCGAAGTAACGGCTGGCAAGGGCTACGTCCACGGTGGTGACGGGCGACCCGGACCAGTCGGGAGCCGCGATGGCCTTGAACACGCTCAGGTGCAGATCATTGATGGCGGTGTTGGCCTTAAGGATGTCCCGGGCCACCTCAAGGTCGCGGCTCTCCAGCAGTACCGTCAGCTTGTCCGCGATTTCCTGGTCCAGTTCGGCCATCCGGTTGAACGTGTCCGTCATGGACTCCGGAATCACCATGGAGGGGTAGCGGAGGCGGGCCAGCTGGGCGATGTGGCGGGCCAGATCGCCCATCCGCTCCAGGGAGGCGCTCATCCGGAGGGAACCCACGATCATGCGCAGGTCGCTGGCGACGGGGCCCTGCAGCGCCAGAATGTCGATTGCCCGCTCATCCAGGCTGTTCTGCAGGAAGTCAATGCGCGCATCGGCTGCGATGACGTCCTGGGCGAGATCCACGTCCGCTACCTGGAAGGAGGTAGTGGCCTTGGCCATCGCTTCGCTGACCAGCCGGGAAATCTCCACCAGCTGGTCACCGACTTGGGTAAGCTCTTCCTGAAAAACCTTACGCACGTAGGCGTCCTTTCCTTGGAACTCCCGCCGGCCGCTTCAGGGCAGCAGGAATCGTGTCGCCGTTGGGCACTCTAACCACCAACTCTGGCATCGCCCGGTAAACGATTATGCCCACACAGATGAACGTTAGTTGAACCGTTCACCGGATGGGCAATAAGGCGGCAGGCCGCTCCAGGCAAGAGCATAAAGTGGAGCTGTGGATCCTATGCTCATTGGTCTGGTTGCCGGCCTTATCGGCCTGGCGCTTGGCACGTTCGGCGTGCTTGCCTACCGGGTCAGCGAGAAGCAGCGCGAGCTGCTGGACGTCGAACCCGAGGAGCTTGCCCTTCCGGCCGGTGCAGCGGAGGTGCTCGCCGTCGTCGGACGTGCCTTTGTGGTGCTGGACGACGTGGACGGGGTGGTGCGCGCAAGCCCCGCAGCCTACGCTTACGGACTGGTCCGCGGACACACTGTGGTCCACAAGGAACTCCTGGAGATGACCGCCGGGGTCCGGCGGGACGGCGTCATCCTCGAAAAGCAGTTGGAGCTTCCGCGGGGGCCGCTGGGGCAGGGAACCATCATCGTGCAGGTCCGGGCAGCCATGCTGGGCGAGGAATACATCCTCCTCCTCGCCGATGACCGCACCGAGATCACCCGCACCGAAGAGATCCGCAATGACTTTGTCGCCAACGTATCGCACGAGCTGAAAACCCCGGTGGGTGCCATCTCGCTGCTGGCCGAGGCGCTCGAATCTTCCGCCGATGACGAAGAAGCCGTCCGCCGTTTTGCCAAGCGCATGCACAAGGAGTCGGCACGGCTCGCAGCCCTGGTCCAGGACATCATTGAACTTTCCCGCCTGCAGGGCGCCAGCGTGACGCAGCAGGGCGGACCTGTCGACATCAACGCTGTCATCGCCGAGGCCGTGGACCGGTCGCAGCTTCCCGCCGAGAGCAAGAACATCAGCATCGTGGTGGGCGGGCGCACCGATGGCAAGGTGTTCGGCGACCAGGACCTTTTGGTTACTGCGCTGCGGAATCTCATCGACAACGCCATCCGCTATTCACCCCCCAATACCCGCGTGGGGATCGGCGTGCGCTCCAGGGAAGGCCTTGTGTCAATTTCCGTGACCGACCAAGGGGAGGGCCTCAGCCCCGAGGAGCAGGAACGTGTCTTCGAGCGCTTCTACCGGGTGGACGCGGCCCGGTCCCGCCAGACAGGAGGTACCGGCCTGGGCCTGAGCATCGTCAAGCACGTGGCTTCCAACCATGGCGGTGAAGTGACGCTGTGGTCCCAGCCCGGGCAGGGCTCCACCTTCACCCTCCGGCTGCCCGAAATGGAAGGGCAGGAGGGCGACGCCGAGCCTTCAGTTCCCGGGGCACCGGCAGTGGCGCCGGGGCAGGTTCGGGAGACGTCCGGGCAACCATCTCTCACCCAAGTACCCCGCGCTGCCGGCGCAACAGAACCGGGCGCTACAGAACAAGGAGCTAACGCTTGAGCAGGATTTTGATTGTGGAGGATGAGGAATCGTTCAGCGATCCCTTGTCCTATTTGCTGGGTAAAGAAGGGTTCGAGGTGGAGGTGGTGGACAACGGCCTCGACGCCATCACCGAATTTGACCGCAACGGCGCCGACCTTGTGCTGCTCGACCTTCAGCTTCCGGGCCTCTCCGGCACCGAGGTGTGCCGGCAGCTGCGCCAGCGTTCAAGCGTCCCCGTGATCATGCTGACCGCCAAGGACTCCGAGATCGATAAGGTAGTAGGCCTTGAGCTCGGCGCGGACGATTACGTGACCAAGCCCTACTCGTCCCGCGAACTGGTGGCCCGGGTCAGGGCCGTGCTGCGTCGCCAGGGTGAGCCGGAGGAGCTGATCTCGTCCACGGTCCAGGCCGGGCCCGTCCGCATGGATATTGAGCGGCACGTGGTGAGCGTTGACGGCGAGCAGGTCCTGCTTCCGTTGAAGGAATTCGAGCTCTTGGAGATGCTTCTGCGCAACTCGGGCAGGGTGCTGACCAGGGGCCAGCTGATCGACCGTGTGTGGGGCTCCGACTATGTGGGTGACACCAAGACCCTGGATGTACACGTGAAGCGCCTCCGCGGCAAGATCGAGCCCGATCCCTCTGCCCCGCGCTATTTGGTGACGGTCCGCGGCCTCGGTTACAAGTTCGAACCCTAAACCGGCCGGACGGCGGCATAACAAAAGGGAGGAGCCGTGGGGCTCCTCCCTTTTGTTATGCCTGCCGGCCTCCCGGGGCCGGTGACCGCTTAGCGGCTGGTGGCGGTTGCCGTAGCGCTCGGAGTGGCGCTGGCGGAGGAGCTTGTCCCTGCCGAAGAGCTTGCGCCTGCGGATGAGCTGGCGCTGGCCGACGAGCTTGCGCTTGCTGATGAGGAAGGCGTCGCCGAGGAGCTCGGGGTGGGGATGTAGTCCTTGTACTCCTGCAAGGTGGCGTCCAGGACGGGAATCTTGACAGTGTTGCTGACGTTGGTGCCGTCCTCGCTGACCTTGACGTCCACCAGGGAGCCGGGCTTGCCGCCGGTGGTGCTCAGGATGGCGGGATCAGAGTTCTCGTTGAGCAGCGTGTAGGAGTTGGCCTTCACTGGAACCTGGGTCTGCGAGCCCTTGGCGCCATTGACGGTGAGCTTTACGTCCTTGGAGGAGGAGTTGTAGACGGCGCCGATCAGGCGGCCGGGCTCATTTTCGCCGGCGGAGACGATGAGCATGTTCCGCAGCTGCAGGGGACCCAGGTCCGCGCGGACGCCGTCCGAGGCGGAGTACTGGTGGCTGGTCTGCTGGGGCGTGATGTAACCGCAGCCCGCGGTCAGCAGGCTGGCGCCAAGGGCAGCAGCCGTCAGTGCCAGTTTGCCGCGCTGGGCCCGGTTCATCGCAGTGGAACGCACGTCACGTACTCCTCAAGAAATTTGAAGTCTTTTTCAGCCATAGCCTATCCGCAAAGAGGGTCAAACGAGGATTCGGCCGTGTCACAACCCCTGTGCGAGCGCTCACGCGATGCACTAATCCGCCCATTCGTCAAGAGGGTGGAGGGGGTTGATTGGGCCGTTTTTCCGCGTATTTTCGCGGTTGGAGGCCCTTTCTTCGGCCGGTCATATGCCTGAATCGTGATAAACTGGTCTGCGGGAAAGGGGAAATGTCCACATGGTATTTGAGGTCGGCGAGACAGTAGTTTACCCTCACCACGGTGCTGCGAAGATTGAAGAAATCAAGATGCGCACCATCAAGGGCGAAGAGAAGATGTATCTCAAGCTCAAGGTGGCTCAGGGTGATCTGACCATTGAAGTTCCAGCAGAGAACGTTGACCTTGTTGGGGTCCGGGATGTCGTGGGCAAGGAAGGCCTGGAGCACGTGTTCGATGTGCTCCGCGCTGAGTTCACCGAGGAACCCACCAACTGGTCACGCAGGTACAAGGCAAACCTGGAGAAGCTTGCTTCCGGTGACGTCATCAAGGTGGCAGAGGTTGTCCGCGACCTGTGGCGCCGGGATCACGACCGGGGCCTTTCCGCAGGCGAGAAGCGAATGCTGGCCAAGGCCCGCCAAATTCTGATTTCAGAACTGGCGCTGGCTGAAAAGACCGACGAGGAGAAGGCAGCAAGCGTTCTCGACGAGGTCCTGGCTTCCTAAGAATTGAGCCCCGGCGGCACGCAAGTGCAGCCGGGGCTTCTTTTTTGGCCCAATCCGGCGGGGCCTGCGCACCTGCCGCAAGTGCCGGCGTCGTAGGCTAGTCCGCATGAGTGAATCACCTCCGCGCCTGGTCACAGCCGTCATCCTGGTGGCCGCAGGTTCAGGGCAACGCCTTGGCTACGGCATGCCCAAGGCGGCCGTGCCGTTGGGCGGCGAGCCAATCCTGATGCATGCCCTGCGCGGCATCGTCGCGTCCGGGGTTGCCACGCAGGTGTGCGTCGCCTTGCCCGCAGGGGACCAGGGCCTGCGCCAGTTGTGCGACGACTTCCGCGGGGAACTTGCCGACGGCGGACCCCTCCTGACGCTCGTCGACGGCGGCTCCACCAGGGCGCACTCCGTCCGGGCCGGCATCGCTGCCCTGATGGAGGGCATCGAGGCCGTCCTGGTCCACGATGCCGCGCGAGCACTGACGCCAGAGTCGGTTTTCCACCGCGTGTCCGATGCGCTTGCCGCCGGCGCGGATGCCGTGATTCCCGCGCTGCCGGTCGTGGACACCGTGAAAACCGTGGCGGCCACCACGGGGGAGGGTGCGGGCTTCGCCCCCGAGGTCGTAACAGGGACTGCCCGCCGCGAGGAACTCCGCGCGGTACAGACGCCCCAGGGCTTCAGGACCGGCACGTTGGTGCAGGCCCACCAGGCGGCCCAGGCCCTGGATCAGGAACAGTCAGCGGCTGTCACCGACGACGCCATGCTGGTTGAAATGCTGGGCGCTCCCGTCCACGTCGTGCGCGGGTCAACACAGTCCCTCAAGATCACCACGCCCCTGGACCTGATCTTCGCCGAAGGCCTCCTGGAAGGCCCGCTCGGGGCCCGGTGGGTGGAAGGATGAGCCGGGACATGGTCCTTCCCCGGACCGGCGTGGGAATTGACGTCCACGCGTATGCCCCCGAAGACGCCCCCCGCCCGCTCTGGCTCGGCGGGCTCCTTTGGCCCGGCGAACGTGGCCTTGCCGGGCACTCTGACGGGGACGCGGTGGCGCATGCAGCAGCTGACGCACTGTTCTCCGCGGCCGGCATCGGCGACCTTGGCACGCACTTCGGTACCGACCGCCCGGAGTTCGCCGGTGCCTCCGGGGCCACCCTCCTCGCCGAGGCCGCGCGGATCGTCCGGGCGGCCGGCTTCGAGATCGGCAACGTCGCCGTGCAGTTCGTGGCCAACCGGCCCAAGTTCGGGCCCAGGCGGGAGGAATCCCAAAAGGTCCTGAGCGAAGCTGCCGGTGCGCATGTGGGGGTCACGGCGACCACCAGCGACGGCCTGGGCTTCACGGGGCGCGGCGAGGGTATCTCCGCAATGGCCACCGCCCTGGTGTACCCGCGGCAGTCCTGAGCCATCGGCTAGTCTGGATCGGTGACCTTGCGCTTCTATGACACAGCCTCCGCCGAAGTCCGGAACTTCGTCCCCCTCGTCGAGGGCAAGGTCAGCCTCTATTACTGCGGAGCCACGGTCCAGGGCATGCCGCACGTGGGACATATCCGTTCCGCCATCGCCTTCGACCAGCTGACCCGCTGGCTCCAGTACCGGGGCCTGCGCGTCACCGTCGTCCGCAACGTGACGGACATCGACGACAAGATCCTGGCCAAGTCGGAGGCGTCCTTCGCACCGGACTTCAGTCCGGAAGAGGGGGAAGTGGCCCGCGAAGAGTGGTGGGCGCTGGCATACCGCTACGAGCGCGAATTCCTGAAGGCCTACGACACCCTGGGCGTCTCCCGCCCCACCTATGAACCCAGGGCCACAGGGCACATCCCCGAAATGCACGCCCTGATCCAGCAGTTGATCGACCGCGGCCACGCCTACCCGGCACTGGATGATTCCGGCGATGTCTACTTCGACGTCCGCTCCTGGGACAGGTACGGCGCACTGACCCGGCAGAACATTAACGACATGCAGGCAGCGCCCGACGCCGATCCCCGCGGCAAGAAGGACCCCCGCGACTTCGCGCTGTGGAAGGGTTCCAAGGAAGGCGAGCCTGCCACCGCCAGCTGGGCATCGCCCTGGGGCGCCGGCCGTCCCGGCTGGCACCTTGAGTGCTCCGCCATGGTCACCAAGTACCTCGGCACTGCTTTCGACATCCACGGCGGCGGACTGGACCTGCGCTTCCCGCACCACGAGAACGAAATGGCGCAGTCGCAGGCTGCCGGGCACCCGTTCGCCAACTTCTGGATGCACAACGGCATGGTGACGTACCAGGGTGAGAAGATGTCCAAATCCATTGGCAACACCATCAGCCCGGCCGAAATGCTGGAGCTGGCCCCGCCCCGCGTGGTGCGCTACTACCTGGGCCAGGCGCACTACCGCTCGGTGCTGGACTACCGGCCCACGTCGCTGCAGGAGGCCGCGGCCGCCGTCGAACGCATTGACGGCTTCCTGGCCAAAGCTGCATCCCGTTTCGGCGGCGACGCCGGTATCGCCCATGGCAACCACGGCCAATCCGCCGGGATCGACGCTTTCTGCGAAGCCATGGACGACGACCTCAACGTCCCCCGCGCCCTGGCGGCCCTGCACGAGACCGTCCGGGCCGGTAACACCGCCCTGGCCGAGGGTGACGACGTCGCCGCGCGCGACGCCATGCACGCAGTGGCCCTCATGACCGACGTCCTGGGCCTCAACGCGGTCGCCGGGTCCGCGGCCGTGAGCACTCGGGAGGCCGAGGCGCTGGAGGTCCTCGTGGAAGCCCAGCTCTCCGCGCGTGCCGCTGCCCGCGCCGAAAAGGACTGGACCGCCTCCGACGCCATCCGGGACACGCTGAACCAGGCCGGCGTTGTGGTGGAGGACGGCCCGGACGGCGCCACCTGGAGCCTCAAGCGCGACTAAGGCCCACCACCAAGCCCGGCTGACCCCCCCTCATGCAACCAGCAGCCCCCGATTTTTTTCGGGTCAGTAGACTGGTATGCAGACTCAGTCAGCACAATCAAGGGTGGAACATCATGGCCAACAATGGTCGCCGATCGGTGAAAGCGAAGAAGGGCCCAACCGTCGGAACCGGTGGCCATGGCCGCAAGGCCCTCGAAGGAAAGGGGCCCACGCCCAAGGCCGAGGACCGCGTTTACCACAAGGCCCACAAGGCGAGGCAGCTCGCCGAACGCTCCGCCGCAAAGCGCGGCACCGGTGCCCGCAGCGCGGGCGCCGCCAAATCCGGGCCCAAGGGGCGTGCCACCGAGGAAGTGGTCACTGGACGCAACTCCGTACTTGAAGCGCTCCGCGCAGGCATCCCGGCCAAGGCACTGCACGTGGCCATCCGCATCGAGATGGACGACCGCGTCAAGGAATCCCTGAAGCTCGCCGCCGAACGCGGCATTCCGCTGATGGAAACCGGCAAGCCTGAGCTGGACCGGATGACGGATGACGCCGTCCACCAGGGCCTGGTGCTGCAGATCCCGCCCTACGAGTACCAGGACGCCTACGAACTGGCCGAAGAAACGGTGGAGAAGTGGAAGAAGGGGCACATCGCCAACGCCCCGCTCTTCGTCGCCCTGGACGGCATCACCGACCCCCGCAACCTGGGCGCCATCATCCGCTCCGTTTCCGCCTTCAGCGGCCACGGTGTCATCGTGCCAGAGCGCCGCTCCGTGGGCGTCACCGCCTCGGCCTGGAAGACCAGCGCCGGTGCGGCGGTCCGCGTGCCCGTGGCCCGCGCCTCCAACCTGAACAACGCCCTGAAGCAATTCAAGAACATGGGCATCTTCGTGCTGGGGCTCGACGGCGACGGCGACGTTTCGCTGCCTGACCTCACCTTGGCCACCGAGCCGGTGTGCATCGTGGTGGGCTCTGAGGGGAAGGGGCTGAGTCGCCTGGTCCGGGAGAACTGCGACCAGATCGTCTCCATCCCCATCGATTCGGCCATGGAGTCGCTCAACGCCTCGATGGCCGTGGGCATCTCGCTGTATGAGGTTTCCCGCCAGCGCTCCGCAGGATAGTTATTCCGGGACCAATGTCCCTGGCAGGTTTCCCGGCGCCGCAGGGGTGAACGGGCAGGTCAAGTGCCAATGGCCGCTACTATTTAGGTGATGGTCATGCCGCTCTTCGACACTGCATCCACCATGGACGCCTCCTCGGCTGTTCCCCTCGGTGTCAGCGTCCCACGCGCTGATTCGGGTGGTACCCGCCACCATGCGGGGGGCCGGGCCAACGTTGCCTGTTTGGCACCCGCCGTCCCAAGCCTGGACATCGCCTACTGCCCTCCGGGCGGGGAGTGGCGGGTCCAGACCCTGCCCGACATCACCAGGGGCGTCCACCACGGCATCGTGGAGGACCTGCCCTACGGGTCGCGCTACGGCTTCCGTCCGTCGTCGGACAACCAGCCGTTACCGCCTGCCGTTCCCACCGGCAACAACGGCGTCAACGGGTCGGCCCGGCAGCCGCTGCTGCTCGATCCGTACGGCAGGGGAGTGGACCAGCGCGACGGCGTCCTCACCAGCGTCCGCACCGCCACCGACTTCGACTGGGGAACGGACGAACTCCTGCGCCTTCCCTGGCGCAACACCATCGTCTACGAAGCCCATGTGCGCGGCCAGAGCATGCTCCATCCGGACGTGCCGAAGGAATTGAGGGGCACCTACGCCGGCCTGGCGCATCCTGCCGTCGTGGAGCACCTCACCAGCCTGGGCATCACATCTGTCCAGCTGCTGCCTGTCCACTTCCACATCGACGAGCCGCACCTGCAGGACCTGGGGCTCAACAACTACTGGGGGTACAACACCGCTGCCTTCTTTGCCCCGCACCCCGGGTACGCCACCCAGGCTGCCCAGGAAGCCGGTGCACAGGCGGTCCAGGACGAGTTCAAAGCCATGGTCAAGGCCCTGCACGCCGCCGGGCTGGAGGTCATCCTCGACGTCGTCTACAACCACACCGCAGAGGGCGGCGTGGAGGGGCCGGTCCTGAACTTCAAGGGACTGGGGAAGGACACCTACTACCGGGTGGACGAGCACGGCAAATTCGTCGACACCACAGGCTGCGGCAACGCGCTCAACTTCGCGGACCCGCGCGTGGTCCAGCTGGTCACCGATTCGCTGCGGTACTGGGTGGATGAGTTCCACATCGACGGCTTCCGCTTCGACCTGGCCGTCACGTTATGCCGTAACGCCGCGAACGAATTCGATCCCAAGCACCCCTTCCTCACCGGCGTCGCCGCCGATCCCGTCCTGTCCGAGGTCAAGCTGATCGCCGAACCCTGGGACATAGGCTACGGCGGCTGGCAGACCGGCCAGTTCCCGCCCGGGTGGGTGGACTGGAACGACCACTTCCGGGATTCAGTGCGGACCTTCTGGCTGGCAGACCGTGCCGCGATTGATGCCGGCGGGCACGGGGGAACCATGGCCAAGCTAGCGGACGCGCTGTCCGGTTCCGCAGGCCTCTTCCAGGCCTCCGGCCGCTCGCGCCTGGCGTCGGTCAACTTCGTCACCGCCCACGACGGCTTCACCATGAACGACCTCGTATCCTACGACCGCAAGCACAACGAGGACAACGGCGAAGAAAACAGGGACGGCCACGGGGACAACCGCAGCTACAACCACGGCGTGGAGGGCCCCACCGAGAACGGCGCGATCCTGGCGAAGCGTGCCCAGTCCAGGCGCAACCTCATGGCATCGCTGATGGTGTCCTTGGGGGTGCCCATGATCGCCGCCGGCGACGAGCTGGCAAGGACGCAGCAGGGCAACAACAACGCCTACTGCCAGGACAACCACATCACCTGGCTGGACTGGACGTTGTCGCCGGAAGCACACGAAATGCTGCGCAGCACCAAGCGGTACATCCGGTTGCGCAAGGAGTTCTTGGCCGCCCAGCCACACGATTTCCCGGTCCGGGACGAGCAGTCCTACCTCTACTGGTTCGACCACGACGGGCAGCCCATGTCCGCCGACCGCTGGAACGATCCGCACTGCCGGGTCATGCAGCTCCTGCTGGGAGACGACAACGGCGAGCTGGCCGGCCTGGTGGTGGTCAACGGCAGCGCCTCCGACGTGGAGGTCACGCTCCCGGACGCAGGGAGGCGGAGCCCCAGCCTGTTCGAGCTCCGGCTGACCACCTCGCCGCGGCACAAAGAGCGGCAGGGCATCCAGGTGCCGTCGGGGGAAACCGACCTCGCAGAGGCCAACTCCATCAGCATCTACCGCACGTAGACGCCTCCAAAAATCAGCCCAACCAGCCGGCAGGTACACCCCGAATGCGCAACCGCTCCATCGTTCCCTTGCTCATCACCACCCTGGTGGTGCTTGCCATGGTGGCCTTCGGCGGGGCAGGGCTTCTGGGCGGGCAGACCGAAACTACGACGCCGGGAACGGCATCCAGCCAGGCGTCCACTCCGGGCGGCACGGCTGCGTCAGGGGCGGCGAAGCAGTCTGCGCCCCACCGGGCGGCCAACCCGTCCAGCCTTCCGGAAATCCGGGAGTCGGCGCTCCCTTTGGAGGGACGCAGGGTGCTGGCGCTGATCCGCGCGGGCGGCCCGTACCAGTACAGCCAGGATGACCAGGTATTCGGAAACTTCGAGCGGGTCCTGCCGGCCAAGGACCGGGGCTACTACCGCGAATACACGGTCCCCACGCCCGGCGAAGCGGACCGGGGCGCCCGGCGCATCGTCACAGGGAACGGCGGCGAAAAGTATTACACCGGGGACCACTACTCAACGTTCAAATACATAGCGGAAGGCAGCTAGCACAACCATGAGAATCTTCTCCGGCGACACCTGGACCCTGGAAGAACTGCAGGAACAGGTAGCCGACGCCGGCCGCCGCAGCGTGGTGGTCCCGCCCGCTGACAGCAAGCGCGCCGTCCTGGAAACCTTCGGTGAGGTCCTGGACTTCCCCGAACACTATGGCGTGAACCTCGACGCCCTGAACGACTCGCTCCATGACTTCGCAGACAGCATCACCGAGAACGGCAACCCGCCCGTCACGGTCCTGTGGCAGGTGGCCGCCCCGTTCCGCAGCGACCGGTCGTTCGGCATCATCTGCGAGATCCTGCAGGACGCCGAACGCTACGCGGGCAAGGACCTGGCCGTCACCGCCGTGCTACTCTGAAGCAGCTCTTATTGCCCTGGTGGCGGCGCGCCGCAGCTAGCCCTGTGGGCGCTCCTCGTGTGAAACATAGGTGTCAAGCAGTGCCGAAGCCCTGCCGCCGTCGTCCTCCGCTGCCAGGCCCTTGCGCATGCTGTCCGCTTTCTGCCGCCCTGCCGGGAACGGCGGCAGCAGCGGGATCTCGGGGTCGGTCAGTACCTCGATCACCACGGGGCAGTCCGCCGCGAAGGCCTGCTCCCACGCCTCCGCAAGCAGCTCAGGATCCTCCACGCGGATGCCTTTGAGCCCGAGCAGATCGGCGTAGCCGGCGAAGGGAAAATCGGGCAGTTCCTGGCTCGCGGCAAAGCGCGGCTCGGCCTCCGACTCACGCTGCTCCCACGTGACCTCGGTCAACTCCCGGTTATTGAACACGCACACCACGAACCGGGGGTCCTGCCACTGGCGCCAGCGGTGCGCCACCGTGACCAGCTCCGCCACGCCCAGCATCTGCATGGCGCCGTCCCCGGCCAGGGCCAGCAGCGGACGGTCAGGGTGGGCGAGCTTGGCGGCGATCCCGTACGGGATGGAGCAGCCCATGCTGGCAAGCGTCCCGGAAAGGTGCGCAGGGACGCCCTGGGGCAGCACCAGTTGGCGGGCGTACCAGTAGACGCAGCTTCCGACGTCGACACTCACCATGGCGTCTCCGGGCAGCCAGCCGTTGAGCTCCCGCACCACCCGTTCCGGGTTGACGGGGCTGGCGGCGACGGCGGCACGGTCTGCCGCCAGGATCCGCCAGCGGCTGACTTCTTCCTCCACCTCCGAGCGCCACTGGGTCCGCGGACGGTGTTCCAGCCGCTGGTTCAGGGCCTCAAGGGCCGAAGCGGCGTCCCCTGCCAGGCCAACCTCCACGGGGTAGCGGTTGCCGATCTTCTTCTCGTCAATGTCGATCTGGACGGTACGCGCGGCGCCGGGCGGCGGATAGAACTCCGTCCAGGGATCGTTGGAGCCCACGATCAGGAGGGCGTCGCAGCTGCCCAGCAGGTGCGCGCTGGCCGTGGTGCCAAGGTGGCCCATCGTTCCCACGGCGATGGGCAGGCTCTCATCCACGTAAGGCTTGCCCAGCAGGCTGGTGGCGATTCCCGCACCAAGCTTCTCGGCAATCGCCACTACTTCGTCGCGTGCGTGCCTGGCTCCCTGGCCCACCAGGAGTGCCACCCGTTCCGCCGAATTGAGCAGGGCGGCCGCCGCGGCGAGGTCCTCTTCGCGGGGAGTCTTGGCCGCGGCGCTCCAGGACGGTGCGGTGACCACGATGCCGTGCTGCTGCCCAAGCTCCGGCGCAGGTTCGGACTGCACGTCGTGGGGGATGATCACCACGCAGGGGGAGGAGGTGGCCTTCGCCGTCCGGAAGGCCCGGTCCAGCACCATGGGCACCTGCTCCGCCGCGCTGACCTGCTGCACGAACTGGGAAGCAACGTCCTTGAACAGCGCCATGAGGTCGATTTCCTGCATGTAGGCAGAACCCAGCACTGTACGGCTCTGTTGTCCCACGATCGCCACCAGCGGCACGCCGTCCAGCTTGGCGTCATACAGCCCGTTGAGCAGGTGGACAGCGCCGGGGCCCTGGGTGGAGGTGACCACCCCTACGCCGCCGGTGTATTTGCCGTGGCCCACGGCCATGAACGCGGCCGACTCCTCATGCCGCGCCTGGACAAACTCAACCTGTCCCTCACTGCGGCGCAGGGCGCCCATGAAGCCGTTGATGCCGTCCCCGCTGTAGCCGAAGACCCGGTCCACACCCCACGTGATGAGGCGCTCCACGATTACATCGGCCACCGTGCGTTCGGTCATTGGTCCTCCTAGGGTGGGTTCCTGGCCTGCCTGCCAGGAACCGTACCCATCGGACCCGGGGGCTATGCGTTGACGATCAGTCCCAGCTCAGCCTTGGACGCAAGGGCCTCATGCCGCGGCAGGACCCGGACGGTGTAGCCGAAGGGCCCGGAGCGGTCGATCACCAGGGAACCGCTGAACAGGTGGCGCCCGTTGCCGAGGTCCTCCTTCACCTGCAGCTCCATCATGGTGATGTCCGCCAGGGTGTCGTTCTCTTCCGCCCGCCCGTAGGCCACCTCCACGCAGACATCATCCGGGGTGAGCGCGTTCAGGGCCACATAAGCGTTGACCTGCAGGGTGTCGCCGATCTGCGGATCCTCGGACACGCCCACGGAATCCACATGCTCCACATGCACCTGCGGCCACGCTCCGCGGACCTTCGCCGACCAGGACGCCAGCGCCCGGGCCTGGGCGTAGGAGTTGGCGGTGGCGCTGCGGCCCGCGTCGGCGGCGGGACGGTAAAGGATGTTCACGTAGTCCCGGAGCATGCGCTCGGCGGAGACCTTCGGACCCAGGTGGGAGAGGGTGTGCTTGATCATGGACACCCAGTGGGTGGGCACGGTTTCGCTCCTGGTGGTCGAGGGGCCGGCCGCGCCGGCGCCCTCGGAGACCGTGCCGCCGTAGAAGCGGGGGGCCACCTGCGTCTCCAGCAGCTCGTACAGCGCGGCAGCCTCGATGTCGTCGCGTTCCTCGGGCGAGGCGTCGTTGTTGGCGGTGGGGATGGCCCAGCCGTTCTCGCCGTCGTACATCTCATCCCACCAGCCGTCCAGGACGGACAGGTTCAGCGACCCGTTCAAGGCCGCCTTCATGCCGGACGTGCCGCAGGCTTCCAAAGGCCGCAGCGGGTTGTTCAGCCAGACGTCGCAGCCGGGGAACAAGGTCCTGGCCATGGCGATGTCGTAGTTGGGCAGGAACGCAATCCGGTGCCTGATTTCCGGGTCATCCGAGAACCGCACCAGGTCCTGGATCATCTTCTTGCCGGCGTCGTCGGCGGGGTGGGATTTGCCGGCGATGACCAGCTGGATGGGGTGGTCCTTGTGCAGGAGCAGTGCCTTGAGCCGGGCCGGTTCGCGCAGCATCAGGGTGAGCCGCTTGTAGGTGGGCACGCGGCGGGCGAATCCGATGGTGAGCACGTCCGGGTCCAGGACGTTGTCTGTCCAGCCAAGCTCGGCATCGGCGGCACCGCGCTTTTTCCACGCGGCACGCAGCCTGCGCCGGACGTCCTCCACCAGGGCCGCCCGCAGTTCCCGCCGCAGGGCCCAGACGTCGGCGTCGCTGACGTTGTAGGCGAGGTCCCACTTGCCCAGCGCTTCCGCCTCGCTCCCGAACTGGTCGCGGGCCAGCTTGGAGATGCGGCTGTCCACCCACGTGGGCACGTGGACGCCGTTGGTCACGGAGGTGATGGGCACCTCCGAGTGGTCGAAGCCGGGCCACAGCGCGGAGAACATGCCGCGCGACACTTCACCGTGGAGCTTGGCCACGCCGTTGGCGCGCTGGGCCAGGCGCAGGCCCATGACGGCCATGTTGAAGACGGAGGGGTTTCCGTCCGCGTAGTTTTCCCGGCCGAGTTCCAGGATCCGGTCCACCGGCACCGCGGGGGCCAGGCCGGCCTGGAAGAAGTGGCTGATCTGGTTGATTTCGAACCTGTCGATGCCGGCCGGGACGGGCGTGTGGGTGGTGAACACGGTTGAGGCACGCCCGGCAGCCAGCGCTTCGTCGAACGTCAGTGCCTGCTCACCGGACATCAGTTCCTGGATGCGTTCGATGCCCAGGAACCCGGCGTGGCCCTCGTTGGTGTGGAACACTTCCGGGGCCGCGCAGCCGGTCAGTTTCTGGAAAGCGCGCAGGGCCTTGACCCCGCCCATGCCGAGCAGCAGTTCCTGCTGCAGCCGGTGATCGCCGCCGCCGCCGTACAGCCGGTCGGTGATGCTGCGGGCGGCATCGTCGTTGCCGGGAACGTTGGAGTCCAGGAGGAGCAGGGGAACGCGTCCGACGTCGGCCCGCCAGATGTGTGCCAGCAGGCGCCGGCCGTTGGGCAGGGGGAGGGAGATCTCCAGTGCCTTGCCGTTGCCGTCCGGGGACGGCTCGCGGAGCAGGGTGAGCGGCAGCCCGTCCGGGTCCAGGACCGGGTAGGTCTCCTGCTGCCAGGCGTCGCGGGAGAGGGACTGCTTGAAATAGCCGGCCTGGTAGAGCAGGCCCACGCCGATCAGGGGGACGCCCAGGTCCGAGGCCGCCTTGAGGTGGTCACCGGCAAGGATGCCCAGGCCGCCGGAATACTGGGGAAGGACCTCGGTGATGCCGAACTCGGGGGAGAAGTAGGCAATGGAGGCCGGAGCATCGGGCCCCAGTCCCTGGTACCAGCGCGGCTCCTCAAGATACCTGTCAAGGTCCTTTTCGGCGGCACGCACCCGCTCCACCACAGACTGATCCGCGGCGAGCTGCTGGAACTCCTCACGGCTCACCATCCCCAGGAAACCTATGGGGTCCTGCCCGCTTTCCTCCCACAGGCGCGGGTTCAGCCCGGCGAAGAGTTCCCGGGTGGGGCGGTGCCAGGACCACCGCAAATTGCTGGCCAGCCGGGCCAGCGGCCGAATGGGCTCGGGGAGGACTGTACGGACCGTAAACCTGCGGATTGCCTTCACCTGCGTCACACTAACCGACAACCTGCGCGGCCGGAACCAGCTTTCGGTTTCTTTTGGGTAAATGACAGGGGCGTGAAGAAATTGGGCCGCGGCACGGCGTATTTAGTGAGCAGGCTTAGCAATCCTGCCCATTTCTCGCTAACGTCAAGCCTGTGACGACTAACTCAGGAACCAGTGCAGCATCCACCAAAATGCCCCAGCGCCGAATCACCGAGGGCCTGCGGTTCGGACGTTTTCCCATCACCGCCGTGCAGCCTGTCGTCGAGGACGGCAAGTTCCCGGCCAAGGCCCTGCCCGGCGAAGCGATCGTGGTGGGCGCCACCGCCTTCCGCGAAGGCCATGACATGCTCGGTGTCAGCGCAGTGCTCCTGGACCCCTCCGGTGCAGAGCGGCAGCGCGTCCGGCTTGCGCCGCCCCGCGGGGAACGCGGCATGGGGACGGACCGCTGGGAAGGCGTGCTCACGCCGTCGGAAACCGGAAACTGGTCCTTCGTCATCGAAGCCTGGCACGACCGCTACGGCACCTGGCACCACAACGCGGAGGTCAAGATCGACGCCGGCATCGACGTCGAACTCATGCTTTCGGAGGGTGCCAAGCTGCTTGGCGAAGCCGCCGCAGAGGACTTCCGGGACGACGTGGACCGGGCGGCCCTGCAGCGTGCCGCGGACGTCCTCGCGGACCAGTCCCGCAGCACCGAGGAACGCCTCGGGGCGGGATTCAGCGCGGAGATAGCGGACATCGTTGCCCGCCAGCCAATCCGCGAACTGGTGACCGTGTCCCGGAAATACCCCCTGCTGGTGGAGCGGGACCGTGCCGGCCGCGGCGCCTGGTACGAGTTTTTCCCCCGGTCCGAAGGCGCCGTCAAGGACCACAACACCGGCGCGTGGACCTCAGGGAACTTCCGGACCGCGGCAAAGCGGCTCGACGCCGTGGCGGCCATGGGCTTCGACGTCCTGTACATGCCGCCCATCCACCCCATCGGCCTGCAGCACCGCAAGGGCCCCAACAACACCCTCGTGGCAGGCCCCAACGATCCCGGCTCGCCATGGGCCATTGGAGCCAAGGAGGGCGGCCACGACGCCATCCATCCCGACCTGGGCACCTTCGAGGATTTTGACGCCTTCGTGGCGCGGGCCAACGAGCTGGGCCTGGAAGTAGCCCTGGACCTCGCGCTGCAGGCAGCACCGGACCACCCGTGGGTGCAGTCCCATCCGGAGTGGTTTACCACCCGGGTGGACGGCAGCATTGCCTATGCGGAAAACCCGCCAAAGAAGTACCAGGACATATATCCGCTCAATTTCGACAATGACCCGGAAGGCCTTTCCCAGGAAATTCTGCGGATTGTGCTCCTTTGGGTCAGCCACGGGGTAAAGATTTTCCGGGTGGATAACCCGCATACCAAGCCCGTGTGGTTCTGGGAATGGCTTATTGCGGAAGTGAATAAAGCCGAACCCGGCGTGGTGTTCCTCGCCGAAGCCTTCACACGACCCGCCATGATGCACGCACTGGGCAGGGCAGGCTTCCAGCAGTCCTACACCTACTTCACGTGGCGGAACACCAAGAAGGAAATCCAGGAATACTTCGACGAGGTCAGCCACGAGTCCCCGGCGTTCTTCCGCCCGAACTTCTTCGTCAACACCCCGGACATCCTCACCGAATTCCTGCAGTATGGGGGACCGGCGGCATTCCGGATCCGGGCGGTGCTTGCCTCAACCGGAAGCCCGCTCTGGGGCGTCTACGCCGGCTACGAGCTGTTCGAGCACGTGGCCCGGCCCGGCGCGGAGGAGTACATCGACAACGAGAAGTTCGAATACAAGGCACGCGACTGGGATGCGGCCGCCGAATCAGGGCGCTCGCTGGCCCCGTACATCACGCGGCTTAACCACATCCGGCGGGACCACCCGGCGCTGCTGGACCTGCAGAACCTGACGGTGCACCAGAGCACCGATGACTCCACCGTGGTCTTCTCCAAGCACAAGACGCTTCCCGACGGTTCCAAGGACACCATCATCGTGGTGGTCAACGTGGATCCGCACGTCACCAAGGAATGCAGCGTGGCCCTGGACCTGGCAGCCCTGGAACTGGACCCGCAGGACCTCACCCCGGGCGGCGGCTTCTACGTGGACGACCTGATCTCCGGCCAAAGCTGGGAATGGGGCGAGTACAACTACGTGCGCCTGGATCCGCACGTGGAGCCCGCCCACATCCTGAGCGTGAGGAGAATGCATCAGTGAATTTCAATCCGCAAAGTTCCGGCCACTTCACCCCAAAGAGCACATTCGAGCTAAACGCACCCGGCCTTCAGCATGACCCGTTGTGGTACCGCAAGGCAGTGTTCTACGAAGTACTTGTGAGGGCCTTTGCGGATGCCAACGGCGATGGGTCCGGGGACTTCTCCGGACTCATCGACCGGCTGGACTACCTTCAGTGGCTGGGCGTCGACTGCCTCTGGCTGCCCCCGTTCTTCCAGTCGCCGCTGCGGGATGGCGGCTATGACATTTCCGACTACAACTCCGTCCTGGACGAGTTCGGCACCATCAGCGATTTCAAGCGGCTGGTGGCAGAAGCCCACGCCCGCGGCGTCCGGGTAATCATCGACCTCCCGTTGAACCACACTTCGGACCAGCACCCCTGGTTCCAGGAATCCCGGAAGGACCCGGACGGCCCGTTCGGCGACTTCTACGTCTGGAGCGACACGGACGAGAAGTACCAGGACGCGCGCATTATCTTCGTTGACACGGAGGAATCGAACTGGACGTTCGATCCCATCCGGCGGCAGTTCTTCTGGCACCGGTTCTTCAGCCACCAGCCGGACCTGAACTTCGAAAACCCCGCCGTGATCGACGCCGTCTTCGACGTGGTCCGGTTCTGGCTGGACCAGGGCATCGATGGTTTCCGGGCGGATGCCATCCCCTACCTCTACGAGGAAGAGGGCACCAACTGCGAGAACCTGCCGGCAACGCATGAGTTCCTCCGGGACCTGCGGGCCATGGTGGATGAAAACTATCCCGGCCGAGTGATCATCGCCGAAGCAAACCAGCCGCCCAACGAGGTGGTGGAGTATTTCGGGACCGCGGAGGAACCCGAATGCCATATGGCCTTCCACTTCCCCATCATGCCCCGCCTGTATTACGCCCTGCGGGACCAGAAGGCAGCGCCTATCATCCAAACAATGCGCGACACCCCGGACATCCCCGAGGGCGCACAGTGGGGAACGTTCCTCCGGAACCACGATGAACTGACCCTGGAAATGGTCACCGCCGATGAGCGTGCGGCGATGCTCGGGTGGTACGCGCCGGATCCCCGCATGCGGGCCAATATCGGCATCCGGCGGCGGCTGGCCCCGCTGCTGGACAACTCACGGGCCGAGATCGAGCTGATCAACGCACTCCTGCTCTCGCTTCCGGGCAGCCCGTTCCTGTACTACGGGGACGAGATCGGCATGGGGGACAACATCTGGCTCGAGGACCGCGACGCCGTCCGCACGCCCATGCAGTGGAACCCGGACCGGAACGCCGGTTTCTCGCACGCGGATCCCGGCAAGCTCTACCTGCCGCCCATCCAGTCACTGGTGTACAACTACGCCATGGCCAACGTGGAAGCGGAGGCGGCACATTCAGGGTCCCTGCTGCGGTGGACCCGGCAGATCCTCAGCGTCCGCAAGAACCACCCCGCCTTCGGGTTGGGCGGATTCAAGCATGTGGAAGCAGACCACGACGCCGTCCTGGCGTACCTGCGGGAACTGCCGGCCGGCAACCCTGCCGGTGCCGACGCCGAGACCATCCTTTGCGCCTTCAACCTTTCCCAGCATCCGGTGGCTGCCACGCTGCGCATCCCCGAGTATGCCGGGCGGGGGCTCCGCGATGTCTTCGGCGGCCAGATCTTCCCTGGCATCGGCGACGACGGCAGCCTCACCCTGACCATCGGAAGCCACGATTTCTTCTGGCTCCGGTTGCGCTCGGCGGGGTCCAACCCGTCGTCGCCCTACACCCAGGCCATGCCCATCCTGTCGATAGAGAACTGAGATGAATCAGCCAATCCTCACTCCCGCCCTTACCGCGCTGCTCAAGGAATGGCTGCCGCAGCAGCGGTGGTTTCCGGTCAAGACCCCCGACTTCGACGTTTCCCAAGCGGGCAGCCTGGGGCTGACGGACCCCAGCGGCCATGCGGCGCTGGCCGTGTTCCTTCTGAACATCACCACGCAGGGGCCCGACGGCGGCCCGCGCACCGCGGTGGTCCAGGTTCCCTTGAGCTTTCGGCCGGCGCCGGCAGGCGGGATGGAGCGGGCGCTGGTGGGCAATGCCGCGGGAATGGATCCCACCCGCCCCTGGGTCTACGACGCCGTCCACGACCCCGACTTCGTGGGCGCGTGGCTGGAGCTCATCCGGCAGCAGGAGAAGGCTGCCAGCGGTACGGCCACGGGGTTCCGGGTTGATGGTCCCTACCGGCTGCCTACGGCCAAGGGCGTGGTGAAAGTGCTCTCCGGCGAGCAGTCCAACAGTTCCGTCCTGGTGGACGACGGCGAATCGGCCGTCATGGTGAAATTCTTCCGGGTGCTTTCCGACGGCACCAACCCCGAGATCGAGGTGGGTGCTGCCCTGACCAAGGCGGGCACCTCCGAGGTCCCTGCCACGCTTGGCTGGGTCAGGGGGGAGTGGCTCGGACAAGGCGCCCAGGGAAACCAGGGCAACACCGGCTCCGGCGGCACCGGTACCAAGTATGTGCAAGGTGAGCTCGCCGTGGCCCACGAGTTCCTCGCCGGCGGCCGGGACGCCTGGCGGCTGGCCGTGGACGCCGCGCGCTCGGGCAGGGACTTCACGTCAGAAGCGCGGGCCCTTGGCGCGGCCACGGCGACGGTGCACAAGCGCCTGGCGGAGGCCCTGGGGCAATCAGCCGAGCCTGAACCCGGCAAGGGGGCAGGACCTGCTGTTGCCCAGCGGGTCCGCACCGCCTGGGCTGAAGCCCGTGCCGCCGTCGGGCCTTACGACGATGCCCTGGACACCCTGCTGGCCGGCCTGGACAAAACTCCGGCCGGGCCGCTGCAGCGCATCCACGGGGACCTGCACCTGGGCCAGATCCTCCTGGTGACCGGCCAGTCCGGCGACGAGTCCCGGTGGGCCATCCTGGATTTCGAGGGTGAGCCGCTGCGGCCCATCGCCGAACGGAACGTCCCGGACGTCCCCCTGCGCGACGTGGTGGGGATGCTCCGGTCCTTCGACTACGCAGCCGGAGCAGCCCAGCGCGAACAGGAAGGCGCGCAAGTCCCGGACAACTGGGTTGACGACTGCGCCGACGCTTTCCTGGCAGGGTATGCCGGGGTCATTCCCGGCACGGTGGACCGGACCTCGCCGCTGTTTGTGGCATTGTGGCTGGACAAGGCGCTGTACGAAGTTGTTTATGAAATGCGGAACAGGCCCGACTGGGTGGCGATTCCAGTAAACGCCTCCAGGCGGCTCCTGGGCAGCAATGGTGCCGGCGGGTCCGCCGGTGCAGCATCGGAAGGTAACGAAATGACAGGCTCAGCACGAACTGACCGTCCGGGGGTGCCCCTGCACGTGGATGAAGGCACCCTGGGCAGGATCGCGAACGGTGAACACCACGCCCCCCACTCCGTCCTGGGCGCGCACCTGGACGACTACGGGCATGTCACCATCCGCACCGTGAAGCACCTCGCCGAAGCAATCACCGTGGTCACCCAGGCCGGTGAAGTTCCCATGCAGCATGAGGCCCACGGCGTGTGGGTTGCCGTCCTGGAGCCGGTGGAGCAGGGACACGTTCCGGACTACCGGCTCTCGGTCACCTACCCGGGCAAGGAAGCGGTGACGGTTGATGACCCGTACCGCTACCTGCCCACCGTGGGTGAAGTGGACCTGCACCTCATCGGCGAAGGCCGGCACGAGAAGCTGTGGACCGTGCTCGGCGCCCACGTCCAGCACTACAAGTCCTCGCTCGGGGACGTCAACGGTGTTTCCTTCGCTGTCTGGGCTCCCAATGCGCAGGCTGTCCGCGTCAAGGGCGACTTCAACGCGTGGGACGGCCGCGAGAATTCCATGCGCTCGCTGGGATCTTCCGGTGTCTGGGAGGTCTTCATTCCCGGCGTTACGGCAGGCGCCTGCTACAAGTACGAGATCCTGACGCGGGGCGGCTACTGGGTTGAAAAAGCCGACCCGCTGGCGTTCGGCACCGAGGTCCCCCCGTTGACCGCGTCCCGCGTGGTGGAGCCCTCCTACGCCTTCAAGGACCAGGAATGGATGGAAGCGCGCAGCAAGCGCGACCCGCACAACTCGGCCATGAGCGTCTACGAGGTGCACCTCGGATCATGGCGGCTGGGCCTTGGCTACCGCGAACTCGCCAAGGAACTGGTGGAGTACGTCAAGTGGCTCGGGTTCACCCACGTTGAATTCATGCCTGTGGCCGAGCACCCCTTCGGCGGTTCATGGGGATACCAGGTCACGTCCTACTACGCCCCCACGTCCAGGTTCGGCCACCCGGATGAGTTCCGCTACCTGGTGGACGCCCTCCACCAGGCCGGCATCGGCGTGCTGCTGGACTGGGTGCCCGCGCACTTCCCCAAGGACGCCTGGGCCCTGGCCCGGTTCGACGGGGAGGCGCTGTACGAGCACTCCGACCCCGCCCTGGGCGAACACCCCGACTGGGGCACCCTCATTTTCGACTTCGGCCGCTCCGAGGTCCGGAACTTCCTGGTGGCGAACGCCCTCTACTGGCTGGAGGAGTTCCACATTGACGGCCTGCGTGTGGACGCAGTGGCCTCCATGCTCTACCTGGACTACTCACGCCAGGATGGCCAGTGGCGGCCCAACCGCTTCGGCGGCAGGGAAAACCTGGAAGCCATCTCCTTCCTGCAGGAAGTCAACGCCACCGTGTACAAGACCCACCCGGGCGCTGTCATGATCGCGGAAGAATCCACTGCCTTCCCCGGCGTCACCGCCCCCACCAGCCACGGCGGCCTGGGCTTCGGCCTGAAGTGGAACATGGGCTGGATGCACGATTCGCTCAAGTACATCTCCGAGGACCCCTACAACCGCCGCTGGCACCACGGCACCGTCACGTTCTCCCTGGTGTATGCCTTCACGGAGAACTTCCTGCTGCCGATCAGCCACGACGAGGTTGTCCATGGCAAGGGTTCCATGCTCCGCAAGATGCCGGGCGACCGCTGGCAGCAGTTGGCCAACTTGCGGGCCTTCTTTGCCTACCAGTGGGCGCACCCCGGCAAGCAGCTCATCTTCATGGGCACAGAATTCGGCCAGGAAGCCGAATGGTCTGAGCAACACGGCCTGGACTGGTGGCTCGCGGACATCCCGGCACACCGGGGACTGCAGTTGCTGACCAAGGACCTGAACGAGTTGTACGCGTCCACGCCGGCCCTGTACACGCAGGACAACGTTCCCGCCGGATTCCAGTGGATCAACGGTGGCGACGCCGACCGGAACGTCTTGTCGTTCATCAGGTGGGACACCGACGGCAACCCGATCGTCTGCGCCATCAACTTCTCCGGCGCACCACATGTTGGCTACACCCTGGGCGTCCCGTCGGCCGGTGCCTGGACGGAGGTCCTGAACACGGACCACACCACGTACGGGGGCTCCGGCGTGCTGAACGAAGGCGGACTGAAGGCGACGGATCACGGGCAGGATGGCCAGCCGGCGACCTTGACCGTCACTCTGCCGCCGCTCGGGGCGTCCTACTTCAAGCCGGGTGCAGCAGTGGCTGACTGATCCACCCCGGCACCAAGCAACCCGGAACTGAACGAGCGAAAGGCCCGGAATCCGCGTGATTCCGGGCCTTTCGGCAGCTTAGGGGAGGCCCGTCCAGAGTGGAGTGGCAATCCCGGAAGACTGGTGGTACAGTTTATTTCCGCGCTGCTCCACGGAGTCAGACGGAAAACATGATCCCCTCAAGCATATGCCGAGGATGGTCGCGGACTCCGGTTTGACACGCAGGATGTCAGCGGGTAAGTTTGAAAAGTTGCTCCGGAGCGATCCTGAATGTTTGGTTTGGGTGGTGCCGGGTGTGTCTGTTGTTTGAGAACTCAATAGTGTGCCAAGTTTGTTGATACCGATTATGTATGTAATTGG
>NZ_JBHSDQ010000009.1:0-123104 GCF_042652025.1 Arthrobacter sedimenti | reverse complement strand
TGGCATCAGCAGCTGCGATAGCTCGACAAAGCCCGGCGCCGGAACCATCCGGAAGATCATCGTCGATGATGACCAGATCCGGACGCAACGCAGGGATTCGTCGGATCGCCTGGTGAACAGACGCCGATTCACCGGAAACGCTGAACCCGCCATCCTCCAGCAACCCCCGCAGGCCCCGCCTGACGAGCTCTTCACCACACACGACGTACACGCTTTGGGCTAAGGACTCCGCACCCAGGCCATGGCCAGCCAACATTTCGTTTCCGTTCATTCGCCCTAAAAACCCAAAAGGCGCTTGTTACTCTCCTGCTGCCACCCTGGCCCAACCTTGAAAAGGAGAACAGTCACCTAACCCACAGGCTTCTGTCGAAAAAGCGAACGGACTTGCCGACCCACTTGAAAGGCTAGCCCTACAAACAGAATCGGGACACCCCGCGCGGGTTGCAAATGCAACACAGCCTGTCGCCGCCATCGCAAAGCCACCCTCGACTTTGACGCCTACAGGAGCATCGTCGTAGACACACAGGGCCAGGGGTCCGGAGGTCTGCGACGGCACGCCCTGGACCCAACAGCCGGCCTCACGAGCGGACGCCCAACAACTGGTTGAAGCACAGCGGAAACCAGGGCGAACCCCAGGAGCCTGCATCTCGGCGGCCGCACCCGGACAACCCAACGCCACACCAACGCTGGCTTGCCGGCTAGGTTCATATCTCCCGGGCTAGCCGCGCCGGCGCTGCCACTGCCCGGCATGCCAGAACATCAGGCCCAGGAAAGTCAGGATTCCGAGGAATACAGCCGGTGTGGCAAATGAAAACAGGACGTACGCCATGCTGACCCGGTCAGTCATTGACACAGACAAGGGAGCGTTCAAAAGGAATGCGACTCCGCCGACAACCAGCACAGCGACCACCAGCCACAGGACCCCGATGAACGGGTTCAGCTTAGGGCCGGACCGGAGCACATCCTCAGCTGGTTCCTCAGCCGCCGCCGTCAACGGCTTTCGATCCTCGTCCACTTCGTGAAATCCAACTACTCCAGACTGGTGCTGATCCATGAGCTCCCCCTAGCCTATTCAGCAGCCTAAATAGGCTGTGAAAGCACGAGACAAACTGCCTTCACTGGGCGAGACGCGGGCAAGTTTAGCGAACCTCGAACTCAGTGCGTACGCTAAGTTCCGGGCCCTGGTCAACTCGGGGTCCGATACCGAGCGGACCACCTTTTTTAGTGATGCGATCTTCGCCATCGCCATGACCTTGCCTGCTGTGGAAATCAGAGTCCCCGAGGTGCCACCGGAGGAACTCCCGCGGACCTTGCTGGAACACGTCCCCCAGTACTTCGCGTACGTGCTTTCCTTCGCTGTCACGGGTGCGTACTGGTTGACCTATCACCGCCTGATCAAGCTCCTCCGCGGCTACGATGCGAACCTGCAGCGCATCAACCTGCTTGCCCTACTGTTTATTGCACTGACCGGCTTCGCGTCAGGGGCTCTCGCGCGCTACGGGGACCTGTCGGTGGGAGTTGTCGTGTACGCGGTTATCGTCGGCGGCACAGGACTGAGCTACACCACGCTGTGGCAGTACGCGTGGCACCGGAAACTCGTCGGCAGCGAAGTCGACGCGAATCTGTTCTCTTACCTGCGCGCAAGAAGCCTTGCAGTCGCGGCCCTTACCTTTACCTACCGGAAACGACCACGAGCGGTGGTGCAAGCCCCCGGAGGGGACCGGGAGGCTGGCAGCGGCTTGGAGGGGCATTAGAACCTCGACGGGGTCGCCGTGAACGGCGTGGACGGCAAGGGGTTGCCGACCGTGTCGGTCAATCCAGCAGGTGGCGTGAATGTGGGTTTGACGTTTCCGTTGACGTTTGCCGCTGCGCCCGTGGCATCACGGCTGCCCAGCGTGATGGTCAGTTCGGATTTAGTGGCATCCCAGGCGAGGGACGATGCTTTTGAGGCGCCGCTTCCTGTGCCGTGGAAACTGAGGGCAGTTCCGCCGGAATAGGCACCGCCCAACGACACAGAACCGATTCTGGCGGTAGGGCACAGTGTGCTGTCCAGGGAAACAGTCAGGATGTCCGCGGCGCTGACTTTAACTGTCACCTGTTCTGGACCGTTGATGCTCTGGTTGCCGCCTGTAGTCCAGTTGCTGCAAATGGTTGAGGCATCCAATGCCTCGGAGAACTTGACGACCACCTTGTCTCCCTGGTCCATGGCGTTGCCCGTGCCGCCGTTGACAAGAGTCACGGCGGAAACTGCAGGGGCTGTGGCGTCTTTTGCCGATGTGGCAGTACCTGCCGCGCTGGTATTTCCGGCGGCATCGGTGGCCACTGCCGAGTAAGTGACTGTTCCGTCCCTGAGCGTCGAGAGGTTGAAGCTGATGGTCTGGCTCGAGCCAGTTGCCGTGAATACCTGTGAGACAGTCTGCGCAGTAGTACCGGGAGGCGGAGTATCGGTAGCGGTCACCGTCACCGACGAACCTGCTTCAGCCGTGATCGTGACCGGAACGTTCGCCACGTTGGCACTGGTACCCGTTGCAGGAGCGCTCGTGATCCTGGCCGGAGCTGTGATGTTCGGGGCGGCGGGAGGCGTAGTGTCGGCGGCGGTGACGCCTGCGCTGCGGGGACTTTCCGCTCCCGCCCAGGCGCCGAGCATCGGCGTGACAGTGTAATACCAAGTTCCGGGCGGCAGGGCCTCGCTGCATGCCAAGGCCGCGACAGTCCCGGCGCAGCCGCCCGTGGCTGCAACTGCAGTTCCGCCGGTTGCTGTGGAGTAGCGGGCCACGGCGTATCCGGCCACAGGGACGCCTGCCGCCGTGGCGCCCTGCTTCCAGGCGACCGAGGCGGAACTGATGGAAACGGACGCAGCTGGAGCGGCCATGGCGGGAATGGAGTCGGCCTTGACGACCCCGGCGTTACTCCCGAAAGTTTGCCAAAAGGCGTTGGCGGCCGGGCCAGCCCATGATATGACAACGGCGGCCGCGAGCACTCCTGCGGCCCGGGAAAGCTTGCGGCGGCCGCCTTGGCCGCGGAGCCTCGGCTCATCGGGCTGCCGGCTCTGGTTGCTGATGTTCATTTCCGTGCCTCCAAAGTGACGGGCAGGCTGAAGGATGCGCCCTGGCAGCCGGATGACGATGCCAGGGACATTCTGGCGGCACCAGGGAGGGTGATCAGCACAGATGAGTTCGGGGGAATGGTGGTTGCAGGCGCCAGTGGGGCGGACGGGTCCGTGAAGGTCACCCCGGTGGTAAGGCAGCCGGGGTGGTTTGCATCCGCAGCCGCGGCCCCGTTACCCCGGATGGCGTACACCTGCACCGCGAAGTTGTTGGGGTTCGTAGCCCGGACTCCAACATCGGCGGCGCCGCCCGGGACAAGTGCGTTTTGCGTACCGTCGCCGGAAATCAGAGCGTCAACAGTGACTGCTTTCATCGTGCCATTGGGGGCCGAGCCCGTCCCCGCTCCAGTGGCGGACCAGTAGGCATAGGCGCCGGCAGCTCCCGTGGCGAGGCAGAGGGCGATTGTTGCTGCCGCTGAGGTGGCAGTTAGCTTGCGCAAGGTTATCTTGGGTGTCGTCATTGTCAGTTCCCCTCCCCCGCTCCGGAATAGGAGAGCTGAAGTGTGGCGCCCTTGCGGCCGTCCTGGTTCAGTGTGGTGTCCAGCATGGCGATCCTTGGCCACTCCTCCCGAAGCGGCCTGAGCGCTTCAAGCTTGGATGTCCCCACCGGAACTGTTAGCGGGTACTGGCCGCTGTAGTTGGTCACCACGTAATCCGCAGGGGTGCAGGGAAGGCCCCCCGCGACCGCCGTCTGGGTTCGGGTAATGGAAGTGATGGAGACCGACAGGCTGGACAGTGCCAAAGCCTTGTTGTTGGGGTTGCTGAAGGAAAGATTCAACGGGATTGAGGCCCCTGGGGTAAGGGGGGTGTCAAGGTTGCCCGAGATGGTAAAGGTCTTCGTGGAGGCCTGGACAATCAACTGGACCAGGACGCCGGTTGTCTGGCTGGCGCCGGCCGCAGTGGCAACGGTCAGGTCTGCTTTGCCCACCGCAGTAGTGGCCTGTGTTGCCACGGTCAAGGTGACGCTGGCACTCTTCCCAGAAGCGAGCGTTACTGCAGACGGTGCGAAGGCCGCGGTCGCCCCGGGTGGAAGGCCGGACACAGAGGGGGTGACGCTGGCGTTGAACCCGTTGGCGGACGTCAAGGAAACGGTATAGCTGACCGAGTCCCCCTGATTGACGGTCCGGCTGGCGGGATTCACTTGGATGGCGACGCCTGTCTTGTTGCCCTGGCTTCCGCCTTGGCTTGCGGCGAAGATCGAACCCGCCGACGCGAACGTGATTAAAAACCCCACCAGCAATACCCTCACCGCGGTGGTGGTTCTTCGCGTGACTGTGCGGATGTGCCCAGATTCGTTCTGCACGGAAAGCCCTTCTGGCCTTGGTTGGAGTGCGGGAAGTGTCGAGTACACCGGTGGGGAAATCCGTCACCTCCCCACCGGTGTAGGCGCTTATACGCTGCCGACGCTGACCGTAACCACTGCGCCCTTGCAGGCGTCCTGATTATCAGTCGCACTATCCTTGAACGTCAGGGTTCCGCTGCCCACAACGGTTCCCACGTCGCCCTTCGCAACCGTTGTATGGCTGGTGACAGCAGTCACATCGAACCACTCGGGAAGACATCCGGCTTTGTCGGTGCCCACACTGGCCGTAAGCTCCCCGACCTGTGTACTGGTGGTAGTGCTGGGGTTGTCGGCCGTATACGTAACTACTTTTGAAGAGCCCGGGACCAAGCCACCAGTGAAGTTGGCGTGCAGCGTGACCGTGCCGCCACCCGCTGAGTTGGTGGCCGAACCGCTCCCGGAACCGGTGGTGGTCCAGTAGGCGTAGGCCGCACTGCCGCCGCCGGCTATCAGGGCGAGAGCTCCAGCTGCTGCCAGGACTTTGTGCTTCTTCGTCATTTTGCGCATTGTAGGACTCCTTTGGCTGGTTGAAAGACAGATGGTGAGACGCGCAGCCATTCAGGAACCACGGGGGATCTTGCTTCCGGCTGATCGATGACGCCCATACTTCCGGCCGCTGGGAACGCAAACAACGCGTACTTGTACTGGTTTTTTGGGAGCGGACCCAAAAATGACTTCTTGTATCAAATGGCGGGTACTCAGTTTTCACCGCTTCAGGGGATCTACCCTAGGCCTCCCGGTTTTCTGATGCATGATCGATTTCGATGACTGCCGCCATCTTTGTTCAAGTCCCGGCGTCCAATAACGGCGTGAGCGCTTTCCTCCACACCCCGGGGCTCGGCGGGCACCTTGACTTCACAACGCCGCCGCCTCCGAGGCTCATAGGATGAGCCGCATGAGATCTGATGATGAGAAGGATCCGCCTGTACCCGCCGAGCTAGTCGATGCTCCGAAGCGGATTCAACACGAGCAAGGCTCACAAAACAACGCCCCCTCCGAAGACGAGTCCCTTGAGGAAGAGCAGAACGACTGAGCCGGGGTGCCAGGTAACTCACTATCGCATCGGATGGCCGGTGGGTTCAGTGGTCTGACACCGCGAAGACACACTCGCGCGGCCTCCTACACTGGCCGCCTGTATGCCAGGCGTAACGCAGTGGGAAAATAGCCGAAGAAGCACCATTGCTGTTCAGCATTGGGTAACGCTGACGCAGAAATTCGAGTACTGAATACCCGGGTGTTCCCTTTCCGATGCACGTAGCGTCGAACCAAAGGTTCGTCAGGGTTCTTTATCGGGTTTTGTTGCTGTTCGGGTTGGGCGTTGTTATGGAATTGCCTGGGCGCTTCGTCGCCACTTCCGACGTGGCGGAAGAAATCCGAATTGCGCTTGCTGCGGCTGAACAGTTGCGTTCGGCATTGGACAGTCGCACGGTCATCGATGTGGCGTGCGGAGTGATCATGGCACGCAACCGCTGCTCGTGTGAGGACGCAATTCAAGTTCTTCTGAACGCTTCAGACCAAGGCAGGATGACGTTGCGACAGATTGCCAGCACTGTTTTGGCTGGCCTACCGGCCGGTTCCCCGGGAACCTACTTCCAGCGATGAAGGCCGCAGCGTTTCAAGGGTCACGACCCATAACAAACAACTGATCCTGTTTCCAATTGATGAGTCTGTGCTTCACAGGCTGGGGCTTTAACTCGATGACGACGAAGGACGCTAAATGTCTTTATCAGCGTTCCTCGCGCGGCTCATATAGAATTATGCGCTTCTTTCACGCTTTCACCGTGACGGATGTCTAGGGAGCCACGGACGCGGTGCTGAGGCTGCGCAAATCCAGCCCGACGGCTGGGGAGCCCGCTGGCTGGCTGGGTCCGTCCTAACGCCTTTCGGCATGCAATTGCACGCCACTAGCAGGCACCTCTCCAGAGCTGCTACTTCAAAGCCCCAGCACTGCCCCGTTCGCCCAGAGAAAACAGCCGGTCGGCGCTGCTCGATCCACCGACGACCGGTTCTTGTACACCCCAAGTTGACGTCGAGGTGGCCTGGCCTGCGAGGATCCAGCCTTACGACGAGACCGGTTTTGTTTTAGGACGCCCCCTAGTGTCGCCCGAGGTCTCATGCCAGCCCTGCGCCAGATACGTCCACCTCAAATCCAGATTCTTTGACTATTTCGAAGATTCTCGAGCTGTCGCATCCCGAGGTCACGTCCCTCGCGCTGTCAGGATGAGATCTGAGAACGTCCTAAGACACTGTTAGCAAATCCGAGTTCCGCGTTATTCGGACGCCGCTTCAGGTCTTGACCTCGAGTTGGCGCAGGACGAGGATGGCAGACCGGCGGCACAAGTTGCCGCGCTGCCCTACTCGTCCAACGTAAATCGGCTGCTTCGTGTCCCAGATTTTCCCCCTCAAAGTGTGAGGACGCCCTACCGGGGGTAATGCCCCAATAGCGCCCACCCGGGTGCGGTAGTGCCCACCGGACCACAAGGAGACAGCATGGCAGGAATCAATGCGAAGTTCGACAAGGAATACCTCGACAAGGGCATCGACGAATTGGCCAAAGCGCCGGTAGAAGCCTTGAAAGGCCTCTCTGAAGGCGACGCGCAGAAGCTCAAGGACGCCCTAAACATCAAGACCGTCAAAGACCTCGGGACCAACAAGTTCTTCCTTTGGGCCCAGTCGGTATCGAAGCTGGCTGAATAGAGCACCTCGAGCACTGGAAGACAGCCGGGCGCGGCGTCCAGCAAACGGGCGCCCTTCCCGGATTCAACAGCCCCAGACGGCCTACGCTTTGGCCATGCCAAAGACCGCCGACGCATCGCAGAGGAAGCCGCCGCCCCGGTCTTCAGACCACGACATAACGGCCATGCGGCAACGCGGACGCACCGCCAAACCGCTTGCCTAACATTGTAGGCAAGCGTGAGAAGGTGGGACTGGGCCTGTCCAGCTTTGCCATCGCTCCTCCTAGGACCTAAGCAGCCACGCCACAGCCTTGTCTTCCGAGGTGAAGTACCTGACCGGAAACCCGGTGGGCAATAGGGGCAGACGGAACATTGCAATCACCTGGTCCACGGGGAAGAACCCACAAGCGCCACACGGGACACACTTGCCGGGTCGGGGAAGATCTTTCGAGCCGCAGACGAGTGCGTCACGTCGTGAATGTCTACCAGCAGCGGCAGCTTGGCGCCCTTGCCCAGGGCGGAGATGGCCGAAAAGGCACTGTTAGCATCATCAAAGCCTATGGAGACTCCCGGCTGCCAGCGCAATCGCAGGAATCCGGCAGACAAGTCCACAGTGCCCTTGCCGCTAATGTCCACCTTGTTCGAGCCGAGCACACCGCCATCCTACGTGTGGCAGAGAAGCGCCTCGATCCGTGGTCCAGGCATCGGCTACTATGCTCCTGTCGGTACCCGCTCCGGAACCGCGAAAGACCAGTTGGGGGACTGCATGGAACGAGCCGCGATTGAGTGCAGCAAGGGAACCATTACCCTTCGCAAGGACGGCATTATCCACTTAGTCTGGGATCCGCATTTGCGCATCGAGGCTGCCGACGCCCGTGCAGCCATGGCAGCCGTGAACGCACTCGCTGATGGACGCGAACACCCCTTGCTGGTCGACATGACCATGACGGCATCACTAAGCCGTCAGGCCCAGATGGTCTTCAGCCAGCGCTGCGCGACGCGTATGGCGCTGCTTGGCACCAGCCCGGTCGACCGCATTCTCGCCAACTGGGTACTGAGCGCACAAGAACAGCCATGCCCGAAACGCTTCTTCAACTCCGCTAACGAAGCTATGAAATGGCTGCTATTAGCGGACAAGAGTGTCGGTTCTTGACCCAGAGCATTCATCACAGTGTCATGTCCCGCTGGTAGGCTCCGTCCTGGATGAACTCACAACAGCGGCGGCAACCCCGCCGCCAGTGATCTCGCAGGCCGCGCGGGATATGATCCTGGTTTCCTGGGGCCCGGTGTACCAGTTCCAAAGCTCCCCGGCATGAAGACAGTGCTGCTGCCCTACACGCACTTCTCCGTCCTGATGCGCCCGGACAAACGCCTCGCCGCAGTCACCGCATTGATGATGGAGGGTAAGAAACTGATCGACCTGGCCCGGGCCGGTATCCCGTGGCGGCTGGATCCGCGCATCCCTGCCGACGAGCAGACCGGGGAACAGGTCTACGCCAACAAGGACATCGACCTTGGACACCTGGTCAGGCGCGCTTCGGCTGTCTGGGGAGACACCAAGGCAGAAGCAGCACAGGCGAACGAGGACACCTTCCACTACACCAACGCAGCGCCGCAGGCGGCGAAGTTCAAGCAGGGCGCCGAACTCTGGCTGGGGCTGGAGTCATACCTCCAGGAAAACGCCGCCGACAACAGCCAGAAAATCACGGTGTTCACCGGGCCCGTCTTTGATGCCAAGGATCCGATCTACCGCGGCGTGGACATTCCGCTGAAGTTCTTCAAAGTCGCTGTCTTCCTGTACCAGGGCGAGCTGGCCGCCACCGGCTACGTCGTGGACCAGACCGAAGTCCTGGCTGATCTTCCGGATCTCCCGAAGCCGCGCGTCACCGAAGAGCCTGCCCCGCCGGGCCAGTTCCGTACGTTCCAGGTCCCCATCAGGGACATCGCTGCCCTCACCGGACTGGAACGTGGAGCAGCTAGTGGCCGTGGACCGGATGCCCATCGCAGCAGCACTGCCCAGTGCCCGGCTGACCTCAACCTGGCGGGACCTGCACTCCCCCGAAGACCTCGACCTGGGCTTCGACCTCCACAACTAACCAGGCAGTTTAAAGAAGCTCTTCGGACCATCGGCCCCGAGCAAATCATGCGCGCAACGTGCTCGGCGGTCTCTCCCTCGGCCATCCGCTGCCGGGCGGTATTCACCCCGTTCCCCTTGCCTAACGATCGCTGAAGGTAAACCCTTAGTGCTTTGCGTTTGGTTAAGCCAGGCCATCCATCAAACTGTCATTGAGGCCCGGTCGGAGTATGAAATCCCAAAGCCTAAGGGCTAGAAGGTTTGCGTCCCTTGGCACTATCGCTCAGCTCCGGCGTGTCCATGAGGAGTCGCCACAAAACAGACTTATGTGTGGACACTGTCCACACCCTCTTTGGCAGGACAAAGCGCGGTACACGGCTCTCACCGGCGGTGAGAAGACCAATTCCTGGAACACCTAAGGCGAAACCGCCACGGTCATGTAGTTCCTACTCCCCCGGAACATGAATAGGTGTAGGCCACCAACGGCCCACCCAACAAAACCGGAACGAGGTAACGCAAGAACCCACTCCCACCAGGCGGAAGGCTCTCCAGTCAGAGACTTGAACCCGCGACTCCACACACCTGCATAGGCTCCGCGGCGACCAGGCCAAAGCTCGCGAACCAACCCGTCAGAGCGACGAAAATCAAGCTTTGTACACACGTCAAAGCAAAAAAGCCTCTGACGAGGGAAAACGTTGTGCCCGAGGTGGGACTCGAACCCACACACCTTTCGATACCGCATTTTGAGTGCGGCGCGTCTGCCAATTCCGCCACTCGGGCGCGGAATACGAGGAGCGAAACTACGCCCACAGCTGACTGTGAGCAACGCGATCGCTTCACGTACGCGGAATTACTCTACATGCAGATAGGCTGAATTCCAGAATCGCGCCGCCGTCGCCGCAACCGAACCCCTGCAAGCCAAGTACAGCCGCGGTGGCACCTAAGATAGTGATGTCCCGCCGTACCTTTTCAAGGAGATCCCGTGACTGAACAGACGGAGTCCAAGCCCACGTCCCAGCCGGCGCGCCGCGTCATTGTGGCAGAGGATGAAACCCTCATCCGCCTCGACATCATCGAGATCCTGCGCGGTGAAGGCTATGACGTTGTGGGCGAGGCGGACAACGGCGAGAAGGCCGTCCAGCTCGCCGAGGAACTCAAGCCTGACCTGGTCCTCATGGACGTCAAGATGCCCGTCATGGACGGCATCTCCGCTGCGGAGAAGATCGTCAAGGCCCGCATCGCCCCCGTGGTGCTGCTGACCGCCTTCAGCCAGAAGGAACTGGTGGAGCGCGCCCGCGACGCCGGTGCCATGGCCTACGTGGTCAAGCCGTTCACGCCCGCAGACCTCATCCCGGCATTGGAGATCGCCCTCTCCCGCCACGAGGAAATCAAGGCCCTCGAAAGCGAAGTTTCTGACCTGCAGGAGCAGTTCGCCACCCGCAAGCTCGTGGAACGCGCCAAGAGCCTCCTGACCACCAAGATGGGCCTGACGGAACCGGAAGCCTTCCGTTGGATCCAGAAGACCTCCATGGACCGCCGCCTCAGCATGCGCGAGGTCGCCGAAACCATCATCAACCAGGTCAACTAGCGCGCTGGCCGGGCTCGGAGAGATTACGACGACGGCCCGGCCACCAACCAGGAACGGTCACCACAGCGACCGGTCACCAAAAAGCAAAGCAGCAAAAAGGACCCCCGCCATAAGGCAGGGGTCCTTTTCTGTCCGAAGCCTAGGCCTGGGCGGCCTGGTTCTTCTTCTTCTTTTCCGGCCAGGGGCCGAGCTTCTCGCGGTTGCTGCCGGGCTCGCCGCCCTGGCTGCCGGCATCGGCGAGGTCGCCCACCTTGTGGACCTTCAGCATGTTCGTGGAACCTGCCTTTCCGGGAGGGGAACCGGCGGCGATAACCACCAGGTCGCCGTCGTCCACCAGGTCCATTTCCAGCAGGCTGCGGTCAACCTGGGACGTCATCTCGTCGGTGTGGCCCACCATGGGGACCAGCACCGGCTGGATACCCCAGGTCAGTGCCAGCTGGTTCCACACGTGCTCCACCGGGGTGAAGGCGAACACGGCCTTGATGGGCCGCAGGCGGGAGAGGCGCCGGGCGGAGTCGCCGGACTGGGTGAAGGTACAGATGTACTTCGCGTCCAGCTGGTCGGCGATTTCGACGGCGGCACGCGTGATGGCGCCACCACGGGTCTTGGGCTTGGTCCCCAGCGGGGGAACGCGCTCCAGGCCATGCACTTCGGTGGACTCGATAATCCGGGCCATGGTCTTGACCGTCTCGATCGGGTACTTGCCCACGCTGGTCTCACCGGACAGCATGACGGCGTCAGCACCGTCCAGCACGGCGTTGGCGCAGTCGGACGCCTCTGCACGGGTGGGGCGCGGGTTGTCGATCATGGATTCCAGGACCTGGGTGGCCACGATGACCGGCTTGGCCCAGCGGCGCGCCAGTTCAACGGCACGCTTCTGGACGATCGGCACCTCCTCCAGCGGCAGTTCCACGCCGAGGTCGCCACGGGCCACCATGATGGCGTCGAACGCGTCGATGATCTCGGGCAGCTGGTCCACGGCCTGCGGCTTTTCGATCTTGGCGATGACCGGCACGCGGCGGCCTTCCTCGTCCATGATCTCGTGAACGCGGGTGATGTCCGAGGCATCCCGGACGAACGAGAGCGCCACCAGGTCGACACCGCGGCGGATGGCCCAGCGGAGGTCGTCCTCGTCTTTTTCGCTCAGCGCGGGGACGTTGACTGCCACGCCGGGCAGGTTGATGCCCTTGTTGTTGGACACCATGCCACCGACGGTCACCTCGGCGACCACCTTAACGTCGTCGACCTCGATGGCACGCAGCGCCACCTTGCCGTCGTCGATCAGCAGGGCGTCGCCCACGTTGACGTCCTCGGTGAGGCTCTTCAGCGTGGTGGAGCAGATGTCCTTGGTGCCCGGAACATCCTCGGTGGTGATGGTGAAGATGTCGCCAACAGCGAGGGCGTGCGGGCCGTCCACGAAACGGCCCAGGCGGATCTTGGGACCCTGCAGGTCGGCCATGATGGCCACTGCCTTGCTCAGGTCGGACGCGGCCTTGCGGACGTTCTCGTAGGTGTTGTCATGCACGGTGTAGTCACCGTGGCTCATGTTCATGCGTGCGACGTCAACGCCGGCCTCCAGCACCGCGAGGGTGTTTTCGTAGCTGGCAATTGCCGGGCCGAACGTAGCCACAATTTTTGCGCGTCTCATATACCTACCCTAGTGATCTCTTGCATTGGTTAAGTTGTCGGCGGGGTGAACCCTTGGTGCACCGCTAGAGGACGGCGATGGCGCGGTCAGTCGGCGCGACCGGCGCGGGAAGGATGGTGCTTCCCATCAGGTACTTGTCCACCGCGGCCGCGGCGGCGCGGCCCTCGGCGATGGCCCACACAATCAGGGACTGTCCGCGGCCGGCGTCACCGGCAACAAACACTCCTTCGGTGTTGGTCATGTAGTAGCCGTCGCGGGCCACGTTTCCGCGGCCGTCGAACTCGGCGTGCACCTGGTCGGTGATGCCCGCAGGCTCTGCGCCGGTGAAACCAAGGGACAGGAACACCAGGTCGGCCGGGATGATCCGCTCGGTGCCGGCCTTGGGGAGGCGCTTGCCGTCGACGAACTCGGTCTCGGCCACCTTCACGCCGGTCAGCTTGCCGTTCTCGCCAACGAACTCGACGGTGGAGGCGAGGTAGGTGCGTTCGCCGCCTTCCTCGTGCGCGCTGGCCATTTCGAAGAGGGTGGGGAATGTCGGCCACGGCTGGTGGCTGGCACGCTCCGACGGCGGCTGCTTGCCGATGGCCAGGGTGGTCACCGACGCGGCTCCGTGCCGGTGCGCCGTGCCCAGGCAGTCGGCACCGGTATCGCCACCGCCCAGGATCACCACGTGCTTGCCGTGGGCGTTGATCTGGTTCTCGATGGTTTCCCCGGCCACCGCGCGGTTGGCGGGCACCAGGTAATCCATGGCGAAGTGGACGCCGTCCAGGTCACGGCCCGGGATGGGCAGGTCGCGCGGAACGGTGGCACCCGTGCACACCACGACGGCGTCGTAACGGCGGCGCAACTGCTCCCAAGTGACGTCCGTGCCCACTGAGACGCCGGTCCGGAAGCGGGTACCTTCGGCCTTCATCTGTTCGACGCGGCGGTCCACCTGCTCCTTTTCCATCTTGAAGTCGGGGATGCCGTAGCGGAGCAGGCCACCGATCTTGTCGTCCCGCTCGTAGACGGCAACGGTGTGGCCAACGCGGGTCAGCTGCTGGGCCACGGCAAGTCCGGCGGGACCAGAACCGACCACGGCAACCGTCTTGCCGGTGAGGCGCGTGGGCGGCAGCGGGCTGACCCAGCCGTTGTCCCAGGCCTCGTCAATGATCGAGACTTCCACCTGCTTGATGGTCACCGCGGGCTGGTTGATCCCCAGCACGCAGGACGCCTCGCAGGGCGCCGGGCAAAGCCGGCCGGTGAACTCGGGGAAGTTGTTCGTGGCGTGCAGGCGCTCGATTGCTTCCTCGCCCTTGTCCCGCCACATGAGGTCGTTCCACTCAGGAATCAGGTTCCCGAGGGGGCAGCCCTGGTGGCAGAACGGGATGCCGCAGTCCATGCACCGCCCGGCCTGGGCCTTCAGCGTGCCCTTTTCCTGTGCCTCGTAGACCTCTTTCCAGTCCATGATGCGGACGGGGACGGGACGGCGCGGCTGGGTTTCACGCTGGCGTACTTTCAGAAATCCGCGTGGATCAGCCACCGGTAACCTCCAGGATTCGAGACCATACTTCTTCGCCGTCGGGGTCGAGGCCCTCTTCGATGGCGTCGAGGCGGGTTTGCAGCACGGCCGCGTAATCGCGCGGCAGCACCTTGGTGATGCGGGCAGCGGTGTCATCGAAGTTCTCGAGGAGGCGCGTTGCCAGCTGGGAGTCAGTTTCTTCCACGTGCTTGACCAGCAGGCCGTGGACAATGTCGCGGTCCTCCGCGTCCAGCTCGCGCAGCTGCAGCTCACCGGATTCCAGTGCCTGCTTGTTGACGCGCGTGGTCCGCAGGTCCAGGACGTACGCGGTTCCGCCGGACATGCCGGCGCCGAAGTTGCGGCCGGTGCGTCCGATGATCAGCGTCTGGCCGCCGGTCATGTATTCGCAGCCGTGATCGCCAATGCCTTCGACCACGGCGGTGGCACCGGAGTTGCGCACCAGGAAGCGTTCGCCCACCTGGCCACGCAGGAACAGCTCACCGCTGGTGGCACCGTAGCCGATCACGTTGCCGGCGATCACGTTGGTCTCCGCCTTGAACACGTTGGTGCGGTCCGGGCGGACGATGATCCGGCCGCCGGACAGGCCCTTGCCCACGTAGTCGTTCGAGTCACCGAACAGCCGCAGGGTGATGCCTGCCGGCAGGAAGGCGCCCAGGGACTGGCCCGCGGTGCCGTTCAGCGTGACGTCGATGGTGTCCGTGGCCAGGACATCGGTACCGAAGGTCTTGGTCACGACGTGGCCCAGCATGGTGCCCACCGAACGGTCAGTGTTGATGACGTCCACGGTGATCTTCACCGGGCTGCGGTCCGTCAGCGCTTCGGTGGCCATGGTGATCAGGCGCTGGTCGAAGTGCTTGTCCAGCTCGTGGTTCTGGCCGGTCATGTTGCGCAGCGGCGCGTCGTCGTCGAACTCCAGGCCGTGCAGGATCGGGTCCAGGTCCAGCCCGTCGGCCTTCCAGTGGTTGATCGCTTCCCGGGTGTCCAGCACCTCGGCGTGGCCGATGGCCTCTTCGAGGCTCCGGAACCCGAGCTCGGCGAGGATCTCGCGGACTTCCTCAGCGAGGAATTCGAAGAAGTTGACCACGAACTCGGGCTTGCCGCTGAAGCGGGCCCGCAGTTCCGGGTTCTGGGTGGCAACACCGACGGGGCAGGTGTCCAGGTGGCAGACGCGCATCATGATGCAGCCTTCCACCACCAGCGGGGCGGTGGCGAAGCCGAACTCCTCGCCGCCCAGCAGGGCAGCGATGACGACGTCGCGGCCGGTCTTGAGCTGGCCGTCCACCTGCACCACCACGCGGTCGCGCAGGCCGTTGAGCATCAGCGTCTGCTGCGTCTCGGCCAGGCCGAGCTCCCACGGAACGCCGGCGTGCTTGAGCGAGTTCAGCGGTGAGGCGCCGGTGCCGCCGTCATGTCCGGAGACAAGGACGACGTCGGCCTTCGCCTTGGTCACGCCGGACGCCACGGTGCCGATCCCGACTTCGGAGACCAGCTTCACGTGCACACGTGCCGAGGGGTTGGCGCGCTTGGCATCGTAGATGAGCTGCGCGAGGTCCTCGATAGAGTAGATGTCGTGGTGCGGCGGCGGAGAAATGAGCCCAACGCCGGGGGTCGAGTGCCGCGTGCGGGCCACCCAGGGGTAGACCTTCTGCGCCATCAGCTGGCCGCCTTCACCGGGCTTGGCACCCTGCGCCATCTTGATCTGGATGTCGTCGGCGTTGGTCAGGTAGAGGCTGGTCACGCCGAAACGGCCGGACGCGATCTGCTTGACCGCGGAGCGGCGCTTCGGATCCAGCAGGCGCTCAACGTCCTCGCCACCTTCACCGGTGTTGGACTTGCCGCCCAGCTGGTTCATGGCGATGGCCAGCGTCTCGTGGGCCTCCTGCGAGATGGAGCCGTAGCTCATCGCGCCGGTGGAGAACCGCTTGACGATGCTGGAGACCGGCTCCACTTCCTCGAGGGGAACCGAGGGGCGGTTGTTCTTGAACTTCAGGAGGCCGCGGAGGGTCATCAGGTTGGTGGACTGGTCGTCCACGCCCTTGGTGTAGGCCTTGAAGATGTCGTAGCGGCGCTCACGCGTGGCGTGCTGCAGCCGGAAGACGGTCTCCGGGTTGAACAGGTGGGGTTCACCGTCCCGGCGCCACTGGTACTCGCCGCCGCCCAGCAGGGGCCGGTGCGGCTGCTCGATGCCGCCATCCGGGTAGGCCATCTGGTGGCGTGCGGAAACCTCGGCCGCGATGACGTCCAGGCCAACGCCACCCAGCTGGGAATGCGTTCCGGCGAAGAACTCGTCCACCAGTTCCTGGCCCAGGCCCAGTGCCTCGAAGGTCTGGGCGCCGGTGTAGGAGGCAACGGTGGAGATGCCCATCTTGGACATGATCTTCAGGACGCCCTTGCCCAGGCCCTTGATCAGGTTGTACACGCCGTCCTGCGGGGTCACCCCGGTGACGTCGCCGGCGGCGATGAGCTGCTCCACGGATTCCATGGCCAGGTACGGGTTGACGGCGGACGCGCCGTAGCCGATGAGCACGGCAACGTGGTGCGTTTCGCGGACGTCGCCGGCCTCAACCACCAGGGCGGTCTTGGTGCGGTTGGCGCTGCGCAGCAGGTGGTGGTGCACGGCACTGACCAGCAGCAGCGACGGGATGGGGGCCCACTGGGCGTTGGAATCGCGGTCGGACAGCACGATGTACTGCACACCCCGGTTGATGGCGCCGGAAACCTGCTCGCAGATTTCGGTGAGCCGTGCACGCAGCGCGTTTTCGCCGCCTTCGGGCCGGTAGAGGCCGCGGACCTTCATGGCCACGCGGTTGCCGTCGGCGTCCTCGATGTTGGCGATCTTGGCCAGCTGGTCGTTGTTGATCACCGGGAACGGCAGCTGGACCTGGGCCTGGCGGACCTGCTTGGTGTCCAGCAGGTTGCCGTTGGGTCCGATGGCGCAGGTGAGCGAGGTGACCAGTTCTTCGCGGATGGCATCCAGCGGCGGGTTGGTCACCTGCGCGAAGGACTGCACGAAGTAGTCGAACAGCAGGCGCGGGCGCTTGGACAGCACAGCGACGGGGGTGTCGGAGCCCATGGCGCCCAGCGGCTCAGCGCCGGTCCGGGCCATGGGGCCCAGCAGGATCTTGAGTTCCTCGGTGGTGTAGCCGAAGGTGCGCTGGCGGATGTTCACGGACGCAGCCGTGTGCACCACGTGCTCACGCTCGGGCAGGTCGTTAAGGTCGATCAGGTTGTCCTTGACCCACTCAGCCCACGGGTTGGCGGCGGCGACCTCGGCCTTGACCTCTTCGTCGTCGATGATGCGTCCGGCCTCGGTGTCCACCAGGAACATCTTGCCCGGGGACACGCGGCCCTTCTTGACCACCTTGGAGGGTTCGACGTCGATCACGCCCACCTCGGAGGCGAAGACGATCAGGCCGTCCTCGGTGATCCAGAAGCGGCCCGGGCGCAGGCCATTGCGGTCCAGGGTTGCGCCGACCAGGTTGCCGTCGGTGAAGGAGACCGCAGCGGGGCCATCCCAGGGTTCCATCAGGAGGGAGTGGTACTCATAGAAGGCACGGCGGGCCGGATCCATGGTGGCGTGGTTTTCCCAGGCCTCGGGGATCATCATCATGATCGAGTGCGTGATGGGGCGGCCGGAGAGCCAGAGCAGCTCCGCTACCTCGTCGAAGGACGCGGAGTCGGAGGCACCGGGGGTGCAGATGGGGTACAGCTCTTCCGGCGAGTCACCCAGCAGCGGGTTGGCCAGCTGGGACTGGCGCGCGCGCATCCAGTTCCGGTTGCCCTTGACGGTGTTGATTTCACCGTTGTGGGCGATGGTCCGGAACGGCTGCGCCAGCGGCCACGACGGGAAGGTGTTGGTGGAGAAGCGCGAGTGCACGATCGCGAGCTTGGTCTTGAACCGTTTGTCGGAGAGGTCCGGGTAGAACGGCTCCAGCTGGGCGGTGGTGAGCATGCCCTTGTAGACGATCGTGCGGGAGGACAGCGACGGGAAGTAGACGCCGAACTTGTTCTGGGCGCGCTTGCGGATGCGCCAGGCGCGGGAGTCCAGTTCGTTGCGGTCCAGTTCCTCGCCGTTGGCCGATGCCAGGAAGGGCTGGGAGAAATACGGCATGCAGGCGCGGGCCATGGCGCCCACCAGGTCGGCGACCACGGGCACTTCGCGCCAGCCGAGGACCTTCAGGCCTTCGTCGGCGGCCAGGCCCTCGATGCCAGCCTTGGCGGCGTTGGCTTCCCGCTGCTCGGCAGGCAGAAAGGCCGTGCCGGCGACGTACTGTCCCGGAGCCGGCAGCTCGAACTCGGTGACGGCCCGGAAGAACTCGTCCGGAATCTGCATGAGCAGGCCTGCGCCGTCGCCGGTACCTTCGTCGGCGCCCACGGCGCCGCGGTGCTCAAGGTTGCGCAGCGCGGTCAGCGCGGCGTCGACGATGTCGTATCCGGGCTCGCCACGCAGCGTCGCGATGATGGCGAGTCCGCAGGCGTCCTTCTCCTGCTCCGGGTTGTACAGCCCGGCAGCCTCCGGCATGGCTGCGAAGCGCTTGAACGGCGACAGTGCAGTCTCAGGCTGATCCGGTTCGGACCAGCTGGGAGTGTTAAGAGTTTGGGTCATGGGAGACGTCCTTCCTCCTGATCGTGCGTATGGAAGGGACACCGTTGGCCCCACTCGTCGGCGCCGCTGCGGTGGGCACAACAAAGTGTTGATTACTGGAAATTGTAGGTCAGCGCCGCCTGCGGAACTAAAGGTTACGCAGGCCCCTGCCCAGGGCAGCACCGGGTGCCATTTCTGACTTTCCGGACTGCCCCATGCCACGACATTGTGGTTGTTCGGGCCCTTCGAGCGGTGGCTCTGCTGCCCTGCCTGGCGGGCGCCCTACTTAACGGTGCCTGCCTCCGATGCGGGTCCGGTGGCTGTGCTGCCGGAGTGTCCGGCAGCAGTGGCATCCGTTCCGGGCTCTGGGCCTTCCGGTGCCGCCGCGGCGTCTTCCGTGGGGTCGGAAGCATGCCTGGAACCGCTGTGGTTATCAGGGAGATTACCACGCGAATCACTATCTGAGACACTGCGGTCCGTATCACGGACTTCATGACTGGCACCGGAGTCCGTGACGGCTTCCGCCGGCTTCTCCGGCTGGTGGCCCGGGAGGTAGACGGTGTCCGGATCCGGGCGGCCCTTGAGACCCAGGAGGATGAAGGCGATCAGTGCCGCGAGGAAGACGAAGATGCTTGTCCACACGTTGAGCCGTGTGGTGATTCCGAGGATGCTGATCTGCTCTGCGTCATCGATCCGCATCGCTTCGATCCAGACCCGGCCCAGGGTGTAGTACATGGCGTACAGCCAGAAGAGCCGGCTGCGGCGGAAGTGGAAGCGCCGGTCCAGGGCGAGCAGGATCAGGACGCCGGCCAGGTTCCACAGGGACTCGTAGAGGAAGGTGGGGTGGAACAGGGTGTCTGCGGGCATGCCTGCAGGAAAGTTGGGGTTGTTGGGATCGATCTGCAGGCCCCACGGCAAGGTGGTGGGTCCACCGAAAAGTTCCTGGTTGAAGTAGTTGCCCCACCGGCCGATGGCCTGGGCCAGGAGCAGGCCGGGTGCAGCGGCGTCAACGAAGGCGCTCAGCTTGACCCCGCTGCGCCGGCATCCGATCCAGGCGCCGACGGCCCCGAGGACGACGGCGCCCCAGATTCCCAGCCCACCGCGCTGGATTTGCGGGATGAGGGAGAGATCCCCGGTGCCGTCAAAGCCGGGACCGAAGTAGGCGTCCGGCGATGACACAACGTGGTACAGCCGGCCGCCGATGATGCCAAAGGGGATGGCCCAGATAACGATGTCCCAGACACTGCCTTCAGGGGCGCCGCGCTTGGCCCACCGCACGGATGTCAGCCACAGGCCGACGACGATTCCGGCCAGGATGCACAGCGCATAGGCGTGGATCCGCAGGCTGCCCCACGGCAGGGGTATGTCGAAGCCGGACCAGTCCGGGCTGGGGATGCTCGCCGGAAGGAGCGCGGGAGCCACGGCGGCTGCCTGAAGGAGTGCCTGCATGCCTTAGGCCCCGCTTTCCCGGGCAAGGCCGGTGCTGAGGTCCTTGGTGAGGGTGGCCACTGCGTCCACGCCGCCGTCGCCAAGGGTCTTCACCAGGGCGGTGCCCACGATGACGCCTTCTGCGTAGGCGGCAATCTCACGTACCTGGTCGGCGTTGGACACGCCCAGGCCCACGCAGACGCGTTGCGCGCCGGCGCCATGTGCTGCGGAGACAACATCCTTGGCGGCGCTGCTTACCGAGGTACGGGCGCCGGTGACGCCCATGATGGAGACTGCGTAGACGAAGCCGCGGCTCGCATCCACAGTGCGCTGCATGCGCTCCGGGGTGGAGGACGGCGCCACGAGGAAGACCCGGTCCAGGCCGTACTTGTCCGAGGCTTCCATCCATTCGGCGGCCTCATCGGGAATGAGGTCGGGAGTGATGAGTCCCGCTCCCCCTGCCTCGGCCAGCCGGCGCGAGAACTCGTCCACGCCCATGCGGACTACGGGGTTCCAGTAGGTCATGACCAGGACGGCGGCCTCTGTCTGGCTGGTGATGCCGGCAACCACGTCGAACACCTGGCTCACGTGGAAGCCTTTGGCAAGCGCCTCGGTGGTGGCGGCCTGGATGACCTGGCCGTCCATGACGGGGTCCGAATACGGGATGCCGATTTCGATCAGGTCGGCGCCGTTTCGGGCCGCGGCGATGCCGGCGGCGATGGATTCCTCGACGCTGGGGTAGCCGGCGGGCAGGTAGGCGATGAGGGCGGCGCGGCCCTGGGCCCGTGCCCTGTCAATGGCCGCTGCCGACTTGCTGGTGGTCCCTGCCTGGCTGGCGATGTCTGCGCTGCTCACAGCTGCTCCCCCTCTTTGCCGATTTCGGATTCGGCGGAATTCTTGTCCAACAGGTCAAACCATTCGGCGGCGGTGGCCACGTCCTTGTCGCCGCGTCCGGACAGGTTGACGATCACGATCTTGTCGCCGGCGGAGGCCGGGTCTTCGGCGGCGAGCCGCTGGCCCACCTTGATGGCCCCTGCCAGCGCGTGCGAGGACTCGATGGCCGGGATGATGCCTTCGGTGCGGCAGAGGAGGCGAAAGGCTTCCATGGCTTCGCTGTCGGTGATGGGCTCGTAGCTGACCCGGCCAATGTCGGCCAGGTAGGAGTGCTCCGGGCCGACGCCCGGGTAGTCCAGGCCGGCGGAAATGGAGTGCGACTCGATGGTCTGCCCGTCGTCGTCCTGCATCAGGTAGGAGCGTGCGCCGTGCAGCACGCCGGGCTTGCCCAGCGTGATGGTGGCCGCGTGCCGGCCGGTATCGACGCCGTCGCCGCCGGCCTCGAAGCCGTAGATCTTCACGGAAGGATCGTCCAGGAAACCGTGGAAGATGCCGATGGCGTTGGACCCGCCACCGATGCAGGCGCACACGGCGTCCGGGAGGCGTCCCTCCTGTTCAAGGATCTGGGCGCGGGCTTCGTCGCCAATCACCTCGTGGAAGTACCGGACCATGGCGGGGAACGGGTGGGCGCCCGCGGCGGTGCCCAGCAGGTAGTGGGTGGTGGAAACGTTGGCCACCCAGTCGCGGAGGGCGTCGTTGATGGCGTCCTTGAGGGTCTGCGATCCGCTGGTGACGGGGATGACCTTGGCGCCCAGCAGTTCCATCCGGGCGACGTTCAGCGCCTGGCGGCGACAATCCTCCGCGCCCATGTACACCACGCATTCCAGGCCCATCAGGGCTGCAGCGGTGGCGCTGGCCACGCCGTGCTGGCCAGCGCCGGTTTCGGCGATGATGCGGGTCTTGCCCATGCGCTTGGCGAGCAGGGCCTGGCCCAGGACATTGTTGATCTTGTGCGACCCGGTGTGGTTCAGGTCCTCGCGCTTGAGGAACACCCGCACTCCCCCGGCGTGCTGGGAAAACCGCTTGGCTTCCGTCAGCAGGGACGGACGGCCGGAGTAGTTCTTGTTCAGGTCCGCGATCTGGGCCACGAACTCAGGATCGTCCTTGGCCTTGTTGAAGGTCTCTTCAAGTTCGTCGAGGGCGGCGATGAGGGACTCGGGCATCCATCGCCCGCCGTAGTTGCCGAAGTACGGCCCCGGGGCGTGGCGGAGGGATCCGCCCTGCAGGAATGCTTCCGCGGTGTTGTTGTCAGCGTTTCCTGAGGGTGCTTGAGCCATCAGTCCTGTCCTCTTCGAAGTTAGCGGTCAAAAAGTTCTTTATGGTCCGGCGTGGAACCGGAGTGCGACCCTGCGGGGCCGGCTGGCGGCCCCACAGGATCAGGTACGCGTAAGTGCATCAGGCCCGGGCAGCGATGGCGGCGGCACCCGCGGCAGTGAATTCAGCGATTCGTTCGCGCGGGGTGGCGTGGCTTACCAGCGCCTCGCCCACCAGTATCGCGTTGGCCCCGCTGGCAGCGTAATGCGTGACGTCGTCAGCGTCACGGACGCCGGATTCGGCGACCACGACGGCCTCAGCAGGGATCTTCCCCGCCAGTGAGGCAAAAACTGAACGGTCGACGTCGAGCGTCTTCAGGTTGCGTACGTTGACGCCGATGATGCGCGCCTTGGCCGCGACGGCACGCTCGATCTCTTCTTCCGTGTGCGTCTCCACCAGCACGTTCATGCCAAGTTCGTGGCTGAGGGCGCTGAATGCGGAGAGCTGGGCGTCCGAAAGGGCCGCCACGATCAGGAGGATGAGGTCGGCACCGTGGGCGCGGGCTTCCCAGATCTGGTACTCGTCGAGCGTGAAGTCCTTGCGCAGCAAGGGGGTGTCGACGGCGGCCCGCACGGCGTCGAGGTCGGCCAGCGACCCGTTGAAGCGGCGCTGCTCGGTGAGCACGCTGATGACGGAGGCACCGCCGTCGGCGTACTGCCTGGCGAGCGACGCCGGATCCACAATGCTGGCGAGATCGCCCTTGGAGGGGCTGCGGCGCTTGATTTCGGCAATGACCTTCAGCTGTTCCCGGGTTGGGGAGGTGCCGCCGAGCGCCGCCCAGGCGTCGCGGGCAGGTGCCGCGGCCTGGGCCAGGTCCTTCAGCTCAGCCAGGGAAACAAGCCGCTTCCTGGCCTCCATATCCTCCCTGACACCGGCGTTGATGTCGTCGAGAACAGTCGCCATCAGTGGCCGGAGTTCTTCAGCTTGCTGCCTTCGACGCCGTAACCTGCCTTGCGCATGATGTACCCGAGGATCAGGCCGATCACCATGACAACGGCGCCGCCGATGAAGATGGGGGTGCTGGCAATGACGAAGGCGATGGCTGCGATGAGGGCGCCTACGAGCATGACGATGACGCAGGTCCAGGCGGCCGGGCTGTTGCCGTGGCCCAGTTCCTGGCTGTGGTCAATGGCGCCGGGGGCAACCGTGCGGGTGCCTGACTTGGAAACGGACGCAGGTGCTTTGCTCATGGAAAATCTCCTCAGGATGGATACTGCTTACATTCTGCCATTTTTTGGCTGCCGTCCGCGTACCGCCGGGCTTCAACGCCCGGTCCGGTGCCGGCGGCCCCGGCCCTAGGTGGGGTCCTCGCCCCGGGAAAGCCGGTCCCAGCTGTCGATCTCGTCCACGGGGCCGGCCGGTGCAGCCCCCCCGGCAGTGCCCGGGGCGTCGTATTTGGTGCGCGTCTTCCAGTAATGCGACGCGGGCAGGATCAACAGGGCCGCCAGGGCCAGCAGGCAGCCGGCGACGACGGCGAGCACGGGGAAGGCGGTGACCTCAATGTGCGCCTGGCTGCCGGAAACACCGGTGGCCCCCGCGATGGTTCCCTGCGCCGCCGCGAGCGGATCAGCCAGGACCATGGCCGCGGCGGTCACCACCCCGGCTGAAGCAAGAAGGATGATCGCGGTGATGACCCAGCGGGCGATCCTGCCGGCGATGGCCGCTGCGAGGCCGCCGGCCAGGGCAACCAGGGCCAGGGCCGTCACGGTGGTGGCGGCCTTGCTGCCCTGCACCTGGATCGCGTTCTGGGTTGCTGCCGCCTGGCCCACCTGGTTGGGGTCGAGCGTGGCGGTCATCCAGGTCTGCGTGGTGGTTCCAAACGCGGCAAGTGCCAGGAGGGTGATCAGCAGCACCACGTTGGACTTGCGCGCCCACACAGGCACGGCCCGGGGCTTCGGGGACTTGGCCGCTTTCCCTGCCTGGCCTGGCTTGCCCGGCTTATCTGCGTTGCCTGGGTGGCCGGGGGCGACTCCGGAGCCGGACATCAGGAATCCGCCCCGCCGGGAAGGGATTCCGCGGAGATGTTGTGCAGGGAGCCGGCCGTGTGAACGGCGCGCAGCGGCGCGGCGGCCTTGTTGACGGTTTCCAGGGCCTCGGTGGGGTTCACTGAGTCCGCCACGATGCCGCCGCCGGCCTGGACGTAGGCGCGCCCTTCCCGGATCAGGGCGGACCGGATGGCGATGGCCATGTCCATGTCACCGGCGAAGTCCAGGTAGCCCACCACACCGCCGTAGATGCCGCGGCGGTGCGGTTCCAGCTCGTCGAGGAGCCGCAGGGCACGCGGCTTGGGCGCTCCGGAGAGGGTACCGGCGGGGAACGTGGCCTTCAGGACGTCGTACGCCTTGGCCTGCGGGGAGAGCTGGCCCACCACGGTGGATACCAGGTGCATGATGTGGCTGAAACGCTCCACTTCCATGAACTGGGTGACGTCCACCGTTCCCGCCACGCAGACCTTGGAGAGGTCGTTGCGGGAGAGGTCCACCAGCATCAGGTGCTCGGCGCGTTCCTTCTGGTCGGCCAGGAGTTCCTCGGCCAGGGCCTTGTCAGCTTCCACGGTCTTCCCGCGGGGGCGGGAGCCGGCGATGGGGTGGGTGATGACTTCCTCGCCGGTCACCGTGACCAAGGCTTCCGGGGAGGACCCGACGATGGAGTACTCCCGGCCCTCGGCGTCGGCCAGGCTGAAGATGTACATGTACGGGCTGGGGTTGGTGTTGCGCAGCACGCGGTACACGTCCAGTGCGGACGCGTTGCATTCCATCTCGAACCGGCGCGAGATGACCACCTGGAAAACCTCGCCGTCCACGATGGCTTCCTTGCCGCGGTCCAGCGCTGCGAGGTATTCGGCTTCATCCCAGCGTTCCTGCACGCTGGAGGCAAAGTCCAGGGCCGCAGGCTCCAGCACGGAGACCGGCTGCACCACGGGCGCGCTGATCTTGGCCAGGAGTTCCTTGACCCGGGCCACGGCGTCGTGCCAGGCCTCGTCGACCCGCTCGGAGCTGTTGTCGAAGTTGATGGCGTTGGCGATCAACAGCACCGTGCCGTCCACATTGTCATGCACAGCCATGTCGGTGACCAGGTTCAGGGCCATTTCCGGCAGCTGCAGGTCATCCTCGGGCGGGCTGACCAGCCGTTCCCAGTGCCGGACGGTCTCCCAGCCAAGGAAGCCCACCAGGCCGGAGGTGAAGGGCGGCAGTCCTTCGAAGCGGTCGGTGCGCAGGGCGTCGATGGTGTCACGGATGGCGTCCACGGGGCTCCCGCTGACGGGCACACCGGCAGGGGGCTCGCCGAGCCAGTGCGCCTGGCCATCTTTCGTGGTCAGCGTTGCGCGGGACCTGGCGCCGATGAAGGAGTAGCGGGACCAGGCGCCGCCCACCGCCGCCGATTCCATAAGAAAAGTGCCGGGCTGGCCCTGCGCCAGCTTCCGGTACAGGCCGATGGGGGTTTCGGCGTCGGCAAGGACCTTGAGCCTGACGGGGATGACGCGGCTGTGGCCGGCGAGTTCCCGGAATTCCTCAAGGCTTGGGCTGATGGTTCCAAGGTCCTGCATGGCTATGCTTGTCCGCCTGTTCTTCGAAAGGGCCGGCCGTGCCGGCTCCTTGGGTGTGCTTGCTGGGTGGCCGCAGCGTTGAAGGCGCCGGCCGGGGCAGCGGTTCTACCTAGCCCGCGTGGCCTTCCACCACGGCCAGTTCCCTGCCGTCGAAGCAGGTGCGGGTGCCCGTATGGCAGGCGGCGCCCACCTGGTCGACGCGCACCAGCAGTGCGTCGCCGTCGCAGTCCATGGCCAGGGATTTGACCCACTGGACGTGCCCGGAGGTATCGCCCTTGCGCCAGTACTCCTGGCGTGAGCGGGAGTAGAACGTCACCCGGCCGGTGGTCATGGTGCGGTGCAGGGCTTCATCATCCATCCAGCCGAGCATCAGGACTTCGTTGGTGTCGTACTGCTGCACCACAGCTGCCACCAGGCCTGCGGCGTCGCGCTTCAGTGCCGCGGCAAGCTCTTCCGGAAGGGGGCTGGCCGGCGGAGCTTCAACGGACGACGACGGCACGTGGGACACGCCGGATCCTGCGGTTTGGACGGGGGTTGGCTGCTCAGACATCGGGTCAAGTCTAGTGCCTTCGCGCACCCGCTCTCCTGTTGTGAACAACGGCACGCCACCGGCCGCTGCAGTGCTGCCCAACTCCACAGCTCTCGTGCTAGTTTCACAAGTGATGCATTTCGTCGAACCGTCCCGAGAAGTCCTGGCCGAAACCCTGCTTGCGGCCGGCCCTGATGCGCCCACGCTGTGCAAGGGCTGGCGCACCAGGGACCTTGCCGCGCACCTGTACCTGCGCGAGCGGAAGGCCGCCGTCGGGCTGGGCCTGGTCATCAAGCGGCTTGCCAAAGCGTCGGACCAGGCAACCGCCAAGTTGGCTGCCAAGCTCACCAGTAACGAGGACTACGCCCGGCTGGTGAACACCTTCCGCGCGGGGCCGCCTGCGCTCTCTCCGATGAGCATCAAGGCGCTGGACGAGAGCGCCAACCTGATCGAGTACTTCGTGCACACCGAGGACGTCCGGCGCGCCGTGGACCGGTGGGCCCCCAGGGCACTCGATGAGGCCTACTCCGATGCGCTGTGGGACGAACTCGTGAAGCGCGCCGCCATCCTGTACCGCGGCGTGGACCTTGGCATTGTGCTGGTCCGCCCGTCCGGTCCGCGCCACGTCGCCAAGCGCGCTCCTGTTTCCGTGGCCATTGTCGGCGAGCCGGGCGAACTGCTGATGCACGCCCACGGCCGCACCCGCCACGCCCTGGTCACCTTCGAAGGCCAGCCGGACGCCGTCGCCCTCCTCCAATCCGCCGAAGTAGGACTTTAAAGACAAGGCCGGGTCACTCTCCGTGACCCGGCCTTGTTTTTCCGCGGCTGCTATTACCGGACTTCAAAGCCGGCTTCGCGGATGGCGTCCTTGACCTGGTGCATCATGTTGTCCGGGCCCCAGTGGAAGATCGAGGCGGCCAGGACGGCGTCGGCCCCGGCTGCCACAGCGGGCGGGAAGTGGGCAGGTTCCCCCGCCCCGCCGGAGGCGATGATGGGAACCTTGACGGCGGCCCGGACCAGCTTGATCAGCTCGAGGTCGAAGCCGTCCTTGGTGCCGTCGGCGTCGATGGAGTTCAGCAGGATCTCTCCCACCCCGCGGTCCGCTGCTTCCCTGGCCCATTCGATCGCGTCGATCCCGGTGCCGGTGCGCCCGCCGTGGGTGGTCACTTCGAATCCCGACGGCGTGGGCCGGGATCCGGGTCGGGCGCGCCGGGCGTCCACGGACAGGACGAGCACCTGGGAACCGAAATGCCGGGTGATTTCGTCGATGACGTCGGGCCGGGCCACGGCCGCTGTGTTGATGGAGGCCTTGTCGGCGCCGTAGCGCAGGAGCTTGTCCACCTCAGCCACGCCGCGGACGCCGCCGCCGACCGTGAGCGGGATGAAGACTTCCTCGGCAGTGCGGCGGACCACGTCGAAGGTGGTCTCGCGGTTGCCGGAGGAGGCGGTGACGTCAAGGAACGTCAGTTCGTCGGCACCGGCATTGTCATAGCGGTGGGCGAGCTCAACGGGGTCGCCGGCGTCGCGGAGGCCCTCAAAGTTGACGCCCTTGACAACGCGCCCGGCGTCGACGTCGAGGCAGGGAATGACGCGTACTGCTACTGCCATGGGAACTCCTGGATATTCAGTGCTGCTGGGGGTCGCCGGTAATCAGACGCTGATCAGATGCGGCAGGCGTGGATGCTGCTGACCAGGATGGCGCGGGCACCGAGGTCGTAGAGTTCGTCCATGATCCGGTTGGTTTCCTTCTTGGGAACCATGGACCGGACAGCCACCCAGTCGGAGTCGCGCAACGGGGAAACGGTGGGCGATTCGAGGCCGGGCGTAAGGCTGGCGGCCTTCTCCACGAGTTCCTTGCGGATGTCGTAATCCATCAGCACGTACTGGCGCGCCACCAGGACACCCTGCAGGCGGCGGATCAGGACTTCAATCTCCTTGGCCGTGCCGTTGGCGGCGCCCCCGTTGCCGGTGCGCCGGATAAGGACCGCCTCGGACTTGAGGATGGGGTCGCCGAAGATTTCCATCCCGGCAGCCTTTAGGGTGTTGCCGGTTTCCACGACGTCGGCGATGGCGTCCGCGACGCCGAGGCGGACGGAGGACTCAACAGCGCCATCGAGGCGGACCACCCTGGCGTTGATGCCGCGTTCGGCAAGGTAGTTGCGCAGCAGGCCGTCGTAGCTGGTGGCCAGGCGCTTGCCTTCAAGCTCGGCGGCGGAGCTGAAGTCGCCCACCGGCCCGGCGAAGCGGAAGGTGGAGGCGGCGAATCCCAGCGGAAGGAGTTCTTCGGCTTCCACCTCGGCGTCCAGCAGCAGGTCGCGGCCGGTAATGCCGACGTCGAGCGTTCCCTGGCCCACGTACACGGCGATGTCACGGGGGCGGAGGAAGAAGAACTCAATGTCGTTGTCGGGGTCCACCATGACCAACTCGCGGCTGTCGCGCCGCTGGCGGTATCCGGCTTCGGAAAGCATGGCGGAGGCGGCTTCGGACAGGGAGCCCTTATTGGGGACGGCTACTCGCAGCATGGGAAATTCTTTCTGGATTGATTTGTCTAGGTGTTCAAGCAGTGCAAGCCACGGCAGGAACCGGCGGAAAGATCGCGCCGGACCGGTGGCTACAGATGCTTGTAGACGTCTTCCAGGGTCAGGCCTTTGGCGAGCATCAGAACCTGCAGGTGGTACAGCAGCTGGGAAATTTCCTCGGCCGCGGCTTCATCGGATTCATATTCGGCAGCCATCCATACCTCGGCTGCTTCCTCAACGACTTTTTTGCCGATGCCGTGAACACCGGACTCCAATTCAGCGACGGTGCGGGAGCCTTCCGGGCGGGTGGCTGCCTTCTCGCTGAGCTCAGCGAACAGCGTCTCGAAATTCTTCACGCCCTCCAGCCTACTTGCTGCGGCCGCGCGGGCGCTTCCCGGGCTCTTGCATGACGGGCGCGATGTGAGGGAATACACACCGCGCCCGTCCGCTTTAGCGTTTAGCTGCGGTACTGCTTGAGGACGACGGCGGTGGCCAGCGCCGCGGTCACGGCCTCGTGGCCCTTGTCTTCCTTGGAGCCCGGCAGGCCGGCGCGGTCCAGGCCCTGCTGCTCGTTGTCGCAGGTGAGCACGCCAAAGCCCACCGGCACTCCGGTGGAGACGCTGACGTCGGTGAGGCCCGACGTCGCGGCCTGGCAAACGTAGTCGAAATGCGGGGTTCCGCCGCGGATGACGACGCCGAGGGCAACCACGGCGTCAAAGTGCGGTGCCAGCCGCGCGGCAGCCACCGGGAGCTCAAAGCTGCCGGGAACCCGCAGGACGGTGGGCTCGGCGATGCCGGCGTCCTTGGCCGCCCGGAGCGCGCCGTCCAGGAGCCCGTCCATGATCTGGGTGTGCCAGCTGGCTGCGATGATCGCAAGCTTCAGCTGTGAGGTCTCGGCCGGGTTGAGGGTGCTCAGGTCGATGTCGGGGGCGCCGTGTCCGCTCATGGGTTCTTCTGTTTCCGTTCGTTCTTGAAGACGTCAGTCTTGTTCGTGGTCGTAGGGGGTTTCGGGGGCCGGCACGGAAACGGGAGCCACCTGCGTGTCCAGCAGCAGCCGGTGTTCCATGCGGTCCTTCTTGGTGCGCAGGTACCGGATGTTCTGTTCGCGGGACGGTACCTCGGTGGGCACCATTTCCACGACCTTCACCCCGGCCTTGGCCAGCCTGTTCTGCTTGTCCGGGTTATTGCTCAACAGCCGCACCTCGTGCAGGCCCATTTCCGCGAGGATCTGGGCTGCGGCCTTGTAGCACCGTGCATCAACGGGCAGGCCCAGCTGCTCATTGGCTTCAACGGTGTCGAAGCCCGCTTCCTGCAGCGCGTAGGCCTTGATCTTGTTGGCCAGGCCGATGCCGCGGCCTTCCTGGCCCCGCAGGTAGAGCAAGGTGCCGCCGTTGTCCCGGATCAGTTCCAGTGCGAAGGCAAGCTGTTCACCGCAGTCGCAGCGGTAGGAACCGAAGACATCGCCGGTCAGGCACTCGGAGTGCAGGCGCACCAGGGGAGCTTTTCCGTCGGTGGGAGGATTGGGGGAACTGACAGCCAGGTGCTCAACGCCGGTCACGAGGTCCGTCCATGCCTGCGCAACGAAGTCGCCAAAGGCGGTGGGGAGTTGGACGATGGGCCCTCCGCTGACAGGATGGGGCGCTTCACCGGACACCGCGTGGGGCTTCCGGTGGCCGTCCTGCTGGCTGTCGTCGCTGGCTGCCGCTGCCGTCATGGCTTCTCCTTCTCTTCGCCCGGGACCGCCCGGGCATCCTCTTGCGGGGCTCCCCCGGCCCCGGCTTCAAGATACGCCACCAGGTCCTCGATGGAGATGAGGGAGCACCCATGTTCAGCTGCGAACGAACGGAGCCCGTCCAGGCGCATCATTTCACCGTCGTCATACACCACTTCCGCGATTACCCCGACAGGCTCCAGGCCAGCCAGGCGGCACAGGTCCACTGCGGCCTCCGTATGGCCCTGGCGTTCCCGCACACCTCCGTCAACTGCCCGGAGCGGGAAAATATGCCCCGGACGGGTCACGGAGGCAGGAACGGCGTATGGGTCCGCGAGGATGCGGGCGGTCAGGGCTCGGTCCGTTGCAGAGATGCCGGTGCTGACACCGGTGGCGGCGTCGCAGGAGACGGTGTAGGCGGTGCCCTTCGCGTCCTCGTTGACGGCCGTCATGGGAGGCAGGGCCAGGGCGTCTGCCCGGTCTCCGGTTAGCGGCACGCAGATGACGCCGGAGCTGTACCGGATGGTCCAGCCCATCAGGGCCGGGGTGGCGTGCTGGGCGGCGAAGATGATGTCGCCTTCGTTCTCCCGGTCCTCGTTGTCGACAACCAGCACGGGCCGGCCGGCAGCCATGGCGCGTACGGCGTCTTCGATGGAGTCCAGTCCCCTGGCCGGTGCGGCCGGTGCTGCGGCGGACGCGGGTCCGGCGGCAATGTTGGATTCCAGGTGTACTGCGGCGTTCACCGTGCACCTCCCGTGATGGCTGCTTCGGTCCCGGCTGCCGCGCCCGTGCCGCTGAAGGCAAGCAGGCGTTCGGTGTATTTGGCCAGCACATCCACTTCCAGGTTCACCCGGCTGCCGGTGGTCTTGATGCCCAGCCCGGTTTCGGCCAGGGTGGTGGGAATCAGGCCCACTTCGAACCACGGCTCCTGCTCGGCTGCCGGGCTGACTGCCGTCACCGTAAGGGAGACGCCGTCGATCGCGATGGAGCCCTTTTCGGCAATGTAGCGGGCCAGGTTGGCGGGCACGCCAAAGCGCAGCCGCTCCCAGTTTCCCTGGGGTTCGCGTTCCAGCAGGACGCCCACGCCGTCCACATGTCCCTGCACCACGTGCCCGTCCAGGCGGCCGCCGGCGGGAACGCAGCGCTCCAGATTAACGGTGTCCCCAGCGGCAAGCTCGCCGATGGTGCTGCGGACCAGAGTCTCGCCCATAACGTCCACGCTGAAATCCTTGCCATCGATTTTGGTGGCGGTGAGGCAGACTCCGTTGACGGCGATGGAGCCGCCCAGTGCCAGGCCCTCGGTGGAGCCGGGCGCATGCAGGCGGAGGGTGGCGCTGGTGTCGCCGTCACGCTCAACGGACAGCACCTGCCCCTGCTCGGCAATAATTCCGGTGAACATCAGTAGCCTCCCTGGGCTTGCTCCGCGGTGGTGCGGGTTGGTTGGTGGTCGAGTGCAACTTTGTGCTGCGGTCTGAGGTGCAGTCGAAGGTCCCGGCCCAGCATGCGGACCGCGCCGCCGTCGGACGGGTCCCATTCCCACTGCTGGGCGTCGGGAAGGCTGGTGATGCCCAGTCCATTCAACGAGGGGGTGCCGGATCCCAGCAGGGTGGGCGCCAGGTACACGATGAGTTCATCCACCAGGCCCGCCGCGAGGAAAGAGCTGAGGATGCTGGAGCCGCCCTCCACCATCACGTGCCGGGTGCCGGCGTCGTACAGCATGGACAGCGCCTCCCGCGGGTCCCGCGTGGGAAGGTGCACGGCAAGGCCGTCGTCGCCGTGGATGGCGGCGTCCTCCGGAATCCCGCGGAGCCCCATGACGGCCCGGACTGGCTGCTTTGCCGCCGGGTTGCCCTCGGTGTCCCGGGCGGTCAGCCGGGGGTTGTCCACCAGTACGGTCTGGGTGCCCACCAGTATGGCGTCGATGCGGCTGCGGATCCCGTGGTTGTCCGCCAGCGATTCGGGGCTGGAGATCCATTGGCTGGTGCCATCTTCCGCGGCGATCCGGGCGTCCAGCGTCTGGGCGATGTGGAGGGTAACGAAGGGGCGCTTGGCTGCCACCGCTTCAAACCACTGGCGGTTAAGGTCCAGCGCTTCGTCTGCGCCAAGGCCACTCCGCACCCGGACACCGGCCGCGCGCAGGGTTGCGGCACCACCGGCGGCGGGGTCATGGGGGTCGTCGACCGCGTACACCACGTCAGTGATCCCGGCGGCGATGATCGCCTCCGTGCACGGACCGGTGCGGCCCACGTGGTTGCAGGGCTCCAAGGTGACCACCATGGTGCAGCCGGAGAGATCCAGGCCGACGGCGGCAGCCCGGGCAATGGCGTCGGCTTCGGCATGTGCGGTGCCGGCTCCGCGGTGGTAACCCGTGACGAGTTCCCGTCCGTCAGGACCGACGACGACGGCACCCACCAGGGGATTTGCGCCGCGGGGTCCCTCCAAGGCTGCTTGGAGGGCATGTTCCATGGCCCCGGTTTCTTCTGCAGTGAAGGCCGTGACCACCCCGGCTCCAGGCTGCAGTTCCACGGCGCCCGTCATGCGGCGGCCGTTGCTGGCTGCATGGATCCGGAATGTGGGCCTGCCATCGAAGCGGCAGGAGTTTCGGCGTTAAAGAGCCATCGCTTGGGGTTCATTCGTGTGTCGTTCCTTCCCTGTCGAACCGCGATGGCTCCGGGGATACGACAGCAGAACGCTGCGCAGCGCAAGGGCTGCACAGATACAGCTGTACGTGCTTCTCTCATCCAGACTTTAACTGTCGGTACCGGAATTCCACCGGTTCAACCGTCCGCCGGGATCCTCGGGGAGAGGACACCGGCTCGCGGGTCGCGGACTGTCACCGCCGGTTCGGACTTACACCGACCCCGGAGCACGTATGTGTGTTGTTATTGTGCCACAACCGGCAGCGGCTCCCGGTTATTCCGTCGCCGCACGTAATGTGCGGGCACCCCTGGTGCGCAACAGGTCGATGGCGGCGGCGGGATCCTCGGCGCCGTATACGGCGGAGCCTGCCACGAAGACATTGGCGCCGGCCTCAGCGGCGCGCTCAATGGTTTCCTCGGTGATGCCGCCGTCCACCTGGATGGCAACATCCGCTCCGGAGCCGTCCACGGCCGCACGGGCCCTGCGGATCTTCGGCAGGGTGATGTCCAGGAAGGCCTGGCCGCCGAAGCCCGGTTCCACCGTCATGATGAGCAGCATGTCCAGCTCCGTCAACATGTCCAGGTACGGCTCCACTGGAGTTGCGGGGCGGAGTGCCATTCCCGCTTTGGATCCCCTGCTGCGCAGTTCCCTTGCCAGCTTGATGGGGGCAATGGACGCCTCGGCATGGAACGTGACGGAAGCCAGGCCTGCGTCGGCGAATCCGGGTGCCCAGCGGTCCGCATCGGCAATCATGAGGTGGGCGTCGAGCGGAACCGGGCTGACGGCCTGGATGCGCTGTACGACGGGCAACCCGATGGTCAGGTTGGGAACGAAGTGGTTGTCCATGACGTCCACGTGCACGGCGTCGGCATTGCTGATCCGCTGCAGTTCGGCTTCAAGGTTGACGAAGTCGGCGGAGAGGATGCTCGGGTTGATGCAGCATTGCGTCAAGGGTGTGCCTTTCGCTGAAGGTGCGGGTGTCTTAGGAAACAAGCGCTTTTCCGGTCAGGAGCGCTTTGTTCAGGCCTTCTTCTTGATCAGGGCCAGGAACATGGCGTCAGTGTGGTGGATGTGGGGCCAGAGCTGGGCCGTCATGTCGTGCCCGGCGTGGAGCTTGCCGGTCAGGCTGACGGCGTCAAGGGCGGCCCCGGCGTCGAGGAGCTCCAGGTCATCGCGCTTGCGCAGCGCGTCCGCCACAACCGCGGTGGTCTCGGCCGGATGGGGTGAACAGGTCACGTAGGCCACCACTCCCCCGGGACGGACTGCAGCGAGGGCCGAGGCGAGCAGTTCACGCTGCAGCGGGCCGAGGTCCGTGATGTCCTTGGGCGAGCGCCGCCACCGGGACTCCGGCCTGCGCCGCAGGGCTCCCAGGCCGGTGCAGGGTACGTCCACCAAAACACGGGTGTACCGTTCCGGCTGCTCGGTCCCCACTTCCCGGCCGTCACCGGTGCGGACCTGCCAGCTGTCGTGCGGAACGGCGGACAGGGCCTGGCTGACGAGCTTTGCCCTGTGCGGCGCCGGTTCATTCGCAAGCAGCGTGGCGCCCCGCTGGCGCGCCAGGGCACCAAGGAGCGCAGCTTTTCCACCGGGGCCGGCGCAGAGATCGAGCCACGCCTCATCTGCAGTGGACGGAACCGTTGCTTTGGCGGGCGCCGCGCGGTCCGCGACTGCATCCCCTGCTGCCGCGCCGAGGTCCACGGCAGCAAGGGCCCTGGCCACCAACTGGGACCCAACGTCCTGCACCCGCGTGGTGCCGGCGCGCACGGACGCGAGGCGGCCCAGGTCACCGCCGCTGGAGAGCGCGGAACCTTCCACCAGCTCGCCGGGGGCGGCACCACTTTCCAGGGCTTCGTCCAGGCTGCCCAGCCCGGGAAGGGCCACCAGGTTGACCACCGGGGCGGCATTGTCAGCTTCCAGCAGGCTGTCGATTTCGGTGGCGGGCCGGCCGTGGGCCACAAGCGACTGGCGCATGGCCCGGACGATCCATTCGGGGTGGGCGAACCGGAGCGCGGCGATCTTCGTCTGGTCGGTTTCGCCCTCCACCAGCAGGTCCAGCCACTCTTCAAGGGTCCGTGCGGACACCTTCCGCAGGACCGCGTTGATCAAGGCGGAAGGGCCGGCGCCGATGACGGCGCGGGCCAGCCCCACGGTCTGGTCCAGGGCTGCGTGTGCTGGGACCCGCATGGCCAGCAGCTGGTGCACGCCGATGCGGAGGGCGTCCAGGACGGCTGGATCGAGTTGAGAGAGGGGCCGGTCGACGCACCGGGCCAGGATGGCATCGTACGTGCCTTGGCTGCGCAGGGCCCCGTAGCTCAGCTCGGTGGCAAACCCGGCATCACGTTTGTCCAGGTGGTGTTGCCGGATCCGCGCGGGCAGCACCAGGTTGGCGTAGGCGTCCTCCTCTGCCACCGCGCGGAGTACTTCGAAGGCCACCAGGCGGGCGGGGTCGGCGCGCCTGGTCCGCTGCGACGGAGCCTGCTCTGTGAAGCTCCGTTGCGGCCCGCGGTTGCGTTCCCGTCCCTTGGCGTTGCGCCTGCTGGTGTCCCTGGGTCCGCCCTTGCCGCGGCCGCCGGCGGATGCCCCGCTGCTGCCCTGGCCGTTCCGCCCGGCGCCGCCCCGTCCTCCGGTGCTGCCTTGTCCGCCTGTGTTGCCGCCGGAGCTGCTCATTCGAACACCACACTTTCCAGAGAAGCCATGCCGCGTGCCCAGTCGGCTGCGGCCATCATCTTTTTCCCCGCGGGCTGGATCCGGGTGAGTTCCACGGCATGAGAACCCGTTCCCACCAAAACAGCCTTCCCGTGGAGCGCCACCGCGCCCGGGGCCAGTTCGGCGACATCCGGCCGGAGCCGGACAGGCTCAAGTTTGACCCGTTGCCCGTCGAGAAGGGTCCAGGCTCCGGGCTCCGGGGTAACGCCGCGTGCCTGCCTGCTGATGGCCAGCGCGGGATGGGTCCAGTTAAGGTGGCCGTCCTCCAGGGTCAGCTTCGGCGCGAGCGACACCTCGCCGGCCTGCGGCTGGGGGAAGGCCTTTCCGGCGTCGATGGCCGACAGTGTCTGTGCCAGCAGCACGGCGCCGCTGTGGGACAGCCGTTCCAGCAGGTCACCTGCGGTGTCCTGGGGTTTCACGGCTTCCGTCAGGGTGCCGAAGACAGGGCCTGTGTCCAGGCCTTCCTCGAGTTGGAAGGTAACAGCGCCGGTGACGTCGTCGCCCGCGATGACAGAGCGCTGGACGGGGGCTGCTCCGCGCCAGGCGGGCAGCAGGGAGAAATGCAGGTTCACCCAGCCGTGCCGCGGGATGTCCAAAGCTGCGGGCGGAACCAGTCCGCCGTAGGCGACAATGGCGGCAACGTCCGGCTGCACGGCGGAGATTTTGGCGATGGCCTCGGCGTCCACGCGGGCAGCGTGAATGACATCGATGCCCAGTTCAGCAGCCCGCCGCGCAACGGGCGACGGCGTCAGCACGCGTTTGCGGCCGACCGGCGCATCGGGACGGGTAAGGACGGCGACGACCTCGAAGCCGCCGTTAACCAGTGCGTCCAGTGATGGGACAGCGACGGCGGGGGTCCCCGCAAAGAGGACCCTCACCCGGCTGCGCCGAAGCTGGAGCCGGGGGTGCTGTTTCCGCCAAAGCTTGACCCGCCGAAACTCGACCCCACGCTCTTGGCGCGCTTGGCCGTGGTGCGTTCGGTCACGGCGTCGTAATTGGCGTTGCGGATGGACCGCAACGCAGTCTTCCGGTCCTCGCCCTCAAGCCGGTCGGTGTAAAGGATCCCGTCCAGGTGGTCGTTCTCATGCTGGAAGCAGCGTGCCAGCATGCCCTCCCCTTCGATGGAGACCGGGGTGCCATGCATGTCCACGCCGGTGACCCGCGTGGACCGGAAGCGGCGGACCGGGAACCCTAGCCCCGGAATGGAGAGGCAGCCTTCCACGTGGTCCGGCTGGTAGTCCTCGCTGTTCTCCAGGACCGGATTGATGATGTGCCCTTCGACGCCGTCAATGCGGTAGGTGAAAACGCGCTTGCTGACGCCGACCTGCGGGGCGGCAAGTCCGGCGCCGTCCACGTCCTCCATGGTCTCGGTCATGTCGGCGACCAGTTTGGCCAGCTCGGGTCCGAATTCCGTCACAGGATCGGCGACTGTGCGGAGCACAGGATCGCCGATGATGCGGATATTCAGAATAGCCATGCGCTGTTTGTCCTCACGGTTGGCGGCAATTGGAACTTATCCAGTTTAGGTGCAGTCGTGGTGCCTGCACGGAGCTAGGCCGTGCGGGCCTGGGCCAGCGGCGGCGGTGCGATAGGCAGCAGCGCCGTGCCGGCACTGATGGTGTCAGCGTTCAGTTCCCAGACCCGCCGCAGCGCGCAGAACTTCCACCAGTGGTGCTTGAGGACCTCTGGGTTGGCACGGACGGGCCGGACCTCTGTCTCGCCGATGGCAACGGCCAGCAGGACCGGGTTCTCCCCATACTTCCAGGGCTCCCAGGTTCCCGCCTCCGCATCCACCAGGCTCTCTTCCGCCTTCATCCCCGCCACCAGCTGCATGACCACTTTGTTGTCCAGGGGCTTGACCAGCCCGTCCCGGGTGGTGCCCTTGGTCTTGTAGTCGATCAGGCAGATGCGTCCATTGATACGCGCTACCAGGTCCAGGGTTCCGGCGTAGCCCACGGAATCGTTCCACACCGTGATCTCAGGCGCGATGGGCTCCACCCGGAAAAGTTCCCACCACTCGTCGAAGCGGACCGCGAAAGCTTCCTCGCCGTTGGCGGCCAGGGCTTCGCGGGCCTCCTTCATGGTGTGCGGACGCCCAAGCGCGCGCAGTGCCACCTGCTCGCAGTAGTTGTGGACGCGGTCCCCCCGCCTGGCCGCATCATCCCGGTAGGTTTCGGCAGCCTTGGCGGCGCGGTTGACGGCCTGCTTGATCTTGGCCGGGCTCCCCAGGCAGTCCGAGAGCAGCGGATCATTGGCCAGGCTGCTGGCACCCATGTAACCGAACCAGCCGTCGAGGCCATGCGGCTGCTGGCTGATCACAGTGGTGATGGAAGGCACGGCAAACTGCTCAGACGTTGACCGTGCGTACATCCGGCCGTATTCGGTGGCGTGGGCGAGAAGCGGATCAGTCATACAAAAGACTCTTTCACAGGGGGCCGACAAAAGCTCCGGGGGCCGGAGCTGCACACGAAAAAGGTCCGTTTCCGCTGCTGATGAGCGGAAACGGACCTCTGCGGTGGGCGATACTGGGTTCGAACCAGTGACCTCTTCGGTGTGAACGAAGCGCGCTACCACTGCGCCAATCGCCCCGATGCATTTGAATGCTAGCCCACCTATGCCCCATTTCAAAAATCGGCTGCAGCACCCTGACGCACCCCCGTAAAAGTGCCTCCAGCAGCCCTGCTTACGCGCAGCCCGCCCACAGGGGCCGCCAGCCGCCGTCGTGAATTACACGCCTGTAAGTAGCTGGTCCCGCGGAATCACGCGGAAGTAGTGGCCATGCGACTCCGGGCGGGCAGAGCGATTTGGAGTTTCCCGGAACCTCCTATATTGTTTTTACTCGTTGGAACGCGAGGAAATGCCGGAAACGGCAAGGAATCAACCCTCCAAAATGCGGACGTAGCTCAGCTGGTAGAGCACCACCTTGCCAAGGTGGATGTCGCGAGTTCGAATCTCGTCGTCCGCTCGCAGGACACTGTCACAGCAAACATTCTTCGGAATTGACGCTAACACGGTGGGTTGGCCGAGAGGCGAGGCAGCGGCCTGCAAAGCCGTATACACGGGTTCGAATCCCGTACCCACCTCGGTGAAAACCATGGATTCCGGATCTTTCGGATTCAATGGGCGATTGGCGCAGCGGTAGCGCGCTTCCCTGACACGGAAGAGGTCACTGGTTCGATCCCAGTATCGCCCACTCGGCAAGGCAACTTGCCGGCAGTACCACCGGATTCTCCGGAACAACCTGCACAAATGCGGACGTAGCTCAGCTGGTAGAGCACCACCTTGCCAAGGTGGATGTCGCGAGTTCGAATCTCGTCGTCCGCTCTCTTTTATCCCACCAGCCGGTCTTCCGGTTCCGGGCGATTGGCGCAGCGGTAGCGCGCTTCCCTGACACGGAAGAGGTCACTGGTTCGATCCCAGTATCGCCCACACACGAACAGCAGCTCTCCGGAGCTGCTTTTTTCGTTTCCGCGTATCCGCTGCGGGCGAACGTGATTCCCTTGGCACGCTTCCCGGGCCCGGATAGGATCGAAGGCGCGAGGAGCGACCTGGCTCCGGCGATAGAAGGGAGGTGTCCGTGGGTTTAATTGACGATCTAAAGGGCAAGGCTCAGGGTCTCATCCGCGGCAACGAGCAGGCTATCAAGGACGGCATCACCAAGACCGGCGATTTCGTCGACACCAAGACCGGCGGCAAGTACGCAGGCCACGTCGACAAGATCCAGGATGGCGCTTCCAAGCTCGTTGACAAGAACGGCACCCCGGGGCAGGCTCCTGCCGCCGAGCAGGTTCCCCCGGCAGCTCTTGGTAATCCGGTCCCGCCGGTCGACAGGGCTCCGTAAAGGATTTGGCCAGGGCTTTTGCCCGGCACGTCAAGGAGGTGCGGGTCCCGCCGGGAGGCGGCGCCCGCGCCTTTGGCGTTTAAAAGCCTGTTTACCTGCGGCCCGGTTGACGCCGGAGACAGAAGGGCCGCTGTGATTCCCGCTTCGCGATGCCCCACCGGTAACCTGCCGGTATGCCCAAGTCCCCCGCACCCTCAGCCAGCGCACCGGCCGGATTGGCCCGGATCGATTCCCGGCCGCTTGTTGCGGGGATCGTCACCGCCCTGGTGGGCTTCACGTCGTCGTTCGCCGTCGTCCTGGCCGGACTCAAGGCGGTGGGTGCTGATCCCGGCCAGGCCGCATCCGGACTGCTGGCCCTGACGATGGCTGTCGGGCTTGGCGTCCTGGGACTTGCCTGGCGCTCCCGCGTGCCGGTCACCCTTGCATGGTCCACGCCCGGCGCGGCCCTGCTTGCTGCGTCGGGAATGCCCGACGGCGGGTGGCCGGCCGCTGTCGGGGCCTTCATCGCCGCCGGGCTGCTGCTCGCCCTGACCGGATTGGTGCCGGCGCTCGGCAGGGTGATGGCGAGGATCCCGTCATCCTTGGCCCAGGCGATGCTGGCCGGGGTCCTCTTACAACTCTGCCTGGCCCCCTTCAAGGCGTTAGGCACCGTGCCCATGTACGTAGCGCCGGTGATTCTCTGCTGGCTGCTGATGATGAAATTCGCTCCGCGCTGGGCCGTGCCCGCAGCCCTGCTCGTGGCACTGGCCGTGATCGGTATTTCCCTGGCCTCCGCCGGGCCTTCGGCGGATGTGGACCCCCTGCTGCCGGCACTCGAGTGGACAACGCCCGCTTTCAGCCTGCAGGCCCTGGCAGGGATAGCCATCCCGCTGTTCGTGGTGACCATGGCCTCGCAGAACGTGCCCGGCGTAGCGGTGCTGCGTTCCTTCGGGTATGAAACACCCTGGCGGCCGGCCATGCTGGTCACGGGAGCGGGAACTGTTGCGGCGGCGCCATTTGGCGGCCACGCCATCAACCTCGCGGCGCTGAGCGCGGCGCTGGCCGCCGGCGAGGAAGCCGGCGCGGACCGCAGCAGGCGGTGGGTGGCCGGCTTCACGTCCGGACTGGCCTACCTGGTGCTGGCCGGCTTTTCCGCTGCCCTGGTCTCCGTGGTCAACCAGGCGCCGGAAGGAATGCTTGAGGCCGTGGCGGGCCTGGCCCTGCTGGGGACCCTGGCCTCGGCCATCTCCGCCGCCCTGGCAGAACCCCAGGACCGCATTGCCCCCGCCGTCACCTTTTTGATGGCGGCTTCGGGCCTGGCGTTTGCAGGCATTGGGTCCGCGTTCTGGGCACTCTTGGCCGGGCTCGCCGTCAGGGCAGCGCTGTTCCGGCCCGCCACGCCGGAACGCAGCGGCGGCGAACCGGGAACCCGCTAGGAAGGCTCGTGGTTCTGGCCTTCGCGGGCCAGCGCGGTGAGGCGGGAGACGGCGCGGAAGTACTTTTTCATGTACCCGCCGGTCATCATTTCCTCGGTGAACAGCTTGTCGAACGGAACGCCGCTGGCCAGGATGGGCACGTCCTTGTCGTAGAGCCGGTCCGCCAGCACTACGAAGCGCAGCGCCACGGCCTGCTCCGTGATGGTCTCCACGTTGCGCCACACCACGCCGTCAATACCGGCGATCAGTTGGCGGTAGCGGCTGGGGTGCACGCCGGCGAGGTGGTGGATGAGCGTGGAGAACTCGTCCTGGGCCACGGTCTTGCCATCGAACTCCGCCTTCATGTGGGCACTGAGCTCGCTGTTCCTCAGCGGGGCCGGTGCCGCGGGGAGGCCACGGTGCCGGAAGTCCTCCCCGTCGATGCGGATGACGTCGAACTGGTCTGCCAGGACCTGGATTTCGCGCTGGAAGTCCACTGCAGCGAACCGGCCGTCGCCCAAGGAACCCGGCAGGGTGTTGGAGGTGGCGGCAAGCTTGACGCCGGCGTCGGCCAATTCGCGCATGAGCCGGGACATCAGGACGGTGTCGCCCGGATCGTCCAGTTCGAATTCGTCAATGCAGACCAGTTGATAGCTGCTCAAGGCGTCTACTGTCTTGCGGAAGGACAGGGCGCCCACCAGGTTGGTGTACTCCACAAAGGTGCCGAAAGCCTTGGGTCCCGGGGCGGCGTGCCACAGGGAGGCGAGCAGGTGGGTCTTGCCCACACCGAAGCCGCCGTCCAGGTAGATGCCTGCCCTGGAATCGTCCTTCTTGCCGAACAGCTTCTTGAAAAGCCCGCCCCCGTTGCCCGACCCCACGCCGTCGGCAAATCCCTGGAGGGCGCGTACGGCGGCGGCCTGGCTGGGCTGCTTGGGGTCCGGGCGGTAGCTCGAAAAGGAAACCTCCCCAAACCGCGGCGATGGGTAGAAGCCCTTTAAGAGTTCATCCACCGAAACTGCCGGAGTGCGGGCGGCAAGCTGTTCGATCTGTACCAAGGTGGTCCGTTCTGCTGGTGGTTGGTCCCCAGAAAGGATACCGGCAATGCGGACCCAGCCCGGGCGGGAGGCCGTCCTGCCGCCCCCGGGGGTGACGAAGGCAACATTTCGCCCTATTAACGGAATACGGACAACCCTGCGGGCGCTGGCTAGGGTGGGAAGAGGTTCCAATGCATGTTCCGCGGTTTCCCGTGCTCTTACTGAAAGGCCAAGCCATGCCCTACCCGGTTGAACAGAATGAGAAGTTCGCAGCCTACGCCCGCCCGGAGCGGCTCGTTTCCACCGAGTGGCTCGCGGCCGCCATCAGCAACGGCGCAGTGGCCAACGGCGAGCTCATCGTGGTGGAGTCAGACGAGGACGTGCTGTTGTACGAGACCGGCCACATTCCCGGCGCCGTCAAGATTGACTGGCACACCGACCTGAACGACGAAGTGTCCCGCGACTACGTTGACGGCGCCGCCTTCGCAGAACTGGCCGCGTCCAAGGGAATTTCGCGGGACAGCACCGTAGTCATCTACGGCGACAAGTCCAATTGGTGGGCCGCCTACGCTCTCTGGGTGTTCACGCTCTTCGGCCACAAGGACGTCCGGCTGCTCGACGGCGGCCGGGACAAGTGGGTTGCCGAAGGCCGCGAACTGACCAGGGACAAGCCAACGCCTGCCCGCGGCGACTACCCCGTAGTCGAACGCGATGACGCCCCAATCCGGGCCTTCAAGGACGATGTCCTGGCCCACCTGGGCAAGCCGCTCATCGACGTCCGCTCCCCCGAGGAATACACCGGCCAGCGCACCCACATGCCGGCTTACCCGGAAGAGGGCGCGCTGCGCGGCGGACACATTCCCACGGCCGCGTCCATCCCGTGGGCCCGCGCCGCCGCCGCCGACGGCACCTTCCGCAGCCGGGAGGAACTGGAGGCCATCTACCTTGGCGAGGCCGGCCTGTCCGAGGGTGACGACGTGGTGGCCTACTGCCGCATCGGCGAACGTTCCAGCCACACCTGGTTCGCCCTTAAGTATCTCCTTGGCTTCGATTCCGTCCGCAACTACGACGGATCCTGGACCGAGTGGGGCAACGCCGTGCGTGTACCCATCGTCAAAGGCGCCGAGCGCGGGTCCGTACCCGTCGCCGTCGGAGCCTGACCCACCGCTCCCCCGCGTAGACTTGGACCGATGACTACACAAGCTTTGCCTTCCGCCCTCGCGGCCATCGTGGACGACTTCCAGGCCCTGTCCGAACCCGAGAGGCTGCAGCTGCTGCTGGAGTTCTCGGAAGGACTGCCGGAGCTCCCCGACCGGCTCAAGGACCACCCTGAGCTCCTTGAGCAGGTGGTGGAGTGCCAGTCGCCGCTGTTCCTCACCATCGAGACAGAGGCCAGCGACGCCGGTCCCGCCAGCGAAGTGCGCCTCTACTTCAAGGCGCCCGCCGAGGCTCCCACCACCCGGGGTTTCGCCGGAGTCCTGCACGAGGGCCTGGACGGCCTGACCGCAGCAGAGATCCTGTCCGTACCGGATGACATGCCGGAACTACTGGGGCTCACCCGCGCCATCACGCCGCTGCGCATGCGCGGCATGACCGCCATGCTCGGCAGGATCAAGCGCAAGGTGGCCGCGGCGTCCCGGACGCAGTCCTGACGCGCATCCATGGCGCGTAAAAACTCAGCCCAGGGAACCCCGGCAACAGCGGCACTGACCGCGGCCGGGGTTCCCTTTGTGCTGCACCCCTACACCCACGATCCGTCCGCCGCGAGCTACGGCGCCGAGGCTGCAGAGGCCCTGGGCATCGTTCCGTCCCGCGTCTTCAAGACGTTGATGGTGGACGTCGAGGGCAGGCTCGCGGTGGGCATCGTCCCGGTGAGCGGGAGCCTGGATTTGAAGGCCATGGCCGCCGCCCTGGGCGCCAAAAAGGCTGCCATGGCCGATCCTGCCGCAGCCCAGCGGCGCACCGGATACGTGCTGGGCGGCATTTCACCGCTGGGCCAGCGCCAGCCGTCCCCCACCGTGCTGGATTCCAGCGCCCTGGCCCTGGGCACCGTGCTGGGATCGGGAGGCAGGCGCGGCCTGGACCTGGAGCTCGCCCCGGCTGACCTGGTCCGCCTGACAAACGCCATCGCGGCGCCCATCAGCTCGCTGGCGGCGGGTACGTCCCGGCCGTAGGGCGGAGTGGCGGGACTACTTGGAGCGGCCGGTGAAGTGGTCCATGGTCCGGTTGACTCCCAGGACGTCCATGAGCCGGTCAAAGGCGCCGACCGGAAGGATCCGAAGAACCGGAAGCAGGTTTACCAGGGGCGGCAGGACCAGCTTCCTGCGGCCGGCCTCGATGGCCTCGAGGACTTTGGTTGCCACATCCTCTTCCTGGAGGATCGGGAGGAGCATGGGCCAGCGGGTCTGGACCCCGTCAAACATCCCGGTGTCGATGTAATACGGGCACACCACCAGAGTGTTGATGCCGAGTTTGGCGGCACGGACCTCGGCGCGGAGCGACTCGTTGAAGCCGAAGGCGGCGAACTTGCTGGCGGAGTAGTCGGTCTGCCGGGCCACCCCCACCAGCGCGGCGGCGCTGGCAACGGTAACCACGGTTCCATGGCGCCGGCTCGCCATTCCGGCGAGGAACGCACGTGTTACCCAGTACAGGGCCATGACGTTGACCTTCATGGTCCGCTCGATGGCCTCATCCGTGGCATCGAGGAGCGGTTGCCCGCTGACCACGCCGGCGTTGTTGATCAGGACATCCACGGGGCCGGCCGCGGCGGCGGCAGCAGCCACCGCTTCCCTGTCAGTGACATCCACGGCCTGGGCCTCGGCTGTCCCTCCTGCCGCCCTGATTTCGCCGCACACCGCTGCACCGGCTTCAGCATTCACATCCCAAATGACCACCCGGCTCCCGCGCCGGGCCGCTCCCAGCGCCATGCGCCGGCCCAGCCCGCTTCCACCTCCCGTAATCAACAGCGTTGCGCCGGAAAGTGGGGTTCCTTTGGCCATGTCAGTTCTCCTGGTGTTAGGCGGCGCGTGTGTTGGTGGCTGTTCAGGGGGCAGGGCAAGCTGTTGGGGCAGGGCAAGCCCTACCGGCTTCGGGGGAAGCGGCTCATCAGGGTGACGGCACCCTTCATGATCCGCGCATACGTCCGGTTGGACGTGCCGGCTGCGGGCGCCACCCGGAGCAGCCGCTGCACGGCAATGGTCTGCGGCTCGGTGTACTTCAGGAATCCTTCCCGGCCATGGCGGCGTCCGGCGCCGGAGTCCTTCATCCCGCCAATCGGCGCGTCATGGGAGGCCCATGTGGCAGCGTAGCCTTCGTTGACGTTGACGGTGCCGGTCAGAAGCCTGCGGGCCACCTCCTCTCCATGGCGGGCCGACCAGACGCTGCCGTTCAGCCCAAAGTCGGAATCGTTGGCCAGTGCCACGGCTTCGTCGTCGTCCGCTGCCCGGTAGACGGCCACCACGGGTCCAAACGTCTCCTCCCGGGCCAGCAGCATGTCCGGGGTGACTCCTGCCAGGACGGTGGGTTCATAGAACAATGGCCCCAGGTCCGGCCTCCGCCGTCCGCCAGTGAGAATTTGCGCCCCTTTGGCAACTGCATCCTGGACGTGACGGTCCACCCGCTCCACCTGTGCCGCACTGATGAGTGACCCCATGCCGAAGTCCCAGTCCGGTCCCGGCCCCATCCGGATCGCCTTCACCTCGGACGTGAAGGCTGCCAGGAAACTGTCATGCACGTCAGCGTGGACGTAGATCCGTTCAATGCTCACGCACAGCTGGCCGGAGTTCGAAAAACAGGCGTGCACCGCGCCGCGGGCGGCTTTGGCCACATCCGCATCAGCCAGCACCAGCATGGGGTTCTTGCCGCCAAGTTCGGCGGAGAAGCCGATCAGCCGCTCACCGCATTGCCTGGCCACGGTCTTGCCCGTCTGGGAGGATCCGGTGAACATCAGGAAGTCCACGCGCGCGATCAAGGCAGGACCGATCGCCGTGCCGGGCCCGGTAACGATCTGGAACAGGTCCGCGGGCAGGCCGGCTTCCCGGAGCAGTTTGAGCATCAGCAGGGCAGTGAAGGGCGTCTCGGAATCCGGCTTTAGCACGATCCCGTTTCCGGCCAAAAGCGCTGGGAGGGCGTCGGAGACTGCGAGGGTCAGGGGATAGTTCCAGGGGCTGATGACCCCCACCACTCCCTTGGGCACGCGGTATTCGGTGGTGCGGGTCAGGACGGGGGCGGCGCCCTTCCGGCGGCGCGGCCCCAGGTACCGCTCGGCGTTGCGCTCGTAATAGTTTGCCGTCAGCACAACGTCCGCAAACTCCTCGAAGGCACTCAGCCGGGCCTTGCCGCTTTCCGCCTGCACCAGGTCCAGGATGTCCTGTTCCCGGTCCAGCAGCAGTTCACGGAAGCGGCGGATCACGGCCCGGCGTTCAGCCACCGGGAGCCCGGCCCAACGCTGCTGGGCCACGCGTGCGAGGTCAACCGCGGCATCGACGTCGCCCGTGGTGCAGGCGGGCACTTCGCCCACCAGCGTGCCGTCGAAGGGGGCGTGGGAAGCCTGGGTTGACCTGCCTGCCGGTGCCGCTACCAGTCGGGAAAGATCCGCGGCCAGGAGCCTTCCCCGCTCAACCAACGCCCCGGTCCCCTCTTTTTTCGCCATGTCATGCCCCCATTGCAGTGTGTTGGGCCCCTGATCCCGGGCCGGGCCTGGACCCGGGATTGAGGCGCGGCGCAAGCTGTTGGCGGAGCCAGGCCTTCACCAGCCGCTCCCAGCGTTCCGGATCCACGTTCCATTCCTTGGTATGCCGTGCGTGGTTGAACGTTTCGAATGTCACCATCTCCGGGTTCCGTTCAGCCAACAGGGCGGAGGGACCGTACGGTACGTACTCGTCGTCAACGCTGTGGATGATGAGCGTGGGCGTCCGCAGCTCGACGGCCCGGGACACCCAGTCCATGACTTTGAGGTCCACCGGGGCGGACAGGCCGGTGAGCCTGCGTCCCAGTGGATGGCCCAGCATCAGCTGCCCGTACCTGCCCACCAGGGAAGGGATCCGGTTCAGCTGCGCGTGGTGGGCCAGGACCGTGACCCAGTCGATGACCGGGGCGTCGAGCACCATGGCCCGGATCAGGTGCCGGTAGCGGGAGAGGTCTGCGGTCTGCAGGCAGATGGCTCCTCCCATGGACCAGCCGAACAGGACTACTTCCTCGGCGCCGTAAGCCAGCGCGTAGTCGATGGCTGCTTCGATGTCCTGCCACTCCGTGGAGCCCAGCCCGTACCGTCCGTCGTCGGCCGAGGGCGCCAGTCCGTCGTTCCGGTAGGACACCAGCAGGCTGGTCAGTCCCAGTTCCAGGACCGGGCCCACCGCCCGGAGGGCTTCCTGCCGGGTGGCGCCGCGGCCGTGCACCATGATGGCCCAGGTGCGGGCCTTTCCCTTTGCGCGCACCAGCCAGGCCGGCGCCTCGCCCCGCTCGACCGGAATCAGCACGTCTTCGGCAGGAATCCCGACGGCGGCCGGGTCCGGGTAGGTAGCACCGCTCCACCACCCCCAGCGGGCCGTCGACAGGTCCCCGCTGTAGACGGCTTCGACCTCGCGCAGGACCGTCCGTTCCGCCGGTGAGTAGGAAATGATGCGGCCGATGCGTGCATGGCCCTTGCCGCCGTCGAAAAAGAACCCGTAGACCCCATCCACTGTGGTGTCATCGTCCGCAGCCAGGATCACCTGCTGCTTTTGCCCGTCCCGGATCACGGCCAGCACTTCCTTGTCCGCGGTACGTTGCCGGGCCGGCGTGATCACGCGGCGGGCAAAGTAGACGGCGAGCGCAGAGGACCCTGCTCCCAGCAGGCTCGCCACCGAGCCGCCGGCAATCGCTCCGCTGATGGCCCACTTCGCCCCGGGCGACATCCCGCCGGAGTCCCGGGTGGGTGCAGTCATTGCAGGGCGCGCTCGCCGGAAAGGTGCCATGGGACTATTCTTACCGGCCCTGCCGCCGATACCCGCATTCGGGGACGGGACCAGCACGTCGCCCCGCCGTGTGCCTGGCGCACCGGCAGTGCGGTGCAGGCGTCCCCGGGCGGCGCTAGGCTAAGGCCATGAGTGATCCCATCGTCATCCTGACCGAAGAACCACTGGGCGCGGAAGACCGCCTGAACATTGAACGGCTGGTGGATGGCGGGGACAGCCGCCTGCTGGTCCTGGTGCCGGCGAACACCGAACGGCACCTGCTGGTGGACTTCCTCGAAAACCTGTCCCTGCTGGACGTTGCCAAGGCCTTCCGTGAGCTCGCGGCACGCAATCCGGACGCCGCCGTCGAACGGGCCCATGCGGACGAAACCCTTGCAGCCTCGCTCGCGGCCCTGGAGGGGCTGGGTTCCGGGGTGACCGGCCAGGTGGTGGACGGCAAGGCCGTGGACAGCCTGGTGGCGAAGGTCCGGGAAACCGGGGCGTCCCAGGCCGTGGTGATCACCAGGCCGCATGCCGTGGCCGATACCTTCCACACGGATTGGGCCAACAAGGCGCAGGACCAGCTGGGCGTCCCTGTGCTCCATCTGTACGCCGGTTCGGGATTTATCGGCGACTCCTAAGCGTTGGGAATGCTATGAGCATCTTTGGAAACAGCATCTTCGGCAACAAGGCAACGAACATGGTTGGTGGGGGCCAGGAAAGCACCGCCGCGGCAACCACGGTGCAGAAAACCGACGCCCAGTGGCGGGAGGAGCTGACCCCGGAGGAGTACCACGTCCTCCGCCAGGCCGGAACCGAACGGCCTTACACGGGCGAGTACTGGGATAGCCACACCGAAGGTGTCTACCAGTGCCGGGCCTGTGGTGCCGAACTGTTCACCAGCAATGAGAAGTTCGACTCCCACTGCGGCTGGCCCTCCTTCTGGGCTCCGCTGGCCGAAGGGAACGTCCGCTACATCCACGACCGGACCCTGGGCATGGACCGGATCGAAGTCAGGTGCGCGTCCTGCGACTCCCACCTGGGGCACGTTTTCGAGGGCGAGGGCTACGGCACGCCCACCGACCAGCGCTACTGCATCAACTCGGTCTCCCTCCGGCTGGTCGGCAAGGATGACGCCGGAAGCGGGTCCGAGGGCTAGGTGTATTAGCCACAGACGTTAGTGACGGTCGGCGTGGTGTGGTGACATGAAGAAGACCTCCGAGTGGAGTGGGGCTTGTCTAGAGTCCAGTTCCACCGGAGGTCTTCAATGTCCCACCCTAATGCTTTTCTTGGCCCTCGTGGCCGTCTCGCGCTGGCCAAGTGCGTTGTCGATGACGGTTGGTCGCTGCGAAGGGCGGCAGAGCGGTTCCAGGTCTCCGTTGCGACCGCGGTCCGGTGGGCTCGCCGCTACCGTGAGCTGGGCGGGAACGGGATGGAGGACCTGCCCAGCCGCCCGGTGCGGTCTCCTCGGCGGACGCCGGCACGGCGGGAGCGAAGGATCATCGCACTGCGGCTGAACCGTCGTTGGGGGCCAGCCAGGATCGGTTATCTGCTGGGGATCCACCCCTCCACGGTTCACAAGGTCCTCTCCCGTTACCGTCTGGCGAGGCTGGCCTGGCTGGACCGGGCCACGGGCAGGGTGATCCGCCGCTACGAGCACGACAAGCCCGGCGACCTGGTCCACGTGGACATCAAGAAGCTCGGCCGCATCCCCGACGGAGGCGGTCACCGGGTCACCGGCCGGGCCACGGGCAACCGGAACAAGACCGGCACCGATGCCAACCGGCGACCCGGGTACGCCTACCTGCACAACGCCGTCGATGACCACTCCCGGTTCGCGTACACGGAGATCCTTACCGACGAAAAGAAGGAAACCGCCGCTGCCTTCTGGGAACGGGCCCATGCAGCTTTCAACGCCGCCGGGATCACCGTCCGCCGCGTCCTGACCGACAACGGCTCCTGCTACCGCTCCCACACCTTCAAAGACGCTCTGGGCCCAGGCGTCAAACATAAACGCACCCGCCCCTACCGGCCACAAACCAATGGCAAGGTTGAAAGGTTCAACCGGACCATGCTCGACGAATGGGCCTATGCCCAGCCCTACGCCTCAGAAACCGAGCGTGTTGCGGCGTTCCCGGCATGGCTGCATCACTACAGTCACACCCGAGGCCACACCTCACTCAAGGGTCAAACACCCGCCAGCCGCGTCACCAATCTCCGTGGGTAATACAGCTAGGCACTCCATGTAAAGCCAGGCTTGTCCCCGCGCAGGGTACGGCCCAGCCCCCGCGCTGTTCCCACAGCCGGGGGCTGGTCTCGTTCCTGTTCAGCCACTGGCTAGACTAAGTTTTTCTTATTCAAGTCAGCTTTGGGCATAAGTCGTTCTGGTTCCTTGTTACGCTCACCGAAGAGACGCGAGCACCCAGAAAGGCAGCCGACGATGACAGAGACCCTGACCACCGCCGTTAACGGTATTTCCGCACAGAACCAGGACTGGCTCCGGCTGAAGGCGGCCGCCACCGCACTGCAGGCCCTGCAAGTCAAGGATGGGTCAGTGCCGGACCCTGCCGACCATCTGGAAGCAGCCAGGCACGTGGAAACCATCGTGGCGGCGATCAGGGCCCTTGCCCCCGCCTTCCCGCACGACGCCGCTTACCTCGAGGCTGCCTGCGCAGACTTCGAAGCCTGGGCGGCCGGGGGCTTCGCGGTTCCGGACTTCCTGTCGTCCCTGCTGGCGTTCCAGCCCCAGGAACTGCGCCACGATGGCCTCCAGCACCTGGTGGTCTTTCCCATGTACACGCAGAACGGCAGCAGCAACCGGCTGGTGGAGGCGGTGCTGGTCGAGGTAATCTGGCCCGAATTCATTGCCGGGCTTGAGGCGGCCGAATACTCCAACAAGCTGTTCGTCCCCATCCGCTTCGTCGACTTCACCCCGGGCTACGACACCAACTCCGCGGTCCTGTTCCCCGAGACGGTGGCGGTCAGCCAGACCCCCACCTTCACCTGGGGCGCCATCTTCGCCGACCGCGAGGCCGCGAGGTTCCGCCGCGTCCTGAAGGCAGCCGCGGAGATCACTTCCCTGGAACTGCCGGAAGGCGCCGCGGAACTCCTGGCGGACCAGGACCTCACGGAAGCCACGTTCGTGATGTGGGACCTGATCCACGACCGGACGCACATGCGCGGCGATCTGCCCTTCGACCCCTTCATGATCAAGCAGCGGATGCCCTACTTCCTGTACTCCCTGGAGGAACTGCGCTGCGACCTCACCGCCTTCCGCGAATCCGTCCGGATCGAAAAAGACGACGACGCCGACCCCGAAGCCCGCCGGCACGCCAAGCTCGTCCAGTACGCCATCATCTTTGACCGCATCTTCCGCTTCGCCATCACCGGCAGCCGGGTCCGCAACTACGACGGCCTGGGCGGCCAGCTCCTCTTCGCCTGGCTGCACCAGCAGCACGTGCTGCACTGGACGGACACGCGGCTTACCATCGACTGGGATGAGGTGGCGGACGCCGTCATCGCTTTGGGAGCCAACATCGACGAACTGTACTGGCGTTCCATCGACCGGCCCAAGACCGCGCACTGGCTGGCGGCCTACCAGCTGGTGTCTGCCACTGTCACCCCCAACCCGGCCTCCGTATGGGCCAAGGGCCCTGACGCGCTGCCGCTGGCGGGGACACCACGAGGCCTTACGGACCAGGTCCTGGACGACGAATTCCCGCTGTCCATGTTCTACGAGGCACTGGAGAAGAAAATGCGCCCGGTCATTGAATCCACCGCCGGCATCACCGGCCGCTCCGCCCTGTGACCAGTACGGTAAGCGGCACGGCCAGGCCGGTGGCAACACATGTCCTGGTCACCGGAGGGAGCGGCGCGTCCGGCATCGCCGTGGCCGGCGCCCTCGCCTCCGCGGGGCACCGCGTGTCCACCGTGGGATCAGACCAGGCCAGAATCGCGGCGGCGGCTGAGAAAGCGGGCGACGGCGTCACTCCCTACACGTGCGACCTCGCGGTTTTGGATCAGGTCAGAAAGCTGCGCGACGAGATTGCCGCGGCTTCCGGGCCCGTAGACGCCGTGATCCACTTGGTGGGCGGCTGGCGCGGAGCCAAGGGGATCGCCGACCAGTCGGACGACGACTGGGATTTCCTGGAACGCGGTGCCGTCACCACGCTGCGGAACGTATCGCGCGTCTTCTTCGACGATATTGCCGCATCCGCCTCCGGTCGGTTCGCGATGGTGTCCTCCACGGCGCTGGACAAGCCCGCCGCGGCAGTCGCCAGCTACGTTGCGGCGAAGGCTGCGGCCGAAGCGTGGACCATGGCCATGGCCGACGGCTTCCGCCGGGCGGCGGAGACCGGGGGCGGCAACGCCGCGGCCACGGTCCTGGTGGTCAAGGCACTGGTGGATGACGAGCTCCGCCGCGCCCACCCGGAGCGGAAGTTTCCCGGGGCGACGGACGTGGCGGACCTGGCTGCCGCCGTCGTCCGGCTCTTCGGCACTCCATCCGCCGAACTCAACGGCGCCCGGCTCAGGCTGGCGGACTGAGCGCCGTGACTGTCCCTAGACTGAAAGCGTGAGCAACCCTATGACGACAACAGCAGAAACCGGCGCGGCGCTGCGGCTGCACGATCCGAATGTGCGCGGCTTCGCCTCGGACAACTATTCCGGAGTCCACCCCGAGGTCCTGGCGGCCCTGGCCGCGGCCAACGAAGGGCATCAGGTCTCCTACGGCGAAGACGACTACACCGCCCGGCTGCAGGAACTGATGGTCGAGCACTTCGGCCCCGGCATCGAATGCTTCCCGGTGTTCAACGGGACGGGCGCCAACGTCCTGTCCCTGCAGTCCATCCTCCCCCGCTGGGGTGCCGTGGTCTGCGCCTCCACCGCCCACATCAACATGGACGAGAACGGGGCTCCGGAACGCATCGGCGGCCTCAAGCTCCTCCACGTTCCCACCCCTGACGGCAAGCTGACCCCCGAACTGATCGACCGGGAGGCCTGGGGTTGGGGCGATGAGCACCGGGCCCAGCCGCTGGCAGTGTCCATCACCCAGACCACGGAACTGGGAACCTGCTACACGCCGGAAGAAGTGCGCGCCATTGCCGACCACGCGCACGCCAAAGGCATGAAGCTGCACATGGACGGCGCCCGGCTGGCCAACGCGGCCGCCCACCTCGGCGTGCCCCTGCGCGCCTTCACCAGGGATGCCGGGGTGGACATCCTCTCCTTCGGCGGCACCAAGAACGGGCTGCTCTTCGGCGAAGTGGTGGTGGCGCTGAACCCTGAGGCAGCCCACGGCCTGCTCTACCTGCGCAAGATGGACATGCAGCTTGCCTCCAAGATGCGGTTCATGTCCGCCCAGTTCATCGCACTGCTGGAAGGCGACCTCTGGCTCCGCTCGGCCTCGCACGCCAACGCCATGGCCGCCCGGCTCCGCGCCGCCGTCGACACGATCGACGGCGTGCGGCCAACCCAGGCGACCGAATCCAACGGCGTCTTCGCCATCCTGCCTCCCGGCGTGGCGGACAGGCTACGCAACTCATTCCGGTTCTACGACTGGGACGAAGCCAAGGGAGAAGTCAGGTGGATGTGTTCCTTTGACACCACGGAGGAAGACGTTGATGCCTTTGCCGCCGCGATCCGCCATGAACTCCGGGACTACCGGGACGCACAGGCCGGCTGACCGTCCGCTGACGGCGAGCCTTCCTCCCCTGCCCGGTCCCACACCGTAATCTGCCAAGGTGAACGCACTTGACCAGGTTCCCCCGGATTTTCTCCATGCCTTGGGAACCCTCAGGAAAGCCCGGTGCCGCAAGGAACTGCGGCTCGCGGAGATCCCTGCCCCTGCGCGCCTGGCACCCTTCGCCGTCGCCCTGGGCGCCGAAGTGATGGTGCCCGGCGCCGGAGCCCCTTCAACGCCTATGCACGGACCGGCGGCGCTGGCCTTCGCCGCCGCCTCCGGAACAGCGGGCCCGGCGGCGGATGAGGATGAAACGGAGCTTGCCACGGGGCGCTTCATCCTGCTGCATGACCCGGAGGGCTCGGCGGTGTGGGACGGGGAATTCCGCATCGTTACCTACATCCGGGCCGAGCTGGAACCGGAGATGGGCAACGACCAGATGCTGGGAACCGTGGCGTGGACCTGGCTGGTGGAGGCGCTGGAGAACCACAAGGCCGGCTACCGGGCAGCGGGCGGAACCGCCACCCGGGTCCTCTCTGAGAGCTTCGGCACCTTGTCGGAGCGCCCGGGATCGATCGATATTGAGCTTCGGGCCTCCTGGACGCCCGATTCCTCGGACGTCCAGGCCCATCTTGAGGCCTGGTCCGACATGGTGTGCACGTTCGCCGGCCTGCCGCCGCTGCCCGACGGCGTCACCGCGCTGCCGCCCCGGCGCCGAAGCCAACAGAACGGTTATGGAACCGCCCGGTAAACTGGGGGCATCATGACCCTAAACACTCCGGAAAACACCACAGCCGGCGTCCCGGCTGCTGCTGCCGCACCCCACATCACGGTGGAGGGCTTTGACAGCCCCATCCCCGAAATCATCGACCTTGACGCCCCACGGGAGGGCGTCCCGTTGGTCATCGAAACGCAGTCTGGCCTGGAACGCTGCGCAGCCGCCCTCGCCGCCGGGACCGGACCTGCGGGTGTGGACGCCGAGCGCGCTTCCGGCTTCCGCTACGGGCAACGCGCGTTCCTGGTGCAGATCCGGCGCGAGGGCGCCGGTACGTGGCTGATCGACCCGGAGCCGTTCGGGAGCCTGGAGATCATCAACGACGCCCTGCGCGGCGTCGAGTGGATCCTGCACGCTGCCAGCCAGGACCTGCCCTGCCTGTCCGAGCTGGGCATGTGGCCGGACAAGCTTTTCGACACCGAACTCGCCGCACGGCTTGCGGGGTTGCCCCGCGTGGGCCTGGCCGCGGTCATCGAACAGCTGCTCGGGTTCGGGTTGGCCAAGGAGCACTCCGCGGCTGACTGGTCCACCCGCCCGCTGCCCGAGCCTTGGCTGCGCTACGCCGCACTTGACGTCGAAGTCCTGGCCGAGCTGCGCGAGGAACTCATCGAGCTGTTGCAGGCCAACGGGAAACTGGAGTACGCCGAGCAGGAATTCGCAGCCATCCTGGCGGCTGGCATCGCTCCCCCGCGCGTGGACCCGTGGCGCAAGACCTCCGGCCTGCACCAGATCCGGGACCGCCGCCAGCTCGCCGCGGTCCGCGAGCTCTGGCTGGAACGCGATTCACTGGCGCAAAAACGCGATGTTGCCCCAGGCAGGCTGCTTCCCGATTCCGCCCTTGTGGCGGCGGCGAAGGCCATGCCCGCCACCGTCCCGCAACTGCTCACCACCAAGGGGTTCCACGGCCGCGCCGCACAGCGCGAAGCCCCCCGCTGGCTGCGCTGCATCTCGGCGGCCCGCGCCCTGGAGGAACTGCCGCCGCTGCACCTGGCCACCAACGCTCCGCCGCCGCCCCGGGTCTGGGCCGACCGGGATCCGGAAGCCGCCGCCCGCCTGGCCACGGCGCGGCCCCTGCTGCAGGCGAAGGCCGAAGAGCTGGACCTGCCCCTGGAAAACCTTTTGACGCCGGACTACCTCCGGCGGGTGGCGTGGCGGCCGCCGGCGGAAGTCACGGAGGAGTCAATCTCCGCCGAACTGCTGGAGCTCGGTGCCCGGAAATGGCAGGTGGAACTTACCGCTCCCCTGATCGCCGGTGCGTTCCTGAACCCTCAGCCGCTGCCGCCCAAGGAGTCGAAGGCGCCCGCAGCAGCGGTTGGCCAATAACACGCACGATTCCAGCCCTTGCAGGCTAAGTTACTCGCGAGTAACATCGATGTGACCCACGTCAGGCTGCTGCCGCCCTCCGGCATGCACCGGCGCGTTACGTCTCGATGAGGAGTTACACGTGAGCCAGCACGGAAGCGGCGCATCCCAGCGCACTGTCCGCGACGTCGTCTTTGTGGACGGCATCCGCACACCCTTCGGCAGGGCCGGCGAGAAAGGAATCTACGCCGGAACCCGGGCCGACGACCTGATCGTGAAATGCATCCGCGGCCTGCTGCGCCGCAACCCATCCCTGCCGCCCGAGCGGATCGACGAGGTGGCCATCGCCGCCACCACCCAGACCGGCGACCAGGGCCTCACCCTGGGCCGGACCGCCGCCCTGCTGGCAGGGCTTCCGCGCACGGTCCCGGGTTTCGCCATCGACCGCATGTGCGCCGGTGCCATGACTGCTGTCACGACGACGGCAGGCGGCATCGGCTTCGGCGCCTATGACGTGGTGATTGCCGGCGGCGTGGAGCACATGGGCCACCATCCGATGGGCTCCGGGGCGGACCCCAACCCGCGGTTCATGTCCGAACGCCTGGTGGACCCGGCCGCCCTGAACATGGGCAACACGGCAGAAAACCTGCACGACCGCTTCCCCGCCATCACCAAGCAGCGCACCGACGCGTACGCAGTGGCTTCCCAGGACAAGCTGGCAGCCGCATACCAGGACGGGCAGATCCAGCCCGACCTGGTTCCCGTCGCTGCCCGCAAGCCCGGCGAGGGCTGGACCGTGCACAGCAAGGATGAGCCTCCCCGGCCCGGCACCACCATGGAGGACCTCGCCGCGCTTCGCACGCCGTTCCGCGCACACGGCCGGGTCACGGCCGGAAACGCAGCCGGCCTCAATGACGGCGCCACCGCAGCGGTCCTGGCATCCTCCGACGCCGCCGCAGAACTGGGGCTGCCGGTGAAAATGCGGCTGGTCAGCTACGCCTACGCCGGCGTGGAGCCGGAGGTCATGGGCATCGGCCCCGTACCCGCCACCGAAAAGGCGCTGCAGAACGCGGGGCTGACCATCGACGACATCGGCCTGTTCGAAATCAACGAGGCGTTCGCCGTCCAGGTCCTGAGCTTCCTGGACCACTACGGCATTGCCGACGACGATCCCCGGGTCAACCGGTTCGGCGGCGCCATCGCGGTGGGCCACCCGCTCGCCTCCTCCGGTGTCCGGCTGATGATCCAGCTGGCCCGCCAGTTCGAGGAAGACCCGTCGGTGCGCTACGGGATCACCACCATGTGCGTAGGCCTGGGCATGGGCGGCACCGTGATCTGGGAAAACCCGCACCACCCCGACTACAGTGGAACCCCCTCCGGCGAGACCGCCGCTACCGTTTCCGAAGGAGCCCTGGCATGAGCGCCGCAGATTTCAGCAAGTTGGCCGACCTCTTCCCCAACGAAACCGTGACCCACTCCTACGTGCAGGACCTCGCCCTGCCGGGCACGGCCGGGAAACCAAGCCCGGGCGTCTTTGCCCTGGTTACCCTCGACAACGACCTGGACCACACCAAGCCCACCACTTTAGGACCCAACACCCTGGTGGAGCTGGGCACCGTGCTGGAAGGCCTGCGGGACCGCGCAGCGCGCGGCGAAATCGTGGGCGTCGGCGTGACCGGCAAGCCGCACTACCTGGTGGCCGGGGCGGATCTTTCCGCTGTGAAGTCCCTGGAGCAGCGCGAGCACGGGCTGTGGATGGCACAGCTGGGCCACGACGTCTACGCCACCCTGGCAAACCTGGGCGTCCCCAGCTTCGCGTTCATCAACGGCGCTGCCCTGGGCGGCGGCCTGGAGATCGCCCTTCAGTCCACCTACCGGACGGTGTCCACCGGCGCGGGCGCCCTGGCCCTGCCCGAAGGATTCCTGGGCCTGGTGCCCGGCTGGGGCGGCGTCTACATCCTCCCCCGCCTGGTGGGCCCGGAGACTGCGGTCAAGGTCATGATCGAGAACCCGCTCAGCAACAACCGGACCCTTTCAGGCACGCAGGCTTTCAAGCTGGGCATCGCGGACGCCCTCTTCGAACCTGCCGATTTCCTGGAACAGTCGCTCGCCTGGGCCGCGGGAGTCATCTCCGGCGACGTGGTCCCGGAGCGGCCCAACGCCGTCGACCCCTCCTCCCCTGATGCTGCGGCCCGCTGGACCGCGGCAGTTGACGCCGGCCGGAAGTTCGTCGAGGGCAAGACCTCCAACGCCTCCCCCGCCCCGGCCAAGGTCCTGGAACTCCTCGAGGCCAACCGGACCATGACGGCCGCGGAATCCGCCGCGCTGGAATGCGAAACCCTGGCAGAGCTCATGCAGACGGACGAGTTCCGCTCCACGGTCTACGCCTTCCTGGACCTGGTGCAGAAGCGTGCCAAGCGCCCGGCCGGCGCCCCCGACCGCAAGCTGGCCCGCCCCGTCACCAAGGTGGGCGTGGTGGGCGCCGGGCTGATGGCCGGCCAGCTGGCACTGGTCTTTGCCCGCCAGCTGAAGGTCCCGGTGGTCCTGACCGACATCGACCAGGCGCGCGTGGACAAGGGCGTTGCCTACGTCCATGCCGAGGTGGACAAGCTCCTGGCCAAGGGGCGCGTCAGCCAGGACGCAGCCAACCGCACCAAGGCCCTGGTGACGGGTTCGGTATCCAAGGAAGCGTTTGCCGACGCCGACTTCGTCATCGAGGCCGTGTTTGAGGAACTGCACGTCAAGAAGCAGGTCTTCGCCGAACTCGAAGGGATCGTATCGCCGGAGTGCATCCTGGCCACCAACACGTCCTCCCTCTCGGTCACGGCGATGGCTGCCGACCTGCAGCACCCGGAACGGCTGGTGGGCTTCCACTTCTTCAACCCCGTGGCTGTCATGCCGCTGCTGGAGATCGTGCGCGCCCCGCGGACCGATGACGCCGTACTGGCCACCGCTTTCGAACTGGCCAAGGCCCTGAAGAAGACCGGTGTGTTGGTCAAGGACGCTGCCGCCTTCGTGGTCAACCGCATCCTGCTCCGGCTTATGGGCGAAGTCACGGCCGTATTCGACGAAGGCACCCCGGCAGAGGTGGCAGACACCGCGCTGCGTCCCATGGGCCTGCCCATGACGCCGTTCACGCTGCTGGCCATGGTCGGCTTGCCGGTGGCCCAGCACGTCCAGGAATCGCTGCACGCTGCCTTTGGGGACCGCTTCCCGGTGTCCACCAACCTGAAGAAGCTCATCGACAACAACGTCAAGGCGTTGTGGGAGACCACGCCGGACGGCTCGCGGGCCATCCCGGCCTCCACCCTGGAACTGATGTCTTTCGGTACCACTCCCTCCACCGGAGATCAGGTGCTGCACCGCGTCCAGGATGCCCTGGCCGAGGAAATCGGCCTGATGCTGGACGAGGGCGTCGTGGCGGGGCCGGAGGACATCGACCTCTGCATGATCCTGGGCGCCGGCTGGCCGATGTTCCTTGGCGGCATCACCCCTTACCTGGACCGCGTGGGCGCCTCGGAGCGGGTCAACGGCAAGCGCTTCCTGGCCCCCGGCGTCGCCTCACCGGCGCAAGGCTAGGCAGCGCCGGGCTGTCTGGCCCCACGGGTGAGGCGGCACGGACGGTCAGGCCGGCACCAGCCGGCCGCCGTCCAGCGCCACACTGCGGTGCGCTGCCGATCGTGCATAGCCCAGGTCATGGGTGACCAGCACGACGGCGGCGCCCTCCGCCGCTGCCGACCGTACGGCGGCGTCGAGCAGGTCCAGCCCGTCCCCGTCCAGCGCCACGGTGGGCTCGTCCAGTGCCAGGACGGCGGGCTTGCGTGCCAGGACGGTTGCCAAGGCCAAAAGCCGCTGGGCCGACGCCGGCAGCTCGGCCGGATGATCGTGGGCCGCATCCGCCAGGCCCACCGCCCGCAGCGCCGCGGCGGCACGGTTCCTCGCCGTCGCTGGGCCCACCAGGCGGTCCAGCCCAAAGCTGACCTCCCGGAGCACGGTCCGCTCAAACAACTGGTCGCGCGGCTGCTGGAACAGCAGGCCCACCGAGGCTGCGGTCCGCCCCACGGGCGCTCCGGCGATGTCAGTACCCCCAACTGCCACGCTGCCCGAAGTGGGACGCAGCAGGCCGTTGAAGTGCCGCAGGAGGGTTGATTTGCCGGCGCCGTTGCGGCCGGTCACGGCAACGATTTCACCCGGATTGACCGCCAGGTCGATGTCGCGCAGCACCAGGGCGGGATGCTTCGGCTCGCATGCCTGGGCAGATTTCCTCTTTCGCCTGCCGCGGGCTGGTGCTTCCGGGTACCCGAAGGACACATTCCGGAGCTGGAGCGCAGGCCGCCCTGGCTCTGTTCCGGCGGCCTGTGGCAGGGCGCGCGCCGCAGCCTGCATGGGGACGGGGTGCCGGATCGATGCCGGCAGCGCCCCTGGACTGTTCGCCAAGCCGGCAGGCGGCCCGCTCGCGGTGACCGTTCCCTCTGACAGCACCACCCAGGTGCCGGCTTCCCGGAGCAACGGATCAATGGTTTGGCTGAGGATCACGACGGCGGTGCCGCGGTCCTGGAGGTCGCGCACCAGGGCTGCAAGCTCCGCAGCCCCTGCCGCGTCCAGGGAGGCGAAGGGCTCGTCCATGACCAGTACCGGGGGGCCCACGATCATCGCGCAGCCGATGGCCAGGCGGCGCAGCTGGCCACCAGAGAGGTGCGCCGGGTCCTGGTCCAGCTTGCTGCGCAGTCCCAGCAGAGCGGCGGTGTGCTCCACGGCCGCCACCATCGCTCCGCGGTCGATCCCGGTGTTTTCCAATCCGAACGCCAGCTCCTCGGCCACCGTCGCCCGGACGGTGGACAGGACGGTGGCGGGGTCCTGCGGGACGAAGCCCACGTGTCTGCCCCACTCGGCGGGGTTGATCCGCGGATCCCCCGGGCCGCCGTCGAACTCCAACCGGGTGCCGGACAGCTCAAGGAACCCTGACAGGGCTCCGTGGGCGCCCGGTGGCAGCCAGCCTGCCAGGAGGCGGCCCACGGTGGATTTGCCGCTTCCCGAGGCGCCCAGGATGGCTGTGAAGGACCCGGGCGGAAAGGAAACAGCCACCTCCCGCAGTGCAGGTGCGTGCGCGTCGTGAAAGGTGAATTGCCGGATCCCGGCAGCGAGCACGGGCACGGGTGCATTACTGTCATTGCCGGTATTGCCTGCACCGTTCTGTGGGCCGCCCGTGACCATGCGCTCAGCCACCCGAGCCTGCCTGCACCAGACGGAGCACCACCGCTGCCACGGCCAGCAGCACCAGGACCGCGCGTGCCGTCCGCTGCAGGCTGGAATCGGGAACCTCCCGGTAACTGGTGCGCGGACCGGTGCTGCTCAATCCCCTCGCCTCCAGAGCGGCCGCCCTGGTGCCGGCGTCCTCGATCAGGGACAGGACCAGGGGGACGGCTTGCAGTCTGAACGCGCCAGCCCGGGACACCCGGCTGCGGGTGACCACCAGGCCGCGTGATTCCTGGGCCTGGCGGATCCGTTGTGCCCGTGCCGCGATGGCGGGCAGCAGGGTCAGGGTGGACGCCAGCACGAAGGCGAACCGGCCCTGCACGCCGCGGGCGGACAACGCGGCCACCAGGTCAGGAACATTGACGCTGAAGGAGAACAGCAGCAGGGCCATGACGACGGCGGCCAGCTGCAGGATCCGCTGGCCTGCGAACTCCAGGCCCTCTGCCGTGACCCGGGAGGGTCCCCACTCCGCCAGCACAGTTCGGCCTTCAGGGAAAAACAGCCCGTGCAGCACCAGCAGCGACAGGCCCAGCGGGACCAGGACTGCTGCGGCCGCCGGCACCACGCGGCGGGCTGTGCCGCCCGCCAGGGACAGGCCCAGGCACGCGGCAACCACGGCGACTGACAGCTGCCAGCTTGCGGCCGCCGTCGTAATGGCCGCCGTGCTGCCGGCAGCGGCCAGCCAGGTCAGGGGATTAAACTTTGTCCGCCTGGTGCACGCCGCAGTCCTGCCTGCCGGGGATGCTGTCACCGGGGCCGGTCAGCCCTTCGGGGCTGAATCGCGGGCAGTGCCCGGGACCGGAGCCTGGGCAGTGCCTTGGGCTGGGGCCTGCACCGTACCCTCGGCCGGGGCGTCCACGCGGGCGTTGGCTGCCGGGGTGTTGCCGGCCAGGACCCGGTGGCGCCGGATGAAGGGGAACTGCTGGCGTGCCCGGCGGGGCAGCGCGTAGGCCAGGATGGCCACGATGGTGAACACGATCGCCTTATCCATGGGATCGGAGATCAGCGCCTGCTTGGTGATGGCGCCCAGGAGGGTATCGCCCATGGCCCGGAAGGCGCTGACGATGGCGCCGGTCGCTACACCGGAGGTTCCGCCGAAGACGAAGGCAGCCACGGGTGCGGAGACAACGCCTGCGATGATCCCGGTGACGAAGCCGGCGACCGGAGCCAGGTAGAAACGGCGGAAGAGGCCGTAGCGTGCTGCCAGTCCCGCCAGGCATCCGATGAGCGCGGCGCCGGCGGCAAACGGAAGGACTGTGGGGTTGAAGAAGGACCAGACGATGCTGCTGAGGGCCCCTGTGGCTGCGCCGGCTGCCGGTCCGGCCAGGACGGCGATCAGCACTGTGCCGAAGGCATCGAGGTAGAAGGGCACCAGGGTGCTGCCGACGAACTGGCCCAGCACGATGTTCAGGACCAAGGCCACCGGGATCAGTACCAGGGTGGACGCGGGCAGGGTGGGCAGGACGGCGACGATCAGCAGGACGGCCCCCGCCAGGAAGCCGGCGAGGGCAATCAGGGCCGACGCGCTGCCGGGGCCGCCGGTGATGTCGGCCGGCTGGTTGAGCACCAGGTAGATGTAGGTTGCCGCGATGGCCAGGGCGCCGAGGATCTCCAGCAGCCGGCGCCGGGCCGGGATGCGTTCCTGTGACGGGAGCGTCAAAGAGGGCGATGACATGGGGAATGTTCCTTTGGGGTGCAGGCAGTGGCCCGGCAGTACCGGGCCGGAGTGTGGCTGCCTATGTCACCTCGGCAGCAGCCGGCGGCAACTGCGCCGGGCCGGTCCGGAGCCTATTCTACCGGCCATTCCGCGGTGCGGGACCTGCTATCCCACGCGCCGGGCCAACATCCCGACGGCGGACACGAGCTCACCGAAGGCCTGCCGGGGGTTGTTCCCGGACACAACCCGGGCGTTGGGGGGCGCGCCCCAGAGTCCGCGGAAGTCGGCCACCGTTGTTCCCATCAGGAGCGGGGAGTCGGTTTCGACGTCCACGGTGGCGGGCCGGGCGGTGTACTCGAGCGTGCCGGCGGCGACTCCGGCGGCGAAAAAGTCGTGGACGTGGGCCAGGTACCCCTGGTCGTAGTGCCGGTGGAATTCAAAGTAGAAACGAAGGGCATCGGACAGGTGCCTGACCAGCGTGTTATCGGAGGTGCTGCGCCGGCCTTCGGGGTCCCCGGGAAGCACCAGTTCCGGGACGGCGGCCCCGGCGGCCTCGGCCAGCGCCTGAACGTGGGCAGGGTGCAGCTCCATCCGTTCGGTGGTCTCCAGCGAGCAGACGATGGGCAGTTTCTCCTCCGGGCGGCCCCGGTACGCGGCGTAGACCTCCTTGGCGGCGTGGGGATCCACGTGCGTGTTCCATTCGGCCGTGGGCGTGGTGTTTCCCTGGTGGTAGAAGGCACCGCCCATGATGACCACCTCGGCCAGGAGGTCGGGAAGCTCCGGTTCCTTCCGCAGGGCCAGGGCGAAGTTGGTCAGCGGGGCCGTGATAAGCGCGGTGAGCTCCCCCGGCCTGGCCCTGGCGTACTCGATCCAGAGGTCCACCGCGTCCCGCGGGCTAAGCTGGCCGGATGGATCAGGCAGGACGGCATAGCCGATGCCCTGGGGTCCGTGGGTTTCCGGCGTGGTGAGCAGCGGGATGGACAGCGGCTTGCGGGCACCGACTGCCACCTGCACTCCGGGCCGGCCGCACAATTCCAGCAGCGCCAGGGTGTTGCGGGCCACCTGGTCCGCGTCCACGTTCCCCGGCGTGGCCGTCACCGCCACGAACTCGGTATCCGGAAGGGCGGCAAGGTAGGCAAGCGCCAGGGCGTCGTCGATGCCGGTATCAACGTCCAGCAGGTAGGCGGGCACGGCTGCCTAGAAGAGTGCCACCTTGGGCACTGCGGGGAAGATCCCGTCCAGTTCGGCGAGGTCCTCGGGCGTGGGGACCCAGTTGGCCGCTTCCGCGTTCTGCCTGACCTGCTCCGGCCTGGTGGCGCCGGCGATGACGCTGGCCACCGAAGGCTGGGCGGCGAGCCAGGAAAAGGCCACCTCGATCTCCGTCAGGCCGCGTTCCTTGGCGAAGGCGCTGAAACTGGCCAACTGGTCCCAGTCGGCGTCGTTCACCAGGTTGGTGCGGGTGTGGCTGAGCCGGGACCCCTCGGGCGCGTGGCCGGGCGCGTACTTGCCGGTGAGCAGCCCGTTGGCGAGCGGGAAGTACGGCAGCACGCCCAGGCCGAACTCCTCGGCGGCCGGGGTCACTTCGAGTTCGGCACGCCGGTCCAGGAGGTTGTAATGATTTTGCGACGAGATGAACCGCTCGGTGCCCAGTTCGCGGGCCACGTACTCCGCTTGGGCGATCTGCCACCCGGAGCGGTTGGAGTGACCGATGTAGCGGACCTTTCCGCTGCGGACCAGGGTGTCCAGCGCCGCCAGGGTCTCGTCAATGGGCGTCAGCGGGTCCGGGGTGTGGAACTGGTACAGGTCGATCCAGTCGGTGCCCAGCCGGCGCAGCGAGGCCTCCACCGCCTGCACGATGTAACGCCGGGAGCCGCGGGCGCCGAAGTCCGGGCCGTTGGCGCCCTTGGCGTCCATCCCGAACTTGGTGGCCAGGACCACATCACCACGGCGGGCGCCGAGTGCCTTGCCGAGCATGGTCTCGCTGAGGCCCGGTTCCCGGCCATAGGTGTCTGCGACGTCGAACAGGGTGATGCCGGCGTCGATCGCGGCATGGACGACGGCGTCTGTTGCGTCCTGCGACTCCGTGGCGGTGTTCGCCCGGCCCAGGTTGTTGCAGCCAAGTCCGACGGTGGAGACGGTGAGGCCTGATTTTCCGAGGCGGCGGTAACTGGTCAACGTTGTCTCCTAAAGGCTGAAGCTGGCGGCGGGCTTGGCTGAGTGCTTGAGTTTGAAATGGTCCGGGTCTTTGTAGGGCGCAGCGCCTATGCTGAGCTTGGTGAAGTCCAGGTCCTCGCCCCGGATGCAGACCTTGATTGCGTTGACCGCCTTGTTCACGTCCGGGCACAGGCAGAAGATGTTGAGCTTGTAGTCGCTGAACTCCGAGCGCTCTACCGTGCCCAGGCCGCGCCATGCCAGGTGGCTGATCAGCGCGTCCTTGGCCTTCTGCTCCAGGTAACGGTCCCGGTCCGTGCCTTCCCTGGTCTTGAGGGCGAACTGGGCCACCACCCAGAACTGCTCCTCAGTGGGGATCTCGGCGTAGCCGTCCTCCGCGCACTGCGCCGCAAAGGCGTCCAGGAGCCCGTCGGCAGCAGCGGCGTCGGGAACGTCGGTCTCCTCCGTCTTGCTCTGGTGCCCCACGGCCCCGAAATTCATCACGAACTGGGAATAGTCCTCGTCAAACCAGGCTTCCCTGAACTGGAGGGCGCCCTCGTCGTCGCGCTTGTAGACCCTGACAATGCCGCTCATGTGGTGCGTCCTTTGGTAAACCATTCGACGTCGGTGCCGTCGAACGGCGCGTGCTGTGCCTTCACGGCGTGGTAAAGCCCGTCCGCGGCAGCCTGGATGTCCTCGATCAGCCGCTGGGGGTAATGCATGGAGACGCTGTGCTCCGCGAACTCGTCCTGGTCGTCGATGAAGACGCCGCGCGCCTCGGTCCGGATGACGTCCAGGTCCATGTCGATCACATGGAACTCGGTCACCTCGGGCCGGATGTGTGTCCACTCGTGGCCGACCGCCAGGTCGATGTACACGCGCACGCCGCCGGGGTGGGCGGAGTCGTAGAACGTGGCCACCCAGTCACCCTCGCGCGGCACCAGCAGCACCGCGTCGGAGCGCGTGTAGAAGGCGGCGCCGGGGCGGGAGCAGAACTCGTTGGTGCCCTGGAAAATCCACCAGCCGTGCTGGTCTTCGCCGACGTACCGGCCGGGCACAACCCAGTGGGCCTTGCCATTCCACTTGCGGTTGCGGGAAACCACCAGTTGGCCCGGCTCCAGCCCGTTGGGGACGCGTGTGGTTGTGGTGTGCAGAACCGGTCCGGACTCCCCGGCAGGCCCGGGGTACTTCAGTTCATCCTCGTCCCTCACAGGATCGGAAGGCTGCCGGTGGTGGGGTGCTGCTGCCCGGGCAGGGGCCGCGCAAACGGAACCTTCGTGCCGAGGACCTGGGCCACGACGTCGTGCGTGATCTGCTGGGCGGTAAGCCCGACGCGCTCCAGCACCTGGTTGCGGGTGCCATGCTCCAGGAACTCAACGGGCAGGCCCACCTCGTTCAGTGCGGTGTCCACGCCTGCCGCCCGCATTTCCTGCCGGATGCGCGAGCCCACGCCGCCGGCGCGGACGCCGTCCTCGATGCAGATCACCAGCCGGTGGTGCGATGCGAGCGCAATGATGGACTTGCGGACCGGAAGAACCCAGCGCGGATCGACCACTGTGGTACTGATGCCCTGCGCACCGAGCCGGTTGGAAACGTCAAGGGCCAGCTCGGACATGGCGCCGACGCTGACAATGAGTACGTCGTTTTCAGTGGAGCCGGAGGGGCGGCGGGCAAGGACGTCCACGCCGTCGCTCAGCCGTTCCAATGCCTCAACTGCCGGGCCAACAGATCCCTTGGAGAAACGCACCACGCTGGGGGCGTCGCTGATGGCCACGGCCTCGCGAAGCTCCTCCCGAAGCCGGGTGGCGTCACGGGGCGCCGCCAGGTGAAGGCCGGGAACGATCTGCACCATGGCCATGTCCCACATCCCGTGGTGGCTGGCACCGTCGGGGCCGGTGACCCCTGCGCGGTCCAGGACGATGGTGACGCCGGCTTTGTGGAGGGCGACGTCCATCAGCAGCTGGTCGAAGGCCCGGTTCAGGAACGTGGCGTAGACGGCCACCACAGGGTGCAGCCCACCGAAGGCCATGCCCGCGGCGGCGGTCAGCGCATGCTGTTCGGCGATCCCGACGTCGATGACCCGTTTGGGGTGTTTGGCCGCAAACTTGTGCAGGCCCACCGGGATCAGCATGGCGCCGGTGACACCGACAATGTCGTCGCGTTCGTCGGCGATGGCGGCGATCTCGTCCGCAAATACGGAGGTCCAGGACTGCGCGCCGCCGCTGCCGGTGGGCTCGCCTGTCTCCGGATCGATGATGCCAACGGCGTGGAATTGGTCGGCTTCGTGGGCGCGGGCCGGAGCGTAGCCGTGGCCTTTTTCGGTCATGGCATGGACGATGACGGGGCCACCGTAATTCTTGGCGGTGGAAAGTGCGTTCTCCATTGCCTGGAGGTTGTGGCCGTCCACCGGGCCGATGTATTTCATGCCGAGGTCCTCGAACATGCCCTGCGGTGCCCACCAGTCCTTAATGCCCTTTTTCATGGCGTGCAGGCTCTTGTAGGTGAACTGGCCCACGGGGCCGCCGTTTTGCAGCCTCTTCTTCCACCAGTCCAGGGCGCCCTCGTAGGCAGGGGCGGCTCGGAAGGAGTCGATGGTAGGGCGCAGTGAGGCAAGGTAGTCGGCAAATCCGCCTACGGTGGGGGCATAGGAGCGGCCATTGTCGTTGACCACGATCACCACGCGGCGCTTCTTGTCAGCCGCGATGTTGTTGATGGCCTCCCAGGCCATGCCGCCGGTGAGTGCGCCGTCACCCACGATGGCCACCACATGCCGGTCGCCTTCGCCGGTGAGCTGGCGGGCACGGGAGATTCCGTCGGCCCAGGACAGGGACGACGACGCGTGGGAGCTTTCCACGATGTCGTGTTCGGATTCAGCGCGGGCCGGGTAGCCGGAGAGGCCGCCTTCCTGGCGGAGCGTGCTGAAGTCCTGGCGCCCGGTGAGGAGCTTGTGGACGTAGGACTGGTGGCCCGTGTCGAAGACGATGCTGTCACGGGGAGATTCGAAAATGCGGTGCACGGCCAGCGTCAGTTCCACGACGCCGAGGTTGGGCCCGAGGTGGCCGCCCGTCTGGGAGACGTTCGTGATCAGGAATTCCCTGATCTCCGAAGCCAGCTGTTCCAGCTGTTCCTCGGTCAACTCGTTCAGGTCCTGCGGATTCCGGATGGTGTCCAAGATTCCCAATGACCCCTCCTTTGGATGGTAGACGTGCCGTTTAACTCTAACGCCTCGGTTCGCAGGGCCGGACGTGGTTGAAAAGCCGAAGCCCCGGCTGGTCGGTGACCGGCCGGGGCTTCGGGAGGATGGTGCCTGCTGGCAGAGCCCGCTAGTTGGCGGAGATCTGGCGCAGCACGTACTGCAGGATGCCGCCGTTGCGGTAGTAGTCCGCTTCACCCGGGGTATCGATGCGCAGGACGGCGTCGAAGGACTTGGAGGAGCCGTCCTCTGCCGTGGCGGTGACCTTCAGGGTCTTGGGCGTGGTGCCCTCGTTCAGGGCGGTGACGCCCTCAACCGAGAAGGTTTCCGTGCCGGTCAAGCCCAGGCTGGCAGCGTTCTCGCCGGCCGGGTACTGCAGCGGCAGGACGCCCATGCCGATGAGGTTGGAGCGGTGGATGCGCTCGTAGCTCTCGGCGATGACGGCCTTGACGCCCAGCAGCGCGGTGCCCTTGGCGGCCCAGTCGCGGGACGAACCGGAACCGTACTCCTTGCCTGCCAGGACAACCAGCGGGGTGCCGGCTGCCTGGTAGTTCTGGGCGGCGTCGTAGACGTAGGCCTGCGGGCCGTCTGCCTGGGTGAAGTCGCGGGTGAAGCCACCCTCAACGCCGTCAAGGAGCTGGTTCTTGATGCGGATGTTCGCGAATGTTCCGCGGATCATCACTTCGTGGTTGCCACGGCGCGAGCCGTAGGAGTTGAAGTCCTTGCGCTCCACACCGTTGGCCAGCAGGTACTGGCCGGCAGGGGTGTCGGACTTGAAGGAACCGGCCGGGGAGATGTGGTCGGTGGTGACGGAGTCGCCGAGCTTCAGGAGCACGCGGGCGCCGGAGATGTCCTTGACGGGCTCCGGCTGCGCCTGCATGCCTTCGAAGTACGGGGGCTTCCGGACGTAGGTGGACTTCTCGTCCCAGGCGAAGGTGTCGCCGGCGGGGGTGTCGAGCGCCTTCCAGCGGTCGTCGCCCTCGAAGACGCCCTCGTAGCCCTTGGCGAACATGTCCTTGTCGATCGAGGAATCGATGACCTGCTGCACCTCGACCGGGTTGGGCCAGATGTCCTTCAGGAAGACGTCGTTGCCGGCTTCGTCCTGGCCCAGCGCGTCGTTCTCGAAGTCGAAGTCCATGGTTCCGGCCAAGGCGTAGGCGATGACCAGCGGCGGGGAGGCCAGGTAGTTCATCTTGACGTCCGGGTTGATGCGGCCTTCGAAGTTGCGGTTGCCGGAGAGGACTGCGGTGACGGAGAGGTCGTTGGCCTGGATGGCCTCGGAGATCTCAGCGTCCAGCGGGCCGGAGTTGCCGATGCAGGTGGCGCAGCCGTAGCCCACGATGTAGAAGCCAAGCTTCTCCAGGTAGGGGGTCAGGCCCGACTTGTTGTAGTAGTCGGTGACAACCTTGGAACCGGGAGCCACGGAGGTCTTGACCCACGGCTTGGCGGCGAGGCCCTTTTCCACCGCGTTGCGGGCCAGCAGTGCGGCGGCCAGCATCACGGACGGGTTGGACGTGTTGGTGCAGGACGTGATCGAGGCGATCGACACCGCGCCGTGGTCCAGTTCGAATTCGCGGCCATCGGCGGTCTTGACCGCAACCTTCTTGGACGGGCGGCCGTTGGACTTCGGTCCATGGGCGTGCGGAGCTTCCTCGGAGAGGTGCGTTGCCGTTGCCGTGAACGACGGCGAGTCGGACGCCGGGAAGCTCTCATCGATTGCTTCGTCCAGGCTGCCGTCGGCGAGGTCAACCTTGACGTAGTTGCGGAGGTCCTCGCGGAACTGGGCCTTGGACTCGGAGAGGATGATGCGGTCCTGCGGGCGCTTGGGGCCGGAAATCGACGGGACAACCGTGGACAGATCCAGTTCCAGGTACTCGGAGAACTTGATGTCGCGGGAAGGATCGTGCCAGAGGCCCTGTTCCTTGGCGTATGCCTCGACGAGGGCCACGTTCTGGTCTGCGCGGCCGGTGAGGCGCAGGTAGTCCAGGGTGACGTCGTCGATGGGGAACATCGCGGCGGTGGAACCGAATTCGGGGCTCATGTTGCCAATGGTGGCGCGGTTTGCCAGCGGCACCGCGGCCACGCCTTCGCCGTAGAACTCAACGAACTTGCCCACCACGCCGTGCTGGCGGAGCATCTCGGTGATGGTCAGCACCACGTCGGTGGCGGTGGCGCCGGCGGGGATGCTGCCGCTGAGCTTGAAGCCGACAACCCGCGGGATCAGCATGGAGACAGGCTGTCCCAGCATGGCTGCCTCGGCTTCGATGCCGCCAACGCCCCAGCCCAGGACGCCCAGGCCGTTGACCATGGTGGTGTGCGAGTCGGTGCCCACGCAGGTGTCAGGGTAGGCGCGGAGCGCACCGTCCACTTCGCGGGTCATGACGGTGCGGGCCAGGTATTCGATGTTGACCTGGTGCACGATGCCGGTTCCCGGAGGAACCACCTTGAAGTCGTCGAACGCGGTCTGGCCCCAGCGCAGGAACTGGTAACGCTCACCGTTGCGCTGGTACTCGATCTCCATGTTGCGCTCCAGCGCGCCGGAGTTGCCGAAGGCATCGATCTGCACGGAGTGGTCAATGACCATTTCGGCCGGTGCAAGGGGGTTCACCCTCTTGGGGTCACCGCCCAGGTCCTTGACGGCCTCACGCATGGTGGCGAGGTCGACCACGCAGGGAACGCCGGTGAAGTCCTGCATGATCACGCGCGCCGGCGTGAACTGGATTTCTGTATCGGGCTCCGCATTGGGATCCCAGCCTGCCAAAGCGCGAACGTGATCGGCAGTGATGTTCGCGCCGTCCTCGGTCCTCAACAGGTTTTCAAGCAATACCTTGAGGCTGAACGGAAGGTTTTCTGCACCTTCAACGGAGTTCAGCCGGAAAATCTCGTATTCGGTTCCGGCTACATTAAGTTTGCCTTTTGAACCGAAACTGTCCACAGTGCTCATCGCAGGACTCCTCTCGCAACAGTTTCATCTTTGTCGCGCGGTTGACCGCCTGCTAGTTAGGACGCCCTAAGTAGCTCCAGGGCCCGAAAATTGCACACGGCCGGCCGAGAATTCGGGCGCGACGTGGGACTACTACCGCCATCGTAGTCCAAAACCCCGGACGCATCACGGACCCGGAGTCAGCAATGCCACCGTCTCAAGGTGGTGGGTATGGGGGTAGAGATCGAAGGCGCGGAGGCCTGTGAGTTGCCATCCTGAGCGGCGGAAGTAACCGAGGTCACGGGCGAACGACGCCGGGTCGCAGGATACGTAGGCGATGGCCCGGGGCTGCGATTCGACCAGTTGGCCGACAACGGCTTTCCCGGCACCTGCCCGGGGCGGGTCCAGGAGCAGGGCATCGAAATTCCGCGGCTTTTGGCGCAGGACCCGCTCCACCCGGCCCTGGGCCACCTCCACCTGGGCAGCGGAGTGAAGGTTCTTCCGGGCGTCGCGGCTGGTTCCGGGCGCCCCTTCCACGGAGAGCACGGAGCCCGTCTCCCCTACTGCATCGGCCAGGACCGCGGTGAAGAGCCCGGCACCGGCGTAGAGGTCTGCAACCACCGCGCCGGGATGCAGGAAGTCCCCTTGCTCCAGGAATTCCGTGACAGCCCCCACAAGGGTCCCGGGCGCGTCGCGGTGAATCTGCCAGAAGCCCTCGCCGGTCACGCGGTATTCGTGGCCGACGGCGGATTCCTGTACCCAGGTGCGTCCCCGGAGCTGGGTTACCTGCCCGGTCAGCGGATCAAAGGCGGCGACGGACGCCTCCGCCGGCACGTCGGCGGCGATGGCGCGCAACCGTTTTTCCTTCGTTCCGGGAGCCGGGGCCAGCAGCACCAGGGGGCGCGATCCGTTGGCGGGCGCGGCCACCTCAACGCGCTCCACCCCCTGCAGGTCCAGGTCCCACAGGCGCAGGGCGTTGATCGCTTCGCTGGCCAGGGGCATTTCCCGCACCGGGATGATGTGGTCGGAGCGGTGGGCGTGCATTCCCAGCCTGCCGGCGGGGGTGACCGAGAAGCTGGCGCGTGTGCGCCACCCAAGGCCGGTGCCGCCGTCGCCCGTCTCCCCTACTGCTTCCACGCCGCCGGTCCACACGGAGGGCACCTGTTCGAAGCCGGCCAGCCGGGTGAGCTGCTCGGCCAGCACGTCCGCCTTCAGGCTGCGCTGCCGGGCCAGGGTGATGTGGCCAAACTCGGCGCCGCCAACCGGCGGGTGGCCGTGGCTCCAGGCGCGCAGGGAATCGGCCGGGCGCCAGAAGTGCTCCACCCGGTCCGGGGAAGCCTCCAGCACTTCAACGACATCCGCCCGCCAGAACTTGGCGCCGTCACCCGCATCGGTCAGCCGGGCACGCACCTTCTCGCCCGGGATGGCATGGCGGACAAAGACCACGCGGCCTTCATGCCGCGCCACGCAGTGCCCGCCGTGGGCGACGGGCCCGACGTCCAGCACCGCCTCTTCGCCGGTGTGGCCGGCTTCTCCGGTTTGGGGCTGGGTGGCGGTGGGGGTCCTGCTGGTCACTGCACGTCCTGGAGGTTCTTTGCTTCTTCGGATGATTTGAGCTGCCAAGGCACGCTGGCCACCATGACCCCGGGCTCGAAGTGGAGGCGGGTCTTGATGCGCAGGGCCGTCTGGTTGTGCACCAACTGCTCCCACCACTTGCCCACCACGTATTCGGGGATGTACACCACGATGAGGTCCCGCGGGGAGTCCATGCGCATCTGCTTGACGTAGTCCATGATGGGCGTGACTGTTTCCCGGTAGGGGCTGGCGAGGACGGTCAGCGGGACCGGAATTTCGAGCTTGTCCCAGTCGGCAATGGTGTGCGCCGTTTCCTCCGGGTCGATGTCCACGGTGATGGCGTCAAGCCGCGAGGGCCGGGAGGCGCGGGCGTAGGCGAGGGCCCGCAGGACCGGCTTGCGCACGTGCGAGACCAGCAGCACCGCGTGCACCCGGGTGGGGAGCGCCCGGGGGGAGGAATCCTCGTCCACCGCCAGTTCCTTCGCCACGTTGTCGTAGTGCGCCCGGATGCTCCACATGATCAGGAACAGGATGAACATGGCCAGCAGGGCGATCCATGCGCCCTGCTCGAACTTGGTGATGAGGACGATCACCAGCACCAGGCCGGTCATGCCGAAACCGATGGTGTTGATGGTGCGCGACTTCATCATCCGGCGCCGCACGGCCTTGTCCTTGGCGAGTTTCAGTTCCCGCCCCCAGTGCCGGATCATGCCCAGCTGGCTGAGGGTGAAGGAGATGAAGACGCCCACGATGTACAGCTGGATGAGCTTGGTCACGTCGGCGTCGAACGAAATGATGAGCACCAGGGCGCCGGCGGCGAGGGCCAGAACGCCGTTGCTGAACGCGAGCCGGTCACCTCGGGTGCGGAGCTGGCGGGGCAGGTAGCCGTCCTGGGCCAGGATGGAGCCCAGCACCGGGAAGCCGTTAAAGGCGGTGTTGGACGCGAACACCAGGATGACGCCGGTGGCGGCAACCACGATGTAGAAGGGGATGCTGCCCGCGCCGAAAATGGTCTGCGCGATCTGGGAGATGGCCGGGTTCTGGACGTAGCCCTCCGGCAGCGGCTTCCCGTCCAGCAGGAACTCCTTGGCGGGGTCCAGCACGATGTGGACCTTGGTGACGTTGGCCAGGTAGATGATGCCGGCCAGCATGGCGGCGCCGATCACGCCGAGGAGCAGCAGCGTGGTGGCCGCGTTCTTGCTCTTGGGGTGCCTGAAGTTGGGAACGCCGTTGCTGATCGCCTCCACGCCCGTGAGCGCCGCAGCACCTGAGGAGAAAGCCCGCAGCAGCAGGAACGCACCGGCCAGGCCCACCAGGCCCTGGTCGAAGCCCTCCGACGGGACAATCGTGAACGCGGCCGACGGCGCCTGCCCCAGCTGCCCCGTGGCGGCCTGGAACATGCCCACGGCGGTCATGCCGAGGATGGACGCCATAAAGATATAGGTAGGGACGGCGAAGACACTGCCGGCTTCCTTGATGCCGCGCAGGTTCACCAAGGCAAGGATGACGACGCCGATGGTGGCGATGACGGCCTGCTCACCGTGCAGCGACGGCACAGCCGTGGTGAGGTAGGCGGCGGCCGAGGACATGGACACGGCCACCGTCAGCACGTAGTCCACCAGGAGGGCCGACGCCACCGTCAGGCCCGCGTACTTGCCCAGGTTCTCGTTGGCGATCTCGTAATCGCCGCCGCCCGAGGGGTACGCGTGCACATTCTGCCGGTAGGACGCCACCACCGTAAGCAGCACCACCATGACGGCCAGGCCCACCAGCGGCGAGATGGCCACGGCGCTGACACCGGCCAGGGCCAGGGTCAGCAGGATCTCGTCCGGAGCGTAGGCCACGGAGGACAATGCGTCGGATGCGAAGATCGGGAGTGCGATCTTCTTCGGGAGCAGGGTATGGGACAGGCGGTCATTCCTGAAGGGACGGCCCACCAGCACGCGTTTGACGGCGTTCAGTATTGTCAACACCCCACAAAGCTAGTCTGATTCGGGAGCGATGTCATGACGGGCCCCGGCCGGGCCGAACCAGGACCATGCCGGTAGAGTTCTAGCTGCACGATCCTGACATACATAAAGAGGAGATACGGTGGCGCATTTCGTGATCATGGGATGTGGCCGGGTGGGGGCAACGCTGGCGCACACGCTGGAGGATGCCGGGCATTCCGTGGCCATCATCGACCAGGACGACCGCGCTTTCCGCCGGCTCCGCCAGGGCTTCACCGGCCGGAAGGTCACCGGGGTGGGCTTTGACCGTGAAACCCTCAAACAGGCAGGAGTGGGCGAGGCCTACGCCTTCGCTGCCGTTTCCAGCGGTGACAACTCCAATATCCTGGCGACGCGGGTTGCCCGCGAAACCTTCCACGTGCCGCATGTCGTCGCGCGCATCTACGATCCCGGACGCGCGGAGATCTACCAGCGCCTGGGCATCCCCACGGTGGCCGCCGTCCGCTGGAGCGCGGACCAGGTGCTGCGGCGCATCCTCCCCGAACAGCACCTCGCGGGCGACTTCCGCGAACCGTCCGGACGCCTGGTCCTGGCCGAGCTGGACCTCGACGCCGGCTGGATCGGGCACCGGATCAGCAGCATCGAAAAGGCCGCGGATGTCCGCGTGGCCTATCTCACCCGCTTTGGCGAGGGCATCCTTCCCGATGCCGGTACCGCATACCAGGACGGCGACACCGTGCACGCCATGCTGCAGGTGGACCGCAGCGCCCAGATCGCCCAGGTCCTCGCCAAAGCCCCCGCCAAGGAGTACCAGTGAAAGTCGTTATCGTCGGCGCAGGCAGCGTCGGGTCATCCATCGCCCGGGAACTACTGGCGCACAAGCACGAGATCCTGCTGATCGACCTCAAGCCCGAGGTGATCGGCCGCAGCGGCCTGCGGGGCGCCCACTGGCTGGTGGGCGACGCCTGCGAGCTTTCCACCCTGCAGGGCGCCAAGGTGGAGGACGCCGATGTGGTGGTTTCCGCCACAGGCGATGACAAGGTCAACCTGGTGGTGTCCCTGCTGGCGAAAACGGAGTTCGGTGTTGGCCGCACCGTGGGCCGGGTGAACAATCCGAAGAACGACTGGATGTTCAACGACTCCTGGGGCGTCGACGTCGCCGTCAACACCCCGCAGCTCATGACCGCCCTGGTGGAGGAAGCGGTGGAGATCGGTGACCTGGTCCGGCTCCTGACCCTGCAGACGGGGGTGGCGTCGCTGGTGGAATTCACCGTCCCGCATGACTCGCACGTGATCGGCATGACCGTGGGAGACATTCATTGGCCCGAGGACGCCACCCTGGTGGCCATCCTGCGGGACCAGGCACCCATCACCCCCAGCAGGGACGACGTGATCGACGGCGGCGATGAGCTCTTCTTCGTCACAACCATCGCCGCTGAGGACGGGCTCCGGGAACTGCTCTCCTCCGCGCCCGGCAGCATCGACGCCGGCCACGGGACGGCGGGCAGCAGCACGCCCGCCGGCGCCGGCCACGGGCATGCCACGGACGACGACGGCTTCGACGGCTAGGTTCGCCGGCGCACCGTTGATGCATGGCAGCCGGGCATCAGGCAGCTTGGGCGCCGGGTATCCCGTACGTCCAGAGGTGCCGGTTTGTTGGCGGCGTCAGCCCGCCTGGCCGGCTTCGGTTTCGGCTGGAGCCGGCCGGGTCACAAGCCAGGCCACCCAGATTCCGAGGATGTACAGGGGTGCGCCCATGATCAAGCGGGTGGTGGCGAGGGCGGCCAGGCCGTCAGTGCCCATGAGGTACAGGGGCACCTGCACGATGAGCCGGAGGGCCAGGACCGCGACGATGATCCAGGTGCCCAGGCGGTAGGCCTTGACCCGGTCCGGCTCCTTGCGCCAATCCACGCCTTCATTCCGGATGAAGCCGAAGAGGAGCCCTGCCACAGGCCACTTGACGGCGATCGAGATGACCAGCGCCAGGATGTAGGCGGCATTGGTAAAGAATCCGGGGAGGTAGAAGTCTTCGGCCTTGCCGGTGGTGTTGGCCAGCCAGGCCGAAATGCCGACGCCTGCCACGCCCGCCAAGGCCTGGGTGAGGGGCCGGCGCTGCACCAGGCGGACAACAGTGAACACGGCCGACGACGCCAGGGCCGCCACCAGGGACAGCGGAAGTTCGCGGGTGACGGTGAAGGCCACCAGGAACACCAGGCCGGGAACGATGCTTTCGGCAATGCCCTGCACTCCCCCGGCGCTGCGCAGGACGTCCACGCGGCCGTCGTGGGTGCGGTGGAGGCCTGCCTTGGCGGCATATTCTGCGGCGAGGCCGGCAACCGGGGACTGTCCTGCGGCCTGCGGCCTGCCCTCCTGCGGCCCCCCGGCGCGGTGTGCAGCGCCGGATGGCTGATCGGGCTGGTGCTCAGTCATTCGTTCTCCTGGCGGGACAGTATCTCGTAACGCGGATTGAAGATGGTGGGCATATCCTTGCCGCGGGCCAGCATTCCCTCCACCCGGATCTCGGCACCCGCTTGGATGCCCGGCACGCGCCGCCGGCCCAGCCAGACAACGCGGAGCCTTGCGGGCCTGCCCCGGCCCGACCCTGTTGCGGGACGGTCGGCGTCGTCCTCAGTAACGATGGCGCTGTACTCAGGGGTGCGGTCGGCCGGAACGAACGTCACCGATTCGATGTGCCCCTGGCACAGGACACGTCCCCGGTCCGGAAGCTGCCCCAACGGCGTAATGCCGCCAAGGCCCGTCGCCGCCTCGTCACTGTGGGGCTCAGCCGATCTGGGTGATTTCCGGACCACGTTCGGGCTCCTCCAGGGTGGGCGCGGCGGGCGGAGGAGTGGCGGAGGCGTCCTTGGGCAGCCGCAGCTGCAAAAGATCACGCGGCGGCATGGGGCTGTCACCACGGACCACCACGACCTGCCGGAACAGGGCCTCAAGCGCTTCCGCGGCGGGGCGCTCCAGTGCCGCGGGTCCGCCCAGGACGCCGCGCAGGAACCAGCGGGGGCCGTCGACGCCGATGAAGCGGGCCACGCGGTAGCCCTGGCTGCCGTCCGGGAGCCCGGCGGGCAGCTTGGCCACCAGTTCCGTACCGAAGGCGCCTTCCACCTCTTCAACCTGGCCGCCCTGGGCGCCTACGGACTGGCCGATCTGTTCGCGGATCTCGTCCCAGAGCGTCTCTGTCTTGGGAGCGGCGAAAGCCTGCAGCTGAAGGCTGGAGCCGTTCAGGTCAAGGGTCACTGCCACCACCCGCTGTGTGGCCTCTTCCACTTCGAGCCGGAGCTGGAGGCCCTCGCTCGGCGTGATGAGCAGGGCGCCCAGGTCCACAAAGCCGTCGGTGCTGGTGATTTCGGACTCATCAAACGGCCCGTGCTGGCGACGGGCGTCCGGAGAGGGGGCATCTTCGCCGGCCTCCGCGAGCGTAAGCTCTTCCACCGGCTCCGCCGGTTCGTCCTTCTTTGCTTTCCTGCCGAACCCAAAGACCATGGGTGACTCCTTAATTCTTCAATGTGCCAGTTATGAAACCTGCCGGCCGGATCCCTGGAGGTTCCGCCGTCGTGCATGCTGGCGTGGCAGCGGGCGCAGCCGCGGTCAGGCTCCGGGGGCGTTGAACCCGCCGGTGGAGCCAAAGCCTCCGGTGCCGCGCACGGATCCGCTCAATTCACTGACAGGAATGAACTGGGCATGCTCCACCCGCTGAATGACCATTTGGGCAATTCTATCGCCGCGCCGAAGCTCTATCGGCCGGGCCGAATCGGTGTTGAGCAGGGTTACCGAAATCTCGCCACGGTAGCCTGCGTCCACGGTGCCGGGAGCATTGACGATCGTAAGGCCGTGCTTGGTGGCCAGGCCGGACCGGGGGTGGATCAGCGCCACGAACCCGTCAGGCAGTGCAATGGCCACGCCGGTGGGAACCAGCTTGCGCTCCCCCGGCAACAGGACCACGTCCTCCCGGGCACGAAGGTCGGCACCGGCGTCGCCGGGATGCGCGTAGGAGGGCGCTTCCAGCTCCGGATCCAGCATCTTCAACTGCACCTGCAGGGTGGGGGCAGCAGCAGCGGGCGATGCTGCGTCCGGGACAAGGTCTACCGTTGCGGGATGATCAGTCACAGTCACTCACTCTAACCCGCGCCCCCAAATCGAGCCTAGGCAGCCCGTGGCCCCGCGGCTGGCCGGAGCGGCCGGACCAGGGGTGGCCCAAGGTGAAATACCCAGCCAAAGGTGGAAAGCTTGGGCTATGCCCGAATCAAGCCCGCACGCATCCGTTCCCAGCACGCCCTCAGCCGGCGCACCCGTGGTCTACAGGGAAAAGCTGTGGCCCAACGCCTGGATCTGGATCATCGCAGCCGGCGTCTCGGCGGCGGGCATCCTGGTCTTCGCGCCCATCAGCATGGCGGCGGGTTACACAGCGGCGCTGGTGCTCTTCGCGATCATCACAGTCCTCCTGGTTGTCTCGACCCCCGCCATCACGGTGACCGGGGACGCACTCAACGTCGGTAGGGCCACCATTGAGCGCCGGTTTGTGGGCAGCGTGCAGCAATTCACTGCCGGTGAGGCGACGGCGGAGCGCGGCACCCGGCTGAACGGTCTCGCCTACCTGTGCATCCGCGGCTGGATTGATCCCGTGGTGAAGATCGAGATCACTGATCCGGCCGACCGGACCCCGTACTGGCTCGCTTCCACCCGCCATCCGGATCAACTGACAGCGGCCCTGACCCGGCGCTGACGCTCGCAGGATTCCGCCCCAGGCGCTTCGCCCGCTTGTGAACCTTCCCTTCAACCCAGGGAATCCAGCGGAAAATCACGGCGCGCCCTGCTCCTTGAGCCAAATCCACGCCGCCGGGTGGCAGAGTTTCGGTTGATAGTAATGCCAGGGTGGAGGATTTGTATGCAGGATCTACGGCTTGTAGGCGTGCACGACGACGGGACACATCTCCTGTTGAGCGGGGCCGGCGGCGAGATGTTCCAGCTGCCGATCGATGAGGCACTCAGGACAGCCAGCCGGTCTACGGCCAAACCGCGCGTGGAACGGCCCGCTGTTCCCATGTCCCCCAGGGACATCCAGGCCCGCATCCGCGCCGGTGCAACTGCTGCGGACGTCGCGGAGTTGTCCGGGATGCCGCTGGCCAAGGTGGAGCGCTATGAAGGCCCCGTCCTGGCGGAGCGCGAATATGTTGCCCAGCAGGCGCGGAAAGTTGAAGTCGCGGCGCCCTCCCCCGGCCACGACATTTACCGGTCCGCGTTCGGCGACAACCCCGCAACCCTCGACGACATGGTGGCCCACCGGCTCTCAGCGCATGGCATTGACCCCGCCACCGTGGAATGGGATTCGTGGCGGCGCCAGGACGGTACGTGGACCGTCTCGGCAAGCTTCGAGGCCAAGGCAGGCGGGACATCCGGAATCGGTGAGGAACCTCCGGCGCTCTGGACGTTCAACCCGGCCCGGAAGTCGCTGCAAAACACCAACCGCTGGGCGCAGCAGCTGAGTGAGCTCGAGCCGCTGGATGGCCCTGTTCCCGCCCGCCGCCTCACTGCGGTTTCCGACCGCCCCTTCGATTTCGAGACCGACGCGGATTCTTCCAAAGCCTCTCCCGGGGGCCAGGCCGGCCCTGCCCAGGATGCCGGCACGGAATCCGATGGCCTGCTGGACATGCTCAGGTCACGGCGTGGGCAGCGGCTGGGTGTGGACGAAGATTCCGATGATGCACTGGCAATGCTCCTCACCCATGGTGTGCCGGCCGCGCATCCCCGCCCTTCAGAGGTGGCCACCGACCCTGAGGCAGAGGAACCCGAGCCCCAGGACGACCAACGGGACGCGCCTGCCGCCCAAGGCGATTCCTTCATCCGGCGCAGGGACACCAGGCCGTCGATGCTTTCGAGGCTTAGCCTTCTTCCGCCGCACCGCGACGGCCAGGACGACGGCCTGCGGCTTCACGACGGCGTCAGCACGGATACCAGGGAAATCACCATTGCGGCGTCCCCGCAGAAACCCTCCGGTTCCACGACCGAAGCAGGCTCCGGAAGCTCCGGTGGGGCCGGGCTGGATGAACTCCTGGGCAGCAATCCCCGTCGTTCCGCCAAACAGGACGACGCGTCACCTGCCACCGGGCAGCTGCCGGAGACCGAGGCGCCGGAACGGCCTGCCCGCCCAAAGCGGTCCAGCGTGCCGTCCTGGGATGAAATCGTCTTCGGCACCCGGAGCGACTAAGGGCTTTTCTTCCTTCCGTCTTCCTTCCGTACGGGGTCGTTCCTGCCTGCGCTGCATGCTAGGATCCCGGCACGCCATCAGTCAGACGCTGTAATTACGGAGGTTTCCCGTGCCGGACACTACCTGCCACATGTCCATGTCGCTGGACGGCTTCGTCGCCGGGCCTGACCAGAGCCGCGAGAACCCGTTGGGCAAGCGCGGGCTGGAACTGCATGGCTGGCACATCGGCGATCCCCGGGCCAACGATGCCGACAAGACTGCGACCGAATGGCTGATGCGCCCACGGGGAGCATACGTGATGGGGCGAAATATGTACGGCCCTATCCGCGGCGAGTGGGATGCTGACTGGTCCGGCTGGTGGGGGCCGGAACCGCCGTACCATGCTCCCGTTTTCGTGCTGACGCATTATCCCCATGACCCCATCCAGATGGAGGGCGGGACGACTTTCCACTTTGTTACCAGCGGCTTCGACGCTGCTTATGCGGCAGCACTGGATGCCGCCGGCGGCAAAGGGGTGGATATCGCAGGCGGAGCCTCCACTGTCAGGCAGGCGTTGCAAGCAGGGGTGATTGATGAACTCACCCTCGACATCGCGCCGGTCTTGCTGGGATCCGGCGAGCGAATGTTCGATGGCATTGAGTCCTTCGGCTTCGAACCCGTCGAGGTACTGCACTCACCGCTTGCTACGCACATCCGCTACCGCCGTATCAGCTGACGTCACACAGGACAACGGCACTCGAAGCCGGTCAGGCATGGGCGCGCAGGAACTGCTCCAGGGTATCTTCCCAAGGGGACCCGGTCTGCCGAACGATGTCGACGCTGCCCGTTCCCAATCCACCTGGCCAGTGGGGTGGTTCCCAGTCCTGGTGCTCGCTCGGGTAATGCCGGCCGGTGGGTGAAATCCAGCCGGGCGGCTCGTTCTTCGCGGCCGGACTGGGTTTCCAGCCGGTGGCGTGCCGGAGCTTGTGGTGTTTCGGGCAGGGCTGCCCCAGGTTGCTGATCCCGGTGGTGCCGCCTTTTGCCCAGGCGAGGATGTGGTCGGCGTCGTTGTCCAGGGAGTTGTTGCTGCAGCCCGGGAACGGGCACTTACCGTCCCGCATCCGCAACCAAGCCCGCATCGCCCCGGTCACCCGGTAACTCGTCCGCCCGATCTCCAGCGGCGCCCCGTCCCGCGGATCCACCAACACCCGGTAAAACGACGTTGCCCCGTTCGCGACCAGGTCCCGGGCCATCGACGGCGGGATCGGCCCGTACCCGTCCAGCACGGCCGGCTCGTCAGTCACGCCCATCAGGGAGAACACCGGAACCGTGACCAGGACTTGCGCGCGGATCGGTGATGACCACGACTCCCGTCCGGCAGCGGCGCCTGCACTACCGCTGGCACGTCCAGTGGACTGGGTAGCGGTTCCGTAACCGGCAGCCGCCCTGTCCCCGTCAGCTACAGGAGCATCAGATGCACCGGAGATACTCAAAGCGGCGCAGACACTCAAGACGCCGTTACCGTTCCCTTCTGTGAAGACGGGGCTGCCGAGGATCGCCTCGGCGAACTCGTCCGCCCGCAGCTGCGGCATGGTCCGGCACTCGTCCGGGCCCTGCATGCCACGCGAGATCGCGGTGAGCCGGTTCCACCCGGCCAACGCCTCAGCCGCCGGCAGGCACGCGGACAGCCAGGCCATCCCGTCCTGGTCCGGCCGGAACTCCACCCGCCGATCCGCGATCCCCTTGGCATGGCGTTTCTCGATGCTCTCGGCGTGGTGGCGTTCCCGCCACGTCCTGGCCTTGACCCGAAACCGGTGCGCCGGAAGCTGCCCCACAGGGCACCCCCGAGCAGGGTCCTGGGCGTCAGGGTCAAGGAAATGGGCTTCCAACGCCGCCGCCCCCGCAGCATCCAGACACGCGGCCTCGTCCGCCATCACCACCGCGTGCTGCCACGACAGGGTCCCGGTCTGCAGCCCCGCCAACGTTCGCGGCAACGAGGAAACAACGGCGTGCGAAGTCGCCAGGAACGAGGACGCCGCCCGCGGCCCCAACGCCAGCACACACCCGATCTCCGCCGTGACCGCCATCTCCTGCGCCTGCACCGGCACACCCGGACCGGCAACAGCACCGGCACTCTCTCCGTAAGCCACGGCAGTCTTCGCCTTCAGCCCCGCCAACCCGGCTTCAACCTCACGGGCACCGGCCAAAATATCCAGGCACCCATCCGCCAGCCCCGCCAACGGATCAGCCACCGAAAACGGCTCCAACCCGAACCCATCCACCTCCGCATTCAACACAGCAAGGGCAGCCCGGATGTCCGCATAAGCCCTGCTTACCGCTGCCTTCCCCATAAGCCAATAATGGCAAGGGGGTCTGACAATCACGTTGAACGAGGAGTTGGCTGCCATCAAGGGCGCTCAACTCCTGCCGCAGCGTATTAGACGTATGGCAGCCGAATCAACTGACAACGACACGCACAAAGCGTGCCCGGGTGTCACCAAGGTTTGCGTACGCGTACTGCTGCGAGGTGGGGAAGGCGAGGTGGTCACCTGTATTGAGTTCGGTGGGACCGTCTTCTTGTTCAACCCGAATTGATCCTTCGGAGACGAAGATCATTTCAGACCAACCCACCGGATCAGGCTCCGCGTCGTAGCGGTCGCCCGGTTCCAGGGTCCAGGCCCACAGCTGGGCATCCTTGGTAGCGGGAACCGATGCCAGCAGCACCGCGATGCTGCCTTGCCGGTTTCCTCGCCATGCAACTTCGCTGATGTTTGCATGGTGCGCGGCCGGTGCGGCAACGAGATCGACGAAGGTGACACCCAGCGCGTCAGCGAGATGATCAAGACCTGTCAGGCTGATGTTCGCCTCACCAGCCTCGAGCTTGACCACCGTGCGTCGACTGACGCCGGCGCGATCAGCCAAGGCGACTTGGCTGAGTTGTGCCGCCGCGCGAAACCGCCGTACGTTCGCACTGACGTGGTCCAGGACCCTGGCTGCTCCCTCATTTTGCATGTGCACTATTCTGCACCATAAGGTGAGCATTATGTTGCACACTGCCCCTCGGAACCAGTTCTCCCGACAGGAACTTGCCCTCGTCCTCATCACTGCAGTGTGGGGGGCGACCTTCCTGATCGTTCACGTCGCCGTACAGTACAGCGGACCGTGGTTTTTTGTTGGCATGCGGTTTTTGACCGCAGGCCTCATCAGCGCCGTCATTTTCGCACGTGTCCTTTGTTGCATTACCTTGAAGGAGATTGCGGCAGGCTCAGCCATCGGCGTCATGATCTTCCTGGGCTACGGACTTCAAACCGTTGGTCTTCAAACAATCGACAGCAGCACTTCCGCGTTCATTACGGCTCTCTACGTTCCGCTTGTACCGGTCCTGCAGTGGATGGTGTTCAGGAAACCGCCAGGGCTTTCAGCATGGATCGGTGTCGGGCTGGCCTTCGTCGGTCTCGTGCTGCTCGCCGACCCAGCGAGCGTCGGCTTCACCTTCAGCTCCGGGGAGATCGCGACTGTCGCCAGCACCCTTCCGATCGCAGCGGAGATCATCCTCATCGGTTGGTTCGCAGGCAAAGTGCACCTCGGCCGGGTGACCGTGGTGCAGTTGCTCGTTGCGGGATCACTGGGCTTCGTGGCCGTGCCTATGGTCGGAGAGGAATTGCCTGCGTTCTCATGGGTGTGGGTGGGAGCGGCGGTCGCCCTAGGGACTTTTAGCTGCGTCATCCAGCTCACCATGAACTGGGCCCAGCGATCGGTTTCGCCGACAAGAGCAACGATCATCTACGCTGGCGAGCCCGTTTGGGCTGCGATCATCGGCCGGATTGCGGGCGACCGGCTTCCTCCGGTCGCGGTGGCCGGCGCCATCTTCATTGTGGTTGGCGCGCTTGTCAGCGAACTCAAACTGCGCACTGGCAAGGACGGCGCTGTCCCACCCGAGCCACCACTGGGTGCCGGCGGTCCAGCCTCCGTCGTGCACCAACTGGATCCAACGGACTAACTCAAGCCCGGAACCCTGGACTGCCATTTCGGTCAAGGCAGGCGCGGGCCCACGGAATCAGCCTTCCCCGTCGCCCCCGTGCTTCTCCCCCAGGCCGCCGGAGCCGCGCCACAGGCACGCGTCCACGTCGAACGGCAGCAGCTGGTCCTGCTGGGCCATTAAAGAAGCACCGTGCGCCGTGACCCGCCGCATGAAGTGGCGCCTGCACAGCGTCTCGTATCCCACCACGGGAACATGCCCGGCCTCCGGGGCGGCGGCCTCGACCACCATGTCCACGTCGCCCACCACCACCTGCGCCCCTTCGGTGACCATGACGCCGTCGACCGTCCTGGCGTTGTGCGTGGCCCGGCGCCCGCACCAGCACAGCGCCTCCACCTGGAGTACTTGCACGCGGTCGGCGAGCTCGATCAGGCGCTGCGAACCGGGGAACAACCGGGTGCGGAAGTCGGCAGTAATGCCGAACGCGAAGACGTCCACGTCAATTTCGTCCACCACCTTGGCCAGTTGCTCCACCTGCTCAGGGGTATAGAACTGCGCTTCGTCGCAGATCAGGTAGTCCACCCGCCGGCCCTGGGTACGCCGGATCATCACTTCCTCCCAGAAGTCCGTGCTGTCCAGCACCTCCACCGCATCCGTTTCCAGGCCCAGGCGGCTTGAGATCCGGGACTCGCCGGCGCGGTCATTGCGGCTGAACCGTACGCCGCCGCGCCCGCGGGCCCGGTGGTTATAGTCCATCTGCAGGGCCAGCGTTGATTTGCCGCAGTCCATGGTGCCGGAGAAGAAGATGAGCTCAGCCACGGCGGCGGCCCTTTCCTTCAGCGGCAAAGCAGAGCAGCGGGACCTCCCGCTCAGCCTTGGTCAGTGAGCCGTGCTGGCCCACCACTTCCATGGCCGTGGGCCGCATGCGCCGGCCGTCGTAAAGCGCGACGGCGTCACGCGCCGCGATCATCACGTCACCGATCCTGCCTTCAACAGCGGGACGTACGTCACCAAAGAGCCCACCGGCAACGGCCTCCTCCCGGGTGAAGGCCCACACTCGGTCACCGAACCGGGCTTTCCAGGCGCCCAGCAGCCGGTCGCGGGCGCCGGCAGCGGACTCCAGGTGCGCCTCATCCAGGTACAGGTGCACCATGCGCGGTTCACCGGCGGTGTGGCGGACGCCGTCCACCAACTCCGGGTCCTTGGAAAAATCAAGGCGCTGCGACTCGGGGATGTCCAGCATCCCGTGGTCGGCGGTGAGCAGGATGGTGGTGCCGGACGGAAGGGAGGAGTTGAGCCGCTTGACCGTGGCGTCGAGCTCTTCCAGCTGGTGTTCCCACTGTTCGGACCTGCTGCCGTAGCGGTGCCCTGCCTTGTCCAGTTCATTGACGTAGAAATACATCAGGGACCGGCCGGAGGCAGCCATGGCCTCGGCAGCGGCGGCAGTTCGCGCGTGGGAGGTTGTCCCGGAGATGAACCTGCCACCCCGCAGCGCTGCCCGGGTCATGGGCGAGCTGTCGAACTGGGCGAGGCTGACGGTGCTGACATCCACCTCCCCGGCAATCCGTTCAAAGACCGTGGGGAACGGCTGCCAAGTGGAGGGGTCGACGCCGGGATCCCAGTTTCCAAGCAGGTTGACCACTTTGTCCTGGTCCGGGTCCAGGACGTCGTAGCCCACCATGCCGTGCTGCCCGGCCGGAAGTCCGGTTCCGAAGCTGGACAGTGCTGCAGCGGTGGTGGACGGAAAGGCTGAGTCCAGCCACACCGGGACCTCCGCCTGGCCTGCCTGCATCACCGAGCGCAGGAAGGGCGTGTGGGCGGCCTTTTGCTTCAGGAGGTTCCGGCCCAGGCCGTCCGCGAGCACGATACAGATTTTTTGGGCGGCCGGAAGCCCCAGAGTATTCGTGAAGCCTTCCACGCCAAGGCTGGCGGCACCGCTGGTCAGGACTTCCGCGATGGAGCGGTGCCCATAGGCGGGAGCGGGCGGAAGGTCGGGGGTGCGTCCGGGAGCTTGTCCTGCGTGGTGGCGGTCTTCCGGCATCTCAGCGCTGCTGGTGCCCGCGGCTGAGCCGGTTGCCGAACACTCCCGAACGCGGCCGGGGCGCCATGGACTGGGCGTGGGAAACCGGTGCGGCGGAACCGGTGTTGACCGCGCGCAGGGCCCGGGCGAACAGTTTGGCGTCCTGCACGGCCTGCAGCCCGTCAGCCTCGGCGCTGATGCGGAGCACGATGTCTTCCTGCGCGATGGTTCCGGTGTAGCCGTGGTCGGCTTCGCACTGAGGATCCCCGCAACTGGCAGGGCCCATGTCCAGCCGCTGCCCCCCGGACCAGGCAATGGACAGGGTGAGTTCCCGGACCGGGTCCGACGGCTTGTAGTTCTGCGGCTGCGCGTACATGTAGCTCAGGACCACAGACCGGATCTGGGCCACGGGAACCGACTCGGTGGAGATCTGGGCGACGATCTGCTCCCCCGCCTCGTCCAGTTGCTGGTCGTCCACGTGGGTGATCACCAGCATGTCGGCGGTCAGCACCAGCACGGTGATGTGGCGGCGGACTTCGGCGCGGTCGAAGTGGGTTTCCAGGTGCACCAGGTGGGCCACGCAGTCCCGGCCGTCCAGTGCATCGTCGACGACGTCCGAGACCAGCCGCGGGTAGAAGCCTGCCTTCTGCAGTGCGTCTTCCAGGCTCTGGCCCTGCACTCCGTGGTTGTGTGAGCTGTGGTGGCGGACGGCCTGGTTTTCATTGCCGGGCGTTTCGGGCGCCGACGCGGGAGGCTGGAAGCTCATGCCCCCATTTTCACAGATCGCCCGGTCACTTGCTAACCGCGTCAGCCCAGCATGGCCCGTCGCGCGCTGTCGGTGCGCTGCGCGGCGTTGCCGATCCGCACGTCGGCGGCGAGGATGGTCACCCCGGCGGTGCCGCACAAAACCGGGTTAAACTCCACCAGCGCGATCTCCGGATGGTTGTCCTTCATCCAGGCCAGCCGCCCGGCAAGGTCCTCAAGGGCAGCGACATCAACGGCCGGCAGGCCCTGGTAGCCGAAGAGCTTCCGGGACGCCCGCGGGGCCCGAATAAAATCGTGCACGTCAGCGGCGGAGAGCGGCGGCACCCGGTGCGACCAGTCATCGAGCAGGTTGACGGCGTCACCGGCCAGGCCGAACGAGATGACCGGGCCCAGCAGCGGATCCTCGATGGCACGGAAGGTGCAGGCCTGCCCCACCGGCGCCATCGCCTGCACTTCGAGCGCAGGGTCGCCATAGGCTGCGAGCGCCCGCCGCATTTGCTGCACATTGAGCCGCAGCGACTCCGCGTCCTCGATGCCCAGGCGCACCCCGCCAAGGTCCAGCCGGTGGCGAAGGGCCGGGGCGGTGGTCTTCAGCACCACGGGCCAGCCCAGGGCGTCAGCGGCCGCTACGGCCTCATCAGGGGCAGTGAACGGCCGGGACGGCAGGACGGAGATGCCGTAGTGCCCCAGCAGCGAAGCAGTTGCCGCCGGGTCCAGCTGCTTGAGCTGGGCACCGGTGACTTCCCGCAGCAGTTCGTCGAGCTCTGCTTCCGCCTGCCGCGGGTCGCAGCCCGCGGGTTCCACAAACTGCCCCTGGTCGCGGGCGGCCCACTCGGCGTACCGCACCACTGCGGCGAGCGCGGCGACGGCGGCGCCGGGGTTGGAATAGCAGGGAACGGTGCATCCCTCAGCCCCCACCAGGCCCTCCACATTGATGGCGGGGTCCAGGATGCCGGTGACCGCGGCCACCACCGGTTTGCCGGCGCTGGCTGAACATTCGGCCAGGACCTGCGCCACGGCATCGACCGTGAGGCCGCGTGCGGGCAGCAGGGCGGCGACGGCGGCGTGCACGGCATCAGAACCCAGGGCGTCAAGGAGGGCCTTCCGCAGCGCGGGGAGTGCCACCGACTGGCCGGCATCGAGGTCCAGTCCGGAGACCACCTGCGCCACCCCCAGCCCGTGCGCCACGGCACTGTCGGCCACCACGTTGCCCAGCGCCTCCGAGTTGCTGAAGATGGCAACATCCGGTCCGGCGGGAAGCGGCCTGCCGGAGACCACCTGGGCCACGTCGACCAGCTGCTCCACGGTTTCCACCCGGATCACGCCCGATTGCCGGAGCATGGCATCCAGCGCCCCGGCCGGCGCCTGGGTGGTGCGGACCGCATGCCCGGGCGGCAGCCGCAGGCCCATGGTGTCCGACTTGGCCACGATCACGGGCTTGGTGCGGGCCAGCCGGCGGGCGATGCGGGAGAACTTGCGGGGGTTGCCGATTGACTCAAGGTACAGGCCCACGGCGGAGGTGTCGGTGTCGTCCTCCCAGTACTGCATCATGTCATTGCCCGAAACGTCTGCCCTGTTGCCCGCCGAGAGGAGACTGGACACTCCCACCCGGCGCCGGCTGGAGGCGGCATAGAGCGAGACGCCGATTGCCGCGGACTGGCTGAACAGGCCCAGGCCGCCGCGCAGCGGCATGGTGGGGGCCATGGAGGCGTTCAGTGCCACGTCCGGGTGCGTGTTGGCGATGCCCAGCGACGCCGGGCCGATCACCCGCATGCCGTTCGCCCGGGCCTGGCGCACCAGGGCGCGTTGCCGCAGCAGGCCGCGTTCGCCGTCGTCCGCGAAGCCTGCCGAGGCAATCACGACGCCTTTGACACCCGCCGCAGCGCACTCCGCAACAACCCCTGCCACCTCCTCGTAGGGGACAGCGATGATGGCCAGCTGGACGGGTTCGGGGACCTCGGAGAGCTTGCCGTACGACATCATGCCCGCGAGCTCCAGTGCTTCCGGATTGATGGCGTAGACGGAGCCGTGGAAGCCGCCCTCGATGATGTGCTCCAGCAGTTGGTACCCCACGGTCCCCCACCTGCGGCTGGCACCGATCACGGCAACGGACGACGGCGCCAGCAGCTCCCGGACGCTCCTCGCCTCGGCGCGGTGCTCGCGGGATTCCATCACGGCCCGCGATTTCTCGGTGGGGTCGATGTTGAACTCGAGGCTGACGACGCCGTCGTCGAAGTGGCGCTTGACGTCGTAGCCGGCGTCGGAGAAGACCATGAGCATCTTCCGGTTTTCCGGCAGCACCTCCGCGGTGAACTTCCGGATCCCGTTTTCGTGCGCGGCGGCGGCAAGGTGTTCCAGCAGGATGGAGCCTATGCCCCTTCCCTGGTGGGAGTCGGCGATGTTGAAGGCGACCTCGGCCTCAATGGGGTTGGGGAGGCGGTCGTAGCGCCCAATGCCGATGATTTCACCGTGGATGGTGATCACGAACGCCACCCGGTCCTTGTAGTCCACCTCGGTGAAGCGCTTGAGTTCCTTGGCGGACAGCCTTGCCTTGAAGGCGAAGAAGCGCATGTAGATTGAATTCTGCGACTGCCCGGTATGGAAGGCCTGCACAGCCTCCGCGTCCGACGGGTGGATGGGCCGCAGATGCGCTGTTCCGCCGTCCCGCAGGACGACATCGGCTTCCCAATGTTCCGGATATTCGCCGTCCCCGGGCTGATCCACCATAGGCTTAGCCTAGCCAAAAACTCCCGCAGCACACCCCAATGGCTGCGCAGTAACCCCAGAAGGATTCACCACACCCCATGGCCCGCCGCCAAAGTCCAGCCCCGATCGCCGACGAGAACTACACGGAAAACATCGTCGATATCGATGTCACCTCCGAGATGCAGGGCTCGTTCCTGGAGTACGCGTACTCGGTGATCTACTCGCGCGCGCTCCCGGACGCCCGGGACGGGCTCAAGCCGGTCCAGCGCCGCATCCTGTACATGATGAACGACATGGGCCTGCGCCCGGACCGCGGCCACGTCAAGAGCGCCCGCGTGGTGGGCGAGGTCATGGGCAAGCTGCACCCGCACGGTGACGCCGCCATCTATGACGCCATGGTGCGCATGGCGCAGGACTTCTCCCTGCGCCTGCCGCTGATTGACGGACACGGCAACTTCGGCTCGCTCGACGACGGCCCGGCAGCACCGCGGTACACGGAGGCCAGGCTGGCGGCGGCCGCCCTCACCCTCACCAACCACCTCGACGAAGACGTGGTGGACTTCATCCCCAACTACGACAACCAGCTCACCCAGCCGGACGTCCTGCCGGCCGCCTTCCCCAACCTGCTGGTCAACGGCGCCACCGGCATCGCCGTCGGCATGGCCACCAACATGGCCCCGCATAACCTGGTGGAGGTCATCTCCGCGGCCCGGCACCTGATCGCGAACCCTGACGCCACCCTGGACGACCTCATGCGGTTCGTCCCGGGCCCGGACCTGCCCAGCGGCGGCCGGATCGTGGGCCTGGACGGCATCCGGGACGCGTACGCCACCGGCCGTGGATCCTTCAAGACCCGGGCCAAGGTGGAGATTGAACAGCTTTCCGCGCGCCGCACCGGCCTGGTGGTCACCGAGCTGCCGTACATGGTGGGCCCGGAAAAGGTGATCGAAAAGATCAAGGACGCGGTCAACGCCAAGAAGCTGACCGGCATCAGCGACATCGTCGACCTGACCGACCGCAAGCACGGGCTGCGGCTGGTTATTGAGCTCAAAAACGGCTTCAACCCCAACGCCGTGCTGCAGCAGCTTTACCGGTACACGCCGATGGAGGACTCCTTCGGCATCAACAACGTCACCCTGGTGGACGGCCAGCCGCAGACCCTGGGCCTGGTGGACTTGCTGTCCGTCTACGTCAACCACCGCATCAACGTGGTCCGCCGCCGCACAGTCTTCAGGCTCGGAAAGAAGAAGGACCGCCTGCACCTGGTGGAGGGCCTCCTCATCGCCATCGTGGACATTGACGAGGTCATCCAGATCATCCGGTCTTCGGACGAAGCCGCCGCGGCACGCGAGCGGCTGATGTCCATCTACGACCTCACCGAGATCCAGGCCAACTACATCCTGGAACTGCGCCTGCGCCAGCTCACCAAGTACTCCCGGATCGAGCTGGAAAAGGAACAGGACGAACTCCGCCGCGAGATCGCGGAACTGCAGGCCATCCTGGACTCCGAGGAACTACTGCGCACCGTGGTCTCCGACGAGCTGGGCGCCATCGCGGAGGAGCACGGCACTCCCCGGCGTACCGTCCTGCTGGAATCGGAGGCCGTCTCCCCCACCGTGGCCGCCGAACTTGCCGGCGCCAACGGCAAGAAGGGGAAGGCCGCCCCGCTGTCACTGGAGATCGCGGACGACCCCTGCTGGGCCATCCTCACCGCCTCCGGGCAGGTGGCCCGCACCAGCAACCAGGAGCCGCTGGCCGAGGCAGGGCCCCGCAGCAAGCACGACGTGTACACCTCGGTGGTGAAGACGTCGGCCCGGGGCGAGATCGCGGCCGTCACCTCGCTGGGCCGCATGCTCCGGTTGCAGGTCATGGACATGCCGGTGCTCGCGCCCATGGCGGGGCTGCCCAACCTCGCCGGCGGCGTGCCGGCCAAGGAGTTCCTCACCCTGGTGAAGGGTGAATCCCTGGTGGCGTTCGTGCGGCTGGACGAGGTCCTGGCCATCGGCACGGCCCAGGGCGTGGTGAAGCGCGTCCAGCCGGACTACCCGCTGAACCGCGAAGACTGGGAAGTCATCACCCTCAAGGACAAGGACGTGGTGGTGGGAGTCGCTCCCGCCGGGGCCGACGACGCCGAACTGGTGTTCCTCACCCGGGAGGCCCAGCTGCTGAAGTTCCCCGCATCCGCCGTCCGTCCCCAGGGGCGCACCGCCGGCGGCATGGCGGGAATCAAGCTCGCCGCGGGTGACCAGGTGATCTTCTTTGGTGCCGTGCAGCCCCAGGATGAGGCCGCCGTCGTGGTCACCATCGCCGGGACCAACGGCGCCCTCCCGGGCACTGCCCCGGGCACGGCCAAGGTGACGGCCTTCTCCGAATATCCGGCCAAGGGGCGCGCCACGGCGGGGGTCCGGTCGCACAGGTTCCTCAAGGGCGAGGACATGCTGCTGCTGGCCTGGGCGGGGCATGGTCCGGCGAAGGCATCCTCGGCAGCCGGTGTGGCCAGGTCGCTGCCCCAGGAGCATGGCCGGCGTGACGGCTCGGGCGTCCCGCTCTCCCAGGCCGTGGACGTGGTGGGCCCGGCCATGGCTTGGCCTGATGGGGAATCCGCGGAGGCCTAGAAGGGCGCCAGGCTGGGACAGGTGGCGCGGCCCGCACCGCTTAGACTGCTCCCATGCCTATCGTTCCTGATGCCAAGGACTGGACCTGGGTCCTCTCCCGCCCCTGCCCGGAATGCTCCTTCGATGCCTCCTCCGCCACACCGGCAACGGTCCCTGGCAGCATCGAAAGCATGATCCCGCGGTGGCTGGCCGTCCTGCGCCGGCCGGATGCGGCGGAGCGCCCCAACGATGACACCTGGTCGGCGGTGGAGTACGCCTGCCACGTGCGGGACGTATTCACCCTTTTCGTCCAGCGGCTGAACCTGATGCTCACGGCGGATGACGCCCGCTTTGCGGACTGGGACCAGGACCAGACGGCGATTGAAAAGGACTACGTCAACGCCGACCCGTCGGAAGTGGGCCCGGAACTGGCCGCAGAAGGACACGAGGCGGCCGAATCCTTCGCCGGCGTCCCGGAAGAGGACTGGGGACGCAAGGGGCTGCGCAGCAACGGCTCGGAATTCACCGTCCTGACGCTCTCCCAATACTTCCTGCACGACGTCGTCCACCACCTGCACGACGTCGACGGTTAAGGGCGGTTGCGCTTCCCGGGCCCCTTCCAGGGCTCAGCGGTAGAGGTCAGCGGGAACGCGCCAGGGATGCGCGCGCCTGTCCGGAGAATGCTGACAGGTCAAGGCGTCCATCCCCGGCCTGGATATCAGCCGCATTGTGGGTCACCAGCACCACCGTGCGGTCCCGCAGGCCCGAACGCAGGTCCGCGAGCATGGCGGCCGCGGATTCGGCATCAAGGTGGGCGGTGGGCTCATCCAGCAGGACCACCTCCGCGCCGGTCAGCAGGGTCCGCGCCACGGCCAGGCGCTGGCGCTCGCCGCCGCTGAGGAACGCACCGCCGGGCCCGATTCGGGTGTCCAGCCCCGCCGGCAGCCGGCGTACCAGCCCGGAAAGTCCGACGGCGGCCAGGACGGCTTCCAGCTCTTCGTCACGTGCCGCGGCGGCACCGTCGGTGGACGGCCTGCCCAGCAGCAGGTTTCCGCGGATGGTGGAATCGAACAGGTGTGCTTCCTGCGGGCACCACGCCGCCCGGCCGGTGACCCGCACCTGGCCTGCAGCGGGCGGCAGGAAGCCCAGCAGCACCGAGAGCAGCGTCGATTTTCCGGACCCTGACGGCCCGGTGACCGCCAGCCAGCGCCCCGGCGCTGCCGACGCGTCCACGCCCGAGAAGACCGGTGAGCCTCCCGGCCAGGCCGCGGCCAGGTCCACCAACTCGACGCCTGGCGCACCGCCGGCCCTGGCAGGAACGGACTGCAGCCCGTCAGTCGCCTCGCCGCCTCCGGCAAGGGCCCCCGACTCCCCCACGCGACGCATAACCGCACGCAGCGCCGGGAACTGGCGCACCGCCGTCGTCATCGCAGCGTAAGGCTCCACCAGCGCCAGCAGCAGCAGGACCACCACGGCCGCGGTAGCCGGGGCAACGCGGGCTGCGAGGACCTCCGGCCCTGCCAGCAAGGCCGCAGCCAGGGCAGCGGCACCGCAGGCGGCGGTGGCGACGGCGTGCCCCAGCCCGTCGGCCCAGGCGGACCGCTGGGAGGCGCGGGTGGCATCCCGGTCCTCAGCCAGCAGCGCGTCAAGGACGCGGGGCGCCACACCGTTGGCATGCAGTTCGGCCCGCGCATCCAGGGCGGCCGTGACGCGGCGCAGGACGCCGGAGCGCAGGGCCTGCTCGGCAGCGGCGGACTTCCGGTCACCCCACACGGCGGCCGCGGGCGCCAGCAGCAGGCCGCTGACGGCTGCCCCAAGCACTGCGGGAAGGGCAGCCGGCACCAAGGCTCCGGTGGCGGCCACGGCCAGGACGGACACCGCAAGCGCCGTGACAGGCGGCAGGACCACGCGCGGCAGGAGGTCCCGGACGGTGTCGACGTCGTCGATGACCGTGCCCAGCACATTGCCGCCCTGCAGGAGCCGGCGCAGTGACAGCGCCCGGCGGCTCAGGGACTCCCACAGCCTGCCGCGGAGCCGGGTCAAGGCGGCGAATACGGCATCATGCAGCAGCAGGCGCTCCCAATAGCGGAACACCGCGCGGCCGATGCCGAAGAACCGGACGCCGACAATGGCCGTCAGGAGGTAGAGGATAGGCGGCTGCTCGCTGGCGCGGATAATGAGCCAGCCGGACAGGCCGGAAAGCGCGACGGCGAAGTCGGCCGCCAGCGTGCCGACAAAGGCCGCTGCCGCGAACTTCCCACGGACCGGTGCGAGGAGGGCGGCCAGGAGGCGGCCGGCGCCGGGAGCGGCACTGGGAGCGGGGCCGACGACCCTGGGATGCCTGGCTTCCGTTCCGTCGTCGACACCAGCCTCTGTGACGGGCGTGTCCATGGACCTTGCGCTCGCCGTGGTGTCGGCGCGGCCCGGCGGGAACACAGCAACGCCCGCATCCGGCGTCGGCGTTGCCGTGCCCGCGGGCCGCACCGGCACCAAGAGGTCTGCCAACTGCCGGGTGCGCCGGTTGTGGGCCACCAGGATTACGGTGGCCTGGCCGCGGAGCCGCCGGATGGCGTTCTCGACGATGACGGCCGAGGCGTCGTCCAGGTGCGCCGTGGGCTCGTCCAGGAGCAGGAGGGTGGCACCGGCGTCGATCCTGGCCAGGCCGCGGGCCAGGGCCACGCGCCGCAGCTCGCCCGGGCTCAGCTCCGCCGGGTGCTTGCCGGCCAGGTGCCCGGCTCCTGCGCGCTCCAGGCAACGGCGGGCTGCGTCTTCGGCGGCGAAGCGGTCCGGGCCATGGGTGGAATCCGGCGAGAGGTACAGCAGCACCTCGTCCAGGACGGTGTTGGCCACCATGACGGGATGCTGGGGTACCCAGGCCACGGCACGGCGGTCCAGCCCCCTGATGGACCCGGTGATGCTGGTTCCTGCGCTGGTTCCTGTCCTGGCCGATCCGCCGGCGTTGCCGATGGTGCCTGCCAGTACGCCAAGGACAGTGCTCTTGCCGGCGCCGCTGGGACCGTCCAGGGCGGTGATCCTGTCCTGTGGTGCGGTGAAGGTGAGGGGGCCGACGGCGGCTCCGGCCCGTCCGGGATAGGTCACCGTGAGTGCGGTGACCTCCAGTGGAGCGCCCGGCCTGCCGGCCTTGGCAGCCGGCAGGGGCGTAGGCTCCGGCGCACCGGTCACGGCTGCGGTTTCCGCGAGCGCCACCCGGCCGTCGTCGCTGGCGTGGTGGGCGGTGCCCAGTTCCCGCAGCGGAAGGTAGCAGTCCGGGGCCAGGAGGAGTGCCAGCAGGCCCGCCTCCAGCGGCATGCCGCCATGGACCAGCCGGACGCCAATGAAGACCGCCACCACGGCCACTGAGATGGTGGCGATGAGTTCCAGGGCCAGGGCGGACAGGAACGCGGTCCGGAGGGTGCCCATGGTGCGCGAGCGGTATTCCTCGGAGATCTCCTCCAGAGCCTTGCGCTGGGCCGTGGCCCTGCCCAGCCCCACCAGGACCGGCAGGCCCTTGGCGAGCTCCAGCATGTGACCAGACAACCGTGCCAGCGAGGCCTGGGCCTGCCGCACGCTGTCCTCGGTGTACCGGCCGATCAGCACCATGAACACCGGGATCAACGGGACTGTCAGCACAATGACCAGCGCGCTGACCCAGTCCGCAAAGAGGATCCGGGCCCCCAGCAGCAGCGGAACGGCAGCGCAGTTGACCAGCGCAGGCAGGAACTGCGTGTAGTAGCTGTCCAGCGCATCCAGGCCGCGGGTGGCCAGGACGGCCAGGCCACCGTCGCCGGGGCCGGTCCCCCGCACCCCGCCGCGCAGGGCCCGCTCCAGCAGCTCCGCGCGGAGCTCCTCCTTGACCCCGAGGGCCGCGCGGCGGGCGGCGACAGCCTGCCCCCAGACGGTCAGGGAGCGCAGGACGACGCCGGCCAGGCCGGCGGTGAGCTGCTCCGACCAGGCAGGGTTCCCGGCGGCGAGCCCCGCAAGGACGGAGGCCACCGCCTGGCCGATGAGGACCAGGGACAGGGCCTTGAGCGCGGCCAGCAGTCCCAGCCAGTAAATTGCGGACCGGGTGGCCGGCCCCGTGGGGAAGGTCGGCCGCACGTCAGCCCTTTGTGGTGAAGGCCTTGGCGGCGATGGCAGGGAGGAAGCTGTGCGCTTCGGGAATGTGGGCGGCACTGACGCGGCGGCGGAACACCCAGTAGGTCCAGGCCTGGTAGGCAATCACCAGGGGAAGCCCAAAGGCCGCCACGATGCTCATCAGGCCCAGTGTGTAGTCCGAGGATGAGGCGTTGGAGATGGTGAGGTCAAAGGCGCCGTCCAGCGTGGAAGGCAGCACCACCGGGAACACGGCCCCGAAGATGGATGCGGTGCCCAGGACCAGGAAGGCACCAAGGGCCAGGAAGGCCCTGCCTTCGGAACCGTTCCGGGCCAGCCACCAGGCGGTGGCGGCAGCGCCAACGGCCAGCACGACGGCGGCCCAGGTCCACGGCTTGCCGTCCAGGAACTGGATGGCAAGGGCCCATGCCGCGATCGGCAGGAGCAGGACCGGCAGGAGCCGCACGACCCACTGGCGGGCACGGTGCCGGACCTCGCCGTCGGTCTTGAGGGCCAGGAAGGCCAGGGCGTGGAGGAGTGAGAAACCCACGACGGCGAGTCCGCCCAGCAGTGCGTAACCGCTGAACCAGGCCATGGGGCCGCCTTCCCGGTCGCCGTTGGCGTTCAGCGGAAGGCCGGTGGTGGTGAGGGCCAGGGCGGCGCCCACGCCGAAAGCCGCGAAGAAGGATCCCAGCGCGATGGCCCAGTCCCACCGGTTCCGCCAGCTGTCAGTGTCCACCTTGCCCCGGTACTCGAACGCGACCGCACGGAAGATCAGCGCCAGCAGGACCACCAGCAGCGGCAGGTAGAGCGCGGAGAACAGCGACGCGTACCAGAGGGGGAAGGCGGCGAAGGTGGCGCCGCCGGCGGTCAGCAGCCAAACCTCGTTGCCGTCCCAGACGGGTCCGATGGTGTTCAGCAGTACGCGGCGCTCCGTATTGTTACGGGCGAAGAGCTTCATCAGCATCCCGACCCCCAGGTCGAAGCCCTCCAGGAAGAGGTAGCCGGTCCACAGCACCGCGATGGCGATGAACCATATGGTGGGAAGCAGTTCCATTGTTTGTTTCCTCTGCTAGTAGGCGAAGGCCAGGACGTCGTCGGCGGGTTTGGATTCACCGTTGCCGCCGGGGCCGGGCGTCTGGTCCTCGTTCTCGTCCGCAGGTGCGTGCGCGAGTTCCGGCATCGCGGAAACCACGCCGCCGCGGATGTACTTGACCAGGAGTTTCACTTCCACCACCAGCAGGACGGCGTACACGGCGGTCAGCGCCACCAGCGAGGCAATGAGTTCCCCTGCGGAGACACCCGGGGATACGGCGGCGGCGGTAAACATGAAGACCTGGTCGATGCCGCTGGGATCCGGGTTAGGCGCCACGACGAACGGCTGGCGACCCATTTCGGTAAAGATCCAGCCGGCTGCGTTGGCGCCGAAGGGAGCCAGGATGCCGAAGACTGCCAGCCGCATCAGCCACCGTGACTCAGGCACCGTCCCCTTGCGGGTGAGCCAGAGGGCCACCAGTGCAGCCAGGGCGGCAAGGCCGCCGAAGCCGATCATCATCCGAAAGCCCCAGTAGGTGACCTCCATGACGGGCACGTACTGGATCTCCTGGCCGGCGCGGTCCCCGTAGATCGGATTGTCGGGGAGGTTGGTGCCGTACTTCTCCTTGTACTCGGGGAGCAGGCTGTTCACGCCCTTAACCTCAGTGGTGAAATCGCCCTTGGCCAGGAAGGAGAGGATGCCGGGGACCTCGATCACGGCCACGACGTCGTCGCAGTTCTTCGAGCCCACGTTGCCGACGCTCAGGACGGAGAAGCCGGTGCCGTCGTGGCACGCCGCCTCCGCGGCGGCCATCTTCATGGGCTGCTGCTGGAACATCAGCTTGCCCTGGAGGTCGCCTGTGACGGCGGTGCCGGCAAAGGAGATCATGGCCACCACGGCGCCGATGCGCAGGGACCGGATCCATACGTTGTGGTCGGCCCGGTCCCGGCCGGGGATGCGGACGTCTTCACCGGGGATGACCCTGCCGTCGGCGCCCACGGTGTCCACGCCGTCCTGCCGCCGCCGCCACAGGTGGTACCAGGCAATGCCCAGGAGGAAGCCGCCGGCCACGGCGAGGGCGCCGAACAGGGTGTGCGGGACGGCCACGAGCGCGGTGTTGTTGGTGAAGACGGCCCAGGCGTCGGTCATCACGGGCCGGCCGTTGATCATCTCCACGCCCACCGGGTGCTGCATCCAGCTGTTGGCCACGATGATGAAATAGGCGGAGAGCGCTGATCCGATGACGGCCACCCAGAGGCAGGCGAGGTGGATGGCCGGCTTGAGCTGCTTCCAGCCGAAGATCCACAGGCCCAGGAAGGTGGACTCGACGAAGAAGGCCAGGAGCGCCTCAAGGGCCAGGGGTGCACCGAAGACGTCCCCCACGAAGCGGCTGTACTCGCTCCAGGCCATGCCGAACTGGAACTCCTGGACGATGCCCGTGGCCACGCCCATGATGAAGTTGATGAGGAACAGCTTTCCCCAGAACTTGGTCATGCGCAGGTATTCGGGCTTCCCGGTGCGGTACCAGGCTGTCTGGATGACGGCCACCACCAGCCCCAGGCCGATGGTCAGCGGCACCATCATGAAGTGGTAGACGGTGGTGATGCCGAATTGCCAGCGTGCGATTTCCAAGGCGTCCATGGCGGTCCCTACTGTTAGCAACTGCAGTTTTCTACGCTTCGTAGAACTCCAACTTCTACAAAGTGTAGAACATCCTCGACGTCGGACGGAAACTTCCCGCCCTCCCCCAAGGATCGCGCGTCGGGGCGCCCCGCGCCAGATGTTCTACCCCATGTAGAAGGTTGGGAGTTTTCGGGGTAAATTTAGTTGTGTAGTTGAACAACCGCGTGACGTCACCGGGTGCCCTACGGCGCACGGTGCGGGGAAATAAAGGAAAAGTGACATGGCGAGTCTTGGTGAACTGGAACGGGCAGTGATGGACCTGCTCTGGGCGGGCCAGGAAGCGGCTACGGCCAATACCCTGAGGGATCAGTTGGCGCGCACGTCGGCGGCGCAGGGCGGCTCTGGCCACGAAGGCAAGGAACTGGCCGTCACCACGGTGCTCACCGTACTTTCCCGCCTGGAGAAGAAGGGCCTGGTTGAGCGCGAACGCGGCACCCGCCCCCACCGCTACCAGGCTGTGTCCAGCCGTGCAGACCACACCGCGGAACTCATGCACGAGGTCCTTGGATCCGCCCCGGACCGCGAGGCCGTCCTGGCCCGGTTCATCGGGTCGGTGTCCGAAGGTGAAGCCGAGACGCTGCGCAAACTTCTGGGCCGCGTCTAACACACCATGTTCTGGGCCTCATACCTGCTGGCGGTCCTTGCGATAGTCCTGGCGTGGCCGGTGCCGATCCTCCTGTCACGGGCGCAATGGCCGGCCAGGTCGCCGTTCACGGCCATGCTGCTGTGGCAGGCGATCGCGCTAGCAGGCGGGCTGTCCATGATCGGCGCCATGTTGGTCTACGGCCTGGAACCCATCGGCGACAACCTCATCGCAGGCCTCCGCGGCCTTGCCGGCATGGTGCTTTTCAACGCCCCCACTACAGCCCTGGGGTTCTGGCACATCTTTGCCCTGTCCACTGCCGCCCTGCTCACCGTCCACCTGGTGTTCACCCTGCTGCTGACGTACTACAAGATCCAGCGGCAGCGGCGGCGGCACCGCGAAATGCTTGCCCTGCTGGCGTCGCCCTCCGGCCAGGACGCCGGGACCCTGGTCATCAGCCACGACTCCCCCGTGGCGTACTGCCTTCCCGGCGGCGCGCGTTCCGTGACAGTCCTGTCGGACGGCCTGATGGCGGCGCTCGAACCGGCAGAACTTCGGGCCGTGCTGATTCACGAGAACGCCCACCTGAGCCAGCGGCACCACCTCCTGCTCTGGGCCTTCGCCGCGTGGCGGCAGGCCCTTCCGTGGCTGCCCACCACCCGGCTTGCCCAGGAATCCGTGAACTCCCTCATCGAGATGCTGGCCGATGATGTCGCCCTGCGGACCGAGAGCAAAGCCACCCTCATCAAGGCCATCGCCATCGTGGCCAGCGGTTCCGCCACGGAGGCCGGCGCCGGAAGCGTCCGGCCATCCTCGCCCACGCTGGCCCTGTCCGGGCTTGAGGCGGCGTCGGGCGGATCCGGTTCGGATGCGGTCCGCACCGCAGCTTCCCGTGTCAGCCGGCTCCTGACGCCCCAGCCTCCGCTTCCTTCCGCCCTCCGCAGCGCCGTTATGGCAGGCAGCGTCCTGCTGCTCGCGCTGCCCACCGCGCTCCTGGTGGTTCCCGGACTGCTCGGCTGACCCGCCGCCGTCAGGCGTCGATGCGCTCCCGGTCCAGGCTTGAGGCGCCGGCGATGATAAAGTCCTTGCGCGGCGACACGTCCGAGCCCATCAGCAGGTCGAAAATCTCCTCAGCCTGTTGCGCGTTTTCGATCCCCACCTTGCGCAGGGTGCGGTGCCGGGGATCCATGGTGGTTTCGGCCAGCTGCTCGGCGTCCATCTCCCCCAGGCCCTTGTAGCGCTGGATCGGTTCCTTGTACCGCTTGCCTTCCTTGGCCAGGCGGGCCAGCAGCACGTGCAGTTCGGCTTCGGAGTAGGTGTAGATCATCTCGTTGGCCTTTTGGCCGGCGTTGATCACCTCCACGCGGTGCAGCGGGGGCACCGCGGCGAACACCCTGCCTTCAAGGATCATGGGCCGCATGTAGCGGAAGAACAAGGTCAGCAGCAGGGTCCGGATGTGGGCGCCGTCAACGTCGGCGTCCGTCATCAGGATCACCTTGCCGTAGCGGGCGGCGCTGATGTCGAAGCTGCGGCCGGAGCCTGCGCCCACCACCTGGATGAGGGCTGCGCATTCGGCGTTGGAGAGCATGTCCCCCACCGATGCCTTCTGGACGTTGAGGATTTTGCCGCGGATGGGCAGCAGGGCCTGGAAGTCGGAGGAGCGGGCCAGCTTGGCGGTGCCCAGCGCGGAATCACCTTCCACGATGAACAGTTCGGAACGTTCGACGTCGTCCGTCCGGCAGTCGGCGAGCTTGGTGGGCATGGAGGAGGTTTCCAGCGCATTCTTGCGCCGTTGGGTCTCCTTGTGCACACGCGCCGAGATGCGGGACTTCATCTCGTTGACGATCTTTTCCAGCAACAGCGCGGACTGGGCCTTGTCATTCCGGTTGCTGGCGGAGAGCTTGGCGGAGATCTCCTTTTCCACCACGCGGGCCACGATGGCGCGGACGGCGCTGGTACCTAGGATTTCCTTGGTCTGGCCCTCGAACTGCGGCTCAGCGAGCCGGACGGTCAGCACTGCCGTCAGGCCGGCGAAGATGTCGTCCTTTTCGATCTTGTCGTTGCCGGCCTTCAGTTTGCGGGCGTTGGCTTCCACCGCCTTGCGGAAGGTCTTGATCAGCGCCTGTTCAAACCCCGATTGGTGCGTGCCGCCCTTGGGGGTGGCGATGATGTTCACGAAGCTCCGCACAGTGCTGTCGTAGCCGATTCCCCAGCGGAGCGCCACGTCCACCTCGCAGTCACGCTCAACTTCGGCCAACTGGCTGTGGCCACGTTCGTCGAGGACCGGGACGGTCTCCTTGAACTTCCCTGAGCCATGCAGCCGCCACACATCGGTGACGGCGGGATCGGCGGCGAGGAACTCGACGAACTCGGAGATGCCGCCGTCGTGGTGGAAGACCTCCTCGTGGGGGCCCGCTTCACCGGGAGTCCCGGCCAGCCTGCGCTCGTCCCGCACCGTGAGCTTGAGGCCGGGCACCAGGAAGGAGGTCTGGCGGGCCCGGGCCACGAGATCCTCGTAGGAGAACTTGGCATCGGGCGTGAAGATCTGCCGGTCCGCCCAGTAGCGGATCCTGGTGCCGGTGACGCCGCGCTTGGCCTTGCCCACCACGTCCAGGACGGAGTCGTTGACGAACGGCGTGAACGGCGCGGCCGGGTCCAGCCGGGAACCGGTGTCCTTGAAGCGGCCGGGTTCACCACGGCGGAAGGACATCCGATAGGTCTTGCCGCCGCGGTCCACCTCGACGTCCAGGCGCGAGGACAGGGCGTTAACCACCGAGGCGCCCACGCCGTGCAGGCCGCCCGAGGCGGTGTAGGACCCGCCGCCGAACTTTCCGCCCGCGTGCAGCTTGGTGAAGACCACCTCGACGCCGGTAAGTCCCGTCTTGGGCTCCTTGTCGATCGGGATGCCGCGGCCGTCGTCGTGGATTTCCACGGAGTTGTCCGCATGCAGGATGATGCGGATGTCGTGGCCAAATCCGGCCAGGGCCTCGTCCACGGAGTTGTCGATGATTTCCCAGAGGCAGTGCATAAGGCCGCGCGAGTCGGTTGAGCCGATGTACATGCCCGGGCGCTTGCGGACGGCCTCGAGGCCCTCCAGGACGGAGAGGTGCCGGGCGGTGTACTCAGAGCTAGGTGCCACTGGTAAAGAACTCCTTCAGGAACGTGGACGCGGCACTGGGACCGCACCTTCTAGGGTAATCGGCAGCGGCGGCTGGAGCCGTTTGCCACACCCGCCGGCGGCTGTGCGCCGTGCCACCAGTGTCCGTGACGGGCGGAACTTGGCCTTTCTTGACCGAACCTTGCGGATACGCGCACAGCGAACTTGCCCCATCCTTGCGATGGTTTGGATACGAATGCTGGTTATATAGATGTACTGATCTACTAAGGAGGCCGATATGACAACAGCAGTGGCAGACCGCACACTCAACGCACTCGACCGGTGCGACCGTTGCGGAGCCCAGGCATATGTGCGGGTTGTACTCGAGTCCTCCGGCGGTGAGCTGCTGTTCTGCGGCCACCACGCCCGTGCAGTCGAGGCAACGCTCAAGCCCTTGAGCTCCGACTGGCACGATGAGACGGGAAAGCTTCATGAGAAAGCTGCCGTGGAAATCGACTAGATGAGGCATCGGTAACAACGAACCCTTCGGGGCCCTTCCAGAACGGAAGGGCCCCGCAGGCGTTTAACGGCACGCCACCGGAATTTCCCTGTGAAAATACAAGCAGAAAAGCAGGGGCCGGGCGGGAGCCACCAGAAGGTGGGTCCGGCCCGGCCCCTGCCGGTTCGTACGGTTTGAGTCGTCCGGTGGACCTAGTCCAGGTAGTCCCGCAGGACCTGCGACCTGGAGGGGTGGCGCAGCTTGGACATGGTCTTTGATTCGATCTGGCGGATCCGCTCGCGGGTGACGCCATAGACCTTGCCGATTTCGTCTAAAGTCTTCGGCTGTCCGTCAGTCAGGCCGAACCGCATGGCAACCACGCCAGCCTCGCGTTCGGAGAGGGTGTCCAGCACGGAGTGCAGCTGCTCCTGCAGGAGGGTGAAGCTCACGGCGTCAGCCGGAACAACGGCCTCGGAGTCCTCGATCAGGTCACCGAACTCTGAATCGCCGTCCTCGCCCAGGGGCGTGTGCAGCGAAATGGGTTCGCGGCCGTACTTCTGGACCTCGACCACCTTTTCGGGGGTCATGTCCAGTTCCAGTGCCAGTTCTTCAGGCGTGGGTTCGCGGCCCAGGTCCTGCAGCATCTGGCGCTGGACACGTGCCAGCTTGTTGATGACTTCAACCATGTGCACCGGGATACGGATGGTGCGGGCCTGGTCAGCCATGGCGCGGGTGATGGCCTGGCGGATCCACCAGGTGGCGTACGTGGAGAACTTGAAGCCCTTGGTGTAGTCGAACTTCTCCACGGCGCGGATCAGGCCCAGGTTGCCTTCCTGGATCAGGTCCAGGAACAGCATGCCGCGGCCGGTGTAGCGCTTGGCCAGTGAGACCACCAGGCGGAGGTTGGCTTCCAGCAGGTGGTTCTTGGCGCGCTTGCCGTCGTGGATGATGAATTCGAGTTCACGCTTGTACTTCGGATCCATGGAGCCGTCGTCAGCGGCGATCTTTTCCTCGGCGAACAGCCCGGCTTCGATCCGCAGCGCAAGGTCAACTTCCTGCTCGGCGTTGAGCAGTGCCACCTTACCGATCTGCTTCAAATAGTCCTTGACGGGGTCGGCCGTTGCGCCGGCAGACATGACCTGCTGTACGGGGGCATCGTCATCATCTGCGTCGGAGTAGACAAAGCCCTTGCCGCTGCCCACTGCACCCTTGACGGGATCGGCGTCGGTATCGGCATCCTCTACTGCGTCCGGGCCTTCGAGGACGTCGAGGTCTTCCTCAGCGTCCTCGACCTCGTCCGCGTCAACGGCGGACTTTCCTGCAGCCTCTGCTGCAGCCTTGGCGCCAGGCTTGGGCCCACGCTTCTTGGGCTCGCGCTTGCCGTCCGCTGGAGCCGCGCCGGCCGAAGCCTTGTTGGCTGCCCGCGTAGCTGCCCGCTTGGCATTGGTCGCGGCCTGCTTCTCCTCAGGGGACAAGACATCCTGGGCGGCGGAATCCTTCTTCGTGGAAGACGGGGTCACAGAAAACCTTTCTAGCGGTGGTCTGTGGAATCACCATACGGGCAACACCACTATGACCCTGTCAAGTCCGTGATGAAAACCAAGCGCCACCACGTCCGGCAGAGTCACTTAAGACAACTCCCGGAGCAGCTGTATTGTTCCCTGGCGGGGACCGCTACAAGCACTCGATACACGGACCCAACCGGGTCTCGGCATCCATTGTCTCATGATTTGCCCGGATCCGGCTTCCCCTGCTTCCATCCGGTCCCGCCACTTGCTGAAGGTCTTGCCCATGCCGGCCGGTATATCCCGCTCCTGACTCCGGCCGCCCGCCCCTCACAGCGCCCGGCTTTCACCCGGCAGTGTCTTCCCCGAACTTCTGCCAGGCCGCCTCCTTGCGCGCCGCCCAGCCACAAAGCGTTCCCCTGCCCACGAGATCCAGCAGAAGTTCGGCGAGCCGGTATTCCGGTCCAGCTCGAGGGCCTGCTCCAGGTGGGCGGCAGCGTAGGAACCGCGGCCCCGGCACCACGCCACCCAGCCGCGCATGGTCAGCGCCGCGGCAGCAGCCTGCCCTCCCAGCACAGCCAATTGCCCGAGGACCCGGTCCAGTGCTTCCAGGCCTGCCCAGTCGGGAACGTCGGGCGCAACACCCATGAGCACCTCGCCGTAGCCGGCTGGAACGGAACCGGAGCGGGCCACGCCTTCCGTAGTCCGGCGCGGCGGGCGAAAGGCAGCTGCCCGTCCTCCTGCCGTTTCCGTCCGCGGTTTGCCCACTGGCAAGGCCCGGAGGGGGAAATCGGCCGGCATCAGCAGCGGCAGCAACACCACGGACTCGTCGGCGCCGCCCCCGTCATCTCCTTCCGCAAAGACGTTGAACTGTTCGGCGCCGGCTTCGGCAGCGCTCCTGCCCGCGGCGGCCATCACCATCACGGCATCCCGCCACGTGGGGACCAGGAGCGTGGCACGAAGAAAGGCATCCCGCTCGATATCAGGCACCCCGGCATCCGCCGGGGCCCGGTCCAGCAGCATCTGCCAAAAGCCGAGCACGGCCTTGAACTGCGCACGGCTTCGGGACCGCCATCCCAACTCCTCTTGCCAGCCGGCCTGGGCTTCAAGGACCGCGGCCAGGTGCATGGCAGGCACCGCCGCTTCAGGTGCGCTGCCGGCCCTTGGTGCCGGGCCGACGCTGCTCCCCCGGTAGACCATTTCCGTATTCAGCATGCTGTCCCGGATCTCCTGCACCGGACGCCCCGGAAGCGGGCAACATGAACCATCGCTGCACAGGGCGTCCCGCCAATAGTCATCGCCCACAAACCAGGCAGCACGGACCGGCATCCCGCCTTCGTCAAGGGAACACTGCACTGTGGAGATAAGGAGGTCGTAGGCGCTCGGCGGGACCATTCCGGCGTCAGTGGTGAAGACGGCCAGCAGCGCGCCGTCGGCATCCTGGTCTGACTCAAGGTAGCGCCGGACGGCGCCGGCAAACCCGAAAGGATCGCCTGGCCCGTCGGGTGACGGAAGATCAAGCCGCAGCGTGGCGCCAAGCCTGGTGCCGTGCAGCGTCATGGCCACCAGGCTGGAAGCGGGCCAGTACCCCAGGCTGTGTGGAATGAAGCCAAGAATGTCTTCCGGCCCGCGGATTGTTAATCGTTCTGGAGCTGTCATGGCTCCAGCTTTCGCCGCCGGCGCTGCCGCGGGCAGGGGCAAGTTCAGCTATGTGGGCAAACGGCCCGGTGGAGGAACAGTGACAGAAGGAGGATCTGCGGCAAAGGAAGGAACGAAAACGCCTCAGTCGTCGGTGCGCGCCGGCTGGCGGCGGCGCGCCAGGCTTTCCCGGCGCTGCCGGGCCAGGGCGCTGCGCAACGGCGGCACTACAATCCCCTGGGCCGCCATCTGCCGGCGCACTTTCCGCCGCGAGGCCACAATGGCGGCGGCGCCGAGAGCCAGCAGCAGGAACTGGACGCTCAGGGCCAGGCGGAAGGGCTCCAAACCGTACAGCACCCCCTGCGAGAACCCGGTGGCGTAGAGGACATCGAGCACCAGGCCGATCAGGAAGATGGACACCAGGGCAGCGATGAAGCCGCCGACGTTCACGATCCCGGTGGCAGTGCCGATTCGATGCGCCGGGTTGAAGGTCCGGGCGAAGTCGAAGCCGATCATCGAACCAGGACCCCCGATGGCCAGCACCACCACAAGTCCGGCCAGCAACCACAGCGGAGCCCGCCCGGGCAGCAGCAGTACGGCCGCCCATGCTGCTGCCGTGGCGCCGGCAATCAGCAGCACCATGGTGGAGCGGCGCAGTGGGTGGCGCGAAACGAAACGCCCAATGAAGGGGCCCGCCGCCATGGCCGCGGCGACATAGAGCGCCATCAGTGCGGCAACAGTGCCTGCGTCCAGGCCCTGCCCGGAAATCAGGAACGGGTAGCCCCAGGTCATGGCAAAGACGGTTCCGCTGAACTGGATGGTGAAGTGGCTCCACATCCCCAGCCGCGTGCCGGGCTGGCTCCAGGCGCGGGCCAGCGAGGCCCCGGTTGCCCGAAGCCCCTGCCGGGCGTGCGGCCGCTCGGTGCCGGGGGGAGCGTCCTGCAGCAGCAGGACGACCAGTACGACGGCGACTCCGGACATTCCCGCCAGCATCAGGAAAGCGGGGGTCCAGCCGGACAGGTGCAGGACCGTTGCGAAGGGCAGGACGCTGAACAATTGCCCCAACTGGCCGGACATGCCGGTCAGTTGGGTTACCAGCGGGACGCGGGCGGGAGCGAACCAGAGCGGTATGAGCCGGATGACCGAGATGAAGGTCATCGCGTCGCCGGCACCCACCAGGACGCGGCCCAGGACTCCCCCGGGGATGCTGTCGGCAAACGCCAACTGCAGCTGTCCCAGCCCCATCAGGACCGCACCGCCGGCGATCATGACGCGCGAACCAAGCCTGTCCACCAGCAGGCCCACGGGAATCTGGAGTCCCGCGTAGACCAGCAGTTGCAGGACAGTGAAGAAGGAGATGGCCGACGCCGTGGCGTGGAAGCGTTCGGTAGCTTCAAGGCCCACCACGCCGAACGAGGTCCGCTGCGCCACGGCCACCAGGTACCCAAAAATTCCGATGGTCCAGATAAGCCAGGCGCGGGGTGCAGTCACCACTTCATTATGCCCGGCGGGACGCCGCTTTCCGGGGCGTTGTGACCAGCGCTACTGCCCCGGGTTCTCCCTGGCCAGGTAGGCCTCCACGGCTGCGCCCAGGTCATCGGCGTCCGGAAGCTCATCATTCTCGTTGGCCAGCAGCGACCTGCGCACGATGCCGTCGGATTTTTCGTCGTACCGGGTTTCGAGGCGGGACACCACCTGCTGGACTTCCTCCGACGCTTCGATCTGCTCGGCGATCTGGCGGCTGACCTCGCGGCCTGACTCGCGAAGCCGGTCGGTGGGCAGCATCAGGGACGTGGCGGCGCCCAGGTATTCCAGCCCGGCGACGGCGGCGGTGGGGTACTCGGCTTCGGCAAGGTAGTGCGGCGCGTGGATGACGTAGCCGGCGACATTCCGTCCGGCTTCCACGAGGCGCAGCTCCAGGATGTGCCCGACGGCGGCGGGAACTTCGACCGTGGGTTTCCACACCGAGATGCCCTCGATGAGTTCCGGCCGGTTCCCGTGCACCGTCACCCCCACGGGGCGGGTGTGCGGCACGGGCATGGGAATGGAGTGGATCCAGGTGACGAGGTTGACGTCCAGCTTCTCCACGATGTTCACCACGGCGCGGGCGAACCGTTCCCACTGCAGGTCGGGTTCGAAGCCGGCCAGGAGGAGGAACGGCTTTCCCAGTCCATCCACCAGCCGGTAAAGGGCCAGCCGAGGCTCCTGGTAGTCCTGGATATGGTCTTCGACGAAGCTCAGGTGTGGGCGCCGTGACCTGTAGTCGATCAGTTGGTCGGCGTCGAAGACGGCAACGGGCTGGGCATCGAGGGAGTCCAGCAGTTCTGCGTTGATCTGCTTCACCACGTGGCCTGCGTCGGCGAATCCGGTGAAACCCATCACCAGGTTCAGCCCCTGGAGTTCGGGGCTGTGGAACAGCTCGATGTTGCTGGCATAAAGCGCGTCGGGGTCCAGCAGGGAGCCGGAAATCCGTTCAAGCACGGCATGTTCCTTTCAGGGGTGCGGGTGGACATCATTCATAACGCGGCGGGGCCACCCGGCATTCCATCAGCCGGTGTGGCGCACCTCTCAGGAAATTCTCCTGCGGCGCCGGGGAAGGGCTACGATCGGAACTGGCCTGCCAGGCGGGCTTGCACGCACCCCGGGGACCGTCCAGAACGGCCGGATCCGGGCCACCATGGCAGAGCGCCCAACATGCATCCCTGCCCGAACGTTTCGAGAATTGAGGACTCATCCCTGTGGTCAAGAATACTGAAGTCAACCTTAGTACCGTCGCGCGGGACCTGAAGAAGAACCCCAGTGATGCAGTGGTCATCGGGGTGGGCCAGGGAACTGACGGGCCGGTCCTGTTGGATAACCCCCTGACCGCAAAGTCCGCCGAGGCCCTCGCGGACTCCCTCAAGGCACTGGGTGTCACCGGCGCCGCGGACCAGCTGGTCCGCCTGCCCGGCCTGCCCGAGACCGGGGCCGGCATCCTGGTCCTGGCCGGCGTCGGCAAGGTTCCCGCCAACGGGCCGCTCACGGGCGAGTCGCTCCGCCGGGCAGCTGGATCGGCCGTCCGGCAGCTGGCCGGCCTGGCCACGGTCACCCTGGCATTCCCGACGGCGACGGTACAGGACGTCACGGCCGTCGCCGAGGGTGCCGCCCTGGGCGCCTACTCCTTCACCGAGTTCCGGTCCTCCTCCGACGGACTTAAGGACCCGGTGCGCAATGCCGTCATCTTCAACGAGCTGGCCGGCACGCCGGAGCTGGAGGCGGCACTGAAGCGGGCCGGCCTGGTGGCCAAGGCCGTTAATGCCACCCGGTCCCTGGTCAACACCCCGCCGAGCCACCTTTACCCCGAATCGTTCGCCGAGGCCGCCAAGGACCTGGCCAAGGGCCTGCCCGTCAAGGTCACGGTCTGGGACGAGAAGCGCCTTGAAAAGGAAGGCTTCGGCGGCATCATGGGCGTGGGCAAGGGCTCCACGCGGCAGCCGCGGCTGGTCAAGGTTGAGTACTCCCCCGCGAAGGCCACCGCCAAGGTTGCCCTGGTGGGCAAGGGGATCACCTTCGACACCGGCGGAATCTCCCTCAAGCCGGCCCTCAACATGGGCGACATGAAGAGCGACATGGCCGGTGCCGCCGTCGTCCTTAACACTGTCCTGGCCCTCGCCGGCCTGGGCCTGCCGGTCAAGGCGACCGCCTGGCTCTGCATCGCAGAGAACATGCCCGGTGGCGGAGCGTCACGTCCTGCCGACGTCCTGACCATGTTCGGCGGCAAGACGGTGGAGGTCCTCAATACCGACGCCGAGGGCCGCCTGGTCATGGCGGACGGCATCGTCGCCGCCAGCCGCGAATACCCGGATGCCATCATCGACGTCGCAACCCTCACCGGCGCGCAGCTGATCGCACTGGGCAACCGTACCGCCGGCGTCATGGGCTCGGACAGCGTCACGGGCGCGCTCAAGGCCGCGGCGGACCGCGCCGGCGAGCTGGTGTGGCCCATGCCCCTGCCGGAGGAACTGCGCCCCACCCTGGACTCCCAGGTTGCCGACCTGGCCAACATCGGCGAACGGCACGGCGGAATGATGACCGCTGCCGTGTTCCTGCGCGAGTTCGTGGGTAAGGACAAAGCGGGCGAACAGATCCCCTGGGCGCACATCGATATTGCAGGACCGTCCTTTAATAACGGCAGCCCGTACGGCTACACGCACAAGCAGGGCACCGGATGCACCGTCCGTACCCTCATTGCGTACGTGGAGGACATCCTGGCCGCGGCTTAGGCAAGGCTGCCGGCCAGGTGTCACGCGGCCCTGCGGCGCAGGTGATTCCTGTGCCACAGGGCCGCGTGACACTGGACACAAGCGCTCCACAAACGCAGCGCCAAGGTGGAGCATGGATAGGTGGTTCGCTAAGGTGAACCACGGTAGTCACAAATGCAAGAGAGTTGCCCTGCTGACATAATCACGGCAGTGCAAGTTCCAAGACCAGATGATGCGCGCTGATCGCGTCATCGTTCACGCGAGGGAGCGTTTTAGTGGCCGATCAGGCAACTGCGCAAGAATTCGACATCCTGGTACTCGGTGGCGGCAGCGGCGGGTACGCTGCAGCGCTGCGTGCGGTACAGCTCGGCCTCACCGTCGGCCTCGTGGAGAAGGCCAAGCTGGGCGGCACCTGCCTCCACAACGGCTGCATCCCCACCAAGGCCCTGCTGCACTCCGCAGAGCTGGCCGACCACGCCCGTGACTCCGCCAAGTACGGCGTGAACGTCACCCTCGACGGCATCGACATCAACGCCGTCAACGCGTACAAGGACGGCATCATCGCCGGCAAGTACAAGGGCCTGCAGGGTCTGATCAAGTCCAAGAAGGGCATCACCGTCATCGAGGGTGAAGGCAAGCTGCAGGGCACCGACACAATCGTGGTGAACGGCACCGCCTACAAGGGCAAGAACATCGTCCTGGCCACCGGCTCCTACTCGCGCACCCTTCCCGGCCTGGAAATCGGCGGCAAGGTCATCACCTCCGACCAGGCCCTCACCATGGACACCATCCCCAAGAGCGCCATCATCCTGGGCGGCGGCGTCATCGGCGTCGAGTTCGCCTCGGTCTGGAAGTCGTTCGGCGTGGACGTGACCATCGTCGAAGGACTGCCCTCCCTCGTTCCCAACGAGGACGCCACGATCATCAAGAACTTCGAGCGTGCCTTCAAGAAGCGCGGCATCAAGTTCTCCACCGGCGTTTTCTTCCAGGGCGTCGAGCAGAATGACGACGGCGTCAAGGTCACCCTGGTGGACGGCAAGACGTTCGAAGCGGACCTGCTGCTGGTCGCCGTCGGCCGTGGCCCCGTCACGGCCAACCTGGGCTACGAGGAAGCTGGCGTCACCATCGACCGCGGCTTCGTCATCACCAACGAGCGCCTGCACACCGGCGTAGGCAACATCTACGCCGTGGGTGACATCGTCCCCGGTGTGCAGCTGGCCCACCGCGGCTACCAGCAGGGCATCTTCGTGGCCGAGGAAATTGCCGGCCTGAAGCCTGTAGTGGTCGAGGACATCAACATCCCCAAGGTCACCTATTCCGAGCCCGAAATCGCCACCGTCGGCTACACCGAGAAGGCTGCCAAGGAAAAGTTCGGCGAGGACCAGGTGCAGACCCAGGAGTACAACCTGGCCGGCAACGGCAAGAGCTCCATCCTTGGCACCTCGGGCCTGATCAAGCTGGTCCGCCAGAAGGACGGCCCCGTGGTGGGCGTCCACATGATCGGCGCCCGCATGGGCGAGCAGGTGGGCGAGGCCCAGCTGATCGTGAACTGGGAAGCCTACCCGGAGGATGTGGCACAGCTGGTGCACGCGCACCCCACCCAGAACGAAGCCCTCGGCGAAGCCCACCTGGCACTGGCCGGCAAGCCGCTCCACGGCTGATTTTCGCCGGCATTACCAGGCCCGGTGCACCCGGTCGCGCAGACCGGGTGCACTAGGCTTCCAACAAGGCAGCAACCATTCGCACTAAAGATCAATAAGGAGAACGGGGACGACATGTCTGAATCCGTTAACTTGCCCGCCCTCGGTGAGAGTGTCACCGAAGGAACCGTCACCCGCTGGCTCAAGCAGGTAGGTGACCGGGTAGAGGTGGACGAGCCGCTGCTCGAAGTCTCCACCGACAAAGTAGACACTGAAATCCCCTCTCCTGTAGCTGGCGTGATTGAAGAAATCCTGGTCGCTGAAGATGAGACCGCCGAGGTAGGTGCACCGCTGGTGCGCATCGGTGACGGCTCCGGCGGCGGTTCTGCCCCCGCAGAAGAAGCCCCCGCTGCTGCTCCCGCCGAAGAGGCACCTGCAGCCGCTCCCGCACAGGAAGCACCGGCTGAAGCAGCTCCCGCGCAGGAGGCACCTGCCGCAGAAGCACCCGCTGCCGGCGGCGGCGAAAGCCACGAGGTCACCCTCCCCGCACTTGGTGAAAGCGTCACCGAAGGCACCGTCACCCGCTGGCTCAAGGCCGTCGGCGACTCCGTCGAGGTGGACGAGCCGTTGCTGGAAGTTTCCACCGACAAGGTAGACACCGAGATCCCGTCTCCCGTCGCCGGCACCCTGCAGGAAATCCGCGTCAACGAGGACGAGACCGCCGAGGTTGGCTCCGTACTCGCCGTCATTGGCTCGGGCGCTCCCGCTGCCGCAGCTCCGCAGGCTGCACCCGCCGCTCCCCAGCAGGAAGCCCCCAAGCCCGCTCCGGCAGAGTCCGCTCCTGCGCAGACCGCTCCCGCCCAGGCCGTTCCTGCCCAGCAGGCCCCCGAGCAGGCTGCACCCCAGGCTGCCCCGGCTCCCGCCGCCCAGGCTCCTGCTGCTCCGGCAGCCCAGGAAGCAGCACCGGCCGGCGGATCCGAGTCCGGCTACGTCACTCCCCTGGTCCGCAAGCTGGCCAACCAGCACGGCGTGGACATCTCCAGCCTCTCCGGCACCGGTGTTGGTGGCCGCATCCGCAAGCAGGATGTCATCGCCGCCGCCGAGGCCAAGGCCGCACCCGCTGCGGCTCCGGCAGCAGCCCCTGCCGCCTCCGCCCCGGCTCCATCCGGCGCAGCAGCCTCGTCGCTGCGCGGCACCACCCAAAAGGCTCCCCGCATCCGCCAGGTCATCGCCCGGCGCATGCGCGAGTCGCTGGAAATCTCCACCCAGCTGACCCAGGTCCACGAAGTGGACATGACCAAGGTCGCCAAGCTGCGTGCCCGTGCCAAGAACTCGTTCCAGGCCCAGAATGGCACCAAGCTGACCTTCCTGCCCTTCATCGCCAAGGCCGTTGCCGAGGCCCTCAAGCAGCACCCCAAGCTCAACGCTGCCTACGACGAGGAAAAGCAGGAGATCACCTACCACAACGCCGAGCACCTGGCGATCGCTGTCGACACGGACAAGGGCCTCCTTGTTCCGGTCATCGCGGACGCCGGCAACCTGAACCTTGCCGGCCTGGCCGGCAAGATCGCCGACGTTGCTTCCCGCACCCGCGACGGCAAGATCGGTCCGGACGAACTGTCCGGCGGCACGTTCAGCATCACCAACATCGGTTCGGTGGGCGCGCTGTTCGACACCCCGATCATCAACCAGCCGCAGGTTGGCATCCTGGGCACCGGCGCCATCGTCAAGCGCCCCGTGGTGGTTGCTGACGAAAACGGTGACGACTCGATCGCCATCCGCTCCATGATGTACCTGTCCCTGACGTACGACCACCGCCTGGTGGACGGCGCGGACGCAGGCCGGTTCCTCCAGACCCTGAAGGCACGCCTCGAAGAAGGCGCGTTCGAAGCGGACCTGGGACTCTAGCAGCCAGCCACGAACGACGGCGGCGGGCGCCAACGGTGGGACGACCACCTGCGGTGCGCGCCGCCGTCGCAGTTTAACAGGCAGCCGGCTATGCGCCGGCCTGCGCGGCTTTGCTACAGACGGTAGAAATGACTGGCTAAGCTGGAGCCATGACTATTCTCTTCAACATCCTGGTTTTCCTGCATGTGGTGGGCGCGGCCATGATCGTGGGCTACTGGATCGCCACGATGCGGACCCCCACCGTGCACCCGCGCCAGCGTGACGGCGCCTTCCTGCAACTGCTCACCGGCATCGCCATGATGGGCATCCTTCCGTTCCTGCCGGACAAGGACCCCAACTACGCCAAGCTGGGCATCAAGTTCGTCATCGCCATCGTGGTTGCCGTCCTGGCCATCATCGGCTCGCGCAAGGTCAAGAACGGGCAGCCCGTTTCCACCGGACTCGCCCACGGCGTCGGCGGCCTGGCCCTGCTCAACATCGCCATCGCCACCATCTGGCAGTAACACCGACGCCGGGGTGCCGGTCATAATCCTCTGAGAGCGGACAATCCGTGCACCGGGGGAACCTGATCCCTAGGATGGGAAACGGTGGGCCGGCCACGCTGCCGGACCCGGATCGAACCGACGTTGAGGAGAGACATGGCTACAACACGCAACGCCCACACCGTATGGACCGGAAGCCTGACCGAGGGCTCGGGCAACACCACCCTGGACAGCTCGGGCCTGGGCACCTTCGATGTCACCTGGAAGGCGCGCACCGAGGCCGCCGGCGGAAAGACCAGCCCGGAAGAGCTGATCGCAGCCGCCCACTCGGCATGTTTCTCCATGGCCTTCAGCCACGAACTGAGCCAGGCGGGCTTCACGCCGGATGAGGTCAACACCAAGTCGGAGGTTGGCTTCCAGCCCGGCACCGGCATCACGGGCAGCCACCTGACCCTCGTCGCGCGCATCCCCGGCATCTCCGAGAAAGACTTCCAGCGCATTGCCGAGGCCGCCAAGAAGGGCTGCCCGGTGTCACAGGCCCTGGCCGGCATCGAGATCACCCTCGACGCCACGCTGCAGTCCTAGCAGTCCCGGGCCCACCCGGCCCAGAGCAACGCAAAAGGCCCTGTCCTTCCGGAAACCGGAAGGACAGGGCCTTTGTTGTTCCTAGCGTCCCTGCGGGCGGGCCGGCAGCGGCGAAGGCAACAGCTTGCGGTAGCCCGAGCGGGCCGGCGGCCGGTCCGTGGGCAGTTCCTGGATCATCTCCTTGAGCGCCCCAATGCCGTATTCCAGCTGCGGATCGCGGCCGGCTGCGTAGGCGTGAGGCGGGTAGGTCACCTCGATGTCCGGGTCAACGCCGTAGTTCTCCACGCTCCAGCCAACGCCGCCGCTGAACCAGTTGGCATAGCGCGGCTGGGTGACTCCGGTGCCGTCCGCCAGCGCAAACCTGTTGTCGATGCCCACCACACCGCCCCAGGTGCGCGTGCCAATGACCGGCCCGATGCCCCTCAGCTTTGACACCTGGGTGATGATGTCGCCGTCGGATCCGGCAAACTCGTCCGCAAGGATGATCACCGGCCCCCTCGGCGCATGGTGCGGGTACGTGCGCGGCTTCTCCCCGCGCGGCATGCTCCACCCGGTTACCTTGCGGCCGATCAGTTCCGCGACAAGCTGCGACGTGTGGCCGCCACGGTTGCGGCGCACGTCGACGATCAGGCCGTCCAGCGCTGTTTCGGTGTCGAGGTCGCGGTGCAGCTGCGCCCAGCCGTTGGCCATCATGTCCGGGATGTGCAGGTAGCCGAAGGTTCCGTTGGAGGCCTCGCGGACGGTCCGCCGGTTGCCGGCAACCCATTCCTGGTAGCGCAGGCGCTCTTCATCCTTGACGGGCACGACGGCGACGCGGCGCTGGGTGCCCTCAGCACCACCGTGCCCCGGACCGTTGAGGAGGGTCAACTCCACCGCGCGGCCCGCCGCTCCCACCAGCTGCATGGCGGGGGTGGTGCTTTCGGACAGCGGGACACCATCGATGGCCAGCAGGATGTCCCCTGCTTTGGCGCCGACGCCGGGCCTGGTGAGCGGTGAGGTGGCCAGCGGATCGGAGGACTCGCCCGCCAGGATCCGGGTAATTTCCCAGCCGTTGGCGGTGTGCGCGAGGTCGGCGCCGAGCCGGCCCTGTCCGCGGCTGCCGCGCTCGGTCACGGCAGCGGGGCGCACGTAGGCGTGGGATGTCCCCAGCTCGCCGTGCAGTTCCCACAGCAGGTCAACCAGGTCGTCATGCGAACCCAGCCGTTCCACGATGGGGCGGTAGCGGGCGTGGATGGATTCCCAGTCCTGCCCGGCCATGTCCTCGGTCCAGAAGAAGTCGCGCTGCAGCCGCCAGGCTTCATCAAATGCCTGTCCCCAAACGCTGAGCGGATTCAGCAGGACGCGGATCCGGCCCAGGTCGACCTTGACCAGCTTGCCCGACTCTTCGTCGGCCTTGGCGTCCGAAGGGACCACTGTCACCTGCTTGTCGGAAACCAGCACCACCTTGCTGCGGTCCCCGGTCAGCCGGTAGCTGTCCACGGCATCCACCAGCGTGGTCTGCTTGCGCCTGGCAATGTCGTAGCGGACCAGGCTGGGACGGGCGTCCTTGTCCTCCTGGCTGGCCTTTCCATCACCGGTGACACCGGACAGGACGGAGTCGAGCCAGAGGAGCGCGCCGTCAACAGCGTCCAGCGAGCTGTAGTTGCCCTGCGGAACCGGAACGCCAATCACGCGGTGCGCCAGGCCCTCCGCATCCACCTGGACGGCAGGTACCGTGCTGTCGCCCGCTTCGTTCTTGTCCGTGCCCTGCGCGTCCGCCTCCTGCTCCCCGCCCGCAGGATCAACCGAAGGGCCAAAGGGCGACGGCGTCTCAGCGGCGAGTGCCACCAGGTACGGCTTGATGGGGCTGGGGAAGGAAAGGTCAAAGGAATGCCCGTCGTACACCGGATCGAAGCTGCGGTTGGACAGGAAGGCAAGGAATTTGCCGTCCGGAGTGAAGGCCGGTGAGGCGTCGCGGAAACGCCCGTCGGTGACGTCCACCGGGTCGGCGTCGAGCTGCTCCACCGTGGCCAGGCGCAGCCGGCTGCGCGAGCCAAAGGACGTGACGGGTTCGGACCACGCCAGCCAGCGGGAGTCCGCCGACCATGCCAGCTCGGAAATACTGCCTTCCCCGATGCTCGCCACCTGGCTGAGGTCGCCGCTGCGGGTGTCCACCACGTACACGTCGCCGAAGGATGTACCGAGGGCGATCCACCGGCCGTCCGGGCTGGGCTCAAGGGAGCTGGCGCGCGACGGTGTGGGAACAGTGATGCCCGCCTCCGTCGCGGGTGACTCGGCCTCCGCGGCAGGGGCCGTGTCCTGGGGCGCAACATCGGCCTGCTGCTCATCGTCCGCGGGAACATGCGCAGAGCTCCCCGCCAGCACCGCGGCCCCTGATGCCGGAACGGGCTGGGGCAGGCTGACAGCTTCCGCTCCCTCAGCGCCCGCCTGTTCCGTGTCCGGGGAATCGGAGGTTTCGGAGGCGGCAGCGCTTCCGCCGTTGCCGCTCCCTGCCGTCACCTGCGCAGCGGTGTGCGGGACGGGCGCGGCAATGTCCTTGATGTGGATGGCCTCAACACCGCCATGATCGGCGATGTAGGCGATCCGGCCGTCACCGAGGGGCCTGGGCAGCCGGCCCCGGACTCCCGGCGTGGCCTCAATGATCCGGGACGGCCCGTCCTTGTGCCGCAGCCAGGAAATCGTCCCATGCGATTCCACCGCGCTGGCGGCGCCCGTGGTATCCGGCGCTACCGCGCCCAGGTGCTTGACTGCGTCGAGGAGGGCAGGACGCCTGGTCTGGGAGGCGGAGCCGAGCGTGATGTCCAGCTTTTCCGCTTCCGAATCCAGGTCCCGGAGCACCCAGAGTTCACCGGCGGACTCGAAGATGACCCGCTTGCCGTCGGTGGCGGCGTGCCGGACGTAGAAGTCCTGGTGGTCGGTGTGCCGGCGCAGGTCTTTTCCGTCGGGAAGCACCGAATACAGATTGCCGTAGCCCTCGTGGTCGGACAGGAAGGCGATCCGGCCGTCGATCCAAAGCGGGTCGGTGAGGTTGCCGTCGAGGTCGGGCAGGAGGCGCTCGAACTCACCGTTGCCGTCGCGGTCGATCCACAGCTTCCCGGCCGTGCCGCCGCGGTAGCGCTTCCACCATGCCGGTTCCCGGGACAGCACACTTGCCAGCACCACCGGGCGTTCATCGCCTACTTCAGGTCCGTACGCCACTGACTCCACGGGGCCGTAGGGAAGTTCCTGCGCCCAGCCGCCCTCGAGGGGAACGCTGTAGGCGTGGGTGTGCCGGCTTTCAGCCTGGCGGAATGCGCTGGTGACCACCACGGCGCCGCCGGTGGTGAATCCCTTGACCTTTGTGGTGCTGTGGCCAAAGTACGTGAGCTGCCGGTACCCGCCGCCGTCGACCTCTGCCGACACCACCTCCGGGGCCGTTCCCTGCACTACGGTCCACACCAGCCGCTTGCCGTCGGGGGTGAAGCGCGGGTTGCGGGCAGGCAGCTGGAGCGATGAGACGCGCCAGGCACGGCCGCCGTCCAGGGGCGCAATCCACACGTCGTCCTCGGCCACGAAAGTGACCAGATCGCCGTGCAAATGCGGGAAACGGAAGTAGCTCGAAGAGGTCATCGTTTGATCATAGTCAACCCCTCCCCTGCCGAGCGGGAGGTACACAACCCGCGCTGGCGTGGTGTGATGGACCATGCACATTGTCATCGCCGGCGCCTCCGGGCTCATCGGCACCTCCATGTCCGCAGCCTTCCGCGATGCCGGCCACTCCGTAGTGGCCCTGGTCCGGCGGCCACCTGCCGGTGCAGGCGAAGTCCGCTGGGATCCGGCGGCCGGTGTCCTGGACCCCTCGGCGCTTGCCGGTGCTGACGCCGTGGTCAACCTGTCCGGTGCCGGCATCGGCGACAGGCCCTGGACGCGGAAGCGGGTGGAGGAGCTGTTCAGCTCTCGTTTGGGCCCCACGAGGACTTTGGTGCAGGCCATGGCGCAAATGGATACGCCACCGGCAACCTTCATCAGCCAGTCGGCGTCCGGCTACTATGGCGACGCCGGCAACACGGTCCTGCGCGAGGACGCGCCTGCAGGTTCCAGCACCTTGGCCCAAATCTGCGTCGAGTGGGAGCAGGCGGCACTGGCGGCACCTGCAGGCGTGCGCGTGGTGCTGCCCCGCACGGGAGTGGTCTTCAGCCGTTCCGGCGGAGCGCTGGGAAAGCTGCTCCCGTTGCTGCGGCTGGGCCTTGGCGGTCCCTTCGGCAACGGACACCAGTTCTGGCCCTGGGTCACCCTTCCTGATGTTTGCGCCGCCTTCCTCTTCCTCCTGGACTCTCCGGTCTCCGGTCCGGTCAATGTGACCGCCCCTGAGCAGGCCGACGTCAACACGATCGTCGCGGCGCTGGCCCGTGCCCTGCACCGGCCGGCCATGCTGCGGGTTCCCGCCCCTGTGCTGCGCACGGTGATGCCGGGGCTGGGCGAGGAGCTCCTGCTGCACAGCCAGCGGATGGAACCGGCAGTGCTGGCATCCGCAGGCTTCCGGTGGCAGCACGGGAGCCTCGAGGATGCTGCGCGCTGGGTAGTCGCCAAGGACGGCTCCGCCTAGCTGCATCTACCGGCGGCCGGAAATCGCCGGGACTCCTTCCGCCACACATTGTCTTATCCGGGCTGCGTTCCGCTGCTGGTGCAGGTCCGCCGCTCCTGCTTCACTCTGCGGCAAGGATGTCGCTGACCCGCCACTGGCCGTCCACGGAGACAAGGACCAACCGAAGCGGCTGCGGCGGGCTGGGCGCCCCCGTGGCAAGCACCGTGTTCTCTTCATTGACGGTGCTGTAGCCGGAGGTGGCGGCTACCACCTTGACGACAGCATGGTCCTGGGTCGCACCCACTTCCGCCGCCACCTCGGCGAGGGTGCTGGTGAAGCCGGCCAGGCGGTCCCCCGTTGGCCGGAGCTGCGCTGCGATGCGCTCATCGGCGGCAGCTGCTGCGGAACCTGGCGCGTTCACCTCCGCAAGCAGCTCAAGCCGGCCGCTGCTGAATGCGTGGTCCCGCAGCGCGGCGAGGCCCTGCACAGCAACGGCGGGATCAGCCGCAAGGGCATCCTGTCTGGCGCCATCAACCGGTGCAAGGGCTCGTGTTCCGCCGTCCCCAGCAGCTTCGGCTGGACGTGCAGCTGCCGGCAGCGAACCGGCTGTGGCGGCTCCTGGCCACGGCGGATGTCCGGCGGCTGACAGCCACCACATTGCGGCGGCCGCTGCGGCAATGGCGGGCAGGAGGGCACGCGCCAGTATCCCCGCCCTCCGGCCGGCTACGGGTCCGCCGGCATGTTTGCCTTGCCGGACGGCGGGTGCGACAGCACGCTTCCCGGGCGGGGTGACGGACCCGGCAGTAGGTTTCGAGTGCGCGACAAGGGCGGCTTTCTTTTGGGCCAACGGCAGCTGTTGCCACATGGATCCCCGTTTGGACCGGCCAGCAGGCGGCTTGGCGGATGACTGGGTGAAGGACAAGGCGCTCCAGCGGGTCGTCGCCAGGCGGCGGCGAAGAGCCCGGAGTTTCGTCCGGAGACCGGCGCCCTTTGTTTCAGGGGCGGCGCGGCGCCGTGTGAGCAGCTCGGGCAGGACGGTGGGGTGGACAGCGTCGGAGAGGTCCACCGGCTGCGGGTCTGCACTGCGGTACACAGCCGTGGCCAATGCCAGTGCGTTGGGGCGCAGCCGCCGGTCCTCGTTCAGCCCTGCTTCCAGGGCTGCTGCCAGTTCCCTTGGGACGCCGGGAACAAGGAGTGACAGCGGCGGGCGGTCGGCGGTGCGTCCCGGTGCAGCACCTGTCAGGCAGTACCACCCAAGTGCGGCAGCGGAGTAAACGTCGCGTTCAGGCTGCAGCCCGGCACGCACGGCATCGACCGGGGACGGGTCAAGGAAACCGGCCGTTCCTGCCGTTCCTGGACAGCCAGGATCGCCCAGCATTCGGGCAACGCCGACGTCTGACAGCATGGGCTTTCCCTGCCCGGTGAACAGCACGTTCCCCGGAGATACGTCCGAGTGGGTAAACCCTTTGCCGTGAAGGTAGCCCAAAGCCTGCGCGATGGGAGTCAGTACGGTGACGGTCTCCCCCACAGTGAGCCTGCCGCGGGCGGCGACCAGCTGTGCCAGGGAACCGCCGGCAGCGTAGTCCATGGTTAACGCCGTGCCTCCACCGGGCTCCCCGAGGCGGACGGCATCGCGGGCCCTGATCAGGTGCTGGTGGTCCAGGACCGAAAGGATGCGAATCTCCCGCCGCATCTCCTCCTCCGTGTTGGCCACGCTGCCCCGCATCCTGCTGCCGGCAGTGCGGAAGCACTTGAGCGCGACGTCCCTCCCGGTCCGCTGTTGCCTGGCCAGCCACACGTCCGCGCTGCTCCCCCGCCCCAGCAGCCGGCCGACGTCGTAACCGGGGACCTCAGGCGCCTGTGCATCATCCATGGTCCATGTCTAGCCGAGTTCCCGGCCGGCTGCAGAAGTTATCCACAGCCCTGGTAGCGCAGTCACAATGGGGACGACGGTGAGCTTGGACACTAAAGCCGGCCCGCGCGGCTACGGGGTCTAAGCTGGATGCCATGACTCTTGAGTTTTCACAGCTGGGTCTTGCCCCCGACTTCGTTGATTACATGGAAGGCTGGGATGCCCAGCGCGAACTCCATGACAACGTAGTCGCCGGAGTTGCCCCCAGCACAGTCCTGCTTTTGGAGCACGCCGCCGTCTACACGGCCGGCAAGCTGACAGAGGACCATGAGCGCCCGTTTGACGGCACACCGGTGGTTCCGGTGGACCGCGGCGGCAAGCTCACCTGGCATGGGCCGGGACAACTGGTCGCCTACCCCATCCTGAAGCTGAAAAACCGCTCCGGCATCCGGGATTACGTGGAGCGCCTTGAAGAGATCATGATCACCGTCATGGCGGACTACGGCATCAAGGCCGAGCGCATCAAGGGGCGGGCCGGTGTGTGGATCAAGGCCGACGCCAAGGGCCCGGACCGCAAGATCGCGGCCATCGGCATCCGCGTGCTCAACGGAGTCACCATGCACGGCGTGGCGATCAACTGCAGCAATGACCTGGCACCATACGGGCAGATCATTGCCTGCGGCATCACCGACGCCGGGGTGACCACCATGTCCCTGGAAACGGGCCGGGAAATCACTCCCGCCGATATTGCGGACCGGTTCGTAGCGGAATTCCGCAAACATGAAGAAGCATTGGTTTCGAGCCCTGAAGGAGCTCTACTGTGACATTGGCACCTGAAGGCCGGAAGATGCTGCGGATCGAGCAGCGCAATGCTGCGGTTCCGGTGGAGCGCAAGCCGGAGTGGATCAAGGCCAAGGTCCAGATGGGCCCGGAGTTCGTCGGGCTGAA